>CAYJMF010000032.1:17956-40869 GCA_964370855.1 uncultured Planctomycetota bacterium | reverse complement strand
CCCTCTACACAAAACTCCGAGGAGTGAGTTGTCTCACGCATGTTGGCACGGAGGGCGGTGTGCCCTCTGGTGGCGGTGAACCGGGCAGGTTCCGGCTGGGAGTCCCAATTCTGTAATCGCCAAGGGCCTCCCTTTCCGTAGTCTCCCGTGCCGTGAAGACGGCATCCCTCAGGAAGTTCGGCATGCGGGTCGGCACCGCGGCTGGCGGCCTCGGCATGCACGCCATGGAGGACAAGGCGAGGGGGCCCGAAGCGAAGACTCCTGAAGACGGTGGCCGTGACGATGCGCTATGCCTGCCACGCGCCGCAGGGCGCTGGCCGGGGCGCCATCGCCCTCCTCGGAGAGGCCGCCCTCCGGCCGGTCACGGCCCCTGCGCCCGTGCTGAAGAATGCCTTAGCGGTCTGGCCGCAGCCGACGATAGACTCTCACCGGGACGCCCGGGTGGGCGACTAGGGATAGAGAACAGCCAGTGGGAGAGACACCCTCCCCCGTCGCGCCCACGGCCCGAGGGCGGCCCGTACCAAGGGGAGCCATGTCCTACGCCGCCCAGTTCCGCCGAGAACTCGACAAGCTGTTCGCCAAGCGGACCCACTGGCTCAGGATTGCCATCGAGGGGCCAAAGCCGGGCATGCCGCCACGCCTGAGTAGAGCCGTGGTGAGGAAGGCCATCGACAAGATGCAGCGCCTCGCCTCCGACGCCCTTGCACGCGCCTTGGCGAGAGAGGAGTTCGAGGACTGCGTGGACATCAAGTGGAGTTGGCACGCCAAGAAGGGGAAGGGGCGAGGGCCCGACGCGAAGCGCAAGTCGTTCAATCGCTGGTTCGACGACAACCTCGGGCCCGGCGGCTACATCTACGTCTTCTGGCGTCATGGCCAGTGCATGTACGTGGGGAAGACGGGACGATCGGGGAGGCGAATCTCCTCTCACTTCGAGAAGGCGTGGTTTCAGCCGGTGACACGTCTCGATATCTACGCGAGCCGTGGCCGCCGGTTCCTGCCTGCCCTGGAGTGCCTTGCGATCCATCGGTTCCAGCCTCTGAAGAACAAGTCGAAGGCGGAGACACGGAAGTGGACCAGGAAGTGCGAGTTGTGCGAGCTCCACCGGGCGATAGAGCAGGAGGTTGGCGGTATCTTCAGACTTCGCGAACCCTCTAAGCCTCGAAGGCGGCGCCGGCGGTGACCGAGATAAGGGGACCTGAGTGAAGAACGGCAAGCCGTGCCCGATCTGCGGGTCCGCCATGCGCTCGTGGGCAAAATCCTGCCGCCGGTGTTCGAAAATCGTGTCCCGGCTCGACACTAGGGGCAAGGCCGACGTGGATGCGCGCCGGTGCGCCCTCAAGGCGGCCTGGACAGGCGAGGGGGTCCGATGCCACAATACGGGGTTGCATCTGAAGACGAACGGTCATCACGACCCCATGTACCTGACCTTCGACCATCGGGTCCCGCGAGTCGAGTCGGATGTGGTGGTCTGCCCAGCGGTGGTGAACGACATGAAGACGGACTTGGACGAGGGGGAGTTCAAGCAGGCCGTGTGCGCGCTGGCGGACTACTTCCGCGGTGTCAGCGCACTCGATGCGGCCGTCCTGCATCCCAAGAAGTGGAAGCGGGTCTGAACAGGCCAATGGGGAAGAAGCCGCCCGTCCGGGGATCGCAGAGGGGATCGCAAGCGGGGGTGGTCACCTCTGGCGCCCTCGATTTGCCCCACCTTCCCCAAGAGAACGGAACCGTCGTCGGCCTCGACGCGGGCGCCTGGCATCACCCCGCGCAGGCGGTGACCGACCTGGCAGGCAGGCGTGCCTTCTACAGTAGCGAGATGCCGGGCGCCCGAGATGAAGGGGCGTCGAGTGACTTGCGCCGAGTAGCATCGATACTCCCATACTGGGAGGAAGTCCATAGCGAGGGCAATTATGATTAGGGTCGCGATCTGCCAGATTGAGTCGCACCCGGCAGTAACGGTCGCGGACCACAACCTGCTCTGCGAGCCGCTGCCCTATCTGCCGAATGAGCAGTCCCTGTCATCGCTCTCGAGGTCAATTGAACGACTTGCGTCCCTTCGCGATCGTTGCCGTGCTGACTACGTCACATGGCAGCGAGCGAGGATCAACGCCATCCTCCGCTTCCTTGGGTCGCTGGATCCCGTCCCAGGGCTTGTTGTGTTTCCGGAGGCGTCTGTTCCCCTTGAGGTCCTGGAAGACGTATTCACCTTCTCGGCATCGAAGGGAGTCTGTGTGGTCGCCGGCACACACAGTTTGTCGCTGGGTCGATCCGCACGAAGGTTGTACACACGGCTGAGTGTGTCGGAGAAGACTCTTCGTCGTTGGCAAAGGGAGCCGGGGGGGACCGCTCTTCTCCCAATTGTCACGCCTGACGGCGTCGAGTTCAGGCTCAAGGCAGCGCCTTCAATCTTCGAGCAGACTGAAGTCTCTCGACCAGCGAGTGCTGCAGTGCAGCACTCAGCAATTCGGATCACGGTTGGTGGCGCCAACATTGATGTTGTGCCATTGGTCTGTTCCGAGGCACTTCAGCTTCCCGGCCTCCCTTCCCGGTTCGACCTTGTCGTGATTTGCGCGCTCACGGAAGACGCCACGGTATTCGACCCGGTCATCGGCACCATGGTCGGCAACCGCAAGCCCGTTCTCTTGGCGAACGATGGCAGGTTCGGAGGTTCTGGACTCCATCTTCCCATTGACCGGCGAGTCATGCCATGGTGGTGGGGTGACGACATCAACGGTCGAATGCCTGTGGGGGACGGGATCATCGTGGCCGACATCGATCTCGCAAACCTCGCTCCCCAGGTTGGCGTCACCAATCCGACAAACCCAGTGACGCTCATCGGCCTTCCTAGCGTCTGTTATGAGGATTCAGGACGAGAGGACTTTGAGGCCTTGTCGGCTCTCCCGAAGATCCAAGAGAGCAACGACCCGGTTGTACAAGAGAGGCTCGTCGGCGAGGTCATGGCCAAGGTTGGGATAGCCCTTCCGCGACTGAAGCTCCCATTCCTGGCAAGGCTCATTCGAGAGGGGACTGCGGATCCGCGTTACTGGTCGCTTCTCGCGAACGACTGCTGCGTGCCCGCGCTATCCGACATTCGAGGAAAGGAACGCGAATTGGCTGAGGCTGCCGCAGAGGCCCTCCTCCAAGTACTCAAGTCGGGGGCGCCTGCTGAGGTACTAGGGCGCGTTGCTGCAGCCTACTCGGCCTATCAGAAGGCGGCGCCCGCGGTGGAGTCGGATCAGGTGGCCCAGCGCAGGGGTGTCGCCAACTGGGTGCCGGTCAACAGGGGCGATGAAATCGCCAGTTTACGTACATTCCTTGGAAACCCGCGAAGGGTGCTCGCCTGTGTCTCTGGACTGCCCTCATCGGGCAAGAGCGTCGTGATAGACGCTGCCTTTGGCCAGGCCGGCTATGTGGATGTCCCGTCCGTGGTCCTACCCGACGATGTGACCCCCGAATTCCTCTGTATGTCGGTACTTAGCGCGCTTGGGCATCCCAGGGCAAGGCACCTGAAGGAAATAGTCGGGCGGTTCGGGGCCCTGTTCGAGGAGAGGCTGCGTGAAGGTGCACTCCTGATTCTCCAGAGCGCCCAAAACATGACCGCGCGGCGGGAGTGGAGAGATCCAGCCTTCCCGGCTCTGCTCAGGGCAATGGTGGAGCGCGCTCGGAAACGCGGAGCGAAGGTGCTACTGGAGTCCGCGACCGAAGTCGATGTCCAAGCATCTGACCCGAACCTCTGCGAGCACCTTCACATCGCCGGGATGGAAACCGATAACGCGCTAGTGTTCTTGGATCAGCAGCTCCGCCGAGCGGGACTAGTTCCTGACCATTACCCTCGCGACCAGCGCCAGCAGGCAGCACGGGCGCTTGGTGGGCATCCAGGGGCGATCGTCCTGGCGACTGAGCAGATCGCAAAGCGCGGGCTGAAGGAGGTCCTGGAGGACCTCTCCAAGCGGCGCGGCGTTCACTCAGAAATCGTGAAGCGACTGGTTCGGGGATATGCGCTGACCGACGGAGAGTCGAGGATCCTCGGCCTTCTGTCGTTAGCGCGTCGGCCGATTCCCATCAGCGTACTTGTAGGAGTGACTCCGCTCGACGTCGGGCCGGTGGTGGGCGACCTCCTGCGGCTCGGGCTCGTCGAGCGCGCCGAGCAGGACCATATCGTTGTATCGCCAGTCGTCGCAGGCTCAGAGGAGTTCTCTGTCCCGACCGGCCCTGAACAGGAGGCGTTCCACCGCGCCGCAGCAACTGCCTTCACGGAGTTGTTCCTGAGCGGCGCAACTTCACGGGAGCTCGCATGGGGAGTTGAGGCGCGCTTCCACGCCTTCCAGGGCAACGTCCCCGCGTTGGCTCCCGACATCGGCGGTGCCGTAGACGGGCTGCTGGGCGCGGTTAGGCGAATGGTCGCAGACCAAGATTATGAACGGGCCAAGCCATATGTGGAGCGCCTCATAAAAGACCGGAAGAGCGCGGAGACTCTGGAGCTTGGAGCCCTCGTGTTCGCCCATATTGGAGACTGTGACGGAGCGTTGACGCTGGCCCGCGAGACTCTTGTGATGCAGCCTGAGAGATCCTGGGTTGTCACAGAGGTGGGTCGCCTTGCGATGCACGCGCATCGCATCGAGGTGGCTGAGGACTGTGTGAAGATCGCCAAGGCGGCTGGCGCCGACAGTCCCTTCATCGCCAACCTTGAGGGGAAGATTTGGCTAAAACGGGAGAGGCCGGACAAGGCGATTGAAGCCTTCAGGCGGGGCGTCGAGATCTCTCGCTACGATGCGTGGTCGCACTTCTACCTTGGGCGTACTCTCATCCGGCAGGGGGACCTCCCCGAGGCCATTGAAGTGCTTCATGCTGGCGACGAGGTGGAGACCGGGCGATGGCATCCTAGGCGGAGCGTGCTCGTGGCCATACGTACGCAACTGGCGTTAGCCTACCTCTACTCTGGGGATCACGAGGAAGCCGAGCGCTGGCTTGGTCTGGCCGTGGAGGACGATGTTGGGAACCCCGAAGTGGCGAGGGCGCTTGCATTCATGGAGGCCAGCCGCGGTGACAAGGACGTCGCAGAAAGGGCTCTCGCCCGCCTCGATCCATCGCTTGCCAGGGACCGATCCCGCCGAGCACAGATCCATCTCTTCCGAGCGCTATTCCTGCTGGGACTGGGGCGGAGGGAGGAGGCGAGCAAAGAATTTTCTCTCGCGAGTGAGAAAGAGCCTAGGAACGTCTACGTCTTGCTTCGCTGGTCAGAGACACTGATCGGCCTCGCGAAGGACGCCTCGTCGGAGGGCGACAAGGAGTCCTCGAACTTGTATGCGCTCCGGGCCAAGGACGTGGCTCAGAAGGTCCTCGAGTTCGACAAGGACAACGCCAAGGCCATGAGACTCCTGGAACGCATCGCGGATGAATTCAACGTACTCTAGAGGAGGTCGGGTCCACTGGGGTTGCGCGGTGTCTCGGCATGGCCGGTGCCGCCTCTTCTTCGCGGTCATGGGCGCCTCACCGGGCTATGTCCAGCCACGCCGCCGTACCTTCGGCGATACTCCAGCGGACCATGCCAGAAAGCCCGATGAGCGCAGACGATGGAGACCTCGAGGGGATGCTCCATCGCGCAAGGGACCTCCTGAAGCCCGGCCAGGACTGCATCATCAACACCGACATCGACGGGATCCTGACCGCCTTGATCCTGCAGGAGGTCCTCGGCTGGATAGTCGTCGGCCTCTGCGACAGCAAGGACACCGTCTGGATCGCTGCCGACGGCAAGGCCGATCCGGCCAAGGCGGTCTTCCTCGACATCTTCGTGGCCCGCCCCTCCATCCGGTGCATCGACCAGCACATCGTCGCCCAGGACGCCGCCCACGCTGTCCGGCTTGCCGCCATCCCGACCAAGCTGAACCCGAACCTGCATCGCATCCGCTACGCCTCCCGCGACGGGAAGGACCCCCGGTCCTACGCCTGGAAGTACCCCTTCGGATCGGTCCACTTCATCATCGCCTGCCTCGAGGCCCTGGGCCACAAGGTCCCCCTCCCCCCGCCGGCGGCGGTGGCGAGGGGCGTCGACCCCCTGGACCTGATCCTCAGGGCCGACGATGCGGCCCGGTCCACGGCGGAGAGGTACGTGGAGAACGCCGCCGACTGGTGGGGGTGGCTTCGCGGCTTCGGGGGGCCCACGACGGCTGCCCTCGCCGACCGCGCCCTGTCCCTGACCCCGGAGACGGCCCAGGCGGCCTACGACAGGCTCGGGGACCTGTTCAGGAAGAAGTTCGGCTGCCACACCAACGACGGGAACTTCAGCCGCCGCCTGAAGAAGAACGGGGGCTCGCTCGACTCGATTGCCGAGGAGTACCTGGAGAAGGTGGCCGGCTGGCTCGGCAGGCCTGTCCTGGACCTCCCGACGGCCTTCGCCGCCCTCCACGGCAGCTTCGAGACCGCTCCCACCTACGAGACCGAGGCGGTGGCGGGGTTCCTCGTGCGGGAGGACATGTTCTCCTATGCCTTCACGTACTGCATGGGCCCGCTCTCCGCCCGCGGCTTCAGCTACACCCTCTGGCCCCCGGACGGCATCCCCCGCCGGGAGGATGGGGAGAAGTAGTACCGACACCCCCCGGAAGGTGTCCGCCGGGAGCGGTATAACGACAGGGACCGATAGGAGGTCCCGTGGGCTTCAAGTTCATCGATCTGTTCGCCGGCATCGGAGGCTTCCATGTCGCCCTTGAAGGCCTCGGGGGCGAGTGCGTCCTCGCCTGCGAGATCGATCCCGACTGCCAGGATGTCTACGAGCGCAACTTCGGCATGCGCCCGGAGGGCGACATCCGGCCGCTCACCGAGGGGAAGCAGGTCCTGGTCCCCGAGCACGACATCCTCTGCGGCGGTTTCCCCTGCCAGCCCTTCTCCAAGTCCGGATTCCAGCTGGGGATGAACGAGACGAGGGGAACCCTCTTCTTCAACATCCTACGCATCCTCGAGGCACGGCGTCCGAAGCACTTCATCCTGGAGAACGTCCGCAATCTCGCCGGGCCCCGCCAGAAGGAGACCTGGGACACCATCATCCGGAACCTGTGGGCCCTCGGCTACCGGGTGGCCTACGAGCCTGCCGTCTTCAGCCCCCACCTCCTGCCGCCCGAGAAGGGGGGCCGCCCGCAGGTCCGTGAGAGGGTCTTCATCCTGGGGACCTACGTCGGGGAGGCGAAGGACCACGAGGACCTGGACGAACCGCCCCGGCTCCGCAACCTGCCCGTGGACGGGTGGGACAAGGAGAGGTGGCGGATCCAGGACTGGCTGCAGCCGGACTCCGAAATCCCCGACCTGGCCAGGTACTCCCTCCGGCCGGAGGAGATCTCATGGATCGAGGCCTGGAACGACTTCGTCCGGTCCGTCCCGGAGGACCCTCTGCCCGGATTCCCCATCTGGGTGGACGCCTTCAAATCGAAGGCCCGGATCACGAAGGACACCCCCGGCTGGAAGGCGGACTTCCTCTCGAAGAACAGCGCCTTCTACGTGAGGAACCGCAAGGTCCTCGATGCATGGCTCGAGCGGCACCCTGTCCACGAGTTCCCCCCCAGCCGACGGAAGTTCGAGTGGCAGGCCAGGGGGTTCGAGAGGGATCTCTGGAGCCTCGTCTTCCATCTCCGGCCCAGCGGGATCCGCGTGAAGGGGCCGACCTACCTCCCGGCCCTCGTCGCCATCACCCAGACCTCCATCATCGGGAGCCGCCGCCGGCGCATCACGCCGCGGGAAGCGGCCCGCCTCCAGGGCTTCCCTGACACGTTCCGGCTCGACGAGGACGAGAAGGCGGCCTACAAGCAGCTGGGGAACGCGGTCAACGTCGGTGCGGTGCAGCACGCGTGGAGAGCGCTCGTGGATGTGAAGGCGCCTCCGAAGCGTTCACGGGCCAGGCAGCTGGGATTCGAGTTCGCGTCCTGAAATCGAGGTCCCTCTCCAGGATCGATCAGACCCTGGCCCAGGACGGAATCCTCTCCACGACCGCCCCGTACTTCGCCCTCCGGATCGCCTTGTTGGAGTTCTTCATCCCCACCTGGTTGCGATTCGTGAGCCACCCCTCTCCCAGGGCGCGGGCAACCTCGGCCTGCCCCTCCAGGAAGAACCCGTCCACGTCCTGGAGCTCAAACGCGCGCTTCCGCATCCGTGAGGGGGCACCCTCGGCCCTGTTCCGCTTCGAGTAGGCCGACTCCCCACCCGAGACCCTCACATGCCATTCGCGGAATGACCGATCCTCATCGCGGGCGGGAATCCCGGTCGCGACCAGGAACCCGACGCCCCCGAACTCGGCGATGGCACGATCAACCGCTTCGAGGTCGTTCAGGCTGGTGAAGCCGCTGCGTGTTCCGATGCAGTGGGCTTTCAGATCCCAGGGGTACTCACGCCGGTAATCGATGGCGCTTCTCCCGTACCTCGGTCCATCCCCACCACCATGAGTGCGGATCAGGGACTCCTTGCCCTTCCACTCGAAGTAGAAGCCGAACCACTCGGTCTGCCGCCAGTTCGGGCACCCGCCGTCCCTCATCTCGATGACCTTCTCCGGCCCGTCCCAGTGCCGCGGCAGCAGCTGGAGGGTCTCCCGCAGCATCTTCCCTTCGTACCTCGGGTCCATGGCATCTCCCTGAGCCTGCAGTTGGCAAGGGGCCCGCTCCCAGGCACCTCCTGTCCTATCGGCATGTCAACGGCCGGACTGGTGGTGGGGCTGCCTTCCAGGAGTGATGCGGAACACGAGGAAGCCGGGCGGCACCGCTCAGCAGTGGATGGACCCTCGGCGGAAAAGGTCTGTTCATCTACCCCTCCCCCGCGTCGGGTACAGTGGGACCGCATGTTCGACCGGTTCACGGAGGAGGCGCGCCTCGCGATGACGCGGGCGAGGACCGCCTCCCTGCGGATGGCCCACGACTACATCGGGACGGAGCACTTCCTCCTCGCCCTCGCCCAGGGGACCTCCTCCATCTCCTCCCGCGCCCTCGCCGCGCAGGGCATCGACCACGCGCGCGTACTCGCCGCCGTGGAGGCGAAGGTGGAGCGGGGGAAGTCCACCGTTTTCGGCACGCGGCTCCCCTTCACGCCGCGCATGAAGCGGATTCTGGAGTACGCCCTCGAGGCGTCCGTGGACCTCGGGCACTCCTGGATCGGGACGGGCCACCTCCTCTGCGGACTGCTCCGGGAGAGCGATGGCCCGGGGGCGGACGTCCTCCGGGACCTCGGGGTGGACACGATGAGGCTCGAGTACGAGGCCCGTGCCCTCGAGGCGGGGGAGAAGCCCCTTCCCGCTTCGGAGGAGGAGGAGCCGCCGGCGACGGTGGACCCCGACCCCGCCGATCCCCTCCCGCCCCCCGAGACCCGCCGGACCCCGCGGCTGCGCCGGGTCCTCGCGCTGGCCGAAATCGAGGCCCGCTCCGTCGGGAACGGGGCCGTCTCCACCGCCCACCTCCTCCTCGCGCTCCTCAAGGAGGGGAGCGGGGCCGGCGTCGGCGTCCTGGAGCGCCTCGGGCTCGGGGCCGCGGAGGTGAGGGAGGAGCTCGTTCCCCTGTTGACGACCGGGGAGACGTGGACCGACGGCCCCCGCCCCCTGGACGCGCCGGCGGAGGCCGCCCTGGAGAACGCCCGCCTCGAGGCCGAGGCCCTCGGCCACACCTACATCGGGACGGAGCACCTCCTCCTCGGCCTCGTCCATGCGACCGGGGGGCCCGCCGCCGACATCCTGCGCGCCCTCGGGATGGAGCCGGAGACGATCCGTCGGGGAATCCGGGACCTCCTCAAGGTCGAACTCCCCGAGTGCACCGCCCCCGGTGGCCCGTCGGAGGAGAGGGTCCTGAACGCCATCGCCGACGAGGCCCTGAAACTCGTCGGCGTCTTCCTCCCGGGGGAGACCGTCGAGATCGAGGCGCGCTACGACGGCGGCGTCCGGGGGACGCCCTACGGCATCATGATCATGTGGCGGAAGGGACGCCGTGCCCGGAGCACCCTCGTCCACTGGGCGCCGGACGCCGACGCCCTGCGCCGTTCCGTCCCCCGGCTCGTCGGGTGCCTCGTCATGGAGGTCGAGGAGGACAGGGCGGGCTCCGGCGCGGCCTGACCGGGAACCCGCTACTAGTCCAGCAGCACCAGCACCGGTTCGAGCCGGTTCTCCTGCGTGCCGTCGCCGACCTGGCCCGTGGAGTTGAGCCCCCAGCACCGCAGCGACCCGTCCCCGCCGACGGCGTAGCCGGTGTAGAAGGCCGACGCGATGCGGGCCACCCCGGTGAGGCCGGGCACCGGCGCCGGCAGGGGCGGGGGCAGCGAGCGATCGGCATCCACCGTCGTCCCGTTCCCGAGCTGCCCGTACCTGTTCCCCCCGCAGGCGAGCACCACGCCGTCCACACGGAGCAGGAGCGTGGATTCCCACCCGCAGGCCGCCTGGACGATGCCCTCGGCGCCGGGCACCTGGACGATCCCCGTGTGGCTGCCCGGGTACCCGCCCCCGGGGATCTGCCCCTGCCCGGCCCGACCCCAGCCGGCCACGGTGCCGTCCTCCCGCACCGCGACGACGAACCCGTACCCGCAGGAAAGGGAGGCGACGCCGGAGACGTAGGGGTTCTTCACGGGGACGAGGGAGAGCCGGGGGGACACGTTCCCCCGGCAGAGCTCCCCGTTTCCGTCGTCCCCCCAGCCCCAGACGTCCCCGTTCTCGGCCACGGCGAAGAGTGAACTCCACTCGGTGCGCGCCCCGTTGCAGGCGGCGATGGCGCGGCAGGGGGGAAGCCCCGGCACCACCGACGGCGTCATCCCCGATCCGCCCTGGGTTCCGTTCCCCTTCTGCCCGACCTCGTTGGAGCCCCAGACGAAGACCGCCCCGTCGGCCCGGAGCGCCATCGAGTCGTAGCCCGCGGCGGCGATGGCGACGATCCCCTCGAGCCCCGGCACCTCCGCGGGGACGGTGCCGTAGATGGCGGGACTCTCCAGGGAGTACCCCAGTTGCCCGTACCAGTTCGCGCCCCAGGAGCGGACCGTGCCGTCGGGGAGGAGCGCTAGGCCGTGCTGGTACCCGCCCGCCAGGGCGACGGCCCCCTCGAGGCCCGGGAGGGTGGTCGGCGCCGTGAGGATGGGGAAGCCGTAGACGCTCCCGTTCCCCCAGTGCCGGACCCCGCCGGAGGCGTCCGTGGCGAGGGCGAAGTGGGCGCCCGCGGCCATGGGGACCTCCCGCGGCACCACCACGGCAAAGTCCACGGAGGAGACGCCCTCGTTGCCCGCGGCGTCACGGGCCGTCACGAAGACGGTGTTGCGGCCCGGCACCGGTTCGACGGCGAAGTCGAAGGTGGCGGCGAGGTCCGTGAGGAATCCGGTCGCAAGGTCCGCGGCGAAGGGGATCGCCACCTGCTCGCCGTTGTTGAGGGACCAGGTGACGGAGACGAGGGTGCGGTGATCCCCGAGGGTGCCCGACACGGAGAGCGTCCCGATGGGGAGGAGGGAGTCCTCCTCGGGCGTGGCGATGGCCACCGACGGGACATCGGCGTCCTCGGTCTCGTCGAGGACGGGGACCGTCCCCTCCAGCGTGATGCGGGCGAGGCCGAGGGGCTCCCCGAGCACCGTGGCGTCGGTGCGGGAGAGGGTCCCCGGCGCGGAGCCGCCGAGCCGCCAGCCCTCGGCGCCGAGGCGGACCGCGGCGTCCACAGGGGCCTCGACGGCGCCGGCGGGGTCGGAGCGGAGCCGCGCCGCGAGGGGGGCGGCGCCCCGCACGGAGGCGCGGAGCGCGAGGGTCCCGTCCCGCCAGCGGGCGGCGAGCTTCACCTCCTCCGGCCCGTCGGGCCCCTCGACGCGGACGCGGAGGCGGGCGCGTTCCCTCCCCGGCCTCCACCGCGGATCGTCGCCGAGGCGGCCCTCGAAGGTCCACTCCCCGACGCGCAGGCCGAGGAGGGAATCGGCGTCGAGCGCGGGGACGCCGTCGAGAGGGAGCGACGCCTCGGCCAGGAGGCGGCGGGATTCCCGCAGATCGAGGCCGGGCCCGGGTCCGCGGCGGGAGAAGGAGAGTTCCTGCGTGAGGGATTCCCGGATCCGGAGGCCGGGGGCCTCCTCCGGTCCCGCCGCGGCGGCGGGAGGCGGGACGGCGAGGCCGCAGAGCAGGAGCAGGAGCGCAGGCAACCGCCGGTCGAACATGGTCCGTTCCCCCCGCCCCGCTTCCCCTGCCGGGGCAGGCCCATCCTAGGGGAGCCCGCCAAGGGCGCAAGGGGGGAGGCTGCCGCGCTTCCCGGGGGAGGTAGGGTTTCACCCCATTGCCCGCCCGTTCCCCCCCGGCTAGCGTACCGGCCGACCGTGCAGCCGACCCCGGCGGGGATGCCGGCGGGAACAGGGACCGGCTGCACGAGGAGATCTCTCGAAACTTGGCCGACGTTCGGAGGGGAGCCGCCGGGGCCGCGCGCCGGCGGGCCGATCGTCGGACGGAGAAGGGTGCGCCGGGCGCGTTGCGAGTCTTCCTTCCTGTGATCGCCCTCCGATGCAATCGCCCGACAACCCCCGCCGGAGGATCGACTTCGTTCCTCCGGCCGCCTCGCCCCCTCGGTGATAGCCCAATCGCCGGGGGGGCTTCTCACCAGGTTCCCGACGACCTCGCGGCGGCGGATCGGTGGCGGGACGGGAAGGCCGCCGCGGGGCGGCCTTCCCCTGTTTCGACGGAGACGTCCCTTCGACGGGGACGTCCCTAGGACTTCATGATCTTCTTGCCCGCGGGGCGGTCCTTGACGGGACCCTTGCCGCCCTTGGTCTTGGCAGCGCGCTTCACGGCGGCCGCCATCCTGGTGCCCCTGGTCTTCTTCGCCATCGGGAGTCCTCCTCGCATTCGAGTCCCTGCCCCGCCGCTCGCGCCCCGCGCCACGGGGGCGTGAGGCCGCGACGGCGTCGGCCGGCGGTGCGGCGGCGACGGATCCGGAGACGGATCCGTCCTCGTAGCCGTCCTGCCGGGTGAAGGGTAGGCGGAATCCCCGGGACGCGAAATGGGGTGGAACACTACCTCGACATCGTCACCCTCCCCGCCGCCCCGTCTTCCGCTGGCGCCGCGGCCCCTCCTCCGCGACACTGGGGGCCAAAGGAGCCCATGGACCACCCGTCGTCCCCCTGCCCGCGCCGCCGGGAACCTCCGGCCCCCGGCTCCGTGCGCTCGCGCAGGATGGACCTCCTCCATGCCGCGGACCGGGGGCGGTAGGGCGTGGCGCGGACCTCCGCCCGGCGGTGGCTGCTCCCACTCCTCGTCCTCGTCGCGGCGGGGGGCGCGATCCTCGGCGTCGGAGTCCTCCGGCGGAAGCCCCCGGCGGAGGGTCCCCTCCCCGACATCGTCTTCATCGTGTGGGACACCTGCCGCGCCGACCGCCTCTCCCTCCACGGGCACCCCCGGCCCACGACCCCCTGGCTCGAGACCTTCGCGAAGGAGGCCGTGACCTTCGATCGGTGCACCGCCCCCGCCCCCTGGACCGCCCCCTCCCACGGGTCGATGTTCACGGGGCTCGTCCCCTCGCGCCACGGCCTGCGCATCGGCCGCGGCGACAGGGTCTACCGGGACGTCCCCATGCTGGCCGAGACCCTGTCGGCCCGGGGGTATGCGACGGCGGGCATCTCCGCCAACCCCCACGTGGGATCCACCACGGGCCTCGATCGCGGGTTCTCCGTCTTCGTCGACGCATGGAAGGGGAGGGGCGCGAAGACCCCCGCGGCGGCCACGGCGGAGGCGGTGCGCGCCGCCGCCGCCCCCCTCCTCGCGCCGGGCCGCAGGCCCCTCTTCCTCTTCGTCAACTTCCTGGATCCCCACATGCCCCACGCCCCCCCGGCGGAGGCCGTGGAGGCGGTGCGCCCGGCGGGCCTCGCCGACGCCGACCTCGAGGCGGCCCGCGGCCTCAGCCCCGAGGTGGACCTCACCCTCTCCTTCGGCGCCCTGCCCCTCCGTGCAGGCGAGATCGCGGGGCTGCGGGCGCTCTACGACGCCGACGTCCGCGCCATGGACGGGGAGACCGGCGCCCTCCTCGCGTGGCTCCGGGAGAAGGGGATCGGCGCCGACGCCCTGGTCCTCGTGGCCGGGGACCACGGGGAGGCCCTCGGCGAGCGGGGGCTCGCGGGCCACCGGCTCAACATCCACGAGGAGGTCCTCCACGTCCCCCTGGTCGTGCGCTGGCCGGGGCGCTTCGACGGCGGGCGGCGGAGCCGGGCCCTCGTGAGCCTCCTGGACCTCCACCCCCTCGTCCTCGCGGCGGCGGGCGTTCCCGCCCCCGCGGGCACCGGGGCCGACGCGGTGATGCTCTCGGAGAAGGAGATCGCGGGGAGGATCCTCGTGGCCGAGCACGGCCCCAACCACGCCTTCCTGGGCGACGTGAGGAACATGTTCCCCTCCCTCCGCCCCGAGGCCTTCGAACCGGTCCACTGGATGTTCCAGTCGGCCCGGCGGAGGGAGGGGGGCGTGGAGCGCAAGTTCCTCCGCGTCATGAGGACCGACGGCCCCGGCGCGCCCTGGACCCCCGTGCGGCGGGAGCTCTACGACCTCGACGCCGACCCCGGGGAGGCGAGGGACCTCCTGCCCGGGGGGTCGCGGGAGGCCGCCGCGGAGGCGGACCTCCTGGAGCGGGCGCTCCCGGCGCCGTCGATGCCGTCCCTGCCGCGCTGAAAGGTCGGAGCGGGCGGGGGCCGGGCTACCGCGCCCGGGCCTTCAACCGGAAGCCGCCGCCGGAGCCGTCCCGGGAGCGCACGCCGATCCGCCAGTCGCCGGACTCCGGGGCCTCGAACTCCACCGTCGCCCCTCCCGGGAAGGCCCCCGCCCCGAGGGGGACCGCGAGGAAGCCGCCGGGGGAGATGACCTCCACATCGGGGACGGTCCCGCCGGCGCCGAACCTCCGCGCGGAGACGCGCACGCGGGTCGTCGTCCCCGGCTCCACGGCCACGGGGAGGGTGAAGTTCATCTCCCGGGCGGGCTCGAGGACCCCCTTCACGGGACGCCGTCCGAGGACCCCCGCGCCGGGCCTCACGAACACGAGGAGATCGGCGGTCCCCGATCCGGAGGCCGCCGTGGCTCTGAGGAGGACCCGGGGGGCGTCCACCCCCTCCACGATCCGGGAGAGGGTTTCCGGCGACCCCGGCGTCGCCGCCTCGGCGAGGAGGGTCCCGTCGGGTGCGAAGAGCGCGAGGTCGGCGTCGAGGGCGCCGGCCTCGAAGGTCGCCGAGACCTCCACCGTCGCCCCCTGCGTGCCCTCCACGACGAACCAGTCCTCGTCCCCCGCGGAGAGATGGATGCGAGCGAAGGACCCCGTGGGGAGGGGAGCCGCCGTCTCCGCGGTCCCGTTGGGCTCGAAGCGATCCGGGGCGGGGGCCGCCCAGGTGCCGCCGACGTGCAGGTCGTAGGGCCCGGGCCCCCCGCTCCCCGGGGAGACGCGGAGCAGGAAGGGGGTCCGGACCGCGACGGCGCCCGTGGCGACGGAGGGGGTGGCGTCGTAGCGCTGCGAGGCCGCGATCTCCCGGAGCCCTTCGTCGAAGAGGGCGAGGACGGGACGGACGCCGGGCAGCGGGCTCACGGCCGTGAAGGCGGTCCCGGTGCCGGGGTCCGCGAGGACGAGGAACCAGTCGTCGTCGGCGGCGTACATCCCCGTGAAGGCGGCGCGGTCCACGGGCGTCGCCGCCGCCGGGCCGTCGTCCTCCTCGACGGGATCGTCCCCGACGGGGATGCCCCGTCCGTCGAAGGCCGCGCGCAGGTCCGCCTCCCCGGCCCCTCCCCGGAGGGAGAGGTTCGCGGCCACGACGGCGGCGGCCCCCTCGGCGAAGGTCGCGCGCGGGGTGAGGAGGAAGTGGGAGCCGATGATCACCCGGTCCGCCTCCTCGGCACCGATCCTCCGGCGGATCTCCCACAGCGCGGAGGACCAGATCTCCCCGTCGGCGTGGACCTCCCCGCGGACGTCCTCCGGGTAGCGGGAGGAGCCGTCCACGCGGCGGAGCGCCGGGGGGAAGGCCGTGGAGAAGGCCGTGGCATCCCAGGAGCCCACGGCGGCGTCCCAGGTCTCGTTCCCGGAGGAGCGGCGGGAGGCCGCGATGTAGTCGCCGAAGCCCTCCCCCATGGCCCCGGCCTCCCGGGAGTGGCCGAACCCCCGCACCTGGGCGTCCTGCAGGGCGTGCCCGTACTCGTGGGCGACGATGTCGCCGTCCTCGGCGTCGTCGACGCCCCCGTCGCCGAAATACAGGCGCCGGGTGGAGACGTCGTAGAAGGAGTTGTCCACCTGGCCGTGGTGGGCGTCCACCCGGAGCCTCCCCGCCGCCCCCTGGAAGCCGAGGACCGAGTGCACGTACTCCTGGATGGCGTCCACGTGGAAGTAGGCGTTCACCAGCTCGAAGCGGGGGTCGGAGCGCGTGTAGTGGAACTGGAGGGAGGGTTCGAAGGCCCGGGGCCGCGTCGGCGAGAGGTCGGCCCAGGTTCCCCGCAGGTAGCCCGTGCCGTCGAGGCGGGGGAGGGGGACCGTCGCCAGGGCCGCCTCGAGGACCGGGGAGTCGTTGTCGCCGATGTCCTCAAGGGAGGAGTCCCGCGTGGTCCAGACGGGGTTCGGCGCGAAGACCTGCCCCGATCCCTCGGCGGCGCGCCGGAGATCCTCGGCGAGGAGGACGTCCCCCGTGGCCGCGTCCACGAAGACGAGGAGGGTCTCGTCCGCCGTGCGGACCGTGGTCGCGAAGGCGAGGCGCGCGGAGCGGCCCGCGGGGAGCCAGGAGAGGCGGGGTTCCGTGATGGCCGCCCCCCGCTCCTCCCCGGGCTCGACGGCGAAGGCGGCGGCCGCCGCCCGGGCGTCGGAGGGGGAGAGGGCCGGCGGGGGCGCGTCGGGGGGCACGGGGCGGAGGTCGGCGGCCACCAGGAGGAGCCTCCCGTCGGGGGCCCAGTGGACCGAAGCGCCGCCCCCCTCCACGGGGACGCCCTCCACCACCTGCCGGAAGCGGACGTGGGTCCCGACGGGGGAGCGGAAGGAGGCCTCGAGCTCAAGGTCCCCGGGGGCGGAGGCGAGGTCGAGGCGGAGCGCCTCGCGGGCGAGCACGGCCCGGGCGCGGCCCTCGTCGGTGGGGCCCGGCGGGGTGGAACCGGCATGCCAGAGGGCCCTCGTCCCGGGCGTGGCCCCCGCGACGGCGGGGCCGGGTTCCCGCGGGGGGGCCACTCCTTGCCCCGCCCCGGCGACGGCGCCGGGCCTCCGCGTCCGCTCCGCGGCGCTCGCGACGGCCGCACCCCGGCCCTTCCCCGCCTCCCGCGGCGCCCCGCCTCCCGCCATCAGGACCCCGATCACGAGCGCCGTGCGCAGCCCTGACGAATTCATGATCGCATCCTACCCCTCCCGAACCCCCGCGTACGTTCTCCCGGGTCCCCATCCCTCCTCCTCCGTCCTCGGGACGGGCTACAGTGGAGGGAAGTGCAGCGTTCCCGATCCCGCCCGGCGGACCTCATGGAGGCCATGGAGCTGTTCCTCGGATACCTGAGGACGGTCCGCAACCTCTCCCGCCATTCCCTGTCCGGTTACGGGACCGACCTCCTCCAGCTTGCCGACTTCCTCGAGGCCCGCGGCACCCTCGACCCCGCCGCCGTGACCCACCTCGACCTCCGGGCCTGGCTCGGGGAGATGCGGGAGGCCGGCCGGTCCCGCGCGACGGTGGCCCGGAAGCTCGCCGCCTCCCGTTCCATGTTCCAGTGGCTCTGCCGGGAGGGGTTCCTCCCCGCGGACCCGGCGGCGGGCCTGCGCACCCCGAAGAAGGAGAAGCGGCTGCCGAGGTTCCTCTCCCGGGAGGAGATGGAGCGGCTCCTCTCGGCGCCGAAGGGGGACGGGATCCGGGAGGTCCGGGACAGGGCCATCCTCGAGTCCCTCTACTCGAGCGGGGTGCGCGTGAGCGAACTGGCGGCGCTCGACGAGGCCGACCTCGATCTCCGCGCCGGGGTCGCCCGCGTCATGGGCAAGGGGCGGAGGGAGCGGCTGGCGGGGCTCGGCCGCTTCGCCGTGGACGCCATCCGCGCCTACACCGCGGCCAGGGGCCGGGTCCCGGGGAGCGGGCGGACCGGGGCCCTCTTCGAGAACCGCGACGGGGGGCGGCTCTCCACCCGGGGCATCCAGCGCGTCGTGGCCAAGCGCCTCGCCGAGGCGGGCCTCGACCCGCGGATCTCCCCCCACAAGCTCCGCCACTCCTTCGCCACCCACCTCCTCGACGCCGGCGCCGACCTCCGCAGCGTCCAGGAGCTCCTCGGCCATCGCAACCTCGCCACCACGCAGATCTACACCCACGTCACCGCGGGCCGCCTCCGCGAGGTCTACGACCGGGCCCACCCGAGGGCCTGATGGGAGGGGACAGGGACGCCTTCTCCCCGTTCTCCGTCGATCTCCCCGGGGGGCTCGCGCCCGGGGAGTGGCTCCGGCTGTTGGCGGGGGAGCGGGGCCTGGTCCTCTTCGACCGGCCCGACGACGCCGGGCACCCGGCCACCTACCTCTCCTTCGATCCCGAGCCCTGCTCCCCCCTCGACTGGACCCCGCCCGGCCTCGACGGGGCCCCCCCGGCCCCCTTCTGCGGGGGGTGGGCGGGGGTCCTCTCCTACGACCTCGGCCGGCGCTTCGAGCGCCTGCCCGCCGCGGCGCGGGACGAGAGGTGGCCCGAGACGGCGGGGGGGATCCACTCCTTCGCCGTCGCCGTGGAGGAGCGGGGGACGCGGCTCGTCGGCGCCTTCCGCGGCCCCGGCCAGAGGGAGGCCCTCCTCCGGCGCGCGGACCTCCTCGCGCTGCGCGCCGAGGCGGCGCTGCGCGGGGAGCTGCCGGAGCGCCCCCTCGGGAGGGCCCTCGAGGGGGATCTCCGGAGCAACCTCGATCGGGACGCCCACGTCGCCGCCGTCCGCCGGTGCGTGGAGTACATCCGCGCCGGGGACGTCTTCCAGGTGAACCTCGCCCGCCGGGTCGAGGGGACCCTCGCCGTGCCCCCCGTGGAGGCGGCGCTCCGCCTGCGGGGGCGCAACCCGGCTCCCCGCGGGGCGGTCTGCTCCCTCGGGAACGGCCGGTGGGTCCTCTCCTCCTCCCCGGAACTCCTCCTCGAGGTCCGCGGCGGCCGCGCCGTCTCCCGGCCCATCAAGGGGACCCGTCCCCGCACGGGCCGCGCGGCGGTGGACGACGCCGCCCGCGAGGACCTCCTCGGTTCCGCCAAGGACGGCGCCGAGCTGGCCATGATCGTGGACCTCCACCGCAACGACCTCGGCCGCATCGCCCGCTGGGGAGGGGTGCGGGTCGTCGCGGCGCGGGAGCTGGAGGAGCACCCGACGGTCCTCCACACCGTGGCCACCGTGGAGGCCGACCTCCGGCCCGGGCTCCTCCCCCGGGACCTGCTGCGGGCGATGTTCCCCGGCGGCTCCGTCACGGGGGCGCCGAAGATCCGCGCCATGGAGATCATCGAGGAGCTGGAGCCGGTCCGCCGCGGCCCCTACACGGGATCCGCGGGCTGGTTCGGATGGGACGGGAGCGCCCACCTCGACATCCTCATCCGGACCCTGGCCGTGGACGGGCGGCGCGTCCACTACGGGGTCGGCGGGGGGATCGTGGCCGACAGCGATCCGGGGGAGGAGTGGGAGGAGACCGTCGCCAAGGGGGCGGCCCTGGCGGGGGCCCTGGGGGCCTCGGAGGCGTAGGTCCGCCCCGCTCCCAAGGTTGCCGCCGTCGCCGGGATGGTCTAGAATCCGGGGGATCCCCGTCCGCGGCCCCCGCAGGGCTCCGCGGCGCGGACGGCCCGGCGGTCCCGGGCATTCCGAGGAGGTCCCACCGTGATCCACCGCCGGCTCCCGCTCGCCGCGCCGCTCCTGGCCCTCGCCTTCGCCCTTCCCTTCTCCGGCGGCCTCCTCCCCGCGGCGGCCCAGGACGCCGGGGGCAAGGAGGAGCCGAAGAAGGAGGAGCCCAAG
Organism: uncultured Planctomycetota bacterium; assembly: GCA_964370855.1. Classification (GTDB taxonomy): domain Bacteria; phylum Planctomycetota; class JAJSAM01; order JAJSAM01; family JAKLKS01; genus JAKLKS01. Next base: position 20,981 of record CAYJMF010000032.1, on the reverse strand, counting down.
AAGGAGGAGCCCAAGAAGGAGGAGCCGAAGAAGGTCCCTCCCCCCACGGAGGACGAGGCGAAGGAGTTCCTCAAGACCTTCGAGGACACCCTCAAGAAGATGACCGACGAGGACGCCATCGGCGGCGTCGAGAAGCTGCGCGGCTGGTACGTGAACCCGGAGACGACGGAGGACATCCGCAAGGACATCCTCGGCGCCATGAAGAAGGTCTGCGACCAGGGTAAGCGCGAACCCCTCGTGGAGGCCGCCGCCAAGGCCCTCGGGGAGTTCGGCGAGGAGGCCGTGGGGCTCCTGAAGTTCGTCACCAACAAGGCCGTCGAGGCGAAGGTGCCCTCGCCGGGAATCGTCCGGGCGGGGCTCGCCTCCCTCGGCAGGATCGCCAGCCCCAAGGGGGACGACGTGAAGTTCCTCACGGAGCTCCTGAAGAAGGACGACGAGTTCATCGGCGACGCCGCCCGCGCGCTCGCCGGCTACGCCAAGGGCCCCGGCGCCATCCGCAGGAACATCTTCGAGGAGCTCCTGAAGATGTCCGAGGGGGTGTTCTCCAAGAGCGAGGCCAACGACCAGCCCGCCAAGCGCCGCTGGAACATCTGGGGCACGGAGGTCGTCGAGGCCATGCAGAAGGTGACGAAGACCTCGTGGACGAAGCCCCCCGAGTTCCGCAAATGGTTCAACGACAAGAACGAGGGCGGCGGCAAGAACCCCCGTACCTGGGCCGACACGGAGCCCGGGAAGTAGGGGGAACGGTCCGCTCCCCCGGGGACCGGGACCGCCCGTGAGCGACGGCCCTCCCCGGACCGGCGAGGGGTCCCCCGCGCGGCGGACGCCGGGGCCCCTCACGGGGCTTCTCGTCGGCGCCCTCCTCGGCGTCACGGTGTTCCTCGCCGCCGCCGTCCTCCACGATCGGGTCTTCGGGCGGAGGAGCCCGGCCCCGATGCCCGAGGGCTTCATCCCCGGAGGCGGGGCCCGCGGCACCATCCGGATCCTGGCGACGCTCCCCGGGGGCGGACTCCAGGCAGCCCTCCTCCCCCTGCGGGAGGACGGGGCCCCCTCCGAAGCCGAGGCCTCCATCCTCGACGGGGCCCTCTTCCCCGGGGAGGGCGGCCGTTCCTGGGCCCGCCTCCTCGTGGCCAACCCGCGGGACGCCGCCGCCCCCTTCCTCCTGCGCCTCGACGGGGGCGCGCTCCGTCTCGAGGGGGCCTCGCCGGCGGCGTCGGAGGACCTCGCCGCGGCCTTCACGGCCCGCCGCGCCTCCCTGTCCCGCCACCGGATGCTCGACCTCCTCCTGGCCCATGTCCCCGAGGACTCCCTGCAGGTGGCGCCGGGGTCCTTCGTCCGGGCCCTGATCGCCTTCCCCGCGGGCACCGACCTCGCCGCCGCGACGGGCCTCGAACTCCCCGGCGGCCCCCGGCTCGGACCCCGGGAGGTGGCCACGGAGTCCCTCCGCGCCGTCCTCGCCGACGGCCGCATCGGGAGCCTCCCCGAGGCGGTGCCCGCGGAGGCCCGCGGGGCCCCGGAGCCGGGCCGATGAGCCTCCCCGGCCCCGTCCCCGGGGGAATGGGGGAGTTCGAGGTCCTCTCCAGGCGTCCCATCCACCGGGCGCGCAAGTACCGTTGCGCCGAGGAGCGGGTGCGCCTCGCCGACGGGCGGGTGATCACGAGGGAGGTCGTGCGCCACGGCGGCGCGGCGGTGATCCTCCCCGTTCTGCCCGACGGTCGCATCGTGCTGGTGCGGGTCTACCGCCACGCGGCGGGGGGGTGGCTCCTGGAGACGCCCGCGGGAACCCTGGAGCCCGGCGAGGCGCCGGCGGACTGCGCCGCGCGGGAGCTGGTCGAGGAGACCGGCTACCGGGCCGCCTCCGTCACCCCCCTCGGCTCCTGGTACCCGTCGCCGGGCATCTTCGACGAGACCATGCACCTCTTCCTCGCCACGGGCCTCGAGGAGGCGGGCGCCGCCCCCGAGGAGGACGAACTCGTGGAGCCCGTCCCCGTGACCCCCGCCGAGGCGGCGGAACTCGTCCGGACCGGCGCCATCCTCGACGGGAAGACCCTGCTGGCGCTGTTCCTGGCCGGGATCGTGGCGGCCCCCCCGGCGTGGCCCGCCCCCCCCGCACGGACCGGCGGAGGGACCCGGTGAGCGGCGCGGAGGACGACCCCCCGCCGGGCGCCCTCCGGGCGCCGGACCGCCTCCCCCCGGAGGTGGTGGCGGAGATCCGCAGTGCCCTCGTCGAGGCCCGGCTCGCCGCGGAGCAGCGGGCCGCCTCGGGGCCGCTCCGCGACCTCGCCCTCGCCCTGCAGCAGAACGCCGAGGCCCTGCGCTCCGTGCAGGACACCCAGGAGCGCATCGCCCGGGCCGTGGACCGGACCGACCGCACGGAAGCGGTCGTCCAGTCCACCCAGGCGCTGAACGACACCTTCCGCGGCGTCCGAGCCGCCCAGGAGGCCCTCGTCCACCGGCTCGAGAAGGAGGAGCGGAGGCCGCTCCGCTACGGCCTCGCCGCGGCCCTCCTCGTGGGGGCCACGGCGGCGGGGGCGGGGTGGTTCCTGGTGAACCGGGAGGACGACCTCCGGGGCCGCATCGAGGAGCTGAGGGCCGACCTCGGGTCCGGGGACCGGGAGGCCTGGGAGGCGAGCCGCCGCACGGCGGAGAAGGACCTCCTCGACCGCATCGAGGCCCTCTCCCGCCAGTCCTCCCTCACCGAGGCGGAGCGCCGCGGGAAGGAGAAGGAGCTTCTCGACCGCATGGACGAACTCGAGGCCCTGCGTCGGGAGGGGGAGGCGGCGACGGCCCGCCGGGGGGCCCTGGAGGCGGAACTCGGCCGCCTGCGCCGGGAGAACGAGTCCCTCAAGGCCGAGGCCGCCGCCTTGAGGAGGGCCGCCGAGGAGGCCGAGGACCGCGTCGCACGGGCCACGACGGGGGGAGGGGGGGCGGCCCCCCCCCCCCCGGGCCCCCCGGCCCCCCCGCCCCGGGGCCCCCCCCCCGCCCCCCCCCCCCCCCCCCCCCCCCCCCCCCCCCCCCCCCCCCC
>CAYJMF010000032.1:0-17946 GCA_964370855.1 uncultured Planctomycetota bacterium | reverse complement strand
TTCGGGCTGCGGCCTCACCCCCGGCCCCCGGCCCCCCGCGGGGGGGGGGGGGGGCGGCCCCCCTCCCCGGGGCACCGGCGGCCGAACAGCCCGGTCCCCCCCTTCCCGCCCTCCCCCCGGCCACCGCCGCCCGGCCCCCCGTCGAACCCTCCGCAACCGCCGCCGCCGACCCGTCGGACCCTGCGAAGGAACCTCTCCCCCTCGGCGCCCAGGCGGTCACCGACGGGGGGCAGGTCAGGAAGGTCCTCGAAGACCTCAACGCCCTCCTGGCGGCGGCGGGCAGCCGGGACACCTACCGGGTGACGGAGGCGAAGGCCGTGGACGGGGACCGGCTGGTGTCGGTCCGGATCGAGTCCCGCGGACCCGACGGCGGGATCCGCCGCTCCTTCGAGGCGGTGGAGGCCCGGTTCCTCCTGCTGCCCACCACCCGGACCCTGGAGATCCGCCTCCGGTCCGGGTCCGTCACCTACCTCGGGAAGCGCACGGTCCGGTTCCTCGACGGCGAGCACACCGCCTACCTCGAGGTGGACCCCGCCCCCTTCCGGTCCTCCGGCAACCCGGTGATCACCGTTCGGTGAGCGGCGGGGAGAGGCGGGGACGTTCCTTACTAAGTAACTAACTCCACGGACCACCCCCGTGGGTCAGGGGGGGGCCGTGGAGTTAGTTACTTAGTAAGGAACGTCCCCGACTTTCCCCCCCGCCTCTAACGCTCCACGCTTGATCCCGCGGGCGCTCTCCGCTACCATTCCATCCACAATCTCTTCACAAACCGCACCACCGCGGGTGGTGCGGACATGGAATCAGGAGGCTGCCCGGCAGGGCGCCCCGACGCACCCGAGCGAACGAAGCGGACATAAGGTCGAGCCGGCAACAACCACAGGAACGGCGGAACACCCTTGAGATCAGGGAGTTACGGACAGGCGTATGGGGACGCGGGGCCTTCGGGCTCCCCGGACCGGCCGTCCGTCTTGCCGCCGGGCCCCGGCACCTAGCCCGCCCCCGCTCTGCCCTGCCGCCGGTCTCCGCGTCCGCGGGGGACGCACCACCTCCCCGTGGACGGGGTCCGTCCGGAGCCCGTCGTCGCGGCTCCACGGGAGGCAGGAACATGCTGAACCAGAGCATCCTCGTCGCGGAGATCCCGCCGGAAGTCACCGGCGCCATCGGGACCGTACTCGGCATCGCCATCGGCGTCGTCATCGCCGTCCTCTACCTCAAGTCCAGGGCCCGCCAGAAGGAGGCCGTCGCCGCCTCCGAGGCCGAGGCCCTCCTCGTCCGGGCGAAGATGGAGGCCGAGGGCCTCCTCAAGGACGCCCAGATCAAGGCCAAGGAGGACGCGCTTCAACGCCGCGAGAAGTCCGCCGCCGAGGAGGCCGCCCGGCGCCGCGAGCTGGGGGACCTCGAGGTCCGGCTCGGCAGGCTCGAGGAGTCCCTGTCGGACCGGGACCAGGCCCTCGAGAAGAAGATGCGCCAGAGCCAGGAGGCGGAAAAGGACATCGCCGCCCGCCGCCAGCGCATCGAGGCCAAGGAGCAGGAGATCGACTCCCTGGTGGAGCAGCAGAAGCAGGTCCTCACCAACCTCGCCGGGATGACCCGGGAGGAGGCCCGGACGATGCTGCTCCAGAAGATCGAGAAGGACATCGAGGTCGAGCACGCCAACCTCGTCACCCGCATGCTCGACCGGGCGAAGGAGGACGTCGAGGAGAAGGCCCGGGAGATCATCGGCACGGCCATCCAGCGCGTGGCCGCGGACCACTCCGCGGAGATCACCGTGGCCTCCATCGATCTCCCCAACGACGAGATGAAGGGGCGCGTCATCGGCCGCGAGGGACGCAACATCCGTGCCTTCGAGAAGGCCAGCGGGGTGGACGTCATCGTGGACGACACGCCGGGGGTCATCGTGGTGTCGGCCTTCGACGGCGTCCGCCGCGAGACCGCCCGCCGGGCCCTGGAGAAGCTGCTGAAGGACGGCCGCATCCACCCGGCCAAGATCGAGGAGACGCTGCGGGTCTGCCGGGAGGAGATGGACGAGGTGGTCCAGGAGGCCGGGCGCAAGGCCGTCCAGGACGCCGACCTCCACGGCGTCCACCCGAAGATCATCTCCCTCCTCGGGCGCCTGAAGTACCGCACCTCCTACGGGCAGAACGTGCTGCTGCACTCCTCGGAGTGCGGCGCCATCGCGGGCGTCATGGCATCTGAACTGGGGCTGGACGTGAAGCTCGCGACCCGCTGCGGCCTGCTCCACGACATCGGCAAGGCCGTGGACCACGAGGTGGAGGGGGGCCACGCCACCATCGGCGGGGACATCGCGCGGCGGTGCGGCGAGGACCCCGTCGTGGTGAACGCCATCGCGGCCCACCACGAGGACATCCGCATGGAGTCGGTCTACGCGGTTCTCACCGCCGCCGCCGACGCCGTGAGCGCGGCGAGGCCCGGCGCGCGGCGGGACTCCCTGGAGCGCTACGTCAAGAGGCTCCAGGCGCTGGAGGAGCTCGCCCACCGCTACGAGGGCGTGGAGCAGGCCTTCGCCATCCAGGCGGGGCGCGAGGTCCGGGTCATCGTCAACCCGGGCAAGGTCTCGGATCGCATGGCGCGCAAGATCGCCTACGACCTCGCCCGCCACATCGAGTCGGAGCTCACCTATCCCGGCGAGGTGAAGGTGACCTGCGTGAGGGAGACCCGGGTGACGGAGGTGGCCCGGTAGGGGGGAGGGAGGGGGACGGGGTACTCTCCACGCCATGGCCGGCCCGCTCACCGTCTCCGAGGTCACCTTCGCCCTGAAGGAGGTCGTCGAGGGCCACTTCACGGACGTCCTGGTCCGGGGCGAGGTGAGCAACTGGCGGCCCGCGGCCTCGGGCCACGTCTACTTCTCGCTGAAGGACCGGGGCGCCTCCCTCGGCGCCGTGATGTGGCGCGGGCAGGCGGGGCGCCTGAAGTTCCCGGTGAAGGACGGCATGGAGGTCGTGGCCTCGGGCCACATCGACCTCTACGCCCCCCACGGCAAGTACCAGCTCGTCGCCGACGCCCTGGACCCCGTGGGCGCGGGGGCCGCGGCGCTCGCCCTCGAGGAGCTGAAGCGGAAACTCGCCGCCGAGGGGCTCTTCTCCGAGTCCCGCAAGCGCCCCCTTCCCCTCCTCCCGCGCCGCATCGGCATCGTCACATCGCCCACGGGGCAGGCCATCCGGGACCTCCTGCGCAACATCCTCCGCCGGAACCCCCGCGCCTGGGTGACGCTGCGCCCCGTGCGGGTCCAGGGGGAGACGGCGGCGGCGGAGGTGGCGCGGGCGCTCCGCGACATCGACGAGGCCGGCGGATTCGACGTGGTCATCGTCGGCCGGGGGGGCGGTTCCGCGGAGGACCTCGGGGCCTTCAACGACGAGGCCGTGGCCCGGGCCATGGCTGCCTGCCACGCCCCCGTGGTGAGCGCCGTGGGCCACGAGGGGGACTGGACCGTGGCCGACATGGTGGCCGACCTCCGGGTCTCCACTCCCACGGCCGCCGCGGAGATGGCCGCCCCCGTGCGGGAGCAGATCCTCCGGGAGCTTGGCCACCACCGCTCCCGCCTCGACGACGGCCTGCGCGCACGCCTGGGTCTCGCCCGGGAGCGGGTGGATTCCCTCGGGCAGCGCCACGCGCTGCGCCGGCCCGTGGACCGGGTCCACGATCTCGCACAGAGGGTGGACGACCTCCGCCGCCGGCTCGACCAGGGGGCCCGCGTCGGCGCTCTCCGCCGCCGCGATCGCCTCGCCGCCGCGGCGGGGCTCGTGGAGAGCGTCTCCCCCCTCCGGGTGCTGGCGCGGGGTTTCAGCGTGACCACCCGGGAGGGGAGCGGGGCCCCCCTGGCGGAGGCCTCCTCCGTGGTCCCCGGGGACCGCATCGCCACCCGGCTGCTGCGGGGGAGGATCCGCTCCGTGGTCGAGGCCGTCGAGGACGGGCGGGGGGCGCCGTGAGCCGGACCACCATCGCCTTCTACGCCATCGGTGCGGTCCTCTTCGGGATGCTGTCGGTGATGTGGTTCCGCGACGGCTCCACGGGCTGGGGGATCTTCGCCGCCGCCGTCGCCCTGTGGGACGTCCTGCGGGCGGGCATGGGCATCGGGGCCCAATCGAAGTGCGGGGGGGAGGAGGCGGCCCCCGCGGACCCCTTCGGGGTCCCGGGGCCGGATTCCGTCACCGTCGAAATCCGCGTCGCGGGAGGGAGCAGGCTGGAGGCCATCCGTGCGCTCCGCGAAGCGGTGCCCGGGCTCGGGCTCAAGGACGGGAAGGACGTGGTGGACGCGGCCCTCGAGGGGGGAACGGCGGTGCTGACCCGCGCCGCGACCCCGGAGCAGGCCGCGCGGATCCGGGAGGCGCTGGCCGCCTCCGGCGCCGGTGTGGAGATCGTCCTGAAGGACGGGCAGGGGAGGTAGGTCCATGGCCGGGAAGAAGCCGCTGAAGTCCTTCGAGGAGCACCTGCAGGAGGCCGAGGCCATCGTTCGGGAGCTGGAATCCGGCTCCCTGCCCCTCGAGGAATCCATCGCCCACTACGAGAGGGCCGTGGCGGCGCTGCGCGAGTGCCACGGGATCCTCGACGCCGCGGAGAAGCGCATCGAGACCCTGACCCGCCGCGCCGACGGGACCCTGGAGACGAAGCCCATGGAGCCCCCGGCGTAGCTACTCCTCGAGGGGGGCCAGGGAGAGCCCCTGCGCGCGGCCGAAGTGCCTCGCGTTGCGCGTGAGGAGGCGGGCGCCCTGCGCCAGGGCCGTGCCGGCGATGAGGGTATCCGCCGTCCCGATGGGGGTCCCCTTCGCCCGGAGATCCCGCGACAGGGCCGCCGCCCGGGCGGCCTCCTCCGCCCCGAGGGGGAGGAAGGCGAGGGGGGCGAGCAGGCGTTCGATGCGGGTCCGGTCCCGGGCCGTCCGCGCCCCGGCGAGGAGTTCGAAGGCCGTGACGGCGGAGACGCCGAGCCTCCCCTCCCCGAGGGCCCGGGCCACGGCGGAGGCGCCGGGCTCCCGGCCGCCGAGGAAGTCGATGAGGACGTCGGTGTCGGCGAGGATCACCGCCACTCCCTCCGGAGGCGCTCCACCTCGCCGCGGAGGCGATCGGCGGCCGCTCCGGGAAGCGAGCCGCGCAGCGCGAGGGCGTCCCGGATCCCCTCCTCGCGTCCCGCCTCCGCCTCCAGGTAGGCCTCGATGGCCTCGGCCACGAGGTCCGAGAAGCCCTTCGTCCCGCGGCGGGCGGCCAGGGTGAGCAGCCGGGCCCGGTGCTCGTCGCGCATCTCGATGGTGGTCCGCACGGGTCACCTCCCGTCCCCGATGATACATGCACGTGCATGCAGGAGCAAGCGGTCCCGTGCCCTTTCCGGGGCCGGGGCGTTGACGGGGGCGGAGAAGGGGCGTACCCTGCCGTCGGGGGTGGGCCCGGCGGCTGCCCCGGGAGATCGACCATGGGCGGCGGATCGCGGTTCCTTCGACTTCCCCCCGCGGGTCGCGGGGGGGCTCTCCTCCTCCTTCTCCTCGCGGGGGTGTTCCTCCTCCCCTCCTGCGCCTCCACGTCCACGGGCGAGGGGGGCGAGGGGGTGACGGTCTCCCGGGGCAGCGCCCTCGGCGACCTGCTCCCCGAGCCCTTCGGCCGGGTCCGCTTCGACGAGGACCCCGCGCTGTTCGCCGCCGGCTGGCTCGGCATGATCGCCGGGGCCGTCGCCGCGGGGTGGGGCTTCTCCCTGGCCGTCCGGGACGGATCCGGGAACGGGGAGGCCATCTTCTACGGGGGGCTCCTGGTCGTGGCCCTGGGGGCCTTCATCGGAGGACTCCTCTTCGCCCTCCCCGTGAAGGGCATCCAGGAGTTCTTCAAGTGGCTCTTCGGGTGAGTCGGAGGGCGGGGGGGCCCCCGCCCCTCCTCCGCCGCGAAGGCTGAACCCCCGCGCCTCCCGCCGGTTACCCTCGTCAGGAGTCGTTTCCCGGGAGGACGGCCGACATGTTCTGTCCGCAGTGCGGTGCCGCGCTGGGCGAGGGGGCCTCGGGCTGCGCGGCCTGCGGCTGGTCCTCTTCCCGGAAGACGCTCTGGATCGTGCTGGGTTCCGTCTTCGCGCTCCTCTGCATCCTCTGCTGCGGCGGCTTCGCCTTCATCGGCATGAAGTTCAAGAAGGCCGCGGAGGAGATGCAGGAGAAGGGCACCCCGGCCATCCTCGCCTACCACCGCCTGTCGGTCCTCAACTACGCGAAGAAACGCGGCTCCCTCCCCGACACCCTCGCCAAGGCGGCCGAGGAGAAGCTGGTCCTCGAGGACCACGCCGCTGACGGCGCGGCGGGCGGCGCCGCCGGGGATCCCGGGGATCCCGCGGACCCCGGCGATCCCCCCCTCCCGCGCGGGAAGACCTCCATCAAGTTCCGGATGCAGGAGAACGGCCTGGATCTCGACTCCTGGCAGAGGCCGCTCCGCTACGCGCCCGGCGAGGCCGGGGTCTACGAGATCCGCAGCGCCGGCCCCGACGGCAACTTCGACACCGGGGACGACCTCACCGTGCAGGGGAGCACCGACGACGACCTGGGCGATGTCACCCGGGAGTTCCAGAGGCAGTCCACGGCCATCGGGCGCCAGTTCATGGAGTCCATCGGCCTCGACCCGGACCGGGTCGGGAAGGAGGACGCGGAACCCGCGCCCGCTCCCCCCGCTCCGGCGCCGCCCGCTCCGGCGCCCCCCGCACCGCCCCCTCCCGGGGGCGGGAAGTAGCCTCCGGCCGGACCGGGAACCGGCGGGGTCCGCGCCGCATCCAAGGACCGTGAAGGAACCGAACGAACATGCCCCTCATCGAATTCGAATGCTCCGCCTGCTCCCGTCGCTTCGAGGAACTCGTCCGCGGGAGCGAGACCCCGGTCTGCCCGGACTGCGGGGGCCGGAAACTCCGCCGCCTCTTCTCCTCCTTCGGGGTGGGGGCCTCCACCGCGCCCACACCCGCGGCCGCTTCGTCCCCGGGGGGCGGCTGAGGCCGCTGCCCCGAGCCCGGCGGGCCGGGCTGCCCGATGTGATCCCGCTCCTCCCGATTTCCCGTCCCCCTTCCCCGAGGTGAACCCGTGAAGAACTTCCCCCTCCGCATCCCGCTGGCCGCCGCCGCCCTGGCCGCCGCCGCCCTCCCCGGACCCGCCACGGCGCAGGACCGGGAGGAGGGCCTCGCCGTCACCGTCTACAGCGCCCCCACGACGGATCCCTCCCAGATGAACCAGTTCTTCAATCCCCGAACGGGCGCATGGGAGTACCCGTCCCCCGGGTTCTCGGTCATCAAGGAGCGGCGGCGGGTGGTACTCCAGCCCGGCCGCACGGTGCTCCGCCACCAGGGGGTCGCCGCGGGCATCGACGGGAGCACGGTGCTGTTCCGCTCCCTGACGGATCCCGAGGGGACGAAGGTCCTCGAGCAGTCCTTCGAGTACGACCTCGCCGACGCGAACCGGATCCTGGAGAAATACCTGGGCCAGTCCGTCACCGTTCTGCTGGCGGACGGGGTCGCGGTGGGGAAGTTGCTCTCCTTCGACGCGGGGCAGATCGTGCTGGAGGGAGCCGACGGTCTCCGCATCCTGCAGCGCGGAGAGGGGGTGAGGGGCATCAACACCGGCCCCCTGCCCGCGGGCTTCGTGACGAAGCCGACCCTCGTCTGGATGGTGGAGGCCGCGCAGGCCGGGAGCCACCTCGTGGAGACCGCCTACGAGACCTCGGGCATGTCCTGGGCGGCGGACTACGGCGCCGTGGTGAACGGGGACGAGACGAAGGTGGACCTCACTGCCTGGGTCACCCTGCGGAACGACTCCGGCGCCTCCTACCCCGACGCGGCTCTCAAGCTCGTGGCCGGCGACCTCAACCGCGTCCCGAAGCAGGGCTTCGCGGCCCCCAACATGGTCATGGCGGCGGAGCGGTCCGCCGCCATGGGCGGGGCGGATACCGGCTTCACCGAGAAGTCCTTCTTCGAGTACCACCTCTACACCCTCGGCCGGCGGACCTCCCTCCCGGACCGCTCCCTCAAGCAGATCGAGCTCTTCGACCCCGTCGCCGGGGTCCCCTGCCGCAAGGTCTACATCTACGACGGGACCCGCGGGATGCAGCCCTGGTGGGGGGGCGGCCCCAACATGGACGAGAACTTCGGCGAGACCGGGAACCGCAAGGTCGGCGTCTGGCTGGAGATCGAGAACAGGGAGGCCAACGGCCTCGGGATCCCGCTGCCCGCGGGCCGCATGCGCGTCCACAAGCGGGACGAGGCCGACGGCTTCCCCGAGCTCGTGGGGGAGGACCGCGTGGAGCACACGCCGAAGGACGAGAAGGTGCGCCTCCGCATGGGGGACGCCTTCGACATCGTGGGCGAGCGGCGCAGGACCGCCTTCCGCTCCGACTACGAGCACAAGCGCATGGAGGAGTCCTTCGAGATCAAGGTGCGCAACCACAAGAAGGAGGCCGTGGAGGTCCTCGTCGCGGAGCGCCTCTTCCGGTGGATCACCGCGGAGATCGTCGAGAAGAACACCGACTTCGTCCGGAAGGACGCGCAGCTCGTGCACTTCCCCGTGACGATCGCCCCCGGCGGGGAGGCGGTGGTGACGTACACGGTGAAGTACACCTGGTAGGAGGGAAGGAGGAGGGGGGACGGCGGTCCCCCCGGCGCGATGTCGCCGCCGCCACCGGGGCGCCTTACACTCCCGCCATGAGCGACTCCTCCTCCTCCACTCCTCCCCTCCTCGCCCGCCTCGGCGACTGGACCGTGGCCGCCCTCATGGTCGGCATGGGGTACGCCTCCTGGCTCTCCGCCCTGCCCGGCGAGGAGGGGGCCGATCCCGCCGCGGGGCGGATCCACCGGGTGACCCTCGCCCTCCTCTCCCTGGTCGCCGCCGGCCTCTGGCTCCAGCTCCGCGCAGCGCAACGCGACCTCCGGCGCATGGACGAGCTCCTGACGGACGTGCGCTTCGGCTCCGGCACCCGCCGGGACAGGGACGCCGTGGACATCCTCGTGCGGGCGCTCCGGGCCCCCGACGATCGGGCCCGGGAGACCGCCCTCCGCACCCTCCGGAAGATCTCCGGCATCGACCTCGGCGCCGACCCCGCGGAGTGGGAGAAGTGGTGGTCCGCCTCCCGGACCACCTTCGTCCGGATGGGACCCCCGCCGGGGAAGAAGTAGGGCCCCGCGCCGGGGGCCGGGAGAATCGGCTCCATGTTCCGTCCGAAGAGGATCCTCGTCCCCGTCGATCTCTCCCCCGGCGCCGAGAGCGCCGTCCGCGCCGCCGCGGAGATCGCCCGCTCCACCGGCGGCCGGCTCCAGCTGTTCCACGTCTTCGACTCCCGCGCCGTGGAGGACGTCTTCAACCTCCACGGGCTGAAGGAGGCGGAGGTCCGCGCCCGCATGAAGGCCAACGCCGAGGAGACCATGCGCCGGCTCCTCTCCCGGGCCTGGATGAAGGGCATCAAGGTGGCGGTGAGCTACGCCTCGGGGCTGCCCGCCGACGAGATCGTCCGGGCCGCCGAGGCCTTCAAGGCCGACCTCCTCGTGCTCGCCCGCCGCAGGAGGAGCGGGCTCTCCCACCTCCTCTACGGGCGGACCTCCGACGCCGTCTCCCGCGAGGCCCCCTGCGCCGTCCTGACCATGGCCCCCTGACGGGCCCCGCCGGGGCGGGGTTTGCGACCCATTCTTGAGGCGGCCGGGGAGCCCCGGGGTATCCTCCGGCCGGCGACCGCCATGAACGAGACCACCCTTCAGGGCCCGACCCTCTCGACCCTCCTCGACCCCGTGGCGGCGGACCTGCGGGCCGTGGAGACCCTGTTCCGCGAGATCTGCGAATCCCCCCACCCCCTGGTCCGCGACATGGTGGGGCATTCGCAGCGGTTCTCCGGAAAGCGCCTCCGCCCGGCCCTCGTGCTGCTGGCGGGCCGCGGAGCGGGGCGCTGGGACGGGGAGCTGGTCCCCGTGGCCGTGGTCGTGGAGATGATCCACACCGCCACCCTCGTCCACGACGACGTCCTCGACGAGGCCCTCCTCCGCCGCCAGGTGGCCTCCTGCAACGCCCTTTACGGCAACGAGGGGGCGGTGCTGCTCGGGGACTTCCTCTTCGCCCGGGCCTTCGCCCTCTCGGCCTCCCTGGAGAACCGGCTCGCCTCCCGCTACCTGTCGGAGATCACGGCCGAGGTCTGCCAGGGGGAGATCCTCCAGAACCGGGAGCGGGGCAACCTGGACCTCCCCGAGGACCGCTACTTCGAGATCATCCGCAAGAAGACGGCCATCCTCTACGCCGCCGCCGCCGAGGTGGGGGCCCGGTACGCCGGCGCCCCGGAGGAGGCCGTCCGCGCCCTCCACGGCTTCGGCCTCGGCATCGGCCTCGCCTTCCAGATCGTGGACGACTGCCTCGATCTCGACGGGGACGAGGCCGAGGTGGGCAAGTCCCTCGGCACCGACGTGGCCAAGGGGAAGATGACCCTCCCCGTCATCCACTTCCTGCGCTCCGCCCCCGCGGCGGACCGGGAGGCGCTGCGGGCCCTCCTCGCCCCGGGGGCGCCCGGGGGGGGGAGTTCCGGGCTCCGGGATCCGGTCCGTGATCCGGTTCGGGACCGGGAGGAGGCCCGGGACCTTCTCCGCAGGCACGGCTCCATCGCCTTCGCCCAGGAGCGGGCCGAGGTCCTCGTCGCCGAGGCCCGGGAGCGCCTCTCCGTCCTCCCCCCGTCGGCCTGCAGGGAGGCGTTGCACGGCCTGGCGGACTACGTCCTCCAACGGAAGCGCTAGGCCCGTATTTCCCCCGGACCGGGGGGGCTCTGGTGGCGGAGGAACAGGACTCCCGTCAAGTCCGGCACACCTCTTGCACTAGCAGGGTGTGATTGAGTAACACCCCTGAACGGAGGCGCTACAGTGGCACAAAATCCCCCTGACCCGAGGGTTATCCTGAACTCCGAAGCCCCCCCCGCGACCTCCTCCGCCGGCCCCCTCCGGGCCGCATTGCGCTCCCCCTGGACGGGGTGGCTGAGCGGCATCCTCTTCTTCGTCTTCATGGGGCTCGGCTGCGTGGACGCCGCCCCCTGGAGCCTCGCCGTGGCCCCCGTCCTGGTGCTGGGGGGCTTCCTCGCCGTCCGCACCGCCGAGGAGTGGCCGCGGGTCGGGTTCCCTGCCTGCGTGCTCGGCGTGGGCGTCTGGACCGTGGCGGCGGGCCTTTTCCGCGCCGGCATCGGCTGGTCCCAGGAGTGGAATGCCCTTCGGAACGCCGGGGCCCTCACCGGCGACCCGGGCTCGACGGCCATGCTCGGGATCGGCCTCGCCATCCTCCTCGGCGGCGCCCTCCTCGGCTTCCTCTTCCTGCACGGCGAGGCGGTCTGGCGCTCCCTCTCCTCCGTCCGGCTGGCCGTCACCACGCTGGCCGCCATCGGGATCTTCAGCGTCATCGGGACCATGGTCGTGCAGCGCTTCGGCGCGGGCTCGCTCCCGGAGCCGGAGCAGCAGTTCGTCGAGAAGTTCATGAAGGGCCAGGGGGCCATCCCCGTCAACGCCCGCTTCATGCTGTCGCCGCCGGAGATCGCCCTCAACAAGCCCGAGGAGGAGAAGATCCGCCTCACCGCCGAGGCCTTCGGCGAGGGCAAGGCCCGCCAGATGCGCATGGGCTACATCCAGATGCGGGAGAAGGGCACGAAGGCCCTGGAGATCGAGAAGCACGTCGAGGCGCGGCGGCCGCAGCTCCTCTCCCTCTTCGAGCACCTCGAGTTCCTCGGCTTCACCAACGTCTTCCGCACCTGGTGGTTCAACTCCCTCCTCGTGCTCCTCTCCCTGCAGGTGCTGGCCGTGATGGTCAAGCGCTACCCGTGGGGATGGCCCATGACCGGGTGGGTGATGACCCACTCCGGCGTGCTGCTCACCCTCGTCGGCTGCGTCATCTCCGACGGCCTCCTCAAGGACGGCTCCGTGGGGATGCAGCCCGGGGAGACGGTGACCACGTTCGAGGAGTCCACGCGCCTCGATGCCCGGGGACAGCCCTCGCAGTCGGACCTCGGCTACGGGGTGCGGATGCTCGGCACCGACCAGTCCTTCTACCACGAGCTCCAGGTCGCCTTCCCCGCCATGCAGGCGGGGGACGACATCCTCTGGACCCAGGAGCAGCTCCGCGGCGGGCGCGCCTTCACCATCAACGACCCGGGGACGAAGGCCTCCTACCAGGTGAAGATCCTCGAGGCCCACGAGCGGGCCCGGGTGGAGAGCGTGATGGTGCCCGCCGCCTCCGTCGGGCGCACCGGCGGCGTGCCGGTCCTGCGCATACGGTACATGGTGGACGAGAAGGCCCCGGGGACGGCCCACGAGGGCCATGCCCACGCCCCCGGCGAGCACGTCATGGACGAGGGGTACCTCTTCTCCGACGGCTTCTACTCGGGGCGCGTCCCCGCCTACGCGGTGCGCTACCTCATCGCGAAGACCGCGGAGGAGGCCCGCGCCCTCCTCGCCGGCCGGGGCCTCGAGGGGCAGGGGAAGTACGGGACCCTCCGGGTGAGGGTGCCCGGCATCGCCGAACCCGTCGTCGTCCCCGCCACCCCGGGGGAGTCGGTCGCCGGCGTCGCCGCGGACGGCACGACGTGGACCGTAGGCGTGAAGAAGTACCACCCCTCCTACTGGGTCGGCCGCCAGCCGACCGACGAGAAGGACGAGGAGCAGGGGTGGCCCGAGAAGCCGGCCCTGGAGGTGGACGTGAAGACCGGGGCCGCCGACGCCGAGACCGGCCGCATGCTCGTCTACGCCGACCCCGACCTCCAGCGCCAGTGGGAGGGGATGGTCCGCCAGTCCGCGGGCGCCGCCGCCGAACCGGGGCACGACCCGGGCCACGGAGCGAACCTCCGGTGGGGCAACGGCTCCTCCGCCCTCTGCTCCTACCGCTACGACTACGCGCCCCCGGTCCAGACCTGGATCGTGGAGGGTCCCGGCATCACCCGGACCCTGGTCGTCCACCGCGCCGGGATCCCGCCCGAGACCGCCGACTTCTCGCAGCCCGGCTCCCGGCGCGCCCTCGGCATGCAGGGGCTGGAGCTGGTCCTGGTCGAGGCCGTCCCCGACGCCGTCTCCGACCTCCGCATCCAGGCCCTCGGGGAGGAGACCGACGAGGAGTACCTGCAGTCCTGCCTCGACGCCCTCGAGAAGGGCGTGCCGCCGGAGCCCACCATGGCGGTGGCGAAGATCGAGGTGAAGGAGAAGGACGCGGCGGGGGAGCGCACCCGCACGGAGTGGCTGCTGGCGGAGAAGCGGGGCGAGTTCGGAGGCCAGCGCTTCGAGTCCACCGACGGGCGGCTCCTCATGGCCATGGTGGAGACCAACAACTCCATGATGTTCCGCAGCGCCCTCGAGGTCGTCTCCCTCGACGGGAAGCCCATCCTGGAGGACGGGAAGCCGGTGCGCCGGGTGGTCCGCGTCAACCACCCGCTCCAGTGGGGCGGCTACGCCTTCTACCAGAACAACTTCATCGCCGCTTCCGGCGGCCGGCCCGCGGCCAGCGTCTTCCGCGTGAAGTACGACCGCGGCATCCCCACCATCTACACGGGGTTCGTTATCCTCACCCTCGGCACCTGCGTGCTGCTCTACCTGGACCCGATGCTGAAGCGTCGTCGCAAGGAGAAGTCCGCGGCCGCCGCCGCCGCCGGCACGGACGGAGGAAACTGACATGCCCGAGCTGCAATACGACCTGCACCTCGCCGGGTCCATGACCTTCGGCGTGGCGATGCTCATCTTCCTCGTGGCCACCTTCTGGGCCGCCAGGCGGCGGGCCCTGTCCATGACGGGGCTCCTCGGCACCGTGGCCGCCCTCCTCATGGTGGGAGGCGTCTTCGCCCTCCGCTGGGTGGACCAGAGCCAGTTCCCCCTCCAGTCCCGCTACGAGACCTTCCTCATGGTCCTCCTCGGCGTGGGCATCGGGATGATGCTCTTCGCCGGCAAGGCGGGGCTGCCGGGCCGCGTGGACTCGAGGGGCAGCTTCTGCAACGCGGTGCTGTGCGCGGGGGCGGGCCTCGGGCTCCTCTTCGGCCTCCTGGCCCTCCGCGAGGACTTCGAGCCCCTCTACCGGCCGCCGGCCCTCAAGTCCATCTGGATGACCATCCACGTCCCCTGCCTCATCATCTCCTACGGGTTCCTCTACGTCGGCGTGGCGGCGGCCCTGGCGACGGTGATCCCCTTCCTGCGGGTCGGGGGGACGGCGGTGCAATGGGACGACATCCTGCACATGGCCATGTCCATCGGCTTCCCCTTCCTCACGGCGGGCCTCCTCATGGGCGCCGTCTGGGGCCAGGAGGCATGGGCCACCTACTGGGGCTGGGACATCAAGGAGACCTGGGCCTTCATCACCTGGCTCGTGTTCCTCGTCTACTTCCACATGCGGATGGTGCCGGGCCTGCGCGGCCTGGCCAGCGGCTGGGTGGTCGTGGTGGGCGGCCTCTCCATCGGCCTCACCTGGCTCTGCATGCATCTCCTCCCGGAGAGCCTGAGCAGCCTGCACGTCTACAACTAGAAGCGGTTTCACAAGCCCCCGTGGTCGCGACGGGGGCGCCGGGGGGCCGGATGCAAGGAGGCCCGACGAAGACATACCCGAGCGGGTAGGCGAGGAGGGCCGACGCCGCAGACGGCCCCACGCCGCCCCCGGCGGGGCCGCGGGGGCTTGTGAAACCGCTTCTAGGAGGGGCGCAGCGCGTCGGCGGCCCTCCGCGCCGTGGCGGCGGGGGGCTCCTCGTCGGGGACGTCGAGGAACCGCATCCCGGGATCGCTCCTCGCCAGCGAGCGCAGCCATGTCTCCTGGGCCCGGGCCAGCCGGTTGGTGCGGGTGCGCACCTTCTCAAGGGCCTCCGCGAGGGTCGGGACCCGGCCCTCCAGGTGGTCCACGATCTCCTTGTAGCCGATGGCCTGGGCGGCGGTCCTCCCGAGGCCCCCGGGGGCGGCGAGCAGCCGGCGGACCTCCTCCACCAGCCCCTCCCGGGCCATGGCCGCCACGCGGGCCGCGATGCGGGCGTGGAGGACGGGCCGCGGCCGCCGGAGGGCCAGGGTCCGGTGGGGGTAGAGGGGCTCCGGGTCGGCCCACTCCCGCTGCTGCTCCGACAGGGGGCGGCCGGTCTTCTCAATGACCTCCAGGGCCCGGACCAGGCGGCGGAGGTCCGTCGGGTGGATGCGCGCGGCGGAGACGGGGTCCGCGGCGGCGAGCCGTCGATGGAGGGAGCCCGGTCCGTCCCTCATGGCCTCCGCTTCGAGGCGATCCCGCAGGGGGAGATCGGCCCGGGGCCCCCGGAAGAGGCCGAAGAGGAGGGCCTTCAGGTAGAGGGCCGTCCCTCCGACGACGAGGACCTCCCGGCCCCGGCCCGCCACCTCCCGGGCCGCCTCCCCCGCCATGGCGATGAACCGGTCCACGCTCATGGACTCCGAGGGGTCGGCCACGTCCACGAGGTGGTGGGGGACCCGGGCGCGCAGCGCGGCGGGGGTCTTGGAGGTGCCCACGTCCATGCCCCGGTAGACCTTCATCGAATCCAGGGAGAGGATCTCGGCGTCGAGGAGGGGGGCCAGCTCCAGGGCCACGGACTCCTTTCCCGAGGCCGTGGGGCCGCAGAGCACGAGGAGGAGCGGGGCGGAGGGGGCGCTCAAGGGAGAGGGGCCTGCGGAGGCGGGGGGGCCCGGAAACGAAGCCGGCGGGCCCACGGTAGCCCCCTGCCCGGCGACCCGGGCCCGCCCGGCGAAAGGATTTCGACGGGGCCCCTAGTCGTTTAACCAGTCGTAGTAGTCGTAGTTGAGGAAGTACTTGTCCGTGAAGATCTGCATGTCGGACAGGTCGTTGCCCCAGGACCGAAGGACGGAACCGACGCTCTCCGAGGTCGGCGGGAGAACGGTGCAGCCCGAGAACGCAGCGGCGGCGAAGAGAAGCGCGACCAAGGCGACCTTCTTCTTCATGATCTTCCTCCGGGAGAGGCGGGGTGCCCGTCACGGGCGGTTCGTGCCCATGGGCCGCCCGAGGCAGTAGGATACGGACCCCCCTTCGAGGGGATCCACAAAAAAGAACGGAACCAGGAGGCTTTGCGCCGATGTCCGAGACACCCCGCCCCGTCCGGGCCCCCCGCGGCATGCCGGACCTCGAGGGAGCCTCCCTCGACCGGCTCGCCCGGTACGAGAGGGTCGGTCTCGAGGTCCTCGCCCGGCACGGCTTCCGCGAGATCCGCACCCCCCTCGCGGAGGAGACCCGCCTCTTCGCCCGGGCCGCGGGGGAGACCAGCGACATCGTGGAGAAGCAGATGTTCACCATCCCCCTTGCCGACGGGGACTCCCTCTCCCTGCGCCCCGAGGGGACCCCGGGAGTGGTGCGGGCCTTCCTCGAGCACTCCCTCGGGAAGCAGCGCCCCTTCGTGAAACTCGCCTACGCCGGGGCGATGTTCCGCTACGAGCGTCCCCAGGCCGCCCGCCAGCGCCAGTTCCACCAGGTGGGGGCGGAGTCCTTCGGCTCCGGCGAGCCCCTCGTGGACGTGGACTCCATCCTCGCCGCCACGGCGGTGCTGCGGGCCGCGGGGCTGACGCGGTTCACGACGAAGCTGAACACCATCGGCTGCGCCGACTGCCGCGGGGCCATCCGGGACGCCATCCGGGCCGCCGCCGCCGCCGCCGAGGACCGGGTCTGCCCCAACTGCCGAAGGCGCATGGAGGCCAACCCCCTGCGATTCCTCGACTGCCGCGAGCCCGGCTGCCGCGCCGCCGCGGCCTCCGTTCCGCCCCCGGAGGAGCTGGTCTGCTCCCCCTGCAGGGAGCATTTCGGCGCCGTGAAGACCGGGCTCAAGTCGCTGGACGCGGAGTACGTCGTGGACCCGCGGCTCGTGCGGGGCCTCGACTACTACTCGCGGACGGTGTTCGAGTTCTCGGTCCCGGAGCTCGGCGCCCGGGACGCCGTGGGGGGCGGCGGGCGCTACGACGCCCTCGTGGAGCAGATGGGGGGGCCGCCCACGCCCTGCGTCGGCTTCGCCCTCGGGGTGGAGGCCGGGCTCCTCGCCCTGGAGAAGACCGGCGCCGCCGCCGGGGCGCCCGCCCCCCGGCCCGAGGCCGACGTCTACATCGTCGTCCCCGCGGGCACCGGCCGGGTCGCGGCCCTCAAGCTCGCCGGCGAGGTCCGGGCCCTCGGGATCTCCGCGGACCTCGACCTCGAGGGGCGCTCCATGAAGGCCCAGATGCGGGCCGCGGACCGCAGCGGGGCGCCGGTCGTCCTCATGATCGGCCCCGACGAGGAGGCCGCGGGCACGGTGCGCTGGAAGCCCATGGACGGGGCCGGGGAGCAGGTGGACCTGGTCCGGGCCGAGGCCCTGGCGCGCCTCCGTCAGGGGGCCGGCGCCCGGTAGAGCCCGCGGGAGGCGATGTAGGCCGCCACGTCCCCGGGCACGAGTCCGTCGAGGGGGAGCCCCGCGGCGGCCCGCCGGCGGATCTCCGTGGAGGAGATCCCGGGCCCCTCGTCCTCGAGGACCACGTCGGCCCCGTCGGGGGAGGGCGCCCCCGGCCTCCGGCAGCCCACCACGGCGGCGAGGCGGCGGATCTCGCCCGATTCCTTCCAGCGGGGGAGGTCGGCCAGGGCGTCGGCGCCGAGGAGAAGGAACAGCTCGTCCTCCCGGGCGAGTCCCGCCCGCACCTCCCTCAGCGTGTCCACGGTGTAGGAGGGCCCGGGGCGCCGCAGTTCGAGGTCCGAGGCCTCGAGCCCCGGGAGCCCACGGGCGGCCAGCCGCACCATGGCGTAGCGATCCTCCGCCGGGGCCGCCGGGCCGCCGGGCTTGAGGGGCTGGGAAGCGGCCACCACGAGGAGGACCCGGTCGAGGCGGAGCCCCGCCCTGGCCGCCACCGCCAGGGCGACGTGGCCGAGGTGGACGGGGTCGAAGGAGCCGCCGAGGATCCCGATGCGCACGGCGGGATCCTACCGCGGGGGTGGGGGGGGGGGGGGGGGGGGCGCGGCCCGCGGGGGGCCCCCCCCCGCCCCCCGGGGG
>CAYJMF010000031.1:0-42719 GCA_964370855.1 uncultured Planctomycetota bacterium | reverse complement strand
GAGAGGCGGGGACGTTCTCAAGTTATAAAGTTATTCCACGCCCCCCCCCTCGAGGTCGGAGGGGTGGAGCACGGAATAACTTTATAACTTGAGAACGTCCCCGCCTCTCCCCGCCTCTTCGCCTCACCGGCCGAGGACGGCGAGGGCCTCCCAGGCTCCGGGCCATGACTTGCGCACGCAGGAGCGGCCCGTCACCTCGGCGCCCACGGCGCCGAAGGCCAGCGCGATGCGGTGGTCGCCGGCGGGGTCCACGAAACCCGCCAGGGGGGCGCCGCCGCGGACGGTGAAGCCGTCGCGCAGCGCCTCCGCCTCGCCTCCCAGGGCCCGCACCGCGGCGACGCAGGTGGCGATGCGATCGCTCTCCTTGGCCCGGAGGTGGGCGGCGCCGGTGACGCGGGACTCCCCCGCCGCGAAGAGGGCCAGGGCCGCCGCCGCGGGGGCGAGGTCCGGGGCGTCCCCGAGGTCGATCTCGAAGGGCTTCACCGTACCCGTCCCCTCGCACCACGCCCCCTCCCCGTCCACGCCGCAGGAGGCGCCGACCCTCTCGAGGAGCCCCATCACGGCGCGGTCCGCCTGGAGGCTCCCCCCGCGGAGGCCGGGGACGCGGACCCGCAGGCCCCGGACGGCGGCGGCCACCAGGGGGTAGGCGGCGGAGGACCAGTCGGCCTCGATCACGGCGGTGCAGGAGGAGGGGACCTCGCCGGGAACGGTGAGGATGCGCCCCGCCCGGCGGACGCGGACGCCGGCCCGCAGCAGCGCCTCCACGGTGAGGTCGATGTAGGGGGAGGAGACGACCTTCCCCTCGAGACGGAGCCGAAGACCCCCGGGGACGAGGGCCGCCATCAGCACCATGCCCGAGGCGACCTGGGAGGTGCCCGAGGCGTCCAGCGGTATCTCCTCCCCGTGGGCCCGGGCGGGCCCCCCCTCGACGACCACCGGGGGCCGCCCCTCCTGCGTGCCGACGTAGATCCCCAGCGCCCCGAGGGGGGCCTCCAGGGGCCCCGCCGGCCGGGCCCGGAGGGTCGCGTCCCCCGTGAGCGTCGTCCTCCCCCGCCGCAGCGCCGCAACGCAGGCGAGGATCCGGAGCCCCGTGGCCGACCCGCCGCAGCGGACCGTCACGCTGCCCGGGGCGAAGTCCCCCCCCGTGCCCCGCACCCGCATCACCCCGCTTCCGGGGACCCCGTCGATGCCGACGCCGAGGTCGGAGAGGGCCTCCACGACGGAGGTCACGTCGCCGGAGTCCGGCACCCCCTCGAGCCGGGTCGTCCCCCCGGCCAGGGCGCCGACGACGAGGGCCCGGATCGCTTCGCTCTTGGACCCGGGGACGATGATGCGGATTTCGGTGGTCGGCATAGGGTGGATCCTACGTGAGATCGGCCGGGAAGGAGGGGGATACGGAGGGGGATACGGTACCCGACCCGATTCATCGGGGTTGGGCGATGGGCCCTCGCCCGGTCGGAGGGCTCGATCCCAACCCCGATGAATCGGGTCGGGTACCGTATCCCCCTCCGGCAAAGGGAATCCTCCTCCCCTCCCCCCGCCCTCACTACCATCCATGCACCGGGCACGGCAGCGGAGATCCTCCCCATGGGCACCCAGGACGGCGTCCTCCTCGCCTCGAACATCGACGGGCTCCCCTTCCTCGGCCGCGGCAAGGTCCGGGACCTCTACGACGCCGGCGAGCACCTCCTCATCGTCACCACGGACCGCCTCAGCGCCTTCGACGTCGTCTTCAGGGAGGGCATCCCCGGCAAGGGGGAGGTGCTGACGGCCCTCTCGAAGTTCTGGTTCGACCGGCTCGCGGGGATCGTCCCCCACCACCTCGTCTCCACGGACCTCGCCGACATGCCGGCCCCGGCCCGCAAGCAGGGGGGCGCTCTCCGCGGGCGCACCATGCTGGTGAAGAAGTGCACCGTCTTCCCCGTGGAGTGCGTCGTGCGCGGCTACCTCATCGGCTCCGGCTGGAAGGACTACAAGGCCACCGGCGCCGTGTGCGGCCTCCCACTACCGAAGGGCCTGAGGATGGCCGACCGCCTCCCCTCCGTCATCTTCACCCCGGCCACGAAGGAGGCCTCGGGCCACGACGAGAACATCGACCTCGCCCGCATGTCCTCCATCGTCGGGGCGGAGACCGCGGAGCGCCTCCGCGCCACCTCGGTGAAGGTCTTCGAGACCGCCTCCGCCTACGCCGCGGAACGGGGCATCCTCCTGGCGGACACGAAGATGGAATTCGGCACCGACGCCGCAGGCAACCTCACCCTCATCGACGAGGTCCTGACCCCCGACTCCTCCCGCTACTGGCCGAGGGAATCCTGGAGGCCCGGCTCCTCCCCTCCGTCCTTCGACAAGCAGATCGTGCGGGACTGGCTGGAATCGACCACCTGGAACAAGGCCCCCCCGCCCCCGACGCTGCCCGAGGACGTCATCGCCCGCACCGCCGCCCGCTACCGCGAGATCCTCGAGCGGCTGACGAAGCCCTGAGACAGGAGATCCCATGCCGAAGAAGCCGCCGAAGCCCCTCGTGGCCGTGCTCATGGGGAGCGACTCCGACCTCCCCGTCATGGAGCGCTGCCTCAAGACGATGGAGACCCTCGGCGTCCCCTTCGAGGTGAGCGTGCTGTCGGCCCACCGCACCCCCGACGAGGTCGAGGCCTACGTGAGGAGGGCCGAGGCCGCGGGGGTGGAGGTCTTCGTCTGCGCCGCCGGCGGCGCCGCCCACCTCGCCGGAGCCGTCGTGGCGCGGACCCTCCTCCCCGTGCTCGGGGTGCCGCTGGACGCGTCCCCCCTCCGGGGGCTCGACGCTCTCCTCGCCACGGTGCAGATGCCCGCCGGGGTCCCCGTGGGGACGCTGGCCGTGGGGGAGATGGGCGCCTCCAACGCCGGCTTCCTCGCGGCCCGCATCGTCTCCCTCTCCCACCCCGCCGTCCGGCGCGCCCTCGAGGAGCACCGCACCGGGATGATCCGCGGCGTCCTCGAGAAGAACGCGCGGGTCCGGAAGCGCTCCTCGGCGAGGTCCTAGCCGTGGGCCGCCCCCGCCCCCTTCCCCCGACGCTCCGCTGGAAGGGGGGGGCGCTTCGCGGCCACCTCGAACTCCTGGACCAGACCCTCCTCCCCCGCCGGGTCGAGGTGCTCCGGATCACCACGGTGCCGGCCCTCGTGGACGCCATCCGCCGCCTCGCCGTCCGCGGCGCGCCGGCGCTGGGCGTGGCCGGGGCCTACGGGGTGGCGCTGGCGGCGCAGCGGCGCCTCCGGGACCGGGACCTCGCCGCGGCGGAGATCCTCCTCGGGGAGGAGACGCTGCTGGTGGAGCGGGCGCGGCCGACGGCGGTGAACCTCTCCCTCGGGGTGCTCCGGGCGCGCAAGGCCTGGGTGAACGGGCTCCGCGGGACGATGCCGCTGGGCGCCGCGGCGCGGGCGGCGCTGCGGGCTGCGCAGGCGATGCACCGGGAGGACGCGGCCTTCTGCCGCGCCATGGGGACCCACGGGGCGCGGCTGCTGCGGAACGGGGGGACCTACCTCACCCACTGCAACGCCGGCGCCCTGGCCACGGCCGGGGACGGGACGGCGCTGTCGGTCTTCTTCGCGGGGAAGCGGGCGGGGAAGAAGTTCAGCGTCATCGCCGACGAAACGCGGCCGCTGCTCCAGGGGGCGCGCCTCACGGCGCTGGAACTGCACGCGCGGGGGATCCCGGTGAAGGTGTCGCCGGACGGCGCCGCCGCGGGGCTCATGGCGCGGGGGCTCGTGAACGGGGTGTTCGTCGGCGCCGACCGCATCGCCGCCAACGGGGACTTCGCCAACAAGGTGGGCACCTACGGGCTGGCCGTCGCTGCCTACGCCCACGGGATCCCGTTCTACTGCGTGGCGCCGACGACGACCATCGACCCGGCGACGCCGGACGGGCGGGCCATCGTCATCGAGGAGCGGGATCCGGAGGAGGTCCTCGCCTTCGCCGGCGTCGACATCGCCCCCCGCGGCGTCGGCGTCCACAACCCCGCCTTCGACGTGACGCCGGCCTTCCTCGTGACGGGGCTCGTGACGGAGAGGGGGATCGTGAAGCGGCCCGACGGGGAGAGGATCGCGCGGCTCCTCCGGAGCCGGTAGGCCGTCCATGGCGAAGTCCGACCCCGTCCACCGGCTCCGCCTCCGCCCCGCCAACCCCTTCGACCTCATCCGGCTCCTGGCCCGCAGCCAGCACGACCCCCGCAAGGCCGTCGCGGAACTGGTCCAGAACTCCCTCGACGCCGGGGCCGCCCGGGTGGATCTCACCTGGTTCACGGAGAAGGGCTCCCGCGCGCTCCGCCTCCACGACGACGGCCGCGGGGTCTTCCCCGACATGGGCCGCGAGGAGGCGCTCCGCCGCATCGCCACCACCATCGGCCACTCCTACAAGCGCTCCCTCACCGCCGCCGAGCGGCAGCAGCTGATGGCCGTCGGGAAGTACGGCATCGGGCTCCTCGGCTTCTGGTCCGTCGGGAAAATCATGGAGATCCGGAGCCGCGTCGGGGGCGGGGAGACGTGGTCGCTCCGCCTGAAGGAGGACTCCCCCGGCGCCCACCTCGCCCGGGTCCGCTCCCACCGCCTCCAGGAGGAGGGGACCTACACGGAGGTGACCATCCTCGGCATCCACGAGGCCGCGGCGCGCCAGGTGCGCCCCTCGCGGCTCCAGGTCTACCTCGCCTCGGAACTGCGCGGCCAGCTCCTCGAGCGGGAGACCGACCTCCGCATCCACGACCGGGTGGCGCGGGGCCGCGCCCTCAAGGAGTACGTTGTGCGGCCCCGCCGCTTCGCCGGCCGCCCCATCGAGCGCTTCCGGGACCTCCCCGTGGAGGGGCAGGAGGCGGCGCGGGTCGAGATCTACCTCCTCGGGGAGGACGACGAGCCGGGCCGCGTCGCCCTCTCCTGCGGCGGGACGACGGTACTCGACGACCTCGCCGAGGTGGACGGCACCGGGGAGCCGCGGGGGCCCTGGGATTCGGGGCGCTTCGAGGGGATGGTGGAGTTCCCCGGCCTCGAGGTGGCGCCGGGGACGCGGCGGGGCTTCCGCCGCGACGCGGCGGCGGACGCCTTCCTCGCGGCCCTCGAGGGGCTGGAGCGGGACCTCCGGGAACTGCTCGCCGACGAGGGGAAACGGCGCGAAGAGGAGAAGGACCGGGACCTCGCGCGCCAGATCCGGCAGGCCTTCCGGCCGCTGGCGCGGATGCTGCCGGAGTACGACCTCTTCGACATCCGGGGGCGGGGGGCGGAGGAGGGGGGAGGAAGGGAGCCGGAGGGCGGAGGCGGGGACGGATCTGCCGCCGGGCTCACGCCGGAGGGCGCGGAACCCGGCGAGGGCGCGGCGCTGGAGGGCGGCCTCGAGGGCGGCATCGGGGAGGACTCCGGGCAGGACCCCGCCGACGGCGATCCCCCGCTCCTCGACTCCCCGCCCGACGCGCTCTTCCCGCCGGGTCCCCTCGACGCGGTGCGCCTCGTCCCCGCGCGGGCCCGCATCCCCGTGGATGCGAGCCGCCCCTTCCGCGCCCGCGCGCTCGACGCCGACGGGCGGCCGGCGGCGGGCGCGTGCTCCTTCGCCTGGACGCTGGAGGGGCCGGGGGCGCTCGAGCCCAACGGGGACGGGGCGCTCTTCACGGCGCCGGCCTCGACGGGGACGGCGCGGGTGCTCGTCGTCGCGGTGCAGGGGGAGGTGCGGCGGGAGGGGGCGGCGGAGGTGCGGGTCGTGGAGTCCCCGGGGAACGGGGACAGGGACGTGGGGATCCCGGAGCCCATCCCGGTGCACGAGCCGGCCGGGGGCTGGCGGTCGCGGCTCCGTGAGGGGGCCTGGGAGTACAACACCGGGCACCGCGACTACGCCGAGGTCAGGAGCGACGGAACGCGAAGGCTCCGCTACCTCGTGCAGCTCTTCGCGAAGGAGGTCGTGCTCCGCAACTTCGGCCAGCCCGGCGACGGCGTGCGCCTGGAACGGATGGTGGAGGTGCTCACCTACCTCCGGGAGGGGCGGCCGCGGGGGAGGAAGGCGGGGAGCGGCGCGGCGATGACGGGAGATGCGGCCACGCCTTGATTCACCTCACGGGGGATCGACTCCCGATCCGCGCTAGAGGTCCCCTTCCGGCGGCGGCGGCGGGGATACGGTACCCGACCCGATTCATCGGGGTTGGGCGATGGGCTCTCTCCTGGCCGAAAGTCGCGCGCCCAACCCCGAGGCATCGGGTCGGGTACCGTATCCCCCTAGACCACCTCGGCCGTGGTCCGATTCAGGAGTCCGCGGTCCTCGGCATCGAAGCGCAGCCAGGCCCTCTCCGAGGAGCGCCAGAGGAGCACCATCCCCGCCGCCCACGCCGCGGTCCAGACGGGCCAGAGCGCCTGGAACCACCGCGCAACGGCGAGCCACACCGCCGTCATGCCCGCGGCGAAGTCGTTCGCCAGGTCCCCCTTCGACACCCAGACGGCGAGGCAGGCGATGGCGATGACTCCGACTACGGCCTTGAGCGGGAACCCCCCTGAATTGCTTCCGGGCCTCGAACGCAGGGAGAGGCGATACAGGACGGAGGCGGTGCCGAGGATGAGGATCCAGACCAGGAGAGCCCGCTCCCGGGCGGCCCGCCGCAGGGAGGGCAGCACGACCGGATCGATGGCCTCCAGGGAAGCGCGAATGGCATGAGTCCGGCTCAGGTCCTCGGGAAGCTGAGGGTGAAGGAACCAGGCCGGGTGGGCCGCATCCACGACCGCATTCCGGTCCACGGTCGCACCGTGTCTCTCCTCGAGCCACGCCTCCACCCGCCCGGCGAGGTCCTCCGGTGTTCGAGACTCGGCGAAGGGAACGGGAAGCCGATGGATGTGATCTCCGCGGGTGTACGTCAGGGCGTCCCTGTCGGCCACAACGAGGGATGGATACCGCAGGTTTCCGGCATCGGCGATGATGACGGCGGCCGACGCGAGGAACAGGGCGACCATGGGTCCCGTCCGGAGCAGGAAGACGGTCCGCCTGGAGATGGGAAGGGAGTCGAGGAATGCCTCCCCCCGGTGGCCTTGATGGATGAACGGGTCCGCGAACGAGAAGGCCATGAACGCGATGATCCACCAGGACCCCATCACCATCTCCCACAGGGGCCCGACGCCGAGCCCACCGTTCGTCCGGATGAGAAGGCCCCAGATCGCGAGTCCGCAGACAAGGACCGCGGCCCAGCCGGCGCCCCCGCCCCAGACCGCCGCCAGAAGCACGCGGCGGGTTCCCCGTCCCTCCGGCATCGGCCCCGCCTTCCGCGGTCCCCTCGCCGGTGCGGTCCCGGGCGGGGCGCACTCCCTGGAAGCATCCCTGTACAGGGCGACTCCGCCGAGGCAGAGGGCGACGGCGACGGTGAAGGCTGCCGCCTCCCAGGAGTCCGCACTTCCTTCCGTGACGGCCTTGATCCAGAAGGCCCCCTGGGCGATGAGGATCGGGAGGAGGGTGAAGACGGTCGTCTCCGGCCTCCTCCACCCCGAGGAGGGGGTGATGGCCACGTAGAGGGCGCCGGCGGCCACTCCCGAGAAGGCGGTGGACACCGCGGCGGCGACCCCGGTCCAGCCGTATCGCTCCGGCCGTGCCAGGAGCGGGACGAGAACGGCGGCGCCGGCCAGCGCCCAGAAGGCCAGGCGCACGGCCAGGATGTACCCGGTCCGGAGGGGAAGGGTCCATCGGGCCGGCTGGATCACCATGTGGCCGATGACGACGGCGAAGGTGATCCCCGTGGAGCCCAGGAGCACCGGCGCGAGCAGACCGTCCCGGACGATCACGTGTCCGATGTCCCGCTCGCGGAAGAGGGGGATGAGGAGCGCGTAGGCCATCAGCGGCAGGGGAGCCCCCCTCCGGAGGAGGAGGAGTTCCATCCGCAGGACGGAGAGCACCCTCTTCATTGCACGAGATCCTTCGCCGTCGCCGGCGGGAGGTTGTCGTATTCGAGGCGGCGGAAGCCGGCGAAGGCCAGGCGGAGCAGGAGCGCCGCGACGGCGAGGGCCGCCAGCGCGCACGGGATCGGTGACGCCGTGAAGGCGCCGTAGAAGCCGTCGCGGAGAGCTAGGGCTCCGGCCCGTTCCCCGAGACCGAGGGTCGGGAGCATCGAGAGGACCAGGGGCAGGACGAGGAGGAACCAGATCAGGGTCTTCCAGGGGGCCCGGATCCCCAGGTGGACGCAGAGGAGGAGGAGGCCGAGCACGAGGGAGGCCAGGGCGTCGGCGAGCATGCGGCGGTGGAGCACGGCCGCCAGTTCGGGATGGAAGGCCTCCCGCACGCGGTCGAGGGCGGCGCGCACCTCCGTGTTGACGGCTTCGGGGGGCGGCGTCCCTCCCCCGCCCGGCCACCCGCCGAGGATCGCCTCCCGAACGCGCCCCCCTCCGTCACGGATACCGAACCGGCGGGCCAGGTGGTCCGACGTCCGGGCGACGAGCGCCTCGGGATCCCCTCCCAGCACGTCCTTCTCCGCTTGACGGGAACTGTCGATGGGCACGAACTGGATCGGGGAGACGCCCCGCGAATCCGGGTAGGCGTGCCAGTGGTTCTCGTAGAGCACGGTCCGATCCTGGACCTCCACGACGACGGCCCGTGAGGCCAACCCGAGAAGGAGGAGACCGAGATAGGGAGCGAGGAGGATCCGGAAGGCCCTCGCTCTCGAGATCGAGGTTGCGGATAGCCAGCGCATCGTGCCGAGGGCGGCGATGGCGACGTTGGCGGCGCAGAGGGGGAAGAACCCGATGGTGAAGGCGTCCCAGTCGGCGCCGCCGCGGAAGTGGAGGCCGAGGAACCCAATGAGGAACCAGGGTAGGGCCCGCCACGTCAGGAAAGTGGAGCGGAGGATAGAGGAGGTCGGAGAGCGGCCGGCGGCCGCGGTCTCCCCGTCCCCGGCGGATCGGCGGGCCGCCGCGGGGGCGGGTTCCCTCGCGCCCGCCCCGGGGACGGCAGGCGCCTTCCCCCCGGAACGGAGGAACAGGAAGCAGCCCACCGCGAGGTTGACCGCCACTGCCGGGAGCCCGATGAAGAAGAGGTCGGGGCCCGTGCCGCCTCCGGTGCCATGGATCACCGTCGCGAAGAGCAGCAGGAACCCCAGGGTCGGAAGCGACCCCAGGAGCAACAGACCTGCGACCACCCAGACTCCCGCCGACGCACGTCGTACCGCCTCGTGGACGATGAGGACCCAACCGATGGCGGCGGCCCCGCAGACCATCAGGGTCCGGAAGAGGACCCCGTCGGCCTCCCGCAGTCCTCCCTGGAGCACGGCCAGAGTCCCGGCGGCGAGGATCCACGCTCCCGTCCAGAACAGGACGTAGGCCCGGAGCACCGTCCCGCGAAGGAGCGGGACCGATGCGGTCGCCTCCTCCAGCGTGCCGATGGTCTGCACCATCGCGACCCAGATGGAGAAGGCGGCCCCGAGGACGAAGATGAAGGGGTCGCCGGACTCGGTCCCCGCCAGGAACCCGCCCAGAAGAACCGCCGCGACCGTCAGAGGCAGGAGAACCGCTCCCTCCGCCCGCCCCGTAGCCCAGCGGAGGAGAATGCGCGCCTGCAGCGCGAGGAGGGGCCTCACGACGACCGCCCGTCGGGGGATCCACGACCTCGTGCCGCCCTCATGATGCCGCGGCTCACTTCGGATCCGCGGGAAGCATGTCCCACGCGATCCGGGTGAGGGCGCAGCCGTTGGGGAATGGCCCTCCTCATGTTTCCAGGCCCCCCGCAGCCGGTTCAGGGAGCATGTCCCACTCCAACCGGCAGAAGGCCCGGCTGCAGGACCGGACCACCATCCATGCGGCCACGAGGACGACGAGCGTGCAGAGGGTCGGCAGCGCCTGGTACGCGGCGTAGTACCCGTCGCGCAGGGCGAGAGCCATCCCCCCGGTGAGGTCCGCATCGGGAAAGATCACGAGCATGAAGCCGACCGCGACGGCCCCCAGCGCCACGTGGCGGTGCCCGTTCCTCTTCCAATGGTGCAGGACCAGACGCAATAGGAGCGCACCGACGAGGAGCAGGGCCGTGGTGTCGGCGAGGCTCCGGATCAGCAGTGCCCACCGTGTCTCCGGGGAGAACGCCACCATGATTCTCTCGTAGGCATCGTTTATCGCCGCCTCTCCCCGTTTCCCCTGCTGCCATCGGTCGTCGGCAAGGGAAGCCGCACCGACGGCCTCCTGGATCGCGGCTCGCAACCTCGCGGGGTCCGGGCGATAGCCGAAACGCTCCTCCATCCTCATCGAGACTGCGCGTTCAAAGAACCCGCCACCCTTGGCCCTCGGGTCCCCTGATCCACCCTGCCTCCCCACCCCCGGGACGTCGACATTGGATCCGACTCCCCCGCGGAACCCGGCCACCGGGAAAGTCCGGACCCGGTCCTCTCCCTGGACGAGAAAGGCCCGGAGGCCCGCGCCGAACAGGAGAAGCGCGAGGGAGGGGATCATCAGGATCCGGAATGCCCGCGAACGGTTCACGGGAAGGGAGATCCACAACCGCCACCCCCTGAGGACGCCATAGTGGGAGAAGCCCGTAAGGAGGACGAGTTGCCCGAGAATGAAGGCGTCGGCGGAAGCCTCCCTGGCGCGGAAGGAGAACCAGGTCCCCCAGATGACGATGAAGAGCGCCAGGGAGAGTGTGGAGGCGGACAAGTGAAGGCACACCGGGAGGGACCGCCCCCCGGGGATCGCCCTCCCGACGATGACCTTTCCCGGCCGGCCCGTTCCTTCGAGGCCGCTCCCGCTTCGGGATCCCACGCCTCCCCGGTCACCGGAGCGAAGGTAGAACAGGGTCCCCAAGAGCACGGTCAGCGCCGCCTGGGCCCGCAGCGCCGGAATCCCCGGCGCGGGAATGGGGACATCGGAGGCCCCGAGAATGCGCAGGGGGAACAGGAACTCCATCCAGACGGCGGGGCCGAAGTAGAGGACCGCGGCCAGAAGCCAGAGCACGATCGACCCTCGAGCGTAGGCCGACTGCGCGAGGGCCGGGGTCCACGTGACGGTCAGGACGAGGAGCAGGAGCTGGAGGAGAACCGTTCCCTCCTCCTCGCCCGGGTGGGCCGAGCGCAGGAGGGGCGCCACGCAGAGGGCGACGAGAGCCCAGGCCGTCCCCGTCTGCAGGAGGTGGGCGAGGAGGATCCGGGAGCGGGCCATGGGGAGCGCGGCCGCGGCGACCTCCATTACTTGCAGGACATGGGTAGCGAAAAGGACCCAGGGGATGGCGAGGAGGAGGAGCACGGGGACCAGGGGCATCATGGGAGGGCGATTGAGGAGGAGATACGGGACCATCAGCAGCGTGAGGAGGACGGCCACGGAGACGCCCGACCATCGGGAACCGATGGTGGTCCGTACGAGGATTCGCCACTGCAGTGCGAGGAGCGCCTTCACCTCTCCTCCCCCAGGAGATCCACGAACAGGTCCTCCAGCGAGATGGACGTCCCCTGCCGGACCTCGCGGCCGAGGGCCGCCTTCACCCGCCGCCGCGCCTCCTCCTCCGTGCAGAGGAACGTGAGGGCCGTGGCGCCGTCCTTCCGCGCCGCGCGGATGCAGCCTTCGACCGCCTTGACCTGCACCCCCTCCCCCTCCACCAGCACTCGGCAGGAGTTCTCCCGCAGCGCCGCCAGGTCCCCCTCGAGCCGCAGCCGCCCCCCCTCGAGGATCCCGATGCGCCCGGCAATCCGCTCCACCTCCTGCAGGTGGTGGCTCGAGAACAGCACCGTCGTCCCCTGCGACGACAGCAGATCGATCACCTCCTCCAGGAACTCCCGCCGCACCACCGGGTCGAGCCCGCCCCCGGGCTCGTCGAGCACCAGCAGCGCCGGCCGGTGGGCCACCGCGCAGACCAGCGCCGCCTGCCGCCGTTGACCCTTCGAGAGGTTCCGCAGCCGCTCCCCGGCCGGGATCCGGAACCGCAGCACCAGGTCCTCGGCGAACTTCCGGTCCCACGTCGGGTAGAGATCCGCGTGCAGCCGGAACAGGTCCGCCGGCGTCAGCACCGTCGGCATCTCCTGGTCCTCGGCGAGGTACCCCACCCGCAGCCGCGCCTTCTCCGGCACCGCGAAGGGATCCAGCCCGAACACCCGCACCGTCCCCGCCCCGGGCCGCAGCATCCCCATCACGAGGCGCAGCGTCGTCGTCTTCCCCGCCCCGTTGCGCCCCAGCAGCCCGTAGGACTCCCCCGGCTCGAGACGGAGCGAGAGATCCCGCACCCCGTTCCCGATGCCCGAGTAGAGCCGCGTCACCCCGTCGAGATGCACCGCCGGATCGCTCACGCCTCCTCCTTCCCCTCGTCCCAGACGTCCCGCAGCGCCTCCAGCGCCTCGCGCCGCGTGAGACCGAGCGCGCGGGCCTGCCGGGCCAGCGACGCCGCCTTCCCCCGGAGCGACGCCTCCGCCTCCCGCGCCACCCGCGCCCCCTCCCCCGCCACGAAGGTCCCCCGGCCCCGCACCGTGGCGATGAGCCCCTCCCGCTCCAGCGCCTCGTAGGCGCGGGAGACCGTGAGGGGGGCCACGAGGAGGTCGCGGGCGAGATCGCGGTGGGAGGGGAGCCGGTCGCCGGGGCCGATGAGCCCCTTGGCCATGGCCGCCTTCACCTGCTCCACGATCTGGCGATAGAGCGGGAGGCCGTCGCCGGGATCCACGCGGACGAGGAAAGGCGTGCCCATGTGATATATCTTTGTATATCACTAGGCGGGAAGTCAAGGGAATCCGGGGTGAAACCGGGAGTCCCTTCTCTCTCTCGTTCCTTCCCTTCCTACCGCTCCATCCCCTGCAGCATCTCCCGCTGCCGCTGCGCCAGCGCCACCGCGGCCAGGGCGGAGGCGCGGGCGGCGCGGAAGCCGGCCGACGCGAGGAGGGCGGCGAAGAGGCAGGCGATGGCCAGGAGGGCACGCTCCGGTTGTGGCCTCGAGGAGAGGACGAAGGCCCCCCCGGCCCCGAGGATGCCCGCCGCCCAGACGAGCACCGAGAGCGCCCCCATGCGGGCGGCGTGGCGCTCCAGGGAGGGGAGGTCGAGACGGTCGTCCCGGCCGAAGGAGGGGGCGTGGTGGGCGGGCAGGGGCGCGTCGGTGGACGCGGGGAGGGTGCCGGGGGCGGACGCGGGGACGGGGGCGGGCGCGGGGGCGGGCGCGGAGGCGGACGGGGCCGCGCTCCCGAGGTGTTCCGACAGCCCCAGCGCCGCTGGGTCCGGCACCGGCCGCGTGGCCCCGCAGGAGCGGCAGGAGACGGTCCTCCCCCCCGCCGTGGGCGGCAGGGTGAGCAGGGCGCCGCAGTCGCAGACCAGGTGGAGCAAGGCGACCTCCGGAGTCGTGCGGGCGGGAGAGGGGTAGTCCTTTCCCCATGGAAGAACGCGGGTTAGGATTTCCGCCGCAGGCTGATTCTAGCCGGGTTTCTGGGCGGCGGCAAGGCGGCCCCGGGCAAGGGGACCGTTTCCAGCGGGGGAATCCCATGGCCTTCGAGGGCGACCTTACAAATCTCGGGCTCGCCGACATCTTCCAGACCCTGGGGATGAACCGGCAGTCCGGCACTCTCGTCGTGAAGGTCGGCGAGACGGAGCGCCGCTTCTACTTCAGCGACGACGGGGTCTCCCTCCTCACCTCCCGTAGCGCGCGGAAGTTCCGCCTCGGAAACCTCCTCGTCGGCATGGGAAAGCTCGCCGAGGGGGACCTCAAGGTCGCCGTCCTCAAGCAGGAGCGCGCCAAGGAGACCAAGCTCGGCGACATCCTCCTCCAGACCGGCCTCGTCAAGGCCGAGGACATCTCCGACGCATGCAAGTACCAGGCGGCGGAGGAGATCTACGAGTCCTTCAACTGGAAGTCCGGCAAGTTCCAGTTCCTCGAGGGCGCCAACGCCGGGCCCTCCGGCGGCCCCGGCCCCTTCGCGGAGTTCTTCTTCAGCGTCACCGACGTCGTCATGGAGGCCGCCCGCCGATCCGACGAGTACGGCCTCGCCCTCCAGAAGATCGGCGAGCAGGAGGAGTTCTACGCCCGCAGGAGCGAGGACCCCCTCCCCGAGGACAAGTACGACCGCCCCACCCGCCTCCTCTACCAGATGCTCGACGGCTCCCTCGACGTCGCCCAGGCCTTCGACGAGTTCTACCTCTCCCCCTTCGACACCGCCCTCTCCATGGCGAAGCTCATCGAGAACGGCCTCGTCATCACCATGGACGCATCCTCCCTCGAGGCCGCCTCCCGGCCCTTCCTCGAGAAGAAGGACTACGCGCGGGCCTCCCGCCTCCTCGCCCGGGCGGCGAAGCTCGATCCGGCCAACGCGGGCCTCCTCTCCTCCCTCGCCGAGGCCCAGTCCGCCGCGGGGGATCGCAAGGTCGCCTCGAAGACCTACGCCGCCCTCGGGTCCGCCCTCAAGGCCCAGGAGCACAAGACCGAGGCCGTGGAGGCCCTGCGGAAGGCCGTCGAGCACGATTCCCACAACGAGGGCGCCCACGAGCTCCTCATGGAGGTGCAGGCCTCCCTCGACCAGTTCGCCAAGGCCGAGGAGTCCTGCCGCGAGGCGTCGCGCCTCCTCGCCGAGGATCGCGACTTCCACGGCTCCCTCCGGGTCCTCGACAAGGGGCTCGCCCTCGTCCCCGAGAGCCACTCCCTCCGCCGCCAGCGGGCCAACTGCCTCATCGCCATGGGCCAGCGGGAGGACGGGCTCAAGGAGATCCTCGCCGTCGCCGCCGACATGGAGGCGGCCAAGGCCGACCGCAAGGAGATCCTCGAGGTCTACCGGAAGCTGGCCCAGCTCGAGCCCGACAACAAGGACTACAAGGAGCGGATCCAGGACCTGCTCGCCGGGGAGAAGGCCCGCGAAACCCGGAAGAAGGTCCTCAGGGCGGCGGGCGTCCTCGGCGTCGTCGCCGTGGCCGTCGCCGGGTGGATGATGATCAAGACCACCGCCCAGAAGATCGAGGAGACCGAGGCCGTGATCCGGGGCCCCGCGGGGCCGGGGTGGGACGAGGCGGAGGCGTTCCTCCAGGGGGTCAGGGCCGGCGAATCCGCCGACAGCGAGCTCGGCAAGAGGGCCGACGCGCTGCTCCGCGAGCTCGCCGATCGCCGCTCCTCCCCGGAGCGGGAGAAGCGCATCAAGGAGCTCGAGGGCCGCCTCCGGACCGCCATCATCGATCCCGCCATGGCCCTGGTGAAGGCCGGGGACTTCGAGGGCGGCGTCGTCAGGATCCTGGACATCCTCCCCGAGATCACCAACCAGTCCCTCGCCGACGTCAAGGGGGACGACCTGGACAAGATGTGGACCCGGCTCCAGAAGGCCTACATGGCGGTCCTCCAGGTCCCCGCCGGGGCCCTCCGGGACCAGGCGAAGATCGTGAAGGACGCCAAGGACGACGTGGGCAACACCGACGTGACCAAGGTCGAGGCCGCGAGGGTCCGGGAGATCCTCGCCATCGCGGACCACGCGCTTCAGGGGCGGGAGCGCACGGACTGGACCGCCGTGGTGGCGGTGCTGAAGAAGGTCTCCGACGGGAAGCTCATGGGGGTCGAGACGCTCCGGATGCCGGAGCTCTTCCTCGCCCTCCAGGACATGCAGTCCGGCTACGGCACCCTGGAGGACCTCCGGCACCGCGCCAGGGCCGAGGTCTTCCGCGACGAGATGCAGGCCCTGTACTCCGCCACCCTCGCCGCCGTCAGCGAATCCAAGAACAGCGGCAGACTCGCCGTCGGCATCGAGGCCTGCGACGCCTTCCTCAAGCGGTGCGCCGAACTGAAGGTGCAGGAGCCGAAGAAGTACTTCGCCCC
Source organism: uncultured Planctomycetota bacterium (assembly GCA_964370855.1). Taxonomy (GTDB): domain Bacteria; phylum Planctomycetota; class JAJSAM01; order JAJSAM01; family JAKLKS01; genus JAKLKS01. The sequence continues at coordinate 27,004 of CAYJMF010000031.1, read as the reverse complement.
CGTCGCGGATCGCCTCCTGCGCGACCTCCGGCTGGAGGGCGACGTGACGGGCATGAGGACCCTCCTCAAGGGGATCTCCGATTCCCTCCTCAGGGCGGAGGCGGAGGAGAAGCGGGGCAACTACCAGGCCTCCTTCGACATCCTGAAGAAGACCATCTCCGCCGCCCAGGACGTCTCCTTCCGGGGGCGGGCCCTCCTCCCCCTCCGCGTCGTGACCCGCCCCGCCGGGGCGAAGCTCGACCTCACGGCGGATCTCGGCGAGGGGACGGGGACGAGCACCGTCTCCTTCACCACTCCCTGCACCGTCCACTACCCCTACCAGGGGAAGAGCATCATCGAGCTCTCCATGCCCGGCTTCGACGCCGCCGTCATGGAGCGGACCGGCATCGAGGGGGACAGGGTGGCCGAGGTCTCCGTGGACCTGCAGCGCTCCCACCTCTGGACGACCACCGCGGGGGCCGCCGTGGAGGGGCGCCCCGGGCTCTCCGGAGGGATGGTCCTCGTGGGCACCCGCGGGGGCCTCTTCCGCGCCCTCGAGGCCTCCTCGGGCAACCTCCTCTTCCAGGTGGACACGGGGAGCCTCAGCGGAATCAGCGGCGGCATCCTCGTCTCCGGCGGGCGGGCCTACTTCGGGGGGAAAGACGGCGAGGCCTTCGCCGTGGACCTCGCCGCGAAGGCCGTCGCGTGGAAGACCCCCATCGGCACCGCCCTGGAGCGCGCACCCGTCCTCTCCGGCGGCCTCGTGATCTTCGGCGACTCCGACGGGAAGGTCCACGCGCTGGAATCCGGCGGCGGGGTCGAGAAGTGGGCGAAGCCCCTCGGGTCCCCCGTCTCGGGGCGGCTCCTCGCCCTGGACGGCCTCGTCCTCGTCCCCCTCGCGGACCAGCGCGTGGTCGCCCTCTCCGCCTCCGACGGCGCCGAGAAGTGGTCCGCCTCCCTCAAGGGGCCGGTGTTCGGCACCATGGTCGCCGACGGCCGGGGGGGCGTGCTGGCGGGAACCGAGTCCTCCACCGTGGAGAGGATCGCCCTGGCCGACGGGAAGGTGACCTGGTCCGCCGAGGTCGACGGCCCCGTCGGCGCCCGCCCCGTTCTCCGCGGGGACGGGGTCCTGGCCGTCACCGCCCGGGGAACCCTCGTGACCTTCGCCGCGGCGGACGGCGCGCGGCGCGGGACGACCTCCATCGGCCATCCCGTGGAGGGGGGCGTCCACGTCATGGGGGACACCCTCTACGTGAGCGGCGCGGGGGGCGTGCTCCTGGCCTTCGACCTGGCGAAGAACGAGGTGATCTGGACCCGTTCGGAGCTCGGACGCCTGCTCACGGAGCCCGTCGGGGACGGGAGCATCCTCGTCACGGCGTCGGGGGACAACGCGGGCCTCGTGGTGGGGCTGAAGCCCTAGGGGGAGCGCCGGCGCGCGCCGTCTCCCCCGTCGGGATCCCCGGCGGCCCCCCCCTCCTCGCCGCCGAGGGTGTAGATCATGCTCTCCACCCAGGCCTGGTCCGGGCCCCCCTCCGCCGCGTAGGCGCGGACCGTCCCGAGGGCCTCCGCGAGGCGATCCGGTTCGGCCCGGTCGAGCCCCATCTGGGCCAGGGTCGTGGCGACCCCGCGAAGCGCCCGCCACCTCTCTCCGCCTCCCTCCGCGTAGAGGACGTCGGCCCGTCGGTACCGCTCCAGGGCCTCGTCGAGGCGCCCCGCCCCGAGGGACGCGCCGGCCCCGTCCATCCACGCCTCGGTCCACCGGGGCTCCATCTCCAGGAGTTCCCTCCACGCGGCGAGGGCCTCGCCGGTCCTCCCTCTCGACTCCAGTGCCGCGGCCCGCTCCGCCAGGATCTCCCGGTCGCGGGGGGCGGCGAGGGCGGCCGCCTCGAAGTCCCGGAGGGCCTCGTCGAGCTTCTGGGAGTCGCGATGGAGGAGGGCCCTCTCGAGGAGGACCCGGGGATCGCCGGGATCGATGGCGAGGGCCTTCCCGCAGGCATCCACGGCCTCGCCGCGGAGATCCCGCGCGGCCTCCGGCGTCCCCCTCGCGAGGTCCGCCGCCTCGGCGAGGGCGCCGGCGAGGCAGGCATGGGAGGCGGCGAGGTCCGGGGCCAGGGCGACGGCCCGCTCCGCCTCCGTGCGGGCCCTGCCCGCGGCGGCCACGGCCTCCTCGTGGAGGGCGCGGGATTCCACGGCGAAGCCCTGCAGGGCCCGTTCGCGGCTCCCCTGCTCGAGGTCCCGAGCCTGCTTCCTGCGGGCCACGGCGAGGGCGATGCGGGGCCAGGGGGAGGCGGCGTCCCGGGCGGCCGCCGCCTGGTAGGCGGCCACCCGTTGCGGCCCGGGGAGGGCCGAAGTGCGGACGCGCAGCACCTCGGCGTCGGCGGTGGCGCCGGGCTCCGCCGCGAGGGCCCCGTACTCAAGGGCGGCCTCCTCCTCCCTCCCCTCCCCCCGCAGCAGGTCCTGTCGGAGGAGGTGGGACGGGACGTGGAGGGGCCGGAGCGCGGCCAGGGGCTCCAGGTGGGCCAGGGCCTTCGCCGGCAGCCCCGCGGCGGCGTCCTCGAGGGCGGAGAGATAGGCATCCCGCTGGCCGTCGGAGAGCCGGTCGGGCTCCGGGACCGTCCGCGCCGGCGGGCGGAGGCCGCCGCAGGCCGCGGACAGCAGCGGAACCAGGAGGAGGAGGGCGTGCGCCTTCATTGGAGCATTGTAGGATGGAGGGCGGCGGCGGACGCATTGCCGCCGGGAGCCCCCTGCCGATGGATCCTGACGCCCCCTGGCTGCAGCGGATCGGCGACGACTTCCTCGTCGGGATCATGGAGGAGGCCCTTCGCCGCGATCCCGAGGACCTGGAAGCCCTCGCCTTCCTGGCCCACGTCCACACCCGCGCCGGCCGCATCGAGGAGGGCCTCCGGCTCGACGGCCGGCTGGCCTCCCTCCGGCCGCTGGATCCCGGGGTCCGCTACAACCTGGCCTGCTCCCTGGCGCTCTCCGGGAACGCCGAGGGCGCCCTGCGGGAACTGGCCGAGGCCGTCAGGCTCGGCTGGGACGACGGGGCGCACGCCCGGGTCGACGAGGACCTGGCCTCGCTGCGGGGCGACCCCCGTTTCGAGGCCCTCCTCCGGGCCCTGGACTCCCCCTAGCGGCGGATGGCACCTTCCGTGGGGAGGAGGGAGGCGCCCTCGCCGCCGGAGGCCTGGATGTCGCGGAACCACTCCTCCCACCGCCGGGCCGCCGCCTCCCGCGCCTCGGGCTCGGCCCGCGCGTCGAAGCCGAAGTCCCTCTTCGTGAGGAACGCGAGGGACTGGTGGCCGCTGTAGCGGTGCATGACGTTGGCGCTGCTGAGGGACTCGATGAGCGCCGGGATCCCCCGGGCGTCCCGGAACAGGCCGAGGTTGTAGGCGGCGGTGTAGCGCACCCCGTCGTTGGAGTCCCCGAGGGCGCGGAACAGGGGCTCCACGGCGGCCCCGTCCTGGGCGATGCCGAGGGCGTGGGCGCACCCGGCCCTCACGTCGGGATTGGAGTCGCCCTCCAGGGCCTCGAGGAGGAAGGGCACCGACCGGGCCCGGAGGATCTGGCCGAGGGTCAGGATGGTGTTCTCCTTCTCCGATCCCTTGGTGGTGCCGAGGTCCCGGATGAGGCCCCGGATCTGGACCGCCGTGGCCTCGTCCGTCTCCTCGCCGGGGGAGGCGCACCCGCCGAGGAGCGCTGCGCCGAGGACGACGGAAGCGGCGAGCGACGCGCGGAATCCCATGGCACCCTCCTTGCCCGTCACTATCCCTCAGACGGCCCGGGGCGCGCCGAAAGACCGGGCCTCGGCCCCCGCCGCGGCGAGGAGGAGGGCGAGGGCGAGGAGGCCGGCGGAGAGGGCGGCGGGGTTCGCGCCCCCGCGCCGGCCCGCGGCACCGCGCCCGGCGACCTCGAGGGCGGCGAGGGCGGCGGCGTCGGTCCCGAGGACCGCGTTCTCCGTGGAGGGGGCGCGGGCGGGGGCGACCCGGGCGAGGAGGACCTCCCCCGCCGTGAAGGCGAGGACCTCCCCGTCGAGGGCCGAGGGGGGGACCGTTCCCTCCCAGGAGGAGAGCCCGGTGCGGCGCAGCGCCACGCCGCCGGCGCGGACCTCCCCCGCCGGCGAAGGGGAGGCGGAGAGCCGGGCGGCGATCCCCCCGTCGGGCAGGAGCGCCGCGGAGGCCTCGGCCCCTTCCGCTCCCGGGTCCCGGACGGCCCAGCGGAAGGCCGCCGCGAGGAGGTCCGCCGCGGGCGCCGTCGCCCAGGCAGCGTCCCCCCCCTCCGGGGGCGCCGCGAAGACGACGCTCCGCCCGAGCCCGCGCCGGGCGGCGGCCAGGAGGGGGCTCCCGTCGTCGCCGACGAGCCAGAGGGCGGCCCCCTTCCGGGGCCAGACGCGGTTCCGTCCCGCCGCCGGGGGGAGGCCCGAGGGAGCCGCTCCCCACGGGGCGGGGTCCGCCCCGGTCCGGACCGCCACGGGATCCGGGGACCAGAGGGAGGGGTCGGCGGCGCCGGAGGCGGCGAGGAGGACGTCGGCGAGGGAGCGTTCCCCGGCCCCCGCTCCGACGGCGACGACCTCCCCGCCGGCGGCCTCCACGAAGGCCCCGAGGGCGGCGCGGTCCGCCTCGGGGCCGACGGGCACCACGCGGAGCGCGAACCGATCCCGCGCCAGGGCGGCCCCGAGGCCGGCGAGGTCGCCCCCGTCCTCCGAGGGCCTCCCGTCGGTGACGATGAGCAGCACCCGCACGCCGGGGCCGGGGGCGCGCGCGACGGCCTCCCTCGCCTCCGCGGCGGCGGCGGCGAAGCGGGTCCCGCCGCCGGGCCGGTGGACCCGGAGCGCGGAAGCGGCGGCCGCCGCCCGGCCCTCCTCCGACGCGAGGTCGAAGATCTCCGTGGGCGCGGCGAGCCCGTCGTGGAACCGGACCAGGGCGAGGCGCGCGTCCCTCGGGAGCCGCTCCACCAGGGCCGCCGCGGCGGTGCGTGCCTCCGCCGCGAGGGAGCCGCCGCCCGCCGCCGCTCCCTCCATGGAGCCCGAGGCGTCGATGGCGAGCACCACCAGGGGCCGGGGCCTCTCCGCGGCGCAGCGCACGGGCAGCGCCTCCTCGAGGGGCCGCGCCGCGAAGCCCCCGGCGCCCAGCGTCCGCGGCCCGCCGAGGACGACGAGGCCGAGGCCCCCCTCCACGGCCCGTGCGATGCGCTCGCCGCCGCCCGGCGGCAGCGCCGCCTCGGGGAGGTCGTCGAGGACCAGCAGCGCCGTGGACGCGAGGTCCACGGCATCGAGGAGGGCCGCCACGGCGGCGGGCCCCGCGGCGTCGCCCACCTCCGTGCCGCCGGAGAGGGAGCGGAGGAGGGCCGCCACGCCGGAGCCGGCCGGGGCGGAGCCGAGGCGGAGGACTGCCGCCTCCCCCTCCACCAGCACCGCCGCCTCGGCGCGGCTCGCTCCGCGCCACGCCCCCTCGGCGTCGGCGCGGAAGATCCGGACCCCGGGCCCCCCGGCCTCGCGGGCGAAGACGATGCGGCCCCTCCCCCCCGGCGGCACCACGCACTCGCGGCTCTCGGAGGCGCCCGCCGCCCCGTCCTCGAGGACCACCGTCGTCTTCTCCCCGGGACTCCCGGCGACGACGACCGAGACGGGGATCCGCTCCCCGGGCCGCACCCGCGCGGGGGCCTCCACGGCGGCGACACGGGCCGGGAGCGGGCCGCCTTCGAGGGGGACCGCGAGCACCGCCACGCCGCGGCTCCTCGCCTCGGCGAGGGCCGCCGCCGTGTCCCCCTTCGTGGCCCGCCCGTCGGTGACGAGGAGGATCTCGCCCTCCGCCTCCGGGGGGAGGAGGGCGAGGGCCCCGCGGAGGGCGGCGGCGATGTCCGTCTCCCCGGGGTGGGGCCTGGCGAAGCCGGCGCGGGCGACGACGGGGGGCTCCCTCGACGGCGGGTAGTCGAGGACGAAGTTCCCGGCGAACCAGGCGAGCCCCTCCCGGTCCGGCCGCCCACCCTCCCCCGGCCGGAGCGGGCCGCTCCCCGCCCCGCGGGAGGGCTTCGAGCCCGCCACGCTGAGGGAGGAGTCCACCACCACCATGCGCACCCGCTCCGCCCGGGCGCCGCCGAAGGCCGCCGCCGCCGCCAGGAGCGCCGCGGCGGCCGCCGCCGTCCGCAGGGGGCCGGGACGGATCTTCATCGCGGACCCCGGGAGAAAACGCTGGCCCCGCCGCCGGGGGAGGGACACAATCCCCCCGGCGCGCACGCTCCGGGAAGGGCGCGGCGGCCACGGGCAGGGAAGGGGCAGGGGGGGCGAGCATGAATCGGGGGGAGCTGACGGAGATTGTCGCTAGGTCCATGGGCAACTGCAGCAAGGCCGCCGCGGATCGCGCCATCGGCGCCGTCCTCGCGGGCATCCAGCGGGGCCTCCGCAAGGAGCAGAAGGTGACCCTCGTCGGCTTCGGGACCTTCACCGTCAAGAAGCGCCGCGCCCGCGAGGGGCGCGACCCCCGCAACGGCGCCGTCATCCGCATCCCCCCGGGGAAGACCGTGGGCTTCAGGGCGGGGCTGGATCTCAAGTCGAAGATCTAGTCCCCTCACGGGGTCCCCCGCTCCGCCGCCTCGATCCACCCTCCGCCGAGCACCCAGCCCTCCCCGTCGTAGAGGACCGCCGCCTGGCCCGGCGCCGCGGCGCGCACCGGCTCCTCGAAGCGAAGCCGCACCCGCCCACCGCCGAGCCCCTCCGCCGCCGCCGCCTGCGGCTCGTGGCCCCGTCGCACCTTCGCCCTCCCGGGGAGGGGGCGCTCCCCCGGCGCCGGCTCCGGGGCGGAGACCGCGTTCCAGCCCCCCACCACCACGGAACGGGCGTGGAGGTCCGCCGGTTCGCCGAGGGTCACCTCCCCGGAGGACGCGTCGATGGCGGTGACGTAGAGGGGGCGCGGGCTCCCGGCGAGACCGAGGCCGCGCCTCTGGCCCACGGTGAACAGGGCCGCCCCGCCGTGGGTCCCGAGGACCCGGCCCTCCCCGTCGCGGAACTCCCCGGGGCGGAGCGCGTCGCCGGCCCTCGCTCGGAGGACCTCGCGGTAGTCCCCGCCGGGCACGAAGCAGATGTCCTGGCTCTCCGCCTTGTCCGCCACGGGGAGCCGGAGCGCCCGCGCCCGCGCCCGCACCTCCTCCTTGCGGAGCGGGCCGAGGGGGAACAGGGAGACGGACAGCGCCTCCTGGGAGAGCGGGAAGAGCACGTAGGACTGGTCCTTCCCCCCGTCCACGGCGGCGCGGAGCCCCGCCCGCCCCCCGCGCTCCCCGGCGGCGGCGTAGTGGCCCGTGGCCACCCGGTCGCAGCGCAGCGCCCGGGCGTACTCGAGGGCGCGTCCGAACTTGAGGTCCCTGTTGCAGAGGACGCAGGGATTGGGGGTCCGCCCCCGCAGGTACTCCGCGACGAAGCCCTCCACGAGCCCCTCGAACTCCTCGGAGAAGTCCGCCGCGTAGAAGGGGATCCCGAGGAGGTCCGCGACGCGGGCGGCGTCGGCGGCGTCCACCGCGGAGCAGCAGCCCCGGGGAAGGCGGCGCGGCCCCCCCGGCGGCGGCGGTGCCGGCGGGTCCTTCCCCCCGGCCCCGCGGAGGAAGAGGCCTGCCACCTCGTGGCCCTCCTCCCGCAGCAGCGCCGCGGCCACGGAGGAATCCACCCCCCCGCTCATGCAGACCAGGACCCTCACTCCGCGGGACCTCCCCGGCGCCGGGCCCCCGGAATCCTTGTCCACGGGGCCGCGCACCCTAGGATTGGACCCTTTCCGGCCCCCCCGGGCGGAGGAATTGCGTCGGCCGGGCGCCGGGCCCCCGACGCGCGCCCCCCGGGCCGCACCCGGGGGCGCACCTTCATCGGAAACGGAGCATCGCCACGATGGACTTCTGCCGCGCGGACCTCTCCTCCCTCCTCCCCGTCCTCGCGCAGGACGGGGCGCCGGCGGCCCCCGGAGCCCCGGGGCCCGGCGGCGGAGGCCCCGTCTGGCTCCCCCAGCTCGTCATGTTCGGGTCCATCGCGCTCATCTTCTACTTCCTGCTCATCCGCCCGCAGCAGAAGCAGGAGAAGGAGCGCCGCGCGATGCTCGACTCCATGAAGAAGAAGGACCGCGTGGCGACCGGCGGGGGGCTCCTCGGCACCGTCGTCGATCTCCGCGACGACGAGGTCGTCCTCCGGATCAGCGACAACCCCGACGTCAAGGTCCGCATCCGCCGCTCCTCCGTCGTGGAGGTCCTCCGCGAGGGGGCCGCGGCGGAGGGCACCTCCTAGGCAGGCAAAAGGTCCACAAGCAGGAAGTCCATGCAAGCGACGATCTCCCGACGTTTCCTGGTGTGCCTCGTGGCACTGCTGGGGACCACCCTTCTCCCGTGGCTCTTCTACGCCCGGTTCCAGGGTCAGAAGTACGAGCTGAACTTCGGCCTCGACCTCAAGGGCGGCGCCTCCATCACCTACCGCGTCCGCGCCGTCGAGGAGGAGGGCAAGGACCAGGCCGCCATCCTCAAGGACGCCATCCGGGTCACCCAGTTCCGCGTCGACCAGTTCGGCGTGTCGGAAGTGAACATCTTCGAGTCCGGCGCGGACCAGTTCACCGTCGAGCTCCCCGGCCGCGGCAAGGAGGAGATCGACCGCATCAAGGGGATCATGAAGCAGGTGGGCTCGCTGGAGTTCCGCATCGTGGCGAAGCCCGAACTCGCCGGCGCCGAGTCCGCCCGCCGGGAGCGCGAGAAGGAAGCCTACGTCCCCACCCCCGGCTTCCGCTGGTACGGCTCCGACGGGGAGGACGGGCAGAAGGAGTACCTCCTCGAGGTCCCCGACGTCAAGGCGAAGGCCGAGCTCGAGGCGGCGAGGGCCGCGCCGGGCGGGGCGGTGACCGTCCCCGACGCCGAGCGCAGCCTCGCCGACGCCGAGGCCCGGTTCCAGTGGGACGGCAAGGCCCTGGAATCGGCGAACTTCGGGCGGACCCCGATGCAGGAGGGGGGCCAGGGCTACGAGGTCTACTTCTCCATCATCCCCAGCCGCAAGTCCGCCTTCGGCGACTTCACCGGCGACAACATCGACCGCCAGATGGCCATCGTCCTCAACGGGAAGGTGACCACCGCGCCGGTCATCCACTCGAAGCTCCCCGGCGGCGGGAAGATCTACAGCAGCGCGAACCCCTACTCCCAGGCGCAGGCCCAGGACCTGGTGACGGTGCTCCAGTCCGGCTCGCTGCGCGTGAAGCCCGAGGAGGTCTCCTCCTTCGTCGTCGGGCCGGGGCTCGGGGAGGACGCCGTCCGCCGCGGGCGCATCGCCGTCGGCGTCTCCTTCCTCCTCGTCATCGCCTTCATGGCGGTCTTCTACAGGGGGGCCGGCTGGGTCGCGAACCTGGCGGTGCTGCTCAACCTCGTCATGACGCTCGGCGTGCTCATCTTCCTCGACGCGGCCCTCTCGCTGCCGGGCATCGCCGGCCTGCTGCTCACCCTCGGCATGGCCGTGGACGCCAACATCCTCGTGAACGAGCGCATCCGCGAGGAGAAGGCCGCCGGCAAGGGGCTCCTCCAGGCGGTGACGGCGGGCTACGACCGCGCCTTCATCACCATCCTGGACTCCAACCTCACCACCATCATCACCGCCGTCATCCTCTACTGGATCGGCACCGGCCCCATCCGCGGCTTCGCCCTCACCCTCATCCTCGGCCTCGTCATCTCCATGTTCACCGCCCTCTACGTCACCAGGACGCTCTTCCTCTGGGGCATGGAGAAGGGGATCCTCACCGAGTTCAGCATGCTCAAGATCCTCGGGAAGATCACCTACGACTGGATGGGCCTGCGTGCGAACTTCTTCCGCGTCTCCATCGCCGCCGTGGCCGCGGGCTCCGTCTTCTTCGCGCTGCGCTCCGTCGAGGACAAGTACGACCTCGAGTTCACCGGCGGCCAGAAGGTCGTCATCGCCATGAAGTCGAGGATGTCCATGGCCGAGGTCCAGTCCCGCATCCAGTCCCAGGGCCTCGGGGAGGTCGCCCTCCGCACCATCCGGGCCCGCGGCACCGATTCGGAGTCGATGGACCTCGCCACGGAGAGCGACTCCTACGAGCTCACCGCGCGCATCAAGGACGAGGTCGAGGGCGCCGCCTTCACGAGGAAGGTGGAGGCCGCCTTCAAGGCGGAACTCGTCCCCAACGCCGTCGAGGAGCTGGCCGTCGGGGCCGCCGGCGCGGACGGGAAGGTCCCCTTCTCCCTCGTCGTCAACTTCGAGACGGAGTCCATCACGGCGGCCACGGTGAAGGAGGTGCTCCTCACCGCCGACGCCTACAGGTCCGCGACGGACCTGACCGTGGACCCCACGGACTCCTACCCCGGCGCGGTCTCCTTCAAGGTGGCAGGGAAGATGACCCCCGCCTCGGGGAGGGACCCCGCCCTCGCCCTCGCCGAGGACCTCGTCCGCGCCGTCGAGGCCCGCGAGGGAGTGGACCTCTCGGAGCCCCTGCCCCAGAGCGACTTCATCGGCCCCGGCGTCGCCCGGCGCCTCCGCGACCAGGCGATCCTGGCCATCCTTCTCTCCCTCCTCGCCCAGATCGTCTACCTCCGGCTCCGGTTCAGGGACTTCACCTACGGCTTCGCCGCCGCCATCGCCCTCGTCCACGACGTGCTCTTCACCCTCGGCGCCGTGGCCCTCGTGGACTCCCTCGGCCTCTTCCACGTGAAGATCAACCTGCCCGTCATCGCGTCCTTCCTGACCCTCATCGGCTTCTCCATGAACGACACCATCGTGGTGTTCGACCGCATCCGCGAGAACCTGGGGAGGAACGTCCACCCCACCTCGACCCTCATCAACCAGTCCATCAACCAGACCCTCTCCCGCACCATCCGGACCTCGATGACGGTGCTCCTCGTCGCCATGACGCTGCTCTTCGTGAACATGGGCGCCGCCTCGAGCCTGGAGGGCTTCGCCTTCGTCATGACCGTCGGGGTCGTCGTGGGGTCCTACTCCTCGGTGGCCATCGCCTCCCCGATGCTGCTCTTCCTGCCGGTGTACTTCGACCGGCTCCGGAAGCTCGGCCGCGGCCCCGTCCTCGGGCTCGTCGCGGCCTTCCTGGTCGGGATGGTCATCGCCATCACCCAGGACGGTATCCCCTCCCGGGTCGGCGAGGTCCTCGCCCTGCTCCTCCCCGGCCACATGCTCCTCCACCTCTTCGGGTGGGTCGTCCGGAAGGACCCCGACGCCATGGTCGCGGCCCTAGAGGACGCGAAGGCCTGATCCCGAACCCGGGGCCGGCCGCCGGCCGGCCCCGGGTTCCCCGCTGCATTTCCTGTCGGGCGCGGTTCCTGTCGGGCACCGTTCCGGTACCGCCCCGATTCCGCCGATAGATTCCCCATGGGACTCCGTTACGGCCTCCTGGCCGCGCTCACCCTCGTCCTCGCCAGCGCCCTCCTCTGGGACCGCCTCCACCCCCCGAGGACCACGGCGCTCTTCCCGCGGGACCTCCCCGCGGAGGACGAGAGGGTGAGGATCGTCGTCGGCGGAGAGGAGCCTCCCCCGCCCCCCCCGCCCCCCTCCCCGGCGGCCCCGCCCGAGGACGCCATCGACGGCGGCGGCGCCGACCCGGAGGCGGACCGCGAGTACACCGTGGCCTCGGGGGACACCCTGGGGGCGATCTCCCTGGCCACCCTCGGGACCTCCCGGAGGGCGGCGGAACTGGCCGCGTACAACGACATGAAGGTGACGACCCCGCTCCGCGTGGGGATGGTCCTCCGGATCCCCCCGGCCTCGCCGGCGAAGCCCGGGCGGTCCCCGGCTCCCGCCCGGGGGGCCCCCGGGACCGCCTCCCTGCCCCCGCCCGGGGGCACGCCCGCCGCGGCTCCCCCCGCTCCTCCCCCGGCGGCCCCCCGGGAGAAGCCGAAGGAGGCCGCCCGCTCGCACCGCGTCGGGAAGGGGGACACCCTCTACGCCCTCTCCAGGCGCTACTACGGGAACGGCGGCCGCTGGAGCGCCATCGCCGAGGCCAACGGCCTCTCCGAGGGGGATCCCCTGGTCGTGGGGTCGAGCCTGAGGATCCCCTAGCGGCCCGCCACCTTCACGGTGCCGTCGCCCGCGTCCACGAGGCGGGAGAGATCCCCGCGGGCGAGGCGCACCCGGAGCCGCACGACCTCGTCCCCGAACTCCTGCTCGATCACGGTGCCCCGGGAGGCGATCCAGGCGAGCGTGCGGCCGTCCCCGGCGCCCACCCGGAGCTCCGCCTCTTCGTGGAACTTCTCGGCGTGGCGGAGCACCCGGGCGCCGAGCTCCTCGAGTCCCTCCCGGCTGAGCGCGGAGACGACGACGGCCTCGCGGGCGCCCCGGCGGAGGACCTCCAGGGAGATGCGGTCCTTCACGGCGTCCACCTTGTTGAGGACGAGGACCGCGGGGATGTCCGCGGCGCCGATCTCCGCGAGGACCCCGTCCACGGCCTGCCGCTGGCTCTCCGCGTCGGGGTGGGAGGCGTCCACGACGTGGAGGAGCAGGTCCGCCTCCAGGGTCTCCGAGAGCGTGGCCCGGAAGGAGGCCACCAGGTGGTGCGGCAGGTGGCGGATGAAGCCGACGGTGTCGGAGAGGAACAGCCGCTTGTTGCCGGGCAGCTCCCAGGCCCGGGTCTGCGTGTCGAGGGTGGCGAAGAGCCGGTCCTCCACGAAGGCGTCGGAACCGGTCAGGGCGCGCTGGAGGGAGGACTTCCCGGCGTTGGTGTAGCCCACCAGGGAGACGCGGAAGTAGCCCTCCCGCCCGCGGGAGCGGGTCTTGTGCTGGCGTTCCAGGGTCTCCAGCTCCTCCTTGAGGTCCTGGATCTTCCGGGACACGAGCCTCCGGTCCACCTCCAGCTGCTTCTCGCCGGGGCCGCGGGTCCCGATGCGGGAGGGCCCGCTGCCGCCCCCGCCCTCCATGCGCTCCAGGTGGGTCCACATGCGCTTGAGGCGGGGCCTCATGTACTCGTACTGCGCCAGTTCCACCTGGACGCGGGCCTCCCGGGTCCGTGCGCGGAGCGCGAAGATGTCGAGGATCACCTCGCTCCGGTCCACGACCCGCCGGCCCGCGGCCTTCTCGAGGTTGCGGACCTGGGCCGGCGTGAGGTCGTTGTTGAAGAGCACCGCTCCCGCCCCGAAGGAGGCCGCCCTCTTCCCGATCTCCTCGGCCTTCCCCTTTCCGACGAAGGTCGCAGGCGAGAGGCGGGCCCGCTTCTGGATCATCTCGTCCACGACCTCCGCACCGGCGGTCTCGGCGAGCCGGCGGAGCTCCGTCAGGGGCTCCTCGGCCAGCTTCTCGTCTCCGGGACGGACCACCCCCACGAGGACCACCTTCTCCCGGATGATGCCGTGGCCGATGCCGCGATCCTCCTTCACGGGGCTTCCTCCTCGAGGGGGCGGAGCACGGGGTCGGCCCCGCGCCGGAACTCGATGCGGCACCGCCACCGGCCGTCGTCCGCACCGGGATGGTCCGATCGCTGGTGGGTCCCGCGGCTCTCCGTGCGCCGTGCGGCGGCGTCCACGAGGAGGCGGGAGAGGAGGAGCATGTTCTGGAGCTCCCAGCCGGCGGGCTCCCGGAACTCCCTCCCGAGCACGTACCGGGCCCAGCCGTCGATGGCCCACTCCGCGTCGTCGAGGCCCGTCCCGTCGCGGACGGGTCCCGCCCTTCGCCCCATGAGGCTCCGGAGCGCCGCGAGGACGTCGTCCACGTCGATGCCCTCCGCCGAGGGCCCCGGGGAGGCGAGGGCCTCGGCCGCCGGAGTGCGATCCCCGCGCGAGGAGGCGAGCCTCCCGGCGGCGTCCCCGGCCCGGTCCCCGAGGACGAGCCCCTCGAGGAGGCTGTTGGAGGCGAGGCGGTTGGCGCCGTGGAAGCCGCTCGAGGCGGCCTCCCCGCAGGCGAAGAGGCCCGGGAGGTTCGTCGCCCCGTCGAGGTCGGTCCGCACCCCCCCGATGAAGTAGTGGGCCGAGGGGCGCACGGGGATGGGGTCCACGGAGGGGTCCAGGCCGACGGAGGCGCAGGTCTTGAAGACCCCCGGGAACCTCCTCCGGGCCTCGGCGGCATCGAGGTGGGTCATGTCCAGGAACACGTGGGTGTCCCCGGATTCCGCGAGGCGGCCGAGGATGCCCCGGACCACCACGTCGCGCGGGGCGAGATCCCCCTGGGGGTGGATGCCGTCCATGAAACCCTTCCCGAAGCGATCCACGAGCCGCGCCCCGGCCCCCCGGACGGCCTCCGTGATGAGGAAGCGGGCCGCCCCGGCGGCGTAGAGGACCGTGGGGTGGAACTGTACGAACTCGAGGTCCCGGAGCACGGCGCCGGCCCGGAAGGCGGCGGCGAGCCCGTCCCCGGTGGCCCCGTGGCTGTTGGTGGATTCGCGGAACATCCTGCAGGCGCCGCCCGTGGCGAGGACCACGGCGCCGGAGCGGATCACGGAGAGTGCCCCGTCGGCGGCGGCGAAGAGCCCACCCAGGACCCCCTCGCCGCCACCGTCGACGAGATCGAGGAAGTAGAGATGCTCGGCGCAGCGGATGCGCGGCTCGGAACGGACGCGGGCGAGGAGCGCCCGCTCCAGTTCCGCCCCCGTGGCGTCGCCTCCGGCGTGGGCGATGCGGGCCCGGGAATGGCCCCCCTCGCGCCCGAGGCGGAACCCGCCGCCGTCGGCGTCGAAACGCATCCCCGAGGCGGCCACGGCGCGCAGGGCATCGGGGGCCCGCTCCACGACGAAGCGGGCGACGGCGGCGTCGCAGAGGCCGGCCCCGGCCAGGAGAGTGTCCTCCAGGTGGAAAGCCGGCTCGTCCCCCTCGCCGAGGGCGCAGGCGATCCCGCCCTGGGCGTAGCGGGTGTTGCTCTCGGGGAGGGCCCCCTTGGACACGAGCATGACCCGCCCGTGCCGGGCCGCCGCCAGCGCCGCCGAGGAGCCGGCCACGCCGGAACCGACGACGAGGGTGTCGACGAAGACGTGGGGGATGTCCCGGGCATCGAACCCGACGAGGGATCGCGGAGGGACGACGGGGCTTCTCACGGGAAGATCCTCCTCGCAGCCCGGCCCGGGATGGGAGCGCCGCCGGCCCGGCTCCCCGGCACGACCCCGGCACGACCCCGGCACCGGCCGGTGGTGGAGGCGGCGGGAATCGAACCCGCGACCTATGCCTTGCAAAGGCACCGCTCTCCCGCTGAGCTACGCCCCCGGAGACGGTGGTGGGCCAGTGTGGACTCGAACCACAGACCTCGCGCTTATCAGGCGCGTGCTCTAGCCACCTGAGCTACTGGCCCACGCGGAAGCGGCCCATGCTATCGGACCGGGGGCGCGCCTGCAAGCCAGGAACGGCCCCGGCCCCGATTCCCTCCCCCCGCGGCCGGTGCGCGGCCGAAATGAAGAGGGCCCCCCGCTTGCGCGGAGGGCCCTCAGGGGATTCCTGGCGGTGACCTACTCTCCCGGGCGCTGGCCCAGTACCATCGGCGCGACGGGCTTGACTTCCGTGTTCGGAATGGGAACGGGTATTTCCCCGGCGCTATGACCACCAGAAAAGTCATGGTCGAATAGAGGCGGCGAGAACAGGTTGCAGACCAGGACACCTTCCGTTCGGGGTCCGTCGTCCGGACTTCCGTTTTCGTGTCCCATCATTCCGACCCCGCATCGCGGGAGCGGAAGGATGGACGGTCAAGCCAATCGGCTGATTAGTACCGGTCCGCTGAGCACGTTGCCGTGCTTACACGCCCGGCCTATCGACGTCGTAGTCTTCGACGAGCCTCGGGGATCCCCAGTTTTGAGACTGGCTTCGCGCTTAGATGCTTTCAGCGCTTATCCGTACCGAACATGGCTACCCGGCTATGCCCCTAGCGGGACAACCGGCACACCAGAGGTTCGTCCTTCCCAATCCTCTCGTACTAAGGAAAGACTCTCTCAAGGATCCTACACCCACAGTAGATAGGGACCGACCTGTCTCGCGACGGTCTGAACCCAGCTCACGTACCGCTTTAATCGGCGAACAGCCGAACCCTTGGGACCTCCTTCAGCCCCAGGATGCGATGAGCCGACATCGAGGTGCCAAACCTTGCCGTCGATATGAACTCTTGGGCAAGATCAGCCTGTTATCCCCGGAGTACCTTTTATCTGTTGAGCGACGTCCCTTCCACCCGGACTACGCCGGATCACTAAGCCCTGCTTTCGCATCTGCTCGTGCCATCGCACTTGCAGTCAAGCTCCCTTATACCTTTACGCTCCGCGTGCGATTGCCAACCGCACTGAGGGAACCTTTGGACTCCTCCGTTACTTTTTTGGAGGAGGCCGCCCCAGCCAAACTGCCCGCCTAGCACTGTCCCGATGCCGGATGACGGCACACGGTTAGAATCCTAACATGTCGAGGGTGGTATTTCACCGGTGGCTCCACCCGGACCAGAACCCGGGTATCAACGCCTCCCACCTATCCTACGCACGACAGGCCAAGAGCCAATACTAGGTTGCAGTAAAGGTTCACGGGGTCTTTCCGTCTAGCTGCGGGTAGGCGGTATCTTCACCGCCGATACAATTTCGCCGAGTCCCTCGTGGAGACAGCGCCCATGTCGTTACGCGATTCGTGCGGGTCGGAACTTACCCGACAAGGAATTTCGCTACCTTAGGACCGTCATAGTTACGGCCGCCGTTAACCGGGGCTTCGGCTCGGAGCTTCTCCTTGCGGATGACCCCTCACCTTAACCTTCCGGCACCGAGCACGCGTCGGCCTGCATACAGCGTCTTTCGGACTTGGCGCAGACCTGTGTTTTTGATAAACAGTCGCATGGGCCGTTTCACTGCGACCCCTCCGGCCTTCGGTTGTGCACCTGAACCGGTGGGGTTCCCCTTATCCCGAAGTTACGGGGTAATTTTGCCGAGTTCCTTCACGAGAGTTCTCTCGAGCGCCTTAGGATACGCTCCTTGCCTGCCTGTGTCGGTTTCTGGTACGGTCGCCCGCCGGGCTGACCACGAAGATTTTCTTGGAGACTGTTCAGGCCACTTCGCCAACATAATTGGGCTCGTGGTGCCTCCGGGGATGTCGCGGTGGATTTGCCTGCCGCTACCCCTCGGGCCTCACCGGGCACTTCTAATCGCCCGTAGGCCATTCCAATCCCGTCTCTCCCTGGCTGATAACGTCCGTCGAGCGGCGCGCGAATGTTGACGCGCTTCCCATCGGCTACGCCTTTCGGCCTCACCTTAGGGGCCGGCTGACCCTGCTCTGACTTGCATTGGACAGGAAACCTTAGGCTTACGGCGAAGGAGATTCTCACTCCTTTTATCGCTACTCATCGCCGGATCCTCACTTCTGCACCGTCCAGCCGTCCTTGCGGTCGACCTTCACCCAGTGCAGAACGCTCCCCTACCGATCACGGTTCGGCTTGCGCGTTCCCGTGATCCCACGGCTTCGGTGGCATGCTTGAGTCCCGATCATTGTCGGCGCGGGAATGCTCGACCAGTAAGCTATTACGCACTTTTTAAATGATGGCTGCTTCTAAGCCAACATCCTGGCTGTCTTCGCACTCCCACTTCCTTTAGCACTTAGCATGCGCTTTGGGACCTTATCCGGTGATCTGGGCTGTTTCCCTCTCGACAACGGAGCTTATCCCCCGCTGTCTGACTCCCGTACGCACTCCCCGGTATTCGGAGTTTGATTGGGCAGGGTAATCTGGTGGATCCCCAAGCCCATTCAGTATCTCTACCCCCGGGTAGTTCAAGTACGAGGCTAGCCCTAAAGCTATTTCGGGGAGAACCAGATATCTCCAAACTCGATTAGTTTTTTGCTCCAGATCCACAGCTCATCCCGTCGGTTTTCAACCCAAATGGGTTCGGCCCTCCAGGGACTTTTACATCCCCTTCAGCCTGGCCATGGATAG
The DNA here is from genome assembly GCA_964370855.1 of uncultured Planctomycetota bacterium. Classification (GTDB taxonomy): domain Bacteria; phylum Planctomycetota; class JAJSAM01; order JAJSAM01; family JAKLKS01; genus JAKLKS01. Next base: position 9,192 of record CAYJMF010000031.1, on the reverse strand, counting down.
ATCGTCTGGTTTCGGGTCTGCTACATGCAACTGATGCCGCACATTTGGCACTCGCTTTCGCTTCGGCTCCGGGCCATAGACCCTTAACCTCGCTGCATGCAGCAACTCCCGGCGTCATTATGCAAAAGGCACGCGGTCAGGCATTCCCCTTGCGGGGCATAGCCCTCCCACTGCTTGTAGGTAGATGGTTTCAGGTTCTATTTCACTCCCCTAGTAGGGGTTCTTTTCATGGCTTTCGCTCACGCTACTTGTCCACTATCGGTCGCTGACGAGTACTTAGCCTTGGGCAGTGGGCTGCCCGAATTCATGCCGCCTTCCACGAGAACGGCATTACTTGGGAAACATCCAGAGAGAGGTCTCTCGCCTTTCGCCTACGGGGCTTTCACCCCCTGTGGCGCCCCATTCCAAGGGCTTCGGCTAGGTGGAGACTTTGTAACTTCTCCGCACCACCGCAGCGGTGCACGGATGCTCCCTCGACCCCCGACGGGAAACGCCTGCGGGCTATCACGCCCGTCGAGTTTGGGCTGGTTCCTTTTCGATCGCCTCTACTCAGGAAGTCGCTTCGCTTTTCTTTCCTCCAGGTACTGAGATGTTTCAGTTCCCTGGGTATGACCTCCGGCGCCTATGTATTCAGCGCCGGATCCGGGGGCATGACCCCCCGGGGGTTGTCCCATTCGGAAACCCACGGCTCAAAGCCTGCCAACGGCTCCCCGTGGATATCGCTGTGTGGCAGCGTCCTTCATCGTCTGTCAGCGCCCAAAACATCCACCATCCACCCTTAATAGCTTGACCGTCCTGTTTCCTTGCGGAGCCCGGACGGCCCGAAACGGTTGCGTCGATGTCCTGATACTGCATACCGGGAGGAATCACCCTCCCGGACCTGTTTCTCGCCTTGCCTCTATTCGGATGTCAAAGAATGTTTAGAGGAGCTCGTGGCCGCTGGCAGTGGACGCCGATATGCACGGGGTCCCGGAGGACCCCGGTTCTGGTAATCCCCAGAAAGGAGGTGATCCAGCCGCAGGTTCTCCTACGGCTACCTTGTTACGACTTAGTCCCAGTCACCGGTCTTACCTTCGGCGCCTCCCTCCCTTGCGGGTTGGGTCAGCGACTTCGGGTACTCCCAGCTCCCGTGGCTTGACGGGCGGTGTGTACAAGGCTCAGGAACATATTCACCGCGGCGTAGCTGATCCGCGATTACTAGCGATTCCAACTTCATGCAGGCGAATTGCAGCCTGCAATCCGAACTGGGGTCGGCTTTGTGGGATTAGCTCCCCCTCGCGGGTTGGCAACCCTTTGTACCGACCATTGTGGGACGTTTGCAGCCCTGGGCGTAAGGGCCATGATGACTTGACGTCATCCCCACCTTCCTCCGGTTTGACACCGGCAGTCCCTCTAGAGTTCCCGGCATTACCCGCTGGCAACTAGAGGCAGGGGTTTCGCTCGTTATGGGACTTAACCCGACACCTCACGGCACGAGCTGACGACAGCCATGCAACACCTGTGCTGGCTCCATCTTGCGATGGTCGTTCCGCTTTCACGGTCCTACCACCAGCATGTCAAGCCCAGGTAAGGTTCTTCGCGTTGCTTCGAATTGAGCAACATCCTCCACCGCTTGTGTGAGCCCCCGTCAATTCCTTTGAGTTTTAGCCTTGCGACCATACTCCCCAGGCGGAGCACTTAAAACTTTCGCTTCAGCAGTGACAAGTCGGACTTGCCACTACCTAGTGCTCATCGTTTAGGGCCAGGACTACCGGGGTATCTAATCCCGTTTGCTCCCCTGGCTTTCGCGCCTCAGCGTCAGTTGTGGTCCAGAGAGTCGCTTTCGCCACCGGCGTTCCTCCTGATATCTACGCATTTCACCGCTCCACCAGGAGTTCCACTCTCCCCTCCCACACTCGAGTCGCGCCGTATCGAAGGCAGTTCCCGGGTTGAGCCCGGGGATTTCACCCCCGACGTGCACGACCGCCTACGCGCCCTTTAAGCCCAGTAACTCCGAGCAACGCTTGCCACCTCTGTCTTACCGCGGCTGCTGGCACAGAGTTAGCCGTGGCTTCCTTTAGCGCCTTTGTCATCCGGCTTGATGTTGTCTCCCCGGTGTTCATAACGCTTGACAGTGGTTTACAACCCGAAGGCCTTCATCCCACACGCGGCGTCGCTCCGTCAGGCTTTCGCCCATTGCGGAAGATTCGCGACTGCAGCCTCCCGTAGGAGTCTGGGCAGTGTCTCAGTCCCAGTGTGACCGGCCAACCTCTCAGTCCGGCTACCCGTCGTCGCCTTGGTGGGCCATTACCCCGCCAACTAGCTGATAGGTCATCGACTCCTCCCGGGGTGGAAGGCCCGAAGGTCCCCACCTTTACCCACGACGGGATGCCCCATCGTGGGTCCATCCGGTATTAGCGGCCGTTTCCAGCCGTTGTCCCGGTCCCCAGGGTAGATTGTCGATAATTTCCTCACCCTTTCGCCGCTTTACTCCCGGAGTTGCCCCCGGTTTCTCGCTCGACTTGCATGCCTAAGCCACGCCGCCAGCGTTCGCTCTGAGCCAGGATCAAACCCTTCATGGATTTGTCCTGTCTTCAGGTCCCGTCCGGAGCGGTCTAGCCGCCCCTCGCGGATCCTGGAGTATTCCGTTTTGTGGGCCCTGCCGCACCCCCCTTGCGGGAGGCCTCGGCGGACCCCGTCCATGTGCGGACCCCGAAGGGTCCGGCACCTGCTTCACGGGCTCACGAGCTCCTCGTTGTCAAAGACCTGTTCAAGGCCCAGCCCCGCTCTCTGTCGTCGGTTCGGGCCTGCCTGCATCGAACGGCGCCGTTCTCGGTCAGTACGCCCCCCTTGACGTTCGTCGGGGGGGACCTTCAAAGAACCTCGCTCGCCCTCGCAGGCAAGACGGGTAAAGTACCTCGCCCACGGAAGCCGTACAACTTTTTTTCGCCGGTTCTTCCAGGAGACTTCCATGCCCGACCTCCCCCCCATTCTCTCACGGGCCGAGGTCAGGGCCGCGGACCGCCGCGCCGTGGAGCTCCTGGGCCTTCCGACGGCTCTCCTGATGGAGAACGCCGGGAGGGGACTTGCCGATGTAACTCAAGGCGAAACAAGACGTTACGGAAGGACCTCGGTGGCCGTCGTGGCGGCCCGGGGGAACAACGGCGGGGACGGGCTGGTGGCCGCCCGGCACCTCGCGCTCCGTAGGATCCAGGTGCGGGTCCTCCTCGCCTCCCCCGCAGTGACCTTCACCGAGGATTCCGATCCCGGCCGGAATCTCCGTGCGGTCCTCTCCCTCGGGATCCCCGTCGACGACGCCTCCGACGGACCCCGCCTCGGGGCCGCGGCGGCCTCCCTGGGGCACCGCGCCCTCCTGGTGGACGCGGTGCTCGGGACCGGCCTCGATGGCCCCGTGCGGGGCCACCTGCGGGCCGTGCTGGCCTGGATGGGGACCTCGGGGCTGCCCGTGGTCGCCGCCGATCTCCCCTCCGGCGTGGACGCGGACACGGGGGAGCTCCTCGGCCCGGCGCCCCGGTGCACCGCCACGGCCACCTTCCTCGCCATGAAGCCGGGCCTGCTCCGGGGCCCCGGCGCCGCCCTCGCGGGGCGTATCACGATCTGCGACATCGGCGTCCCCGCGGGGGCCGTGGCCCCGGGCGCCCGGCGCGCCTAGGGCCGGATCTCCACCCGCGTACCGGGGACGGCCCAGGTGAAGAGGGCCTCGACCTCGGCGTTGCGGAGGCGGACGCACCCCTGGGAGAGGTCCTTTCCGATGCTGTCCGGATCCGAGGTCCCGTGGATGCCGAAGCCCTGGGCGTCGGGCGTGTCCCGGAAGCCCATCCAGCGGCTGCCGAGCGGGTTCTCGGGGTGGCCGAAGGGGACGCGCTTCCCGCCCGGGGGCCAGTAGTCGGGGCGGGGCATGAGCTCCTCGATCTCGAACTCCCCCTCGGGGGTGCGGCCGTTCATGCCGAGGCCGACGGGGAAGACCCGCACGGGGACCTCCCCGAGGAGGGCCCACAGCTCGTGGGTCCTCTTGTGCACGAGGAAGCGCACCGGCTCCTCGGGAACGAGGATGGGGGCCGCCCGCAGCCGGTCCGGGGAGGGGACGCTGTTGATCCACAGGACGAGGCCGTAGCCGGCCCTCACGCGGCCCTTCCACTCGCGGCGCATGAGGCGGTCGAGGGTGTCGCCGGGACGCACCTCGTGGCGGAAGAGGGTGCCGGGAACCTCGCGGCCGCAGAAGAGGACCTCCCGGTTGAGCCCGTCCAGGCGGTCCTTGAACCCGGACAGCGGGAGCGCGCCCTCCACGGCGAGCCTCCCGAGGAGGCGCCGGGACTCGTCGGCCCGGGAGACCCGGTCCGCGGGTCCGCTCCCCGGGGCGTCGGCGAGGGCGAGGGCCGCGTCCCGCGCGGCGGCGGCCACGGCCCCGTCGCGGAGGCGGGGCGAGGGAAGGGCGCGGGCGAGGGCGACGGCCTCGCGGGCCTGGCCCTTCCGGAGGAGGCCGGCGATCTCCTCCGCCTCGGCGGCGGGGGCCGGGGTGGCCGCGCCGGCGCGCCCGTCGGCGAAGGACGCCGCCGGAGGGGAGGCCGCGGCCCCGGGGGCCGGCAGGGGAGCCGGAGGGACGGCGCCCTCCGCGCCTCCCCCGCCGCCGGTCCGCGGCGAAGGGCCCCAGAGGGCCCAGCCCCCCCACGCGAGGAGCCCGACCAGGAGCAGCGCGGCGAGGGAGCGTCCCATGGGCGATCCTCCGAGGGGCGGCGGTCCGGGATGGAAGTGCGTCGGGAAAGGAACTCCCATTCCACTTATCGGGTGCGGGGGCCCGTTCCCGGAGAGGTTGTGAGCCAATCCCCCGCGGAGGAAACGAAGGGGGCCGCTCCCGGAGGAGCGGCCCCCGCCCTCCGCCGTCATGCCGTCGGCCGATGGTCCGCGAACCCTTGCAGAAGGGAGGCGTCGACGGGGGTGGTCCGGAATTCCCTGCAACAGGGCCTTTCCTCGCCGACCCGCCAGTGCGGCACCTTGATTTCGCTTATCGGTTCGGGAGACTCTTGGGCCTCACGAACAGGGCAGAGGTGAACCGGGTTCGAGACTAGCACGCGGCGGGGAGGGCGTCAACGGGGGCGGCCCCTCCGCCACGACCTCCGTCCCTCAGGAACGGAGCTTCCCGCCGAGCCCGGCCTCGAGGGCGGCCACGACGGAGGCGACGGCGGCGTCCACCTCCTCGCCGCGGAGGGTGCGGTCCCCGGTGCCGAAGACGAGCCGGAAGGCGAGGCTCCGGGAGCCCGCGGGGACCCCCTTGCCGCGGTAGTCGTCGAAGAGCTCCACGGCGCGGAGGTGGTCCCCCCCGGCCCCCCGGGTGCAGGCCTCCACGGCGGCCCAGGGCGCGGAGAGCGGGAGGATCACGGCCAGGTCCCGGGTCGCCAGGGGGTGGGCGGACACGGCCACGGCCCCGCGGTCGAGGTCCGCCCGCCTCTCGAGAAGCTCGTAGTCCAGCTCGAAGGCCGCGGCACGCAGTCCCTCGCGGTGGACGCCGAGGCTCTCCAGGTCCGAGGCGCGGACCTCCCCCGCCCAGCCCGCCGTCCTGCCGTCGAGGACGAGGCGGGCGGTGCGGGCCGGGTCCATGGGCCGCACGGGGGCGTCCGCGGGGGCCCGCTCCGGGACGAGCCTGCCGGCGAGGCCGAGGGCCTCGGCCACGGCGTCCACGGCTCCCCGCGCGTCGGTGTACTCCCCCTCGAGCACGCCGGAGAGGAGGCGGTGCTCCCGCGGGCGGGGACCCTGGCCGTCGGGGAGGAAGACGACGGCCAGCTCGAAGAGCCGGGCCCCGGCCACGCCCCGGGAGCGGTTCCTCTCGAGGCAGCGGAGGAGGGGCCCGAGCAGGGAGCGGCGGAGGAGGGGCTCCTCGGAACGGGTCGGGTTGTCCACGCGCACCGCGGGGAGGGTGGTCCACGGGGACGCGTCGTCGAGGGGGCCGGGGGCCGTGAAGGGCAGCGTGAGGGCCTCCCGGAAGCCCGCGGAGGCGAGGGCCCCCCGGGCCGCCGCCGCCGCCCTCCCCTCGCGCCGGGGGGGCACGGGGCGCACGGGGATGGACAGGGAGGCGGGGATGCGGCCGTACCCCATGATCCGGGCCACCTCCTCCACGAGGTCCTCCTCGATGGAGAGGTCCCCCCTCCAGGAGGGAGGCGCGGCCGTGAGGCCGGCGGCGTCCCGGGACTTGACGACGATGGACAGCGATTGGAGGATGTCCGCGACCACGCGCGGATCGACCCTCACCCCGAGGATCCGATCGAGGCGCGCGAACCGGAGTGCCACGGGCCGGAGCGGCGGCGGCTCCCGTCCCGGGCCCGCCCGGACGACCCCCGCCGCGCGGCCGCCCGTCGCCTCCGCGAGGAGGGCCGCGGCCCGGAGGGAGGACTCCCCCATCTCCGCGGGATCCACGCGCCGCGCGAACCGGGCGCTCGCCTCCGTGGCGAACCCCAGCGCCGCGGCGGAGGCGCGGACCGCCGCGGGCGTGAACCGGGCGGACTCCAGGACCACCTCCGTCGTCGCCGGTCCCACCTCGGTGTCGCGGCCTCCCATGAGGCCCGCCACGGCGACGGGGCGCTCGGCGTCGGCGATGACGAGGAGGCCCGCCGGCAGCGTCCGCTTCCGGCCGTCGATGGTCTCCATCGCCTCGCCCGCGCGGGAGCGGCGGACGACGATGCGGCCCCCCCGAAGGCGCGCCCGGTCGAAGGCATGGAGGGGCTGCCCCCGGTCGAGCATCACGTAGTTGGTGACGTCGACGACGGGGTTGACGAGGCGCTGGCCGAGGGCGGCGAGCCGGCGGGCGACGAGGGGCGGCGACGCCCCCCCGTTGGAGACGCCGAGGATCACCCGCGCCTCGTAGGCGGGGCAGAGGTCCCCCGCCTCGACGGCCACGGGGACGGGGCCGGGCTCCCCTGCGCCGGGGAGGGAGGGAGCCGGCCTCGCGCGGAGGGCCTGCCCCGTGGCGGCGGCGACCTCCCGGGCGATGCCGAGATGGGACATGGCGTCCCCCCGGTTGCTCGTGATCTCCACCTCGAGGACGGCGTCCGCGGGGGCGCCGTCCCGGGCGGGGATCTCCTCCACGGAGGGAACGGGGAAGCCCGCCTCCGTCAGCACCGGGGCGAGATCGCTCCCGCGCCCCGTCCACTCGACGTAGTCCCCGAGCCAGGAGAGCAGGACCCTCACGAGAACTGCCCCAGGAACCGCACGTCGTTCTCGACGAGGGCGCGGATGTCCTCGATGCGCCACCGCCGCATGGCCGCGCGCTCGATGCCCATGCCGAAGGCGAACCCCGTCCAGCGCTCGGGGTCGTGCCCCGCGCGGCGCAGGACCTCGGGGTGGACCATGCCGCAGCCGAGGAGCTCCATCCAGCCCTCGCCGCCGCAGGTCGGGCAGCGGGCGGACCGCTCCTCGCCCCCGCAGGCGGGGCAGGAGACGTCCATCTCGGCGCCGGGCTCCGTGAAGGGGAAGTAGGAGGGGCGGAACCGGGTCCGCACGGCGTCGCCGTAGAAGCCGCGGGCGAAGGCCGCCAGCGTCCCCTTTAGGTCCGCCATGGAGATCCCCTCGCCGATGCAGAGCCCCTCGACCTGGTGGAAGGCGTAGAGGTGGCGCGCGTCCACGGTGTCGGGGCGGTAGGCGCGGCCCGGGGCGACGATGCGGAGCGGGGGCTCCCGGGACTCGAGCACGCGCACCTGCACCGGGGAGGTCTGGCTCCGCAGCAGGAGCCCGCCGGGCAGGGTGAAGTTCTCCGACGGATCCCGCGCCGGATGGCCCGGGGGGATGTTGAGCCCGTCGAAGTTGTGGGCCTCGTCCTCCACCTCGGGCCCGGTCACCACCTCGAAGCCGAGGTTGGCGAAGACCGCTTCGAGCTCCCGGGCGACGAGGGTGATGGGATGGAGGCCGCCGCGGAGGGGGCGGCGGCCGGGGACGGTGGGATCGAAGGACCCGGAGGAGTCCCCGGGGGACGCGGGTCCGCCCGTCACCTCGAGCCCGGCAAGACGGGCCGCGACGGCCTCCTCGACGGCGGACTTGAAGGCGTTGAGGGCCTTCCCCATGGCCGCGGGGTCGGGGGAGGAGCGCATGGCCGCGAACCAGGCCCTCTGGAGGCTCTCCCTGCCGGAGACCCAGCGGGAGGCGATGGCGCGGAGGTCGCGGGCGTTCCCGGCGGCGGCGACGGCGGCGAGCACCTCGCCGAGGATGCGGTCCACGTCCTCGGGGGTGCGGGGCGCGGGAGGGCTAGGAGCCGCTCCGTCCGGAGAAGGGGCGGCGGCCAAAGGCGTCCTCCGCGGTCATGATGCCCTCGCTGGCGTCCAGGTGATTCCGGCGCGCCCCGGGGGGCGCCCTAGGCCCTCACGGCTCCCACGAGCGCGTCGAAGCCCGCGGGGTCGTGGGTGGCGATGTGGGCGAGGGCCTTGCGGTCCATCTCGATGCCCTTCTTGCCCATGAGGTCGATGAACTGGGAGTACTTGAGCCCCCGCTCCCGGCAGGCGGCGTTGATGCGGATGATCCACATGCCGCGGAACTGGCGCTTCTTCTCCTTGCGGCCCCTGTAGGCCTGGGCCATGGAACGCTGGTGGGCGTCCTTCATGGTCCGGAGGAGCCGGCGGCGCCCGCCGTGGAATCCCTTCGTGGCCTTCTTCAGGCGCTTGGTCTTGCGGTGGCGGGGTACTGCGGTCTTGACGCGCATCGTCCTTCTCCGTTCTGGTGCGTCTGGTCCGATCCGCTCCGGCGGTCCCGCTCCCGTGCGGGCCCCCGGCGCGTTCCAGGCCTCCGCCCGGTTATGCCTCGGCGAGGAGCCGCTTGATGGTCCGGACCTGCTTCCCCGAGTGGATCACGGGGTGGCGGAGCTGGGCCTTCCGGCTGCGGGCCTTGTGGGAGTTGAGATGGCCGACCCCGGCGCGGTAGCGGCGGAGCTTGCCCTTCTTCGTGATCTTGAACCGCTTCTTGGCGGCCTTGTTGGTCTTCTGCTTCGGCATCGTTCCTCCAGGGAGTCCCGGCCATCTCCGACGGCCACCGGGGTGTGGGTCGGGGAATCTCCCCTCCGCGCACGGTGGAAGCGGGGCATTCTACGGGTCCCCCGCGGGGGGTCCACGAAAAAGGGGAGGAGGAGGGCGGGGAGGATCCTCGCTGGATCGTGTGGGTTTGCTCCCGGGCGATGCGCGCCGAACCGCGCGCCGGGTGCCCGGGGGGTGGGGGGGC
>CAYJMF010000030.1:28881-43975 GCA_964370855.1 uncultured Planctomycetota bacterium | reverse complement strand
CAGGGCGCAGGAGGCGAAGGCGAAGGAGGAGATCCCGAACGCGAGGTGGTGGGCTACCGCAGGCATAGCAACTTCCTCTCCGCGTCCGCCGTCTTCGTCGACGTGGATTTCATCCGCGATACAGGCAAGGGCCTGGAGCACTCGGAAGTCGCCCCCGAGCACGCCGACCGGGCGATCGCCGCTCTCTGCCACGGAGATCTCGCCTACAGGACCCCCGCGGGTTTCAGGGTCATCTTCGTCTTCAAGTGGCCAGAGACCGACCTCACAACGTGGAAATGCGACTCCGAGAACCTCGCAAAGAAGGTCGAGAAGGATCTGTGGGAGGACGGCTTCCTTGCTCCCAAGGACCGCAATTCCATAACGGGGCCGGGCTTCGTTGTCGACTGGAGGTGCCAGCTCGACACCGCCCGCTTCTTCTTCACCCCCAATTCCACGGCGAAGGGCAGGGAGCGGAGTGCCCCCGTCGTCATCCTCGGACGGGCCTATGACAGCGCCGGGACCACCGCCCCCGAGCGCGACGACTTCGCCCCCGACTCGGGCTTGACGGTAGCCCTGCCCTCCGACGAGGAGGAGGCCCGGGCAATCTCCAAGGACGCCTTCGCCGGTGTCCTTGCCCACGAATGGCCCAAGGCCAAGGGAGCCCGGCATGGGGTCGCCATGGCCCTCGCGGGAGTACTGGCCAAGAGGGGCGTCCCGGAGATGGAGGCCGTCGCCCTCGTCGGCAGCGCTGCGCGCGAGGCTGGCGACGAAGAGCCCGGGGACCGCGAGTCCGCCGTCCGGAGCACCTACGACAACTTCCTCGCTGGCAGGAAGGTCACCGGTGTCCCCAGCATTGGGCAGCTCCTGGGAGAGGATGCCGTGAAGCGGATCTTGGCAGCCCTGCCCCGGAGCATCGAGTCGACCGGGGCTCCCGACCGGGACCTGCTCGACGACCTCGGGCCTTCGCCCCGCTCCCACGCCCGGGTCTTCGCTCGTATCCACCGGACCGACGTGCGGTACGTCGCCGACCGGGGAGAGTGGTTGATCTACGACGCGGCACGGGGACTCTGGACCCTGGATCCCACGGGGAAGGTGCTCAACCTCGCCACCGACGTCGCGGCCCACTACCTCGCCGATGCGAGGGGGTCCAAGGACCTCCCCCGCCAGCGGGGCCTTCAGGACCAGGCGAAGACCTTGATGAGGCCGATGGCCCTGCGGGAGATGCTGGAGTTCGCTGCCATCGACCCGGCCCTGGCCATCACCTCGGACAGGCTCGACCCGGATCCCTACCTGCTCAAGGTGTCCAACGGCGTCCTGGACCTCCGCACCGGGCAGTTCCGGGAGGCCCGCCCGGAAGACCTCCTGACGATGGAGTCGCCAGTCGCCTACGACCCCGCGGCCAAGTGCCCCCGGTTCCTGCGATTCTTGGAGGAGGTCACCGGTGGCGACATGGCGCTCGAGCGCTACATGATGAAGCTGGCCGGCCACGCGCTCACCGGGGACGCCACCGAGGAGATTGTGACCATCCTCTTCGGGTCCGGCGGCAACGGGAAGTCCAAGTACCTCGACGTCCTCCGTTCCCTCCTCGGCACCTACGCGGCCCACTCCCGCTACACGACCTTCTCCGCACGCTCCCAGGACACCGGGCACCGGGAGGACCTCGTCCGGCTCGCGCGGAAGCGGCTGGTCACCGTGTCCGAGATGGAGGCCAAGTTCGACGAGGCCCTCCTGAAGGAGATCTCCGGGGGCGACCCGATGACGGTCCGGGACATGTGGGCTCGCTCCACAGAGTTCCGGCCCCAGTTGAAGCTCCTTTTCATGACCAACAAGCTGCCCCAGATCCCCTCCCAGCGGGCGGCGCTCTGGCGTCGGTTGAAGGTGGTGCCCTTCCTCCAGAAGTTCGAAGGCGCCAAGCGGGACAAAAAGCTCCTCCCGAAGCTCCTGGCGGAGTTGCCCGGGATACTCAACCTCGCCCTGCGCGGATGCCTCGCCTGGCAGAAGGAAGGCCTGGAGGACCCGCCGGCGGTCCTCGCGGCCACCAGCAGGTACCGCGAGGAGTCCGACTCCGTCGCCCCGTTCATCGAGCAGTGCTGCGAGTCCGGGAAGGGGCTGGAGTGCCCCCGCGGGGCCCTCTACGACGCCTACAGGGAGTGGTGCGCCCGGAGCGGCGAGCGCCCCTTGTCCAAGAGCGACTTCAAGAAGGACTTGGAGGGGAGGGACTTCAAGGGGGAGGACCGCAACCAGGGACGGTACTGGCTCGACCTCCGTCTCCTACCTCCGAAGGAGCCCACGCTCGACATCACCGGGGACGGTGGCAAGTGACGGTGAGTGACAGCGTTTCTCTACTGTTTGAGAAGTTGGAGGAAGGAAGTGGAATACAGTGCCATTCCCCTGCCACCGTCTGCCACTCGTCACTGTCCCGCTGCGCTCCTCTTCCTCTATCGGGTGGGGATAGGCTGCCCGGAGGACCGTGGGTGGTCGATGGCCATGGTCACCTACACGGTCACGGCCTTCGTCACCTACTTCGTGATGGAGTAGCCCGGGCCCGTGGAAAGGGACCATGGTCGGCGACCAGCGCTACCCCAGGCGCGAATCCTGAGGCCCGTAGCGGCCCCGAACTCCTGGCCGGCCATGGGTGGCCCCCCGAACGGTCGACAGGGGGTCCAGCAGGGCTCCCACCGGGCCTAGCGGCCTCGGGCGGACTGGGGCCCGAAGTGGGGACCCCGGAACCCGCTGGTAACCCTCGGGAGGTGGACCGTGGCGCGTAGGCCCACTTCCCCGCCCGAGCCCAACCCGATGCAGGTCGAGGCCCTACGTCTCGCCAAGCTGGGGATCCACGTCGTCAGGGCCCACGTGATCGACCAGTGGGGGCGCTGCGGGTGTGGCGACCGGCGGTGCCGCGACCGCGGGGTGCACCTCGTCAACGGCGGCGACCTCGAGGCGACGACGGACCCGGACCTGATCCGGCGTTGGTGGCCTTCGCCGGCCCCCCGCCGGGGACACAACCTGCTCGTCCTCTCGGGCCGGAAGTCGGGGGTCTTCGCGCTCGTAGTCTCCCGTGACCGGGGCGGCCTCGAAAACCCGGCCACGCTCGAGCAGCGGCATGGTCCGCTACCTCCGACGGCCTCCTGCGAGTTCGCCCGGGGCGACAGGTACATCCTCTTCCGGTTGCCGCCGGGCGTCATCCCGGGACGGCGGGTCTTCCCGGCCGACGGCGTGTACACGGTCTACGAAGGGCAGGCCTTTCCCGTGCCACCGACCTCGGGCGCGCTGAACGGTCCCATGGCATGGCTTGCAAGGCCCGAGGATGGCATCGCCGACGCGCCGGACTGGGTCCTCCGGGCCGCCGGCTACGTGCCGGGGCGGCCGGTACCAACCCCCCCACCTCCACCACCCGCCGCGCCGCCACTTCCTATTGACGAGGGCCTCAATGCCGCCGCGCTCGAGGTCCAGATCGACGCCGCCTTCCGCGCCGCGATAGCTGCGCAGACCCCGGCCCAGGAACCCCTTGTCGGCCCGTACCTGAGCACAGCCTACGGCATGGCGGCGGTCCGGCGAGCGGCGGAGACGATCAGGCTCTGCGGCTCCGTCGGCGGCGCGCCCGTGCAGTTGGAAGCCGCGAAGCTCTTCCGCCTCGTACTCGACGGGCGCCTCGCCCTAAACGACCTCCGCTACGGTCTCTTCGTCGCCGGCCGGAAGGCGGGACTCGCCGACGCCGTCACGCTCCAGGCCATCGAGACCGGCCTCGCCGCGGGGGCACGGTCTCCCCGCCGGGGCCACCGGTGAAGGTCCCGGACTTCCAGCCCGTGATGGACGCCGACGAGTGTGCCCGGCTCCACGAGCCTCCGTCCCGGGGGCCGGTGAGGGTCACGCCGTGAAGCCCCTGCCCCTCCCTGCGGGCCGGGTCCATGCCCTCCTGGGCGAGCCCCTGCTCATGGTCCCTCAGGTGGCCGACCATCTCGGGGTCCATCGGTCGACCGTTTACCGCCTGGCGGGACGGCCGAACGGCATCCCCTGCGTCAGGGTGGGCGAGTCGCTCCGGTTCCGACCGGAGGATGTCCGGTCCTACATGGAGAGGCAGACGCTGCAGGTTGACGGTGGAGATCTCGCCGACCACCTCATTGCAGGGATGGTCGCAGAGGGGCGGCCAACGGCTCCCATTCGCCGCAAGACTCGATGAGGTCACTTGAAGACGAGGAACCATGTCCAACAATGAGAAGAAGCGCAAACCCAGGATCCGCAAGTTCGGCACCATCCTCCAGCAGAAGAAGCCCTCGGGGAGGCCCGCATGGAGAGCGCGCTGGTTCGAGGGAAGGACCGGACGGAGGATGGAGAGGACCTTCGACACCGAGAAGGAGGCCCGCAAGTTCCTAGCGGAGGTGGAGTCTAGGCTCCTCACCGGCTCGTACTCGACCCCGCCCCGCGCCGATCAGGTGGACAACGACCCTCTCCTCGCCGACCCGCCGCTCCGTGCTTTCTGTGACCACGCCAAGGAGATCCTGGAGCAGAGGATCTCCCCCGTCCGGGCTCCTGCGACGGTGGACCTCTATCAGGCCAACCTGAAGGCCCTGACCAGATTCTTCGGTCCCCGGCGATCCGGCGACGGGAAGGTCCCGCCGAAGCGCCTGGACGAGGTCACCCCCACGACGTTCCAGGACTATCGGGCGTGGAGGCTGGGCGTCGGTGGTCCCGCGTCCCCCGCCACGGTGAACCGGGAGCAGCAGTTCGTATCGGTCATCCTGAACATGGCAGTCGTCGACGGCATCCTCGAGGAGAACCCTCTGCGCGGGTTGAAGAAGCTACGCGAACCACGCAAGCCCCGGCGGTTCTTCGAGAAGGAGGAAGTTGCGGTGCTTCTCAAGGCCTGCGACAAGCACTTCCGCCCCCTCGTCCTCGCCGCCCTCTTCACCGGAGCGCGGTTCGGAGAGCTCCGGGCCCTCCGGTGGCAGGACGTGAACCTCGATACGGGGAAGCTCGAGCTGTTTCGGTCCAAGGTCGGCAATGCGGACAGGCTCGACCTCCACCCCGTGCTCGTGAAAGAACTCGGCCGGCTGAAGAAGAGCAGGCCCAAGGCCGGCCCCTCAGACTTCATCTTCCTCAGCCGCAGGCGCACGCCATGGGTCAACATCAGGAAGTCCTGGGACCGGGCGATGAAGGCCGCGAAGCTCCATGGGCGCGACGGCCTGACTTTCCACTCGCTCAGGCACACCTTCGCGACCTTCTTCCTCGACGGCGGAGGAGCGGTCACGGATCTCCGGGCGCAACTCGGTCATGCCGAGCTTTCCACCACCCAGAGGTACGCCGCCCTGGTGAACCAGCGGCGTCGGGACAGCGTGTTCTCGCTGGACTACGGACCCTCTCCGAAGGCACGGTCCAAGCCCGATAGGTGAATCCGTAGGTGGATCCCCCCGGTTTCAGGGTGGACCACGTGGGCCCAAGGGGAAGGGGCAATATCGCTCAAACCCAGCATCCATGCGGGATTGCGTCTGGTCGGGGCGAGAGGATTTGAACCTCCGGCCTCTTGCTCCCGAAGCAAGCGCTCTAGCCAGGCTGAGCTACGCCCCGACCGATGGGAGGAAGGCGAAGCGGGTCATCCTAGCGCCCCCCGCGCCCCCCTCCAACATCGCCCCGGCTTCAGGGTGCCGCCCGGGAACCGGTCCCTCCCCCGTCACCGGGGGGGCGCGTCCCCCAGCAGGTCGGCGTACCGCGCCCTCTCCACCTCGGTCAGGCCCCTTGTGATGCGCCGGTCCGCGAGTGCCAGGAGGTCCTCGCCCCGCAGGAACCACGAGTGCACCTTCCCGTCGGTGGTGGCGGCGAGGAGACGGCTGCCCGCGGCATCGAAGGCGACCCTGGCCGGCCGGCCCGAGGAAACCCGCAGCTTCCCGTGGGAGTTCCCCTGGATGTCCCAGATCCCGATGGCGCCGTCCAGGCCGAGGGTCGCGATCCGGTCGCCGGCCGGGGAGAACACGGGGACCGCCTTCTCCACCCTCGCCTCGCGGACGACCCCGAGGGCCTTCCCCCGCCGATCCCAGATCCGCATCGTCCCGTCGAGGGAGGCGGTGACGAACCGGTCCCCCGAGCGGGAGAACTCGACCTTCAGGATCGGCCCGGAGTGGGCCTTCGTCGAGAACTCGCGCTTGCCGTCGCGGGACCAGATCCCGACCTCTCCCGTGGTGTCCACGCCGACGAAGGAATCGCCGGAGGGCGAGAACCGGGCCTGGGACAGGACACCCGTGGCCCCTCCCTTCCCCCCGGAGAGGACCGCGAGCACCTTCCCGGCCCCGTCCCGGAGGTCCGTCCTGAATTTGAGCGGGTTGCAGACGACGACCCGATCCCCGTCCGGAGAGAAGGCCGCCATGACCATCTGCCCCATGGAATCCAGCCGGAACCGCTCGGCCCCCGTCTCGTCGAGGACCGCGCAGACCCCCTCCTGCCCGGGAACGCGGACCAGCAGCCGAGTCCCCGCGGGAGTTGCGGAGCGGCCGATGTCATTGACGGGAACCCCCGACCCCCGGCCGGGCAGCTCCGCGGTTCCCAGGCGCCGCCCTTCCGGGGACCAGGTGCGCATCAGGGACCCGCCGGCCTCCCTCCTGGAGAGGGTCAGGAAGCCGCCCCCCGAATCCCAGGGGACGGGGGTCGCCGCCTCCGTCACCTCCTGCAGGCTCCCGATCCGGGTTCCCTCCGCGTCCCACAGGTCCGCGCGCCTCGAGGAGGAGACCGTCGCGAGCCGGGTCCCGTCCGCGGAGTGGAAGACGCCGGCGATGGCCTCCCCCTCGATCTCCAGGGAGGCGCGCACCATCCCCACCGAGTCACGGAGGACCGCGGCGCCGGATTCCTCCACCACGGCGGACTCGCCCCCGGCCGGGGAAAGGGAGGGGATGTGGTCCCCCCGACCGGCCCACCGCCCCGCCTCCACGGGATGGACCTGGAACAGCTTCACGGCCGGGTCGTCGGAGGCCGTCACCACCCGCTCCCCGTCCGGCGCCACGTCCGCGGCCCAGAGTTCGCCCAGGTGCCCCGAGATCCGGGCGAGCCGGTCCCCCTGGAGGTTCCAGACGCAGGCCTCCCGTTCGCCCGTGGAGAAGGTCAGGAGGCGATCCCCCCCGGGGGAGAGGCGGGCCCCCGAGAGCTGGAGCCGGTGGGCGGCGAACTCCCGGGTCATGCGCCCCTGGCCGTCCCAGATCCGGACCTTTCCGTCGTAGGAGGCCGTGAAGTACCCGCCCCCGGCGCCGAGGAAGCCGGCTGCCGCGATCGCCTTCCCGTGGCCCCCCAGTTCCAGCATCCGGGCGCCCGCGGAGGACCAGAGGACGGCCCCCCCGTCCCCTCCTACGAGAAAGGTCTTCCCGTCCGGGGACGGCACCGCGAACCGGAAGTCCGCGGAAAGGTCGGCCGCCGTCGCGAGGCACTCCCCGGCCACGCTCCACACCCGGACGGCGCGTTCACTCGCGGAGACGGAGAGGAGCCGGGTTCCGTCGGGGAAGAAGGCGACGTGGTGGGCGGGGCTCCTGTGCCCCCGGAGGCTCCCGAGGAGGGTCCCGTCCCGGTCCCGCAACTCGATGGAGCCCTCCGTGCCCGCGGTCGCGACGAGGTCTCCCGCCGGGGAGACCGCGACGGGCAGGCCCACCGTGATGACTCCGTGGACGTCCCAGGTTTCCAGGGCCCGCCCCTCCCCGTCCCAGAGGATCGCGGACCACCCCTTCCGCCCCTTCGCTACGGAGGGCCCCGCCGTGACCAGCCGCTTCCCGTCCGGGAACAGGACCGCGTACCTCGGCGCGGCTTCCGGGTGCATGACGGCGAGAATCTCCCTCCCGCCGAGATCCCGGACGCGCACGTCCCCCCCGTTGGAAGTCGAGAGGATTCGATCCCCCGTGGCGTTGAACCCCGCCCAAACGATCTGCCCCGGCTGGCCGGTGAAGGTGGCCTCCTCCGTCGAGACCCGCACCGCATCGTGCAGCCGGGCGACGGCGGCGGGCAGCATCGCGGCCCTGGCCGCCTCCCGCGCGAGGAGGAGGGAGAGCATGGGGTCCCCCTCCTCGGCGAGGATCGACTCGTTGACGAGGGCGCGCGACCGGGCCACGCGGAGCAGGGCCGCCTTGTCGTCCCTCTCCCTCGTGACGTCGAGGACGGCGGCCTCCTTCGCCTTGCGCTGCACGGTCTCCGCATCGAGGAGGTTCAGGGCCACGGCCAGCCCGATCGCGAGCGAGAGGAACAGGGCCGCGCCGGTCCCCGCGATGGCGGGGCTGCGCTGCGCCCACCGCGCCAGGCGCAGGAGGGGCCCCGCCGGTCGGGCGAGGATGGGCACGCGGTCCACGACGCGGTCGAGCTCCTCCGCGAGGTCCAGGGCCGTCCGGTAGCGCCGGCCCCGGTCCCTGTCCATGGCGGTGGCGAGGATCACCCGGAGGTCCCGCGGCAGCCGGGGGTTGAGCTTCGTGGGGTCCCCGGGCACGGAGGTGAGGATCTCCCGGTAGAGGCCCTCCAGGGTCGGGGCCTCGAAGGGAAGCCGGAGGGTCAGCGCCTCGTACAGGGAGACCCCGAGGCTGTAGACGTCGGTCCTCCGGTCGAGCTCCTCCCGCGCCGCCTCCACCTGCTCCGGGGACATGTAGGCCGGGGTCCCCATCACCGAACCGGCGCGGGTGAGGGTCGGCTGGCCGTCGTCGTCCACGGCCCGGGCGAGGCCGAAGTCGAGGATGACGGGGTGGCCCCCGTCGGCCACCATGATGTTGTGGGGCTTGATGTCGCGGTGGATCAGGCCCTTCTCTTGGGCCGCGTGGATCGCCCTTGCCGCCTCCGCGAAGAACCGGAGGACCCTCTCCCACTCCGGCTTCCCGCCCGCGGACGGACTCCCCTCCCGCCCGGGAGGTGCCGGGCCCTCCTCCCCGGCGCGGGGGAGCCGCACCACGCCCGTGCCGCCCTTCCCTCCGGAGGGTGCGGCGTCCCTCGTGGCGGCGATGTGGTCCGAGAGGGGGCGCCCCTCCACGAACCGCATCGCCATGAAGGGGACGCCGCCGGATTCCCCCGCCTCGTAGACCGTGCAGATGTGGGGGTGGTCGAGGCGGGAGGCGATGGCGGCCTCGCGCTCGAACCGCATCCGGAGGTGGAGGGAGGAGGCGAACCGGGGGGCGAGGACCTTGAGGGCCACCCGCCGGGGGAGGCGGTCGTCCCGTGCCTCGTACACGACCCCCATGCCCCCGCGGCCCAGTTCCCGCAGGAGCACGTAGGACCCGATGCGCTCCAGGCCCGGCCCTTCCCGTCCCTGCGGCTCCCCGGTCCCGGTGAGGGTGGCCTCCGCCGGTGTCCGCGGCAGGGTCGCCGTCAGGCCGTCGCCGAGCGCCGCCACCCTCGTCGCGGCGGCGTGGAACTCCGCGGCGATCTCGCCGGAGTACCCGGGGAAGAGCCCCTGGTAGTGCTCCAGGGAGCGCACCTCTCCCCTCTCCCGGTGGAGGAGGAGGAGCTTCCGGAACGCATCCAGGACTTCGGTCCGCTGTTCATGGCCCACGCGGGCGGGATCATGCCAGACCCGGAGACGGGGGGTCAATGCCTCCCTGGAGCCCGGCGCCCGGGCCCCGGAATCGGGAGGGGAGGGGTCGCCCCCTCCCCTCCTTCCCCTCTAGTGGCCGGCGATCCCGCGGGCAGCGGAAGTCGGCCGGCCCGGGAGCACGTCGAGGAACCGCACCCCCATCCGGAAGGCGTAGGTCACGACCAGGAGGACGAACACCGTCAGCAGCACCTCCGAGGCCGAGGGCACGTAGCGGCCGCCCTGCGCCGCCTCGAAGCCCACGATGCAGGTGTGGAGCCGGTGCGCCACGAAACCCACCACCACGAAGGAGCTCGCCAGCGTCAGCCCCTTCCCCGACTCCCGCACCGAGTTGATGGCCAGGAGCAGACCCGGCACCAGCACCCCCACCAGGAACTCCGCCTGGAACAGGATCCCCTCCCGGCAGGTCGAGAAGGCCGTCACGTGCACCCCCCGCTCCACGAGATCCAGCAGCCGCACCGCGCCGTACAGGCAGAGCACCGCCAGCAGGATCCGCCCGAGGTCCGCCAGCACCGCCGTCTGGATCCGCGCCCCGAGCCGCTTCACCGCCACCCGGGACAGCAGCAGCACCATCGCGATCCCCACCGCCACGGAGGAGAGGAAGAACAGCAGCGGGAGCGCCTCCGTGTACCAGATCGGGTGCAGCTTCCCCGGCACCAGCAGGAACAGCGCGCCGAGGGACGACTGGTGCAGCGTCGAGAGCACCACGCCCGCGATCACCACCGGCGTCGTGATCCGGTGGAGAACCTCCACCACCTTCGTCCGCCCCAGCCGCTCGAAGATCATCGACGACCCCTCGAGCAGCAGCACCGTCGTGTAGAGCATCAGGCACCACGCCACCTCGAAGAGCACCGAGTGCGGGTTCCACATCACGATGGGGTGCCAGATCGCCCAGGGCCGCCCGATGTCCAGCGCCAGCGAGAAGGACACGCTCGCGTAGGCGAGGAACGCCGTCAGCACCGCCAGCCGCCCCACGGAGCGGTACTCGTGCAGCTGGAACACGTGCACGATGGCCATCGTCGTGAACCCCGCCGCCCCGAGCCCGATCACCGCCACCACGTTGAAGGCCTTCCAGAGCCCCCACGGGTACTCGTCGGAGAGGTTCGTCACCGCCCCGAGCCCCGCCACGAAGCGGAACACCAGCAGCGGCGTCAGCGCCAGGATCCCGAGCAGCAGCCAGCGCCCCACGCGATCCGGGGCCTTCGCCTCGATGGACGTCACTTGCCACCTCCCGGGCCGTCGGCCCCGCGCTCCGCGTGCAGGCGGTCGCGGGCGGCCTTCACCGCCGCGGCCTGCGTGCGCGACACCTCGTCCCGCCGCTTGATGAGCCACCACAGCCCGGACAGCGTCACCGCCCCGAAGACGGCGATGGTCGGCACCCGGGCCAGCGCCTTCCCCGTGAGGGAGGGCAGGGAGGCCGTGCCGAGGGCCGGCACGTAGCCGAGCGCCGCGATGGGCCAGGGGACGATGTAGAGCACCGAGGAGCCCCCCGCCTCCGTCTCCCCGTAGACGTGGCCGTCGTAGCCCTTCGGGTCCCGGGCCATGCGGGCCTTCGCCTCGGCGATGAGATCCTCGCGGTCGCCGAAGAGCGTCGCGCCGCGGGGGCAGGCCTCGGCGCAGGCCGGGATCCTCCCCTCGGCGAGGCGGTTGGAGCAGAGGTCGCACTTGCGGACCCGCGGCGCCGCGCTCCCGTACTCGTACTTCGGCACGTTGAAGGGGCAGGCCATGATGCAGTAGCGGCACCCGATGCACTTCCCCTCGTCCCAGACCACGGGCCCCTTGGGGTCCTTGCGGATCGCGCCCACGATGCAGGCGCTCACGCAGGCCGGGTCGTTGCAGTGCCTGCACATCAGGCGGACCCAGGCCCCGGAGGAGCGGCGGACCGCCGTGCGGTTCTCCACGGTGAGGTCCGTCGCCTCCTCGGGATCCAGGGTCTCCCCGTGGGACTCCGCGCAGGCCGCCACGCACTTCCGGCAGCCCCCGCAGCGGTTGAGATCGATGAGCAGACCGACGGGCCTCGCGGCCATGACCGTTCCTCCCTCCGCGTCCGCCTAGGCGGGCAGCGGTCCGAACAGCGGCGCGCCGAGCCGGCGGCGCATCCGGATCTCCGCGACCACGCCCCGCACCGCCACCGCCAGGAAGGCGAGGCAGGCGAGCCCGTAGCCGAGGTCGAGACCGTGGACCACCCACTCCATGAGTTCGGGATGGGGACTCATCGGGCACCTCCCGCGGCCGGATGCCGGTCCGGCCGCAAGGGGAAGCGCACGGCCCGTGCCGGGGGTTTCGAGCCTGCGCCGGGCCCCCCCGTGTCGGGTTCCCCCACACCGTGTAGGGGGACCCCACACGGACCCGGTCACGGCGGCCCCCCCGGAACCCCCCTCCGCCCGGGTAGGATCAAGGGCGGACCCAGGGCCGGCGCCTCGGGCCCGCGGGGGTTCCCATGGCTCGGAGGGTCCCGGAAGGCGGTCCGTGAGGGCCCTCTTCCGCAGGCTGGCCCCGCGCATCATCCTCGCCCTGGCCGTCCCCATGCTGGCCGTGGAGTTCCTCTACGGGTACATCGAGTCCCGCACCCTCGAGGGGCAGCTCGTCGAGAAGGTGAAGGACGGCGGTTCCCAGCTCTCCCGGTCCATCATCTCCGCCACCTGGCACGCCATGCGGGCGGACCGCCGCCAGGACGCCTACGAGGTCATGGAGACCATGGGGCGGCGCACGGGCATCGAGCGCATCCGCCTCATCGACGGGGAGGGGAACGTCACCTTCACCACGGGCCCCGCGGGCGGGGGGAGGGTCGGGAAGGACTCCGTCACCTGCGCCGTCTGCCACGCCGGCCCGGGCCCCCTGGAGCACATCGAGGATCCGCGGCGGTACCGGCTCTTCGAGGGGGAGGACGGGAAGCGGCGCCTCGGCGTCGTCTCCGCCATCTACAACGAGGCCGCGTGCAGTTCCGGCGCCTGCCACGCCCACCCCGCGGCGCGCAAGGTCCTCGGCGTGCTCGACATCACCCTGCCGCTGGCCCGCGTGGACGAGGACATCGCCTCCATGCGGCGGGCGACGGTGCTCCTCGGCCTGGCCCACGTCCTCATCCTCGTCCTCGCCGTGGTCGCCGCGACCCAGGTCCTCGTCGTGCGGCCGCTCCGCCGCCTCGAGGAGGAGACCCGGGCCATCAGCGGGATGGACCTCGACCGGCCCGTCCCGCCGGGGGGGGCCGCGGAGATCGCCGGCCTGGCGGCCTCCGTCGAGCGGATGCGCCTCCGCCTCCGCGACGCCGTCGGCGCCCTCGAGGAGGCGCGGCGGTCCCTCGAGGTGAAGGTGGCCGAGAGGGGGCTCCGCCTCGAGGAGGCGGAGCGGCGGCTCATCCAGTCGGAGCGGCTCGCCTCCCTCGGGCGCCTCTCCGGCGTCGTCGCCCACGAGGTCAACAACCCCATCGCCGCCGTGCACACCTTCTCCGCGGCCATGAAGAAGATGGTGGACGAGAACGGCATCCGGCCCGACAGGGTGGCGGAGTTCCGCACCTGCCTTGACCAGGTCCACCGGGAGACGGGGCGCGTGGGACGCATCGTCGGGGACCTCCTCTCCTTCTCGCGGCGGCGGTCCCCCCGCATCGCCGAGAGCGACCTCGCCGCCATCGTGGACCGCTCCCTGGCCCTCGTGAACCACAAGCTGGAGCTCTCCACCGTGGAGGCCCGGGTCCGCCACGACCGCGCCCTCCCCCCCGTCCCCTGCGACTCGGTGCAGGTGGAGCAGGTGGCCCTCAACCTCGTCCTCAACGGCGTCGAGGCCATGCCCGGGGGCGGGGTCCTCGAGATCGACACGGGGCCCGACCCCGTCGGCGGGTTCGCGGTGCTCGAGGTGCGGGACGGGGGCGTGGGAATCCCGGAGGCGGACCGCACGCACATCTTCGACCCCTTCTTCTCGACGAAGTCCGAGGGGCAGGGGGTCGGCCTCGGCCTGGCCGTGGTGCACGGCATCGTGGAGGCCCACGGCGGCACCGTCGAGGTGGAGGGCCGCCCCGGCGGCGGGACCACGTTCCGGGTGCGCCTGCCGTTGTCGCGGCGGGAGCCCGGGCCGGGCGGGGCGGCGGGAGCGGGGGCGGCGGCGGGAACGGGACCGGGAACGGGCGGAGGCGGACCATGAAGCCGAGGGGGCGGATCCTGGTCGTGGACGACGAGCCGGCGCAGAGGGACTCCATGCGCCTCTGGCTCCGCGAGGAGGGGTTCGACGTCGAGAGCGCCGCCTCCGGCGAGGAGGCCCTCGTGCGCTCCGGGGCGGAGCGGTTCGCGCTCTTCTTCCTCGACCTCAAGATGCCCGGGGGCATGGACGGCCTCGCGACCCTCCGGGAGATCCGCGCCCGGGACCCGGAGGCCTCCGTCGTCATGGTCACGGCCTACGCCACCGTGGACACGGCCGTGGCGGCCATGAAGGACGGGGCCGAGGAGTACCTCGTCAAGCCCTACGACCCCAACGAGCTCTCCATCCTCGCGGACCGCCTGCTCCGCATGCGGCGGCTGAAGGAGGAGAACCGCATCCTCCGGGAGCGGCTGCGGCGGCGCCACGTGGACCTCGGCGTCACCTCGCGGAGCCCCCGCATGCGGGAGGTCCTCGACGTGGTGCGGAGCGTGGCCGACCTGCGCAGCACCGTCCTCATCCAGGGGGAGAGCGGGACGGGCAAGGAGATCGTGGCCCGGGCCATCCATCGTGCCGGGCCCCGCAAGGACCGCCCCTTCGTGGCGGTCCCATGCGCGGCCCTGGCGGAGTCGCTCCTCGAATCGGAGCTCTTCGGCCACGAGCGCGGCGCCTTCACGGGGGCCGTGGACCGGCGCATCGGGAAGTTCGAGAAGGCCGACGGGGGGACGCTGCTGCTCGACGAGATCGGGGACATCTCTCCGCGCCTCCAGGCGGAGCTGCTGCGGGTCCTCCAGGAGCGGCGCTTCTGCCGGGTCGGGGGGAACGACGAGATCTCCGTGGACGTGCGGGTCATCGCCGTCACCCACCGGGACCTCCGCGAGGCCGTCGCCGCGGGGACCTTCCGGGAGGACCTCTTCTACAGGCTGAACGTCGTGGGGATCCGCATCCCCCCCCTCAGGGAGCGGACCGAGGACCTGCCGCTGCTGGCGGAGCAGTTCGCCGCCCGCTTCGCCGCGGAGCAGGGGAGGGAGCCGCCCCCCATCGCCGTGGACGCCATGGAGCGGCTCCTCGCCCACCGCTGGCCGGGCAACGTCCGGGAGCTGGAGAACGCCGTCGAGAGGGCCATGGCCACCCGCCGCGGCGAGGAGCTCCGCGCCGCGGACTTCGCCTTCCTCGACGAGGGGACGGGGAACGGCGCCGGGCCCGGCGTCCCCGACGACCTCCCCCTCCGGGAGGTGGACCGCATGGTCATCGAGGCGACCCTCAAGCGGACCGGGGGGAACATCAAGGCCGCCGCCGCCTCCCTCGGCATCGACCGCTCGACGCTCTACGACCGCATGCGGAGGAAGTGAGGCTCGGCGCCGGGTGTTGCGGGTACTCCCCGGCGCTGCGCGCCTGCGGCGCGCGGGTCCCGGAAGGAGGAAGGCGTCCCTGAACGGAGGGACGCCTTCCTCC
>CAYJMF010000030.1:0-28871 GCA_964370855.1 uncultured Planctomycetota bacterium | reverse complement strand
CGCCGGGGGCGCGGGGGCCCGCCACCCCCCCGGCCGCCCCCCACCCCCCCCCCGCCCCCCCCCCCCCGGGACCGTTGGAGAGGCGGCGGGACCGGGACGCCTTCCGGCGCCGCGGGGGAATCACCGGGATCGGGGCCCGGGATCCTGGGGGACGGCGTTCACCATTCGTGCCCTGAAGGCATCGGAACACCGGAGAACCGGAAGCAGGCTCCCGCCCTCCCCCCCCGACCGGGTACATTGTCCCCCCGGCAAGGAGGGAGATCGACATGCCCATGGGGAAGCGGGCCGCGGCGGAGTTCATCGGGACCTTCTGGCTGGTCCTCGGGGGATGCGGGAGCGCCGTCCTCGCGGCGGCCTTCCCCGGGGTCGGCATCGGGCTGCTCGGCGTCTCCTTCGCCTTCGGGCTGACGGTGCTGACCATGGCCTACGCCATCGGGCCGGTGTCGGGCTGCCACCTCAACCCGGCGGTCTCCCTCGGCCTCGCCGCCGGCGGGCGGTTCCCGGCGAAGGAGATCCTCCCCTACGTCGTCGCCCAGGTGCTGGGCGCCGTCGCGGGGGCCGGGATCCTCGCCGTCATCGCCGGGGGGAAGGAGGGCTTCTCCTTCGACGGCGGGTTCGCCAGCAACGGCTTCGGGGCCCACTCGCCGGGCGGGTACTCCCTGGCGGCGGCCTTCGTCTGCGAGGCGGTGATGACCTTCGCCTTCCTCTTCGTCATCCTCGGCTCCACGGACCGCCGCGCGCCGGCCGGCTTCGCCCCCATCGCCATCGGGCTCTGCCTGACCCTCATCCACCTCGTGAGCATCCCCGTGACCAACACCTCCGTCAACCCCGCGAGGTCCACGGGGCCGGCGCTCTTCGTCGGCGGGTGGGCGATTTCCCAGCTGTGGCTCTTCTGGGTCGCGCCGCTCGTCGGCGCGGCGGCGGCGGGCGTCGTCTACCCGCTCGTGGCGGGGAAGGCCGAGGAGTAGCGACCGCCATACTGAACCCGACCCAGATTGGCGGCGGGGGCGGGGGCGGACGACTATCGCCCGAGAGAAGCGGTTTCGCCCCCGCCCCCGCCGCCAATCTGGGTCGGGTTCAGTATGGCGGTCGCGCGCGGAGGTAGCCGTCGAGCTCCTGCTGGACGCGGGCGAACTCGTCCTCGAGGTCGCGTAGCAGGTCCTCGGCCCCCTCGACGGAGCCGGCGCTGCCGCCCTCCTCCAGGGTGCGGGCCACCTCGGCGAGGGCCATGGCGCCGAGGCTGGCGGAGCTCCCCTTGAGGCCGTGGGCCTCCCGGCGCAGCTCCTCGGCGTCGCCGGCGGCGACGGCGGCCCGGATGCGGTCCATCCGGGGCCGCGCCTCGGAGGTGAAGATGTAGATGAGCTCCGCGACGATGTCCCCCGAGTCCCCCCCCTGGAGCTCGGCCATGGAGTCGAGGGCCGTGCGGTCGAGGGCCTCCGCGGCGGCTTCCTTCCCCCGGGCGGGACGGGGAGCGGAGGCCCCCCTCGGCTCCAGCGGCGGGAGTCGCGGCGGGACCGGCACCGGCACCTGCCCCGTCGGGTCCTTCGCCTTGCGCGGCGGCATGGGGGGAGGCGCGATCCCCTCGGGCCCCGGCGCGAGCCAGCGGTCGAGGACCGCGTCGAGGTCCTCGAAGCGGACCGGCTTCGTGAGGTAGTCGTCCATCCCCCCGTCGAGGCCCCTCTGCCGGTCCCCCTCCATGGCGCAGGCCGTCATCGCCACGATGGGCACCCGGTTGCCCGTCTCCCTCTCCCACTCCCGGATCGCCTCCGTCGCCTGGAAGCCGTCCATCCCCGGCATCAGCCAGTCCATGAAAACGAGGTCGTAGGGGGTCTTCTTCACCGCCTCCACCGCCCGGGCGCCGTCGTCCACGGTCTCCACGAGGAACCCCTTGCGCTCCAGCTGCCGGGCGGCGATGCGGCGGTTCACCTCGTTGTCGTCCACCACGAGGATGCGCGCCACGCGGAAGGAGCCCGTGGCGGAGACCGCCGGCGTCCGCGGCCGGGCGGCCCGCCCGAAGGGGGCCGCGGCGTCCTCGTCGCCGAAGGCCGCCCCGAGGCAGGCGGCGAGATCGGCCCGGCGGAAGGGCTTCGGAAGGAAGGCGGAGACCCCCTCCCACTTCTGCGCCTCGGCGCGGGCCTTGTGGCCGAAGGACGTGGCGAGGATCACCTTCACGCGGGAGAGGTCCGGGTTCCCCCGGATGGCCTCGACGACCCGCCGCGCCGCCCCCTCCCCGGCAAGGTGCATGTCGAGGAGCACCGCGTCCCACGGCTCGTACCTCCCCGCCGCCGCGCGGAGCGCCGCCAGGGCCTCCTCCGCGCTCCCGGCCTCCCCGGGCTGCACGGACCAGGCCCGCAGGAGGGAGGCCGCCGCGGCCCGCGTCGCCGGGTGATCGTCCACCACGAGGACGCGGCGCCCGCGGACCTCCTCGGCGGGCGGCTCGGGCGGGGAGAACCCCCCCTCCGGCGCCGGGAGGGAGACCGTGAACCAGAAGGTGGAGCCGCCGCCGGGGATCTCCTCCGCCCCCATCACCCCCCGCATGAGCCGGACGAGCTGGCGGCAGATGGCCAGGCCGAGGCCCGTCCCCCCGAAGCGCGCGGCGATGGTGGGGTCGGCCTGCCGGAAGGGCTCGAAGAGCCGCAGGCGCGCCTCCTCGGTGAGGCCGATGCCCGTGTCCCGCACCTCGAAGCGCAGGAGCTCCGGCCCGCCCCGGGGCTCGTCCACGCGGGTGACGGAGACGACGACCTCCCCCTTCTCCGTGAACTTGACGGCGTTGCCCACGAGGTTCGCGAGGACCTGCCGGATCCGGTCCCCGTCCCCGTGGACCGCCAGCGGGATGCACTC
This sequence comes from uncultured Planctomycetota bacterium, assembly GCA_964370855.1. GTDB lineage: Bacteria > Planctomycetota > JAJSAM01 > JAJSAM01 > JAKLKS01 > JAKLKS01. The sequence goes on along the minus strand of CAYJMF010000030.1, from coordinate 26,030 downwards.
CTCCACGGAGCAGACGAGGTCGAGCCCCTTGGCGTGGGCGCGGGCGGCGAACAGGGCCACGGACTTCTCCGCGGCCTCGCGGACCTCGAAGTCCCTGGGCGCGATCTCCAGCCGCCCGGCCTCGATCTTGGAGAGGTCGAGCACGTTGTCCACCACGGAGAGCGTCGCGTCGGCGGAGTGGACGAGGATGTCCACGTACTCCCTCTGCTCCGGGGTGAGGTTCGTGGTGTGGAGGAGGCTCGCCGTCCCGACCACCCCGTGGAGGGGGGTGCGGATCTCGTGGCTCATGACGGCGAGGAACTCCGACTTGTGGCGGGACCGCTCCCGGGCGCGGGCCGCCTCCTCGACGAGGAGGTCCTCGCGGCGGCGGAACTCGGTGACGTCCTCGAGGACACCGGCGAAGCCGCGGAGCACGCCGGCCTCCCCCTGGAGCGGCACCCCCCGCGCCCGCACCCACGCGGCGGGGGGGGCGCCGAGGGGGAAATCCACGGCGAAGGGGCGGGCCGTGCGGACCGCGTCCCGCCAGGCCCGGACGATCTCCTCCCGGCGGTCCGGGGCCGCGCGGCGCGCGAGGGCCGCGGCCACGTCCTCCCCGGGAGCGGCGCCGACGAGTTCGAGGAACCGGGCGTTTCCCCAGGTCCAGGAGCCGTCGGGGCCGGCCTCGAAGAGGGCCAGGGGAATCACCTCGAGGAGGGCGCGCAGCCGCTCGTCGCCGGGACCCGCGTTGCCGTCCATGCCGCCCACCCGCCCTCCGTCGGCCCCCCCCGGGGGCCCCCGCCCTTCGCCGGCTCCGAGGGTGTGAGTATAGCGCCCGTTCGGTGTCGGACGCTTTTCGGCAGCGGTGGAACTCCGCGCCGAGGATGGGGAGTTCCACCGCTGCCGAAAAGCGTCCGACACCGAACGGGCGCCGGGCAGGATGGCACCCCATGCGGACCCTGGACGAGGCCGTGGAGCGGCTCGCGGCGCGGGGGGAGGCCGTGGCCTTCCGGCGCCGGACGGAGTTCCGCTCCTTCCCCGTCACGGGGCGGGAGGCGGCGGCCCGGGCGCTGCGCATCGCCGCGGTGCTCCGGGAGGCGGGGGTCGGTCGGGGGGACCGGGTCGTGATCCGCGGCCCCAACGGGCCCGACTGGGGGCTGTCCCTGCTCGCGGTGCTCCGCCTCGGCGCCGTGGCCGTCCCCCTGGACGCGCGGGCGAGCCTCGACTTCACCGCCCGCGTCGCCTCGAAGACCGGGGCCCGGGCCGCCGTCCTCTCCCGGGCGGGGGCGCCGGGGCCGGCCTCCCTCGCGACCATCCTGTTCGAGGACCTCGACGCCCGCATCGCCGCCTGCGCCGCCCCCGATCCGCCGCCGCCAAGTGTATCACAAAGTGATACAGCAGAGATCCTCTTCACCTCCGGCACCACGGGGGACCCCAAGGGGGTCGTCCTCACCCACGGGAACGTGGCCCGCAACGTGGAGGACCTCTCCCGGCTCGCCCGCATCGGCGCGGGGGACGTCTTCCTCTCCCTCCTCCCCCTCTCCCACATGTTCGAGCAGACCGTGGGGTTCTTCCTCCCCGTCCGTCAGGGGTCCCGCGTCGTCTACCTGGAGACCCTGAAGCCCGCGGCCGTCGTGCGGGCCCTGCGTGCGGAGCGGGTGACGCTGGCCGTGGTGGTGCCCCGCATCCTCCGGGGGCTCATGCAGGGGGTCGAGCGGGAGACGGCGGCGGGGGCGAAGCGGGCCTGGTTTCGCGCGGCCTCGGCCCTGGCCGGCCCCGCGCCGGAGGCGGTGCGGCGGCTCCTCTTCGGGCCGCTGCACCGGAAGTTCGGGGGGCGGCTCCGGTTCTTCTTCTGCGGGGGCGCGGCGCTCGAACCCGACGTGGAGGCGTTCTGGGAGCGGGCCGGGTTCCCCGTCATCCAGGGCTGGGGGCTGACGGAGACGAGCCCGGTGCTCGCCTGCGCACGGCCCGACGCGAGGCGGGCCGGGTCCGTGGGGCGCTTCCTCGATTCCGTGGAGCACCGGTTCACGGAGGACGGGGGGATCCTGGTGCGCGGGCCCTCGGTGTTCTCGGGCTACCTCGACGACCCCGCGCGGACGGCGGAGTCCTTCGAGGACGGCTGGTTCCGCACCGGCGACCTCGGCGAGCTCCGGGACGGGTTCCTCTTCCTCAAGGGGCGGAGCAAGGACCTCATCAAGACCCCGGGCGGGCTCAACGTCTACCCCGACGACGTGGAGGCGGCGCTGCGGGCCGTGGACGGGGTGCGGGACGCCTGCGTCTTCGGGCTGAAGGGGGACCGGGGCGAGGAGGTGGCGGCGGCGCTCCTCCCCCTCCCGGGGCGGACGCTGGAACCGCGCGCCGTCGCGGCGGCGGCCAACGGGGGGCTCGAGGAGGGGCGGGGGGTGGCGCGGGCCTTCCTGTGGAAGGGGGACGACTTCCCGCGGACGGCCACGCTGAAGGTGCGGAAGTTCCTCGTGGCGGAGGCCGTGGCGAAGGGGGAGGCGTCGGAGGCGGGGAAGGCCGGGGGCGGGACCGAGGACCCGATCCTCTCCCTGCTGGAGAAGGCGGCGCGGCGGCCAGCGGCGGAGATCGCCGGCGGCCACCGGCTGGGGGCCGACCTCGGGCTCGATTCCCTCGACCTCGTGGACCTCGTGTCCGCCCTCGAGGAGCGGATGCGGATGGACATCGACGAGGGGGACGTGGCGCCGGAGACGACGGTGGACGGCCTGCGCGCGCTGGTGGAGGAGCGGCGGTCCGTGACCGACGGCGGACTCCCCTCCTGGCCGAGGTCCGCGGCGGCGGCCCTCATCCGGTGGCCCTTCCGGCACCTGCTCCTCCTCCCGCTCTTCCGCGGCTTCGCGCGCCTCGAGGTGCGGGGCCTCGAGCACCTCGAGGGGGTCGAGGGGCCCGTGGTCTTCGCGCCCAACCACCTGAGCCACGCCGACGCGCCGGCGCTGCTGGCAGCGCTGCCGCCGCGCCTCAGGCGCCGCACGGCCTTCGCCGCCTGGGCGGAATACTTCGAGCCCCCCGGGGCGCCGCTCCCGAAGCGGCTCTGGCTCGGGGCGATGCGCCTCCTCCTGACGGCGGGGCTCCCCATGGTGCCGGTGACCCAGTCCCGCGCCTACCGCCGCTCGCTCCGCAACGTCGGCGAGACCCTGGACGCGGGGTGGAGCCTCGTCTTCTTCCCCGAGGGGGAGCGGTCGCGCACGGGGGAGCGCCTTCCCTTCAAGCAGGGCATCGGCATCATCGCCGGCGAGATGCGGGCCCGCGTCGTGCCCGTGCGGCTGGAGGGGTTGCAGCGGATCCTCCCCCGTGACGCCTTCCTCCCCCGCCGGGGCGCCTGCTCCGTCGAGTTCCGCCCCCCCCTCGACCTCCCCCCCCGCGGCGACCCCGCCCTCCTGACGAAGCGCATCGAGCAGGCGGTGGACGACCAAACGGTGTCAGACACCTGTCTGCTGCAGCGGGGGGGCCGCGCCCGGGCGGAAAACCATCGCCGCAGCAGATAGGTGTCTGACACCGTTTGGTCGTCGATGCACCTGACACAGCACCTGTTCGCTTCGTGGCTCCTGCCCTGGACCTCCCTCGCGGAACGCCGGGACCGGATCCTCGTCGCCGTCGCGGGCATCGCCCCGGACGTGGACGCGCCGCTCCTCCTCCTCTGGGGCGGGAAGGAAGCCTTCATCGAGTACCACCACGACTTCACCCACAACGTCGCCGGGGCCGCCCTCGCGGCGGCGGCGGGGTTCGCCCTCGGGAGGAACCGGGGGAGGACGGCGGCCTTCGCCGCGGCGGCGTGGCTGCTGCACCTGTTCTGCGACATGGCCGGCGCCGGGGAGAGGAAGGAGGACGGGACCTTCGCCTACACGGTCCCCCTGCTCTGGCCCTTCTCGGCCCGGGAGTTCGACCCCTTCCCCTGGGCCTGGCCGCTGGCCTCCTGGCAGAACGCGCTCATCATGGGGGCGCTCCTCGTCCTCGTCGGGCGCATGGGGGCGGTGCACGGGAGGACGGTCGTGGAGATCTTCTCGGTGCGCGGCGACAAAACGGTGTCAGACACCTATCTGCTGCGGCGGTGGTTCACCGCCCGGGCGCGCCCCCCCCGCCGCAGCAGATAGGTGTCTGACACCGTTTTGTCGCTACACCTCCACGACGGGGCACGCGACCATCCGCCCCCCGCCGACGTCGCGGAGCGCCGGCACCTCCTCGGCGCAGGAGGGCTGCGCGATGGGGCAGCGCGTCCGGAACCCGCAGCCCGAGGGCTTCCGCAGCGGGGTCGGGATGTCCCCCTGGAGGCGGATGCGGTCCTTCCGGGTCCGGTGCGGATCGGGCCGGGGGACCGCCGAAAGGAGCGCCTTCGAGTAGGGATGCACCGGCGAACCGTAGACCTGCTCCGCGGTGCCGATCTCGACGAGGCTCCCGAGGTACATCACGGCGATGCGGTCGGAGATGTGGTTCACCACCGACAGGTCGTGGGCCACGAACAGGTAGGTGAGCCCGAACTCCTCCTGCAATTCCTGCATGAGGTTGATGACCTGGGCCCGCACGGAGACGTCGAGCGCGCTCACCGGCTCGTCGGCGACGACGAGCTTCGGGTGGGTGGCGAGCGCCCGGGCGATGCCGATGCGCTGGCGCTGTCCGCCGGAGAACTCGTGGGGGTAGCGGCTCGCGTACTGCGGCTGGAGCCCCACCCGGTCCAGCAGGCCGAGCACCTTGTCCCGGATCTCCGCCTTGCCGAGGGTGGTGTGGATCTTCAGCGGCCCCCCCACGATCTGCTCCACGGTCATGCGCGGGTTCAGCGACGAGAAGGGGTCCTGGAAGATCATCGAGATCTCGGCCCGCACCGGGTGCATCGCCGCCCGGCCGAGATCGTTCACGTCCACCACGCCCCCCTTCGCGCGGAACAGGAGCTGGCCGCCGAGGTGGACGTCCCGGTACATCGGCCGGTGCAGGTTGATGATGGCCCGCCCGACGGTGGTCTTCCCGGAGCCCGACTCCCCCACGAGGCCGAGCGTCTCCCCGGCGGCGAGGTCGAAGGAGATCCCGTCCACCGCCTTCACCCGCCCCACGACGTGGCGGAGGATGCCGCCGTAGACGGGGAAGTGGACCTCGAGGTTCCGCGCCTCCAGCAGGGGCCCCTCGCTCATACGGCCGCCCCCCCCTCGTCGAGGTGGCAGCGGGACCAGTGGCCCGGCGCCACCTCGCGCAGCGGCGGCTCCTCGGTCCAGCAGCGGTCCATCACCACGGGACAGCGGGTGCAGAACTTGCACCCGTCGGGGAGGTCGAAGATGGAGGGCACGTTCCCGCGGATGGCCGTGAGCCGCTTCCCCTTCTGGCTCTCGCCGGGGATGGATTCCATGAGGCCGCGGGTGTAGGGGTGGCGCGGGTGCTCGAAGAGGTCGAGGACGTCGGCCTGCTCCTGGATCTTGCCCCCGTACATGACGACGACCCTCCCGCAGGTCTCGGCGATGACGGCGAGATCGTGGGTGATGAGGACGATGGCCGCGCCCTCGCGCCGCTTCTGGAGGTCCATCATCAGCTCGAGGACCTGGGCCTGGATGGTGACGTCCAGGGCCGTCGTCGGCTCGTCGGCGATGAGGATGGCGGGGTCGCAGATCATCGCCATGGCGATCATCACGCGCTGGCGCATGCCGCCGGAGAACTGGTGCGGGTAGGCGCCCATGCGGGCCCGGGCGTCGGGGATGCCGACCTTGTCGAGCGCCTGCACGGCGCGCTCGAAGGCCTCGTCGCGGGAGAGGTCGTAGTGGAACAGCAGCGGTTCCATCACCTGCATGCCGATGGTGAACACCGGGTTGAGCGAGGTCATGGGCTCCTGGAAGATCATGCCGATCTCGCGGCCGCGGACCTTGCGGATGTCCTCCCAGGGGAGTTGCAGCAGGTCGCGGCCCTGGAACCAGACCTCGCCCCCGACGATCCTCCCCGGGGGATCGGGGATGAGGCGGATGAAGGAGAGCGCGGTGACCGACTTGCCGCTGCCGGATTCGCCGACGATGCCGAGGATCTCCCCCTTCCGCACCTCCAGCGAGACGCCGCTCACGGCCTTCGCCGTCATGCCGCCGACGTGGAACCAGGTCTGGAGGTCCTTCACCCGGAGGAGGGGCTCGCCGTCGGGGGCCGGGGCGGGACCGGGGGCGTTCTCGCTCACCGGAGCCTCGAGTAGACCTTGGGGTCGAAGGCCTCCCGCACCGCCTCGCCGATGAACACGACGAGCATCAGCGTGCAGAACAGGGCTCCGAGGGGGAAGGTGACGAGGTGCCACTCGGTGATGTTCTGGCGCCCCTGGTTGACCAGCTCCCCCCAGGAGGGGGTCGGGGGGGTGAGGCCGAACCCGAGGAAGTCGAGGCTGACCAGGGCCACGATGGACCCCACGATGGCGAAGGGCGCGAAGGAGATGATCGGGGTGAGGGCGTTGGGGAGGATGTGGGAGAACATGATGGAGAACCGCGACTCCCCCTGTGCGATGGCCGCGGCGACGTAGTCCTTCGACTTCTCCCGGTAGAACTCGCCGCGCATGTAGTAGGAGATCCCCACCCACCCGAAGATGGCCAGGAGCACCGCGAGCATCAGGACGTTCGGCTTGAGCAGGTTGGAGATGATGATCACGGTGTAGAGGAACGGGACGGCCCCCCAGATCTCCACGAGGCGCTGCCCGAAGAAGTCCACCCTCCCGCCGAAGAAGCCGAGGACGGAGCCGGCGAAGACGCCGAGGACGTAGTCGAGGAACACCACCAGGAGCGCGAAGGTGATGGAGGTCCGGAAGCCGTAGGCCAGCCTCGCGAAGACGTCCCTCGCCCGGTCGTCGGTGCCCAGCCAGTGCCCGGCCCGCGGCGAGTGCGGGGGCGGGCCCTCCAGGGTCGTGTCGCCGAGCAGGCTCTCGTTGGGGTGGTAGGGGTAGGGCGGCATCAGGACCCAGTCCCCCTTGCCCTCGTACGCGTACTGGACCTTGAGTTCCCGGTAGAGGGCCTCGCCGATCTCGTCCTGCCCCATGTCCTCGGCGAGGTAGCGGGTCCCCGAGAACCACTCGGCGACGGCGGGGAAGAAGAGCTTGCCGCCGTGGCTCACCGCCAGCGCCCGGTTGTTGATCAGGAGGGGGGTCAGGAGGCTCACGAGGTAGAGCCCCGCGAGGGCGAGGAAGCTATACCACCCCCGCTTGAGGGAGCGGAACTTCCTCCAGCGGCGGCGGAGCACGGAAAGGGACTCCTCGCGGGCCCCGGGGAGGACCAGGCCCGCGGGAGGGGTGTTGGGGTGCACCGACCGGACGGCTTCCGAGGTCGCCACGGGCTAGGTGAACCGGATCCGCGGGTCGGTCAGGACGTAGAGGATGTCGCTGAAGATGTTCCCCATGAGGACGAGCATGGTGTTGATGACCAGGACGCCCATGACCACGGCGTAGTCCCGCTCGATGATGGACGTGTATCCCAGGTACCCGATGCCGTCGATGTTGAAGGCGAACTCGATGAGGTAGGAGCCCGCCATGATGATCCCCAGCGCGTGCCCGAGGCCGGTGCAGACGGGGATGAGGGAGTTCCGCAGGGCGTGGACGAAGATGACCCGCTTCTCCGGCAGCCCCTTCGCGAAGGCGGAGCGGACGTAGTCCTGCCCCATGTTCTCCATGAGGGAGTTCTTCATCAGGACGGTCAGCGTGGCGAAGGAGCCGATGGCGTAGCAGATCACGGGGGCGATGGTGTGGTGGGCCTGGTCGATGATCCGCTCCCAGGTCCCCATGGTCTCCCAGTCCGGCGAGCGGAACCCCCCCAGCGGGATCCACCCCAGGAAGTTGCCCCCGCCGAAGTAGACCAGGAGGAGGGTCCCCAGGGCCCACCCGGGGATGGAGTAGCCGACGAAGACGAGGAAGCTCGACCCCACGTCGAAGGGGCTTCCGTGGTGGATGGCCTTCATCACGCCGAGCGGGACGCAGACCAGGTAGGCGAGGCAGAACCCGATGAGGCCGAAGTAGATGCTCACGGGGAACCGCTTGGTGATCACCTCGACGACGGGGACGTTGTACTTGTAGGACTTGCCGAGGTCGAGGGTGAGGACGTCGCCCAGCCAGTGCAGGTAGGCGACGGGGATGGGCTTGTCGAACCCGAAGCGCTTCTCCAGTTCCTTCATCACGTCCTCGGGGATCCGGGAGCCCGTACCCGCGTCCGCGAGCCCGCCGGAGCCGCCGCCCCCCTCCCCGCCCGACATCCCCGCGGCCTTCATGCGGAGGATCGCCTGCTCGATGGGGCCGCCGGGCACGAACCGCGTGATGCAGAAGACGAGGAACGTGATCCCGAGGAAGGTCGGGATCAGGAGCAGGAACCGCCGGGCGAAATACGGGCCCACGCGGCTACCGGTCCTTCCCCTTCGGCTCCCCCGCCCGCTTCAGGGCGTTCCAGGCGGGCCAGAAGAAGTTCTTCTGCTCCTCCACCTCGAGCTTGACGGAAGAGTCCTTCTCCGCCGCGGCCAGGGCCTTCTCCTTCGCGGGATCCACCCAGAAGGAGAACCAGACCTGGTCCACGCGCGTGATGCGGCCGGCCCCCCAGGGGGGCATCCCGAACTTGTTCTTGATGAGGAAACGCTGCGAAGGGTTGAACCACATGAGGACGTAGGGCTGTTCCGCGTAGACGAGTCCGTCGATCTCCCGGATGATCTCGACCCTGCGGGCGGCGTCGTAGCAGTGGTCGTACTCCAGGCAGAGTTCGTCCACCCGCTTGTCCTTGAAACCCATGATGTTGTTGTTGTCCTTCTGGTCCGCCAGCGCGCTGTTGAAGGACGTCTCCGGGTTGGGGAAGAACAGCCCCGTCCATCCCTGGTCGGCCAGGTCGAACTCCTTGTTGTGCACGGCCTTGAAGTGGGCCGACTCGGTGAGCCTCTTCAGCTCGATGCGGATTCCCGCCTTCCGGCAGTCCTCCTGGAACGGGGTCAGGAACTTCTCGGAGCTGTCGTAGACGTACAGGACCTCCAGCTTCATCTCCCTGCCGTTCTTGACCCTGTACAGTTCCCTGTTGGTCTCCGTCCAGCCCGCCTCCTTGAGGAGGCGGACGGCCTCCCTGGGGTCGTAGCGGGTCGGTTCGTTGGCGGGGTTCGCGTAGAGGCCCCCCTGGTGGAAGCTCGAAAGGGGGACGTACTCGTTGTAGCAGAGCTTCTCGATCATGAGGTCGTTGTTGAACAGGAGCTGGAGTGCCTTCCGGACGCGGATGTCGTCCAGCGGCGGCCGCAGCATGTTGATGGCCAGCCCGTTGATCCCGATGGGGCAGTCGTTGTAGATCTTCTTCATCACGAGGATTCCCCGCTTCACGAGGTCGAGGTGGGGAATCTCCGTGGCCCACCACAGGGCGCGGGGCGGCACCCAGAAGTCGATCTCCCCGTTCTTCACCTTCTCGTAGGCGAGGTTCGGGTCCTTCACCACCTGGAAGATGATCTTGTCGATGTTGGCGCTCCCGGCGTTGGCCGGGTTCTTCGCCCCCCACCAGTCGGTCCTCCGCGTCAGGGCGACGCTGTCCCCCATCTTCACGTCCTCGAGGAGGACGGTGTAGGGGCCGGACATGAGGTGGTAGCGGTTCTGGAACCTGTCGAGGTACACGTCCCCGGGGATGGAGATGTCCGCGGCCGGCATGATTCCCATCCCGGCCCCGAAGTAGATGAAGTTGCGCCAGTTCTCGTCCTTGCAGTGCACCTCCACGACGTACTTCGACAGGGCCACCGGGCAGTCGAACTTGTTGAAGGTCATCACGTCGGAGGGGAAGCGGCACTTCGGATCGGTCCGGAGCTTCCATGTGGCCACCACGTCGTCGGCGGTCACGGGGGTCCCGTCGTTCCACTTCGCCTCGGGATTGATGCGGAAGGAGTAGGTCTGCTTGTCCGCGGAGATCTTCCAGTGGGTGGCGAGGCTCGGGACGAACTGCATGCTCACGGAGTCGAAGCCGACGAGGTAGTCGAGGCAGAGGGTCTCCACCATGCTGTTGAAGGTGGAGTTGTTGTTCTCGCCGGCGACGCGGAGGGTGGCCGGCCAGTCGTACATCACGGTCCGGAGGGTCCCGCCCTTGGGGGCGTCGATCCGCGCGGTGGTGGGGAACTCGAGGCAGGTCTCCCATCCCTCCCCGGTGAACCCGGGGCCGCCCATCTCGGCGGAGACCGAGGGATCGCCGGCCTTCGGGTCCCATTCGTACCGGACCATGGGGAGGTCTAGGCGGCCGCGGTACTTCTCCAGGAGGACGTCGTCGGCGGGGATGGCGTTGGGGTTCCCGGCTCCGGAAGGTGCCGGTGCGGCGGCGGGGCCGGTGGCGGGGCCCGCCGGGGCCGGGGCGGGGGCGGCGCCCGATCCCTTCGGGGCGGGGGCGGGGGCGGGGGCGGCCCCGCCGCCGGAGTCGCCGTTGCAGCCGGCGAGCCCTCCGAGGGCCAGGATCGCCGCGAGTCCGAGGGTCCGATTCTTGACCATGGCGAGGTACCTCCCTTCCGGGCCCCGCCGGCGAGCGGCGCGGCCCCCGTCGTTGGCGTCCTTTGACTGCCGGCGCGTTCCCCGGGAGCGGGCATCCACGCGGTCGCCGGGGGCGGGAAAGCGGTCGGATTGTAGCCCCCGGCGCCGGAAGGCCCGCCCAAGGGACGGGGTCCGGTCACGGTCCCGGGCCCGTGACCGTCCCGGGGCCGGCCGTCCGGCCGATTCAGGCGGCGATCCCGCGGGCCCTCCGTAGACTGGCCCCCCATCGCCCCGACGCCGACCGAGGAGGCCCCATGAACCGGATCCCGTGCGCAGCCCTGGCCCTCGCCGTCCTGGCCCTCGCCGCCGGGTGCAGCGACCCGCCGCCGGTCTCGGGGGGAGGAGGGGAGGGAACCACCGCCCCGGCAACCGGCCCCGCCGCTCCCGCGCCCGCCGCGCCCGCCGCCGACCCCTCCAACCCCGCCCCGGCGGCCCCCGCTACCCCCGCCACCGCCGGCGCCGCCACGGACCCGGCCGCTCCGGCTCCCGCCCCCGCCCCGGCCCCCGCCGCGAAGGGCCCCCTCGTGGCCGGCGCGGGCTACGACCCGGCCAACGACCCCCTCGTCAACCCCGACTCGATGGAGGAGGCCTACGATCCCGCGAAGGCCACCGAGGACGACTGGCTCATGGTCACCATCGACGGCAACCCCCGCACCACGAACCCCCTCATGGGCTCCTCCACCTACGAGTTCATGGTCAACGGGTTCCTCTACGACGGGCCCTTCGGCTTCGACGAGAAGATGAAGTGGATGGTCAACGACCACTTCGTCGAGAAGCTCGACATTTCCGAGGACCGGAAGGTCTGGACGATGCGCATGAAGCCGGGCCTGACCTGGCACGACGGCGTCCCCTTCACCGCCCGGGACATCCAGTTCTCCTGGGAGATGATCATGAGCCCCGCGGTGGTCACCGTCCAGCGCTCGGGGTGCGACGAGCTCGAGTCGGTGAAGGCCCTCGACGATCTCACCGTCGAGTACGTCCACAAGTCCCCGCTCCCCACCTCGAAGTGGAACGTCCTCTTCTCCATCCTGCCGAAGCACGTCTACGACAAGGACCTCAAGGCCAACCCCGACCTCAAGTCCGGCGACTACTACTCGAAGGTGAACCGGGAGGGGCTCGGCAGCGGAGCCTACAGGCTCGTGGAGTGGGTCGCCGACGACAAGATGGTCCTCGAGCGCTGGGACGGCTACAAGGGCCCGAAGCCCCACTTCCAGCGGCTCGTCCTCCGCATCGTCCCCAACCAGAACGTCCAGCTCCTGACCTTCGAGAAGGGGGACCTCGACGAGATGCGGCTCACCTCCAAGCAGTTCGCCGACGAGACGGTCCGCTCCGAGGCCTTCAAGAAGGTGGGCCACAAGGCCCTGGGCAAGGAGTGGGCCTACTCCTACATCTCCTGGAACGCCCGGGGGAACCCCTTCTTCGGGGACACCCGGGTCCGCAGGGCCATGACCATGGCCTGCAACCTGCCCCTCATGATCCGGACCGTCGGCTACAACCTCCCCACCCCCTGCTACGGCATCGCCCATCCCGACGCCTGGCACTTCAATCCCGAGGTGAAGCTCCTCCCCTTCGACACCGACGCGGCGGCGAAGCTCCTCGACGAGGCCGGCTGGCTCGCGAGCGAGGAGGACGGATGGCGGTACAAGGACGGGCAGAAGTTCTCCTTCACCCTCCTCATGCCCCAGGGCACCCCGGTCTCCGTGGACATCGCCGCCATCTTCCAGCAGGACCTCAAGTCCATCGGCGTCGAGATGAAGACCCAGAGCATCGAGTGGGCCGTGTACCAGGAGAAGACCCGCAAGCACGACTTCCAGGCCTCCATCGCCGCCTGGGGGACCGGCACCGACCCCGACACCAACTGGAACCTCTGGCACACGGAGATGATCGAACAGGAGGGGGGGCGCAACTACTCCTGCTACTCCAACAAGAGGGTGGACGCCCTCTTCGAGTCGGCCCGCAAGGAGTTCGACGAGACGAAGCGGCGCGACATGTACCGGGAGATCCAGAAGATCATCTACGACGAGCAGCCCTACACCTTCATCTGGAACCGGCCGACGACCTGGGCCTTCAACAACCGGATCCGCGGCGTGACCTTCAGCCCGAGGGGGGTCTGGAACTTCGACCCCTCCTACATGGGCTGGTGGGTCGAAAGGAGCCAGCAGGCCCACGGGATGAAGATGAAGTAGGCGGGGCCTTGGGAACCTACGTCCTCCGCCGGATCCTCATCGGGGCGTTCACCCTCCTCGGCATCTCCGTCATCATCTTCAGCCTCATCCGGCTCCTGCCCGGGGACCCGGCCTCCATCCAGGGCGTGGAGGACCCGAAGGCCGCGCAGGTCCTCGCCGAGAAGATCCGGAAGCAGTACCACCTCGACAAGTCCCTGCCCGAGCAGTACGGCATGTGGCTCGCGGACGTGGCCCGCGGGGACTTCGGCAACTCCTACCAGGACGGCCGCCCCGTGGTCGGGAAGATCGTGGATCGCCTCCCTGCCACGGTCTCCCTCGCCGGGCTCAGCATCCTCCTCGGCCTCTCCCTCGCCATCCCCCTGGGCATCGTCCAGGCGGCGAAGCAGAACTCCTGGTTCGACCGCGGGTCGGGCACCTTCTTCTACGTCCTGTACGCGGTCCCCTCCTACGTGGCGGCGGTGCTCCTCATCTACTGGGTCGGCGTCCGGTGGGACATGCTCCCCTTCCGGGGAATGACATCGGACGGCTTCGACCAGATGAGCCTCCTGGAGAAGGCGAAGGATCTGGCCTTCCACTTCACCCTCATCACCTTCTGCTCCACCTACGGGGGCATCGCCGTGGACTCCCGCTTCATGCGGGGGAACCTCCTCGAGGTCCTCCGGCAGGACTACATCCGCACGGCGAGGGCCAAGGGCCTGTCCGAGGGGAAGGTCATCTTCAAGCACGCACTGCGGAACTCCCTCATCCCCATCCTCACCCGGTTCGCCCTGCTCCTCCCCGCCCTCATCTCGGGCAACGTCATTCTCGAGGTGATCTTCAACTGGCCCGGGCTCGGGAGGCTCTTCTTCGAGGCGATCATGACCCGCGACTACCCGCTGATGATGGCGGGAATCATGGTCTCCTCCTCCCTCGTCCTCGTCGGCATCCTGCTGGCCGACATCGCCTACGGGTGGGCGGATCCGAGGATCTCCTATGCCTAGCGGGGGCCCCGCCGACCTCGACGCCCGCAACCCGGAGATGCTCGTCGCCTCCGAGGGGGAGAGCAAGGGCTACTGGCGCTCCGTGTGGAAGCACTACCGGAAGCACCCCTCGGGAATGGTCGGCCTCGTGTTCTTCACGCTCCTGGCGATCATCGCCGCGGGGGGCCACCTGCTGGCCGGCGGGCTGCCCATCGCCTGCAAATACAAGGGGGAGGTGACCTTCCCCGCCGTCGTGGCGACCTTCCACAAGATCCCCTTCGCGAGCCACGTGAAGGCGATGCCGAAGCCGTTCCGGTTCCCCCAGTTCAACGCCAAGCGGGATGTCCCCAAGGACAAGGACGGCTGGGCGATCTGGCCCCTCGTGCCCTGGGATCCGAACGAGGTGGACCCCGAGAACAGCCTGAAGCCGGGGTCGGACATCCACCTCCTCGGCACCGACGAGGTCGGCCGGGACATCCTCTCCCGCATGATCCACGCGACCGCCATCGCCATGCTCGTGGGGTTCATCTCCATGGGGATCGCCACGGTCATCGGGCTCACCCTGGGCGCGCTGGCGGGCTACCTGGGAGGGTGGGAGGACATCGGCATCTCCCGCCTCATCGAGGTCTTCATCTGCGTCCCCCTCTTCTACGTCATCCTGATCATCCTCAGCCTCTGGCAGCCGGACATCTACACGGTCATGAGCGTCATCGGGCTCTTCTCGTGGACGGGCATCGCCCGCTACACGCGCGGCGAGTTCATGAAGCTGAAGAACCTCGAGTACGCCATGGCGGCCCGCGCCCTGGGCGCGACCACGCCGCGCATCATCTTCCGCCACCTCCTCCCCAACTCCCTGGCCCCGGTGCTCGTGGTCGTGGCCTTCGGCATCGCCGGCGCCATCTTCCTCGAGAGCGGCCTCTCCTGGCTCGGCTTCGGCGTCATGCCCCCCACCCCGACCTGGGGGAACATCCTCCGCTCCGGATACGACAATCTCCGCATCGCCCCCCACCTCATCTTCCCCCCCAGCATCGCCATCTTCGTCGCCGTCCTCACCTTCAACCTCATCGGCGACGCGCTCCGCGACGTCACCGACCCCAGGCTGACCGGCTCGGCCTGAGGGCAGGAGGGCCTCCCATGCGCGTGGGCGCCGTGGACATCGGGAGCAACGCGCTGCGCGCCGTGGTGATGGAGGGGAAGGAGGGGTCCCTCCGGTACCGGGTCGTCGAGGACCGCCGCGCCCCGGTGCGGCTCGGGTCGGAGGTCTTCGGCGGGACCGGCGTCATCTCCCGCCACACCGCCGCCGCCGCCGCCGAGGCGATGCGCGCCTTCGCCCGGGACTTCCGCCGCCTCGGAGCCCGGCGGGTGCGCTGCGTCGCCACCTCCGCCGTCCGCGAGGCGCGCAATCGGCGCGCCTTCCTCGCCCTCCTCACCCGGGAATCCGGCCTCGCCGTCGAGACCATCACCGGCGCCGAGGAGGCCCGCCTCGTCTCGCTCGCCGTGCGCGCCCGCATCCCCGCCATGGCCGAGGGGCGCCACGTCATCATGGACGTGGGCGGGGGGAGCGCGGAGGTCATCCTCGTCGTGGACGGCGAGGTGGCGCGGGCCGAGTCCTTCGACATCGGCGCGGTGCGCCTCCTCGAGCAGATAGGCCCCGCCGCCGGCGGCGCGGCCTTCCTCGCCATGGCGCGGGAGCTGACCGCGGCCTACGGTCCCCGCGTGGAGCGGATCCTCGGAGGGCGGCGCATCGGGACCTTCGCCGCCACCGGGGGGAACATCGAGGCGCTGGCGGGCATCGTCGGGAAGAAGATCCGATCCTCCCCCGCGGTGCACGCCGTGAAGACGGCGGACCTCGACCGGATCGTCGCCTCCATGGCGGCCCTGTCGCCGCTCGTGCGCATGGAGCGGTGGGATCTCAAGGCCGACCGGGCCGACGTCATCGTCCCCGCGGGCCTCGTCTACGCCCGCTTCGCCGCGGCGGCGGGGGCGAAGCGGATCCTCGTCCCCCACGTGGGACTGCGGGACTCGGTGGCCCTCGACCTCCTCCTCGGTACGGAGAGGAAGGACGCCCGGGAGCGGCTCGAGAGGGAGCGCGTCGCGTCGGCCCTCGCCCTGGGGCGGAAGTTCCGCTTCGACGAGGAGCACGCGCGGCGCACGGCCCGCTGGGCGCTGCGGCTCTTCGACCGGCTGGCGCGCCTCGAGGGCCTCGACCGGCGGGACCGGGAACTGCTCGAGGTGGCGGCCATCGTCCACGACATCGGGCTCCTCGTCTCCCCCATCGGACACCACAAGCACACGGCCTACCTGGTGCGCGAGAGCGAACTCGCGGGCGTGACGCCGGGGGAGCAGGAGCTCATCGCCCTCATCGCCCGCTACCACCGGCGGGGAACGCCGCGGGCGGGCCACGCGGAATTCGAGGCGATCCCCGCGAAGGACCGCAGGCGGGTGGCGCTGCTGGCGGCCCTCCTGCGGCTGGCCGACGCGCTCGACCGCGACAGGGCCTCGCCCCTCGAGGACGTGGAGCCGCGGATCCGCGGCGGGGACGTGGAGCTCGTCCTCCGAGGGGAGGGGGACCGCCTCCTCGAGGTGTGGGCCGTGGAGCGGAAGCGGGACCTCTTCGAGCAGCGCTGGAAGCGGAGGGTGACGGCGCGGAAGGGGTGACGGGCCGCCGTTCCATTCCTTCCCCCCTCCCCCGGGGACCTGTAGCATGGATCCTTTCCACGCCATGGTCCGGGGGATATTCCCGGAGGGCGATCCACGGGAGGCCGCTTGGCTCGCGACGATCTCATCGAATTCGAGGGCAAGGTGGCCGAGGTCCTGGCCGGGGGCAACTTCAAGGTGGCCCTCGACAACGGGCACGAGGTGCTGGCCCGGCTCTCCGGGCGCATGCGCCGCTTCCACATCCGCGTCGTGATCGGCGACAAGGTGACCGTGGCCGTCTCCCCCTACGACCCGTCCCGGGGGTTCATCACCTTCCGGTCGTAGCGCCCCCCGCGCCCTTCCCGCCTCCCGCCTCCGCCGGCGAAACCCGCGGCCCGGGATCCGTGTATCAGGGGGCGAGGCGCCCGCGGGGACGCGGCGCCGGAAAGGAAACGCCCCCATGCTCCGTTCGAGGACCTCGCGCTGGATCGCCGCCGGGCTCGCCGTCACCCTCCTCGCCGCCGCCGGAACCGCCGTCGCCCAGGAGCGGAGGCGCTCCCGGGACCGGGCCGCCCCCGGGCGGTCCGCCCGGAAGGCCGAGGGCCTGCGGCGCATGAAGCGGCTCATGGACCTCCCCGAGGATCAGCTCCGCACGGCGCTCGAGGTCTCCGAGGATGCGGTCAGGATCCGCGAGGCCGCCCGGGAGAAGGCCGCGGCGATCCTCGTCAAGGCCGTCCGCGAGGGAAGGGACGCCGCCCCCGAGGCGCGGGCCGCGCTGCGGGAGAAGGCGAAGGGTGAGTTCCGGGCCGTCCGCGACGAGGCGAAGGCCGCCCTCCGCGAGGCCGGCCGGAAGGCCGCCGCCGCCCTCACCCCGGAGCAGCGGGCGAAGTTCCAGGAGCGGGCGAAGGCCCGCGGCCGGACCCTCGACGAGGACCGGCTTTCGCTCGGGATCGGGTGGCGGCTGTCCGACCCCAGGGCGCGGGCGGTGCTGCGCGCCCGCCTCGCGCGCTGAAACGAAGGTGGCGGGAAGAAAGTGCCTGGCACGTTCTTCCCACCTTCACCTCCCCGTCCACCGCCCCAGCGCCGTCTCCAGCGCCCGCACGTGATCCGGGATCCACGTCGCCTGCGTATCCCGCAGCCCGACCGCGTCGACGACGTTCATGATGGACCGTGACGAAACGACGTCGTGCCCGCAGCCGCACACGTGTCCGAACTCGTGGGCCCCGGTCATGGAGAAGAACGAGGAGTACCCGTCCACCAGCGCCCGGATGCGCCCCGAGCGGAGGTTCTGCTCGAGGCTCGTCCCCCATGCGTAGGAGCCGTCGAGGTAGGGCTTGTCCTCCCGGCTCATCTTCGGGTAGAGCCGGTTCGCCTTGCCCAGCGCCGGGATGTACTCTCGCATCCAGCGGCTGTAGATGGCGACCCGCCCGCTGCCGATGACCTTCCCGCCCGGGGCGTTGGGGGAATCCGGCGTCTCCTCCCCCGCGATGATCCCGACCCAGTACCGGGAGGGCTTCAGGTGCTCCGGCTTCGTGAAGGTGAAATGGATGTCGTAGGAGACCCCGGGCACGAAGGTCCCGTCGTAGTTCTTGAGGAAGAGCCGGTTGATCTTCCCGAGCGTCCGGCACTGGAGCTCCTCCAGCAGCCACGGGTCGAGGTCGGCCTCGTAGCCGCGGGTGGAGAGCCCCAGGGCCGCGAGGTCCTCCTCGATGGTGCGCGCGGGGTCGGACTTCACCTTCGGCTTCTCCTCGCCGAAGGTGAGCCAGACCACGCGCGTGTCCTCGCCGATCGCCACGGCATCCCAGTCCGACGCCCGCTTCATGCGCAGCGGCGGACCGAGGTCCGTCGTCGGCAGGTAGAGGGGGTTGACCGCGGCGGGCCCCTTCTCCCCCTGCGTCCACGGGGCCCACTGGTAGAGGGCGGCGCGGCCGGCGTCGTCGAAGTAGGGCCGCAACCGCTCCTCGTCCCCGTAGTGGATGGTGCGGAGCGCTCCGACGAGCCCCCCCGCCGCCGGCTTCGGCCCCGAGGCCAGGGCGTACTGGAGGAGCCGCCCCGCGAAGAAGCCGTTCACGGTGCGGGTGTAGACGGCGCTCCCCTTGCCGAGCCTCCCCTCCGCGGCCCGGGCGACGTCGGCGGCCAGCACCCCGGCGGGCAGGACCTTCATGGCCCCGCCGTAGAGGAAGTTCCCCCTCCGCACGGTCCCGTCGTGGAGGGACTTCGCCGCCCGGGAGAGCATCCCGTCGGCGCACAGCAGCGGGACCTCCCACGCCATCCCCTTCAGCGCCGCCGCCGTAGCGTCCACGAGGTCCGGCTCCCCCACGAGCAGCAGCCGGTCGCACCGCCCGGCCCGGAACTTCGCGAGCGCCGCCCCGTCCGGCGCCCCGTGGGGAGGGACGAAGAGCACCCGCTCCCGCAGCGCCTGCCGCTGCCCTACGTTGCGGGCGATGGCCTCGGCCATCTCCCGCCCCCGGGGCGTGTCCTCGGCCACGACGGCGGGCTCGAAGCACTCCCTGTTGAGGCCGAGGGCCTCCTTCTCCGAGCGGAGCGCCAGCAGGCCCGTCATCTCCATGGCCTGCTCCACGGGCCAGGGGCCGACGAAGAGCACGGGGTCGGCGAGGTCCGGGGTCGCCCGCGGCGGCGCCGTGCCGACGAACAGCACCGGCGTGCGGGAGTGCCGCGCCCGCTCGGCGACGGCGTGCACGGTGACGCCCGTGGCGGCGCAGACGACGGCGGAGCACTTCTTCTTCAGCGCCTCCTCGAGGCGCTCCACGGCCGCCTTCGGATCGTCCCCGTCGTCGAGGGGGAGGATCTCGAGGGGAGGGCCGCCGATGGAGGTCTCCGCCGCCATGCGGAGGCCGAGGAGCGACTCCTCCCCCGACGGAGCCAGCGGGCCCGAGAGGGGGCCGATGAAGGCGACCCGGACGGCGGGCTCCTCCGGGGCGGGCGACGCCGCCGCGCTCCCCGCGAGGAAGAGCGCGAGCATCGCGAGGATTCGTGGGAGGGGCTTCCGCACCATCGGCGCCATCCTACCGCGTTTCCTCGGCGCGGCCGCGGCGCGGGGTAGGATCCCCCCTCCATCCCGCGGCCCGCCGCGGCCAACCCGGAGGCCCCCTTGGCCGACCCCCTCGCCGGACTCCGCACCCTCCTCGGCCCCCGCCTCGTCGAGGAGGCCGCCGCCCTGGAGGAGGCGACCACCGACTTCGGCCGCCTCCACCGCCTCCCCCCCGCCGCCGTGGCCCGCCCGAAGGACGCCGCCGAGGCCGCCGCCGTCGTGAAGTGGGCCCGGGGGGCGAAGGTCCCCCTCGTCACCCGCGGCAAGGGGCACAGCCAGAGCGGGCTCTCCCTCTGCGCCGGGGCCGTGGTGCTCGATCTCCAGGGGATGGCCGCCATCGGCGCGCCCGACGCCGCGAACCTCCGCATCACCGTCGGGGGCGGCGCGGTCTGGCGGGACGTCGTCGCCGCGGCCCTCGGGGCCGGGCTCGTGCCGCCGGTCCTCACCAACAACCTCGGCGTCTCCGTCGGCGGCACGCTGTCCGTGGCGGGCCTCGGCATCGCCTCCTTCCGCGAGGGGTGCCAGGGGGACAACGTGCTGGAGATGGAGGTCGTCACCGGGGCCGGCGACGTCGTGGTCTGCTCGGCGGAGAAGGAGAAGGACCTCTTCGACGCCGTCCGCTCGGGGCTCGGCCTCTGCGGCATCATCACGCGGGCGACGCTCCGGCTCGTCCCGGCGAAGCCCATGGTGCGGACCTGGTACCTCCTCTACGACGACCTCTCCTCGCTCATGAAGGACGCGCAGCGGCTCATGACGGAGGAGCGGTTCGGGTACCTGGAGTCCTGGTGCGTGCCCTGCCCCCAGGGGTTCCGGAAGGTGGGCGGGGTGCCCACCCCCTTCGCGCAGTGGTTCTTCCCCCTCCACGCGAGCGTGGAGTTCGACCCCGCCGCGCCCCCCGACGACCGGGCCATGACGGCGGGCCTCGCCCACTACCGCTCCGTCCACGTCGAGGATCGGACCATGGCGGAGTTCGCGCTCCGCCTGGAGCCCCTCTTCGAGCTCTGGAAGCGGGGGGGGTACTGGGCCGCCGCCCACCCGTGGATGGAGGCGGTGATGCCCTGGGAGTCCACGGCCTCCTACATCACCGGGGTGCTGGCGAACCTCCCCCCCCACGTGCTCGGGGGCGGGCACATCCTCCTCTGGCCGTCGAGGGGGACGACGTCGAAGGTGCCGCTCTTCATGAAGCCCCCCTCGGAGTTCGTCATGGGCTTCGGCATCCTCCCGGGGCTCCCGGCGCCGGCCATGGCCATGGCGGGGCCGCTCCTCTCCCGCGCCAGCGATCTCGCCATGAAGATGGGCGGCAAGCGCTACCCCTCGGGCTGGCTCGAGTTCGACGAGGCCCGCTGGAAGGCGCAGTTCGGGGCGATGTGGGAGCCGCTGCGGGCGTGGAAGCGGCGGTACGACCCCGACGGGGTGCTCCACCCGGGGCTCGTCCCGGGGGTGTAGGCGGGCCATCAAGAGAAAGAGCCCGGGGCTTGCGCCCCGGGCTCTCGTGATTCTCAGGAAGTCCGAACGGAGACTACCAGTTCGGCTGCTCCATGAGGCTGTTGCCTTCCTTGTTGGTACGGCCGTTCGGCGCGTTCTTGTGATCGAAGGTCGTGCCGGTGCCGTTCCAGATGTCCCCGCCCCACCACGCGACGTTGTTGAGGACGACGAGGTCGACGATGGAGCCGAGCCAGGTCCCGATGGGCCACACGAAGACGTAGACCACGGTGCCGAGCAGCGTGTTGTCGGCGTAGGTGTTGGCCGCCCAGTCATCCACCGCTTCGCGGGCCGTCCACGGACCGGCCATGCAGCCCGAGGAGACGATGGCGAACGCCAGCAGCATCACGATGAGGACGAGATTCCTCTTCATCGAATTCCCTCCATGCCACTACGCAAGCCCATCGGCCGGAACCGCTCCGCCCTCCGTAGCCTGCCCTGTACCTGTAAGCGACCACCTTATTGGACACCACGGGGGGGACAAGGTCAAACCCAATGACGCTATCGAGCCGGGTGGATCCGTGATCGCGGTCCCTTCCGGGCCCCCGGAGGGGGTATCCTCCAGACCCGTGCCGCCCCCCCCCCTCCGGATCTGGCTCCCCCTCCTGCTCACGATCCTCGCCGCCGGTTGCGGGCTCCACGGCGGGAGGCTCACCCTCGTCGAGGAGAACGACGTCTTCAACCTCGCGGATTCCAACAACCCGGACCGGGACTACACCCAGGGGTTCGCCGCGGCCCTCACCCTCGCCGACGAGGACACCCCGGGCTGGGCGCGGGACGCCGCCGGTGCAGTGCCGCTCTTCGCCCGCAACGGCCGCGTCCATCTCGGGCTCCTCGCCGGGCAGGAGATCTACACCCCCGAGAACAGGAACTCCGTCGCGGCCCTCCCCGACGACCGCCCCTACGCGGGCTGGCTCTACGCCGGCGCGGCGCTCCAGGTGCCGGTCTTCGACGAGGACCCGATCCTCCGGCGGGACCGGGTGGACCAGCTGGAGCTGGACCTCGGGGTCCTCGGCCCGTCGGCCCACGGGGAGAAGTTCCAGAACTTCTGGCACAAGGTGTTCGACATCTCCGACGCGAAGGGCTGGCGTCACCAGGTGGGCGGGACCATGGGGGCCATGGCCACGTGGGAGACCCGGTGGCGCGTCGCGGCGGCGGACCTCGGCGGAAACATCGGCTGGGATCTGCTCCCCCGGGCCCGGGTCCGACTCGGCAACGTCCGCACCGACGGGACCGTCGGCGCCATGACCCGGCTCGGTTGGCGCCTTCCCCGGGACTTCGGACCCATGGCCGTGGACGCCCACGGTCTCGTCAGCGGGGCCGCGCCCGACGGCGCGTTCTTCGCCCTCCACCTTGCCTTCGAAGTCCGTGGCGTGGCCTACGACCGCTTCCTCTCCGGCGGCGGAGGCTCCCCGTCGGTCACCCCGATACGATCCCCCCGGAGGTTCTCCATCGGCCTCTCCCACGGCTGGGGGCCCTTCACCTTCATCTACGAACAGAACTTCGTCTCCCCTGAGTTCAAGGAGGATCGCCGCAACCACCGCTACACGACGATGATGCTGGTGCTGGATCGGTACTTCTGACGGAGCGAAGGAAACGGGCGGCATCCTTCCCGCCCTCCACTAGGATCGCCCCATGCCCGATGCCGCCCCGCCGCCCGCCGCGACCCACGCGGAGACCCGCGCCCGGCTGGTCGAGATCATCGCCCTGATCACGCGGCAGGACCCTCCCGCGGTCTCCGATGCGACCCCCTGCGTGGGAGCCGGCCTCCTCGGCGACTCCCTCGACGTGCTCGAGTTCGTGGTCTCCCTCCAGAGGGAGTTCGGCGTCTCCATCCGCGACAGCGACGCGGGCAGGACCGTCCTCACCGACCTCGGCACCCTCACCCGCTACGTCATGGAGCACCGCTCGAAGTAGGAGCCGGCGACGGTCCCAGGGGAAGGATGTCCCCGGACCCCCTGACGGGCCGGTTCATCAGCACCGTATACATGTCCACGAGGTCGCTCTCCGTGTAGCCCACCCCGCGGAGCGTCTCCACCGCCTCGCCGAGACGCGCGGCGCTGCCGAGCCCGAACCGGGTGTGGTAGTCCACCATGTGGGCGATCATCTCCGTCCGGGGGAACGTCGGGGTCCCCCGCGGCACGTGGTTGTAGGCCTTGTTCGCCTCCGCCATGAAGGCGGGCATGTCCCAGCCCGCCTCCGCCGCCTGCTCCACGATCTCGCAGCCCTCGTAGCCCTTGAGGGCGAAGTGGTAGGGAAGGAGCGACGGGCGGTCGAGCGTCCCCAGCCACTGGAGGGTCCGATCGGCCATCTCCCGGGACTCGTGGGGGAACCCGAACATCGTGTTGATGTTCACGACGATCCCCTTCTCCTGGCTCCGGCGGATCGCCGCCTCGGCCCGCGCCATGTCGAGTTCCTTCCGGATGAGGCGCTGGGTCGAGGGGTCCACGGTCTCGATGGCGTAGGTGACCCAGACCGTTCCCGCCTCGACCATGAGGTCGATCAGTTCAGGATCCATCAGGTCGGCCCGGAGCCCGTTCACGAAGTAGAGGCGGACGCGCGGCCCCTCGTCGCGGAGCGCGCGGAAGATGTCGGCGGCCCGCCGGCGCTTGACGTTGAAGAGGTCGTCGATCACGTAGAAGTCCTCCACCCCGTGGCGATCGTGGAGGAACCGGATCTCCGCCAGGACGCTCCCCGCGGATCGGTAGCGGGCTCCCACCCCCGAGGGCTGGAAGCAGTAGGAGCAGCGGAAGATGCAGCCGCGGCTCGTGAAGAGGACTCCCTGCCTCCGGTGGTTGTAGGCGTAGGAGAGGCGCTTCTCGTAGGCGGAGAGATCCACGAGGGAGTAGTCGGGGAAGGGCAGCGCGTCGAGATCCGCGATGAGCGGCCGGGCCGGGGCCTCCCGCACGGCTCCCCCCTCGCGCAGGATCATCCCGGGAACCGACCCCGGCGGTGCGCCGGCCAGGAGTTCCGGGAGGACGTACTCCCCCTCCCCGCGCATCGCCATGGCGAGGTCGGGGCAGCGCGCGAGGAGGTCCCCGCCGAGGGCGGCGGCCACGGGACCGCCGCACAGGACCGGGACCGACGGATCCCACGCGCGGAGCCGCCCCGTGGTCTCGCGCAGCTCCTCGAGGAAGAAGGAGATGCAGCGCAGCCCCACGACCTCCGGGCGGAAGTCCCCGAGGAGCGCGTGCAGCGAGGCCTCGTCCGGGGCGTCGAGGGAGGTGGTGGCGACGCGGACCTCGACTCCCGGGGACTCGCGGCGCAGCATCGCGCCGAGGAGCAGCAGCGCCACGGGCGGGATGTGGACCGCGGGCCCGACGCGGGAGCCGATCCAGCGCCGCTGGTTGTCGACGTCCAGCAGGAGGACGCGCCGGGCCCCGCGCAGGCGGGCCGCCTGCGGGAACGCGTCGAGGGGGGGCCCGGGGTCAGGGGAGGGGGACATCGAGATCCAGGCTCCCGTGCAGGGGGTGCCGCTCCCCCCCCTTCTCCACCTTCTCCACGAACTCCCGCATGGCCGCCAGCACCCCCACCTCGCCGCGATCGTAGACCTCGCCCTGCAGCAGCTGCAGGGCCTCGTGGCGGTACTTCGCGGACTTGAGGAAGAAGGTGAACTGGGGCATGAGCCGGTAGTAGAGGCGGATGAACTCGTACCAGACGTCCACCCCGGAGCGCAGGCGGGACTCGTAGTCCCGGAGCGCCTCCTCCTCCGTGGATTCGCCTGCCAGGACCGCGCGGATGGCCGCCGACGCCGCCCTCGCCCCCTCCAGGGCCACGCTCACGCCGGAGGAGAAGATGGGGTCCACGAACCGCGATGCGTCCCCCACGAGCAGGAAGCCCTCCCCCGCGAGGCGGGACATGGAGTAGCTGTAGTCCGCCTCCACCTTGAATTCGTTCACCCGCCGCGAGGAGGCCATGGCGCGCGACAGGTCGGGCGTGGAACCGGCGTGGCGGGCGAACCACCCCTCCGGGTCCATCCCGGATTCGCGGAAGACGTCGCGCTCGGCGACCACGCCCATGGACGTCACGGTCTCCGAGATCGGGATCTGCCACGCCCAGCCACGTGTCACGGGAAGGAAGTAGACGTGGATGTGGTCCGCCGCGGGCCCGCTCCCCCGATCCACCCCCTCGAACCACGCGTGGACCCCGAACTGGTTGAACACCGGGTCCTTCCGGTAGAGGCCCCTCTGCCGCCCGAGCACCGCGGCGCGGCCGCTGGCGTCCACGACGAACCGGGCGGGGACCTCCTCGATGCGGCCCTCCCGCTCCACGCGGACTCCCGTGGCGCGATCCCCGCGGAAGAGCACCTCCTTCACCCGGGCCTCCTCGACCACCGTCGCGCCGGCGGTCTCGGCATGCCGCAGGAGAAGCGCGTCGAACCGCCCGCGGTCCACGTGCCATGTGTAGTCCTGGCGGACGCCGGGCTGGGGGATCTCGCGGAACTCGATGCTCAGGTCCCCTTCCCTGCCCGGGGGGTGCCAGGAGGCCCCGTACTTGCGGACGAAGCCCTCCCTCTCCATCACGGGGAGGAACTCGATCTCGCGCAGCACCCGGGTGGTCGAGGGGACCAGGGACTCCCCGACGTGGGGACGCGGATGGCGCGCCGCCTCGAAGATGGTGCAGGGGGTGCCCGCGGCGGCCAGGTAGGAGCCCAGCACGGAACCCGCCGGCCCTCCCCCGATGATGGCGACGGTCATTGCGGGAGTGTACACGACGGGCGGTGCCGGCGGTGGGGAGCGGCCCGGGGTCCGCGCTGTTCCGTGGACCATGTCCCGGGCGTTGGGGGGGGGGGGGGGGGGGGGGGCGCCCGGGGGGGGGGGGGGGGGGGGGGGGGGGGGGGGGGGGGGGGGGGCGTCGCGAGGTTGATCGGCTTGGTGCGGATGTCGAGGAAGCCGTCCGTCGAGCGCACGACGACCGAGTCGGGCAGGTCCTGCGCGGCGAGGACCGCCTTGACCTGCTCGGGTGTCACGTTCGCGTCCTCGAAGCGGATCTCCCAGCGCGTGCCGCCGGTGTAGTCGATCGAGAACTTGAGCCCGGCCTGGCCGTTGGAGATCGGCGTCAGCAGGATGAAGATGAGCCCGGGGATCGTGATGAGGGCCGAGAGCAGGTAGAACCAGCGTCGCCGGCCGACGACGTCAAGCACGCCCGGCCGCCCCGCTCCGAACCGGCCGCCCCGTGGGGCGTGCCAGGATCTCCGATTCGTTGACGCCGTAGAGCGACAACTTGCGGGCCCAGTCCTCGCGGACCACGAACCGCAGGAT
>CAYJMF010000029.1:0-46359 GCA_964370855.1 uncultured Planctomycetota bacterium | reverse complement strand
GAGGCGGCAGGCCTCTGAACCGAGACCATGCGGCAAGAATATCGTGATCACCACAAGTTCCGAGGTTCGCTTCTATCACGACGGCCTGCACGAGATCGAGGAATTCGACGAGAACGATACCCTGCTACGGAAATACGTCTACCGCGAGGAGATCGACTCAATCGCAATGATGGAGGCAGCGGACGTCGCGGACGTGGATGATGACCAGAACACTTCCGAGCTCATCCGTCTGTTCTTCCATTACGACGGCCGCACGAATGTCTGCGCGCTGACAGACGCGGCGGAGAACATCGTCGAGTCCTACGAGTGCGACCCGTACGGGGGTCTCTCCATCAAGGACAAGATTGGGTCCGGAGTTTCCGTCTCCCAAGTCGGGAATCCGTTCGTGTTCCAGAGGAGGAGGCATGACTTCGAGACGGGGCTGATGTACTTCAGGGCGAGGCACTACGACCCGGAGGCGGGGCAGTGGATGCAACGCGACCCACTCGAGTATGTGGCTTCGCCGAATCTGTACGAGTTCACTTCTAGCAATCCAGTCACTCGCGAAGATCCACTCGGCCTTCGGGACGAAGAACGAGAAACTGCAAGCACGAGGGGGATTATCGAAGTAGAAACTCTGTGTCCGGGGAAGATCAATAAGACACAGTATGCAAAGAACCCCAAGCTCAATACTCTTGTTCAGAGGTTCTTGCGGGACAAATTCATGGATATCAGGTACGGCACCATTGCCGGCTTCACGGCGCCACTAATCGAAGCTGTCCAGACAGGGAACGTGTTCACCGTGGAGTATGAGTGGGTGGCCTATGAATTTGCCCTTGAAGAGGGCGGGTTTGGAAGTCCAGACACGGTAGCCCATGAACTGTTCCATTGCGCAGTGCATGCACTCGTGTTCAGGGCGGTGGTGCAGGGGAGGGTATTCGAGACCTTTGCGAAGGCACAGGCGGCGGCAGCCGAGGCAACACGCCTTGCTAACATGTTGAACGGATACTTTGATGAGTACATGAATGGCGCGACGTTCAACATCTTTGGGTATGCGCCGGCGGAATTCTGGTCGTGGGTCAATGCGATCGACCCGCGTTACGGGACCTTGAACGGGCATGGGCCAAGCGTCAATCCGGCAATGCCGACGGGGCCCAATGGGATCCCGACAATCCCTGGCGTCCCTCCTTCGGTTCTTCGTACCGTGCTTATTCACCTCTCTGTTCGAATCCCTTGGCCATGGTGTGGGCTCCCGATCTCGGAGCCCAATCGATCCATCATCTGTCCCGAGGATCGAGATTCGATCATGGAGACCGCCGTCGGCTCGATGGCTGAGTAGGCGAAAGGGGGCGAATGTGGCTATTAGCATAAACCATGCAATGGAGGTTTTGGCGACAGCGGTGACGGAAGGAGGTGCAGTGTCCTCCGCCCCGAAGGGAGTTGGCGCTCTCGCATTGACACTGGCAATATGCGGGGTCCTGTTTGCTTGTGCTGGATGCTCGGATAGCAAGTCCGAGTCTGCAGTTGAGTTGCTCTCTCGAATTGCCAAGGGGAATGATCTGGGGAAGGCGAGGGAGGCTTCGGACGAGTTCGGGCGCCGGGGAAAGCAGGCTGTACCGGACCTAGCGGCAGTTCTGCGGGACTGCGCTGACGAGGACCTCAGGTTCGCAGCAATTGCAGTCATCAAGACTTTGGGACGCGAGGGGAGCGATGCAGTCCCACAGCTAGTTGATACGGTGCGCAAGGACCAAAGCGGAATGGTGAGGGAGGTTGCCGCGTCCGCGCTTGGCGTAGTGGCGACGAAGACTGACGCTGTGGAGGCTGCACTAGGAGCAGCCTTGAGCGATCCTGTTGAGGGTGTTAGAGCAAGGAGCGCGATGGCACTGAACCAGTTGGGCTCGACGATCGAGATCCCATCGTCAGTTCAGAAGGAGGCAGATCGGATGAGGGGACTAGAGAACATCTCAAAGTAGGTCTCATGTACCACCCCGCGCGGGGTGGACACCCAGTTGAGGTGTACTTGCGCAGCGAGAGGTGGACACCCAGCATCAGGCGAATCTCCCGGCCCTGGAGCTACACCGCTTGCGAGGAGTGGTTGGAAGCGGACAGGGTGCCAGCGGCTGGCGACGAAGGGGGCACCTCCGAGGATCCACCTATCATCCACCTAGCGCCTGCCTACGCATACGACATATGCGACATATGCGCCGGGTCGCGAGCGTAAGTCCTTCAGGACAACACCCTGATCTTGCTTCGGGAGCAAGAGGCCGGAGCTTCAAATCCTCTCGCCCCGACTAGCACCCAAGGGACACGTCTGCAGGGGGTTACGCGGCTTCCTCGCCGGTGCGTGTTTCACGGACGATGGGGGCAGAATGCCCCGATCCACCTCTCGATCCACTTCCGTTGCTGGCATTGGGGGACTCGGAGGGGTTCCCACCATCCGACCTGTTGTCACCGCCGCGCTGCTGCTCACGGCCCGCGCTGTCGGGAACGGAGTCCCTTGAGGCGCCGTTCGTGCTCGGGGATGGAGAAGGGGAGGCCGGGGCGGGGCGGCCGGGAGTGGGGGAAGGAGAATCGGTGGACAGCGGCAAGTACACTGGGTAGAGCACGGGAGCATATTGAACCGATTCGCTCCCGCGGCGGCGCCTCCCCTGCATGACCAACATGAGCAACCCGGCCCCCCGACCCTCCCTCGAACGCCTGCTGGAGCACCGGGACTGGGTCCGGGCCGTGGCCCGGGCCCTCGTGGCCGACGAGAACCTCGCGGCCGATCTCGAACAAGAGGTCTGGATGGAGGCCATCGAGCACCCTCCCTCCATCCGGAAGACCGAGCGGGGATGGCTTTTCGCCGCCCTCCGGCACAACCTCCTGGACTTCCGCCGCTCCGAGAAGCGCCGCCGCCTCCGCGAGGAGTCCGCCTCCCGGCCCGAGGGGACCGACGCGACCGCCCACGTGGTCGCCGAGGCCGATGCCCACCGGGTCGTGGTCAACGCGGTGATGGAACTGGAGGAGCCCTACCGATCCACGGTGCTCCTGCGGTACTTCGAGAACCGCAAGCCCGGGGAAATCGCCGCCGTCCAGGGCGTCCCCGTCGAGACGGTCCGCACGCGCCTTCGGAGGGCCCTGGCCCGCCTCGGCGTCCTTCTCGACGGAGGGGAGAAGGGGAAGCGCCGCCTCATCCTCCTTCCCCTGGTTGCAGGCGGCCCGGAAGCCGGGCGGGGGGGGATGCCCCCGGGCGCGGGGGGAGCCCTCCTCGGTAAGGGGCTGCTGGCCGTCGCGGCGGCGGTCCTCCTGACCTTCGGAGGCTGGTGGGCCTTCGGAGCGGCGGGGGGGCCTGGCGCGCCTCCGCTAGGGACGGGGCTCCCGGTGGCCAGCGTTCCCTCCCCGCCTCCACCCCCGACACCGGTCCCGGCCCAGGAAGCGCCGCCCCCGCCCGCGGCGGCGGGAGAGGTACCGCCGGCCGTCCTCCCCGAGGCCAAGCCGGAGCCGGCCGGGGCGGTTGCGGACGGCGTCGCTCTCCTGGGTAGGGTCGTGGACGGCAAGCGCCGGCCCGTGGGCGGCGCCATCGTCACGCTGGTTCGCCCCGGTGAGGTCCCCCTGACGGCGACGAGCGCCACCGACGGGACCTTCACCTTTGCCGGAGTCGAGCGCCCCGTGGCGGTCCGGGACCTTGGCATGCACGCCCTCGACGGGGAGGGGCGAGCCGGGACGGGCGAAGTGCGGCTGACCTCGCGGTCACCGGCCACGGTGAGGGTCGATCCCATCGTGGCCGGTCCCGCGGATGCGTTGCGGGTCCGGGTGTCCGACGGCGAGGCACCTGTCGCGAAGGCGAGGGTCCTGGCCGGCCGCGATGTCCCGCGGAGCGTACTTCCCGACACCGTCTGGATGTTCGAAGCGATTACCGATGACGAGGGGATCGCCCTCTTCCCCGCCCTCCCGCGGGGGACCCTGCAACTCGTGGGGACGGCGAAGGGCACACTCCGGGGCACGGCCAGGGTCCAGATGCCGGACTCCTCCAGCGGCCCGTTTCCCCTGGTCCTGAAACCGGCCCGCACCATCGAGGTCACCGTCGTGGAGAAGGGCACGGGGACTCCCATCCAGGGGGCCACCTTCCAGGTGCGCCGTCGCATCGGAGCCGGTCCTTACGTGCCGCTGCCGCCCGTGCCGCCCTCGGACGCCGAGGGGAAGACCCGGATCTCGCTGACGGGCCCGGAGGATGGGCTCTCGCTCCTCGGGATCCAGGCGCCGGGACACCCGGGACCCTTCGAGCAGGGGCCCTACTCGGATCCGGGGTCCGTGGAGGTGAAGCCCGGGGAGACCTCGGTCCGCATCGAGCTGGCGTCGCCGCGCACGGTGAGGGTCCCCGTCACCAGCCGCAACGGGCCCGTTCCTCCCGACGGTGCCTCCATTCGCCTCCGGCCCCGGCCGGGAATGACGGTTCCTCCACCTCCACCCGAAGGGAGGATGGAGGGGAACACCCTCGTCATCTCTGGGGTCTTCGGGGGAGCGCTGGTTGCGGTGGCGGAAGCACCTGACGGATCCATGGCAGAGGTCCATGCAGATGCTGACGAGGTGACGGGAAGGCCCGCATCCTTCCGTCCGCCCCTGTCCCTGGAAGTCCACGCCGTCGATGCGGAGGGCCGGCCCGTGGCGGGAGCCTCCCTCTCCCTCCGGGATCGCAGCGACAACGCCGAGACCGGCGTGGTCTCGACGGACGAGACAGGAACGGCCCGGTTCGAGGGGCTGTACTTCACCCGGGCGTCCCTCTACCTCCTCGACGACCCCTCGAGCCCCTACGGAGGGCGGGAGGTCGGTCAGGTCTCCCCCTCCCCGAACGGTGCCCGGTTCGACTGCGTCCTCGGCAGGGCGAGGGACATCGTTCTCCGGGTGACGCTGGACGGGAAGCCGGGCCTGCCCTCCTCCTACGTGCTACAGGTGGACGGGCCCCTGATGAGGGAGGTGGAGGAGGACCCGGAGGGCGGCTTGATCCGGTTCTCCTACCGCCCCTTGGGGGAGGATCCCGAAATCGGAGTACTCCTCCGTCCTGACGGGTACCTGCCGGCGTCGGAGACGGTCCCCATCCCCCCGGGCTCCGACCCGGTAGAGGTGGACCTCCCCCTCTCCGGCGGACGGTGGATTCAGGGCAGCGTCGGCCTCCCCCCCGATGGGGAGGCCCGGCTCATCCTGGAGAAGAGCGATGGGGCCGCCTGGGAGGTCGTGCAGGTTCCCTCCGGCCAGATGTTCCTCGACGTTCCTCCCGGCGGGGCCCTTCGCGTGGGTCCCCTGGAGCCCGGTCGATACCGGCTCTGGGACAGCGACTGCAACCTGGTCTCCGGTGTCGCGGATCTCACGGGCCCGGAGACAGTGGCGGAGGTCGCCATGGACCTCTCCCACGCCGGTCTCGCGCAGGGGAAGGTGGAACTGCCCCCGGGGGTGGACGCGGCCCGCGTGCGGGTCCGGATGGAAGGGGAGGGCTTGCGCGAGGCGGACGCCCGCTTCGGTCCCCTCCTGATGGGGGTCCCCGTCCAGTCCGACGGCAGCTTCTCGGTGCGGGTCCCCGGGGACCGCCGCGTCCGGCTCCTCGCATGGCATCCCTCCTTCCCGTCCGGGGAGGATCGGGCCCTCCTCGTCACCGAACCCAGGGAGGGCATCGTGCTTGCCCTGGCCG
Organism: uncultured Planctomycetota bacterium; assembly: GCA_964370855.1. Classification (GTDB taxonomy): domain Bacteria; phylum Planctomycetota; class JAJSAM01; order JAJSAM01; family JAKLKS01; genus JAKLKS01. The sequence continues at coordinate 40,715 of CAYJMF010000029.1, read as the reverse complement.
CACCGCAGGGGGCGGCCGTCGTCTTCCGCGTGAGCCCCGAGCCGCCCCCGATGCCCAAGGGCTTCTTCGGTCCCGGCGGCGGCCGCGTCCTCCTCTTCAAGGGGGAAGCGGAGGGGAAGCCCGACTCCGAACACACTCTTGCCATCAAGGACGGGGTGGCGACCTTCTCCGGATACGAACCCGGCACCTGGACCCTCTGGATCGACATCCCCGGGTTCGCGCCGAAGGTGCTGCAGTCGGCAAATCTGTCCAAGGGGGGCGATGACTTCGGGACGCTGCAGTTCTCCGAGGGCACCCTCCTCCGGATCCGGGTCGTGACGAAGGGGGACGAGACCCCCCCGAGGATCATCGCCATGGCGAAGCGGGTGGGAGAACCCGCCTACGCGCGGTCCCAGATCGCGCAGGAGCAGGAGATCCTCGTCCGGGGCCTCGGAAAGGGGACTTTCCATGTGCAGGCCGGTCCCATGGAGGGGGGCGGCATGGCGGCGCCGCTCGACGAGACGATCGAAGTCGACGGGAGCTCCGAGAAGACCCTGACCCTCGACCTCAGGTGAGAGGGCCGCAGGTCTCCCGGCCAGCGGGGACGCGGGCGGCGTCCAGTCGAGGAGTGGGAGGACACCGGGATGGACCCTCATTTCCTGGACCGCGAGGCTTGGCGGATACGGTCCTGGCTTCCGGGTGGGAGGGCGAGCCCTCCCAGATTCATCGACCCTCCTACCGGGTGGATCGGAAGTCCAGGACGAGAGGATCCTCTCCCTCCGGAACTTCGACGTTTCGGATCACGGGCTCGGCGCCGCGCCTCCGGAGAGTCAGGGTCCACTTCCCCGTCTCCAGCCAGGGGAACCGGACCCTCCCATCCATGACTTCCTTCACCCACCGTCGGCGGTTCCCCTCGGCCTCCAGAGTCGTGTAGGGATCCCCGGGGAGCCCGGTGACCTCGACCTCCCTCCGGGGGAGCGAGGCCACCTTGATCGACTCCAGGTCGGAGAGCCTGCGGATGACCTCCTCGAGCCGCTTCTCGACGGGGACCGGTGGGCCGTCCCCGATGCGAACGGTGGCCTCCCCCGCTTCCCTGGCCCTTCGGAGCAGGTACAGTTCGCCATGGAGGCGGTCCATCACGGACTGGCTCTCTTCGGTCCAGGCCGGGAGGGGATCGCGCGCGCGCTCGAACAGGAACCCCGCTTCGACTTCCCCTCCCTCCGGCACCACCGCGTCGGCCCAAACCCGGCATCCGCCGACCTGCACCGACCAGGGACCGGGCGGGACTCCCTCGAGGAGGAAGAACCCGGACGCGTCCGCGACCGTGCAGCGTCCCTCCGATTGGAGCATGTCGTCGATGAGAGTCGCCTCCAGGAGACCGGTGACGGGGCTCCCGTCGGGGAGGCGGGCCACCCCGCGGATCCTCCCCGGGGCCGGGTCTCCCGCGGCGGGCTGGAGGCGGATCTCCATCCCGGGCTCCCCGGGAGGACCCTTCCAGGGGAGGAAGCCCTCTGCCTTCACACGGATTTCCATCTCGTGGTCCCCGGGCCGGAAGTCGCCCGTGTCGATGCGGAACCCGCCGTCCTCGCCGGTAGTGGAGCCCCACCAGGAGGCGTTGGGACCGAGGGCGGCGACCTTGAGGACGTGCGCCCCGGCAACGGGTGCGCCGGTCCCGGCAACCAGTACCCGGCCCGAGACCACGCTCGGGAAGTCGGGAGGGACGTCGGTGTCCCCGATCCAGGGGCGGTCCCCCATGCGGAGGTCCACGTCCCTCGTCTCCCCGGCCTCCCGCATGGCAATCTCCGGCGTGGACCAGGCGCGGCCCTCGGCATCCAACGCGACCGCGGAGACGGGCTCCGGGAAACCCCCGCGGGGGAGGGGGAGTCCCTCGAAACGGTACCGCCCCCGCACGTCGGTGCGGATCCTCGATCCGTATCGATCCCAGATCTCCGGGGCGAACCAGGCGCGCCAGCTGCCCGAGTCGGGTGCGTGGGCCCACCTGTGGGCGGGCCAGAGCCGGACCTCGTGATCCGGAACGGGCGAGCCCTCCGGATCGAGGAGAGTGCCGACCAGGATGCCACCTCCTCCGAGGACGATCCGGAACTCCTCCCGCGGCGTCCTGGGTGCGACGACCACGCCGGCGCTCGCCATGCCGTCCATGGTCGCGTAGACGAGCACCCTCCCCCCGACGGGAGGGCACCGGAGGGTCGCGTGCCCGTCGGCCCCGGTCCTCGCCTCCCCCGTCACGACGGCCTTCCCGCCCGCTGCAATGCGATCCAGGTCCCAGGCAATCACCGTCGCGCCGACAGCGGGCCTGTCCGTGGCGAGACTCACCGTGCCGCGGATCTCCTCGACGGCGGGGGCGTCCTTCGGCTCCCCGGGCACCTCTTCCCGCGCGGCCGCCGCGGGGGCGTCGGGCCCGGGAGATGGCGGGAGGGCGGGGGCTGGCGGGGCGGCAGGTCCGGTCCCATGGGGTGCAGGTTCCGCCGTCCCCGGCAGGGGGGAGGATCCCTGGAGCAGGAACCAGACGACGGCCGCCAGTGCAAGGAGCCCCGCTACCGCCGAAAGGAGCCGAACTCGCGTTTCCATGCGCTACCCCCTTCCGCCACGGTCCATCCTACTTCCCGAGGCGCCGAGAGGAGGAGTCCGGAACCCGGGGGGCGCTCCGAATCCGTGGACATCGGGAGTGGAGAGCCGGCAGGGAGATCCCGAGTCCCGTGGCAATGGGCAGGGAAGGAGGAGGGGAGCACGGTCCAGGGGGGAGGCCCTCACCACCATGGGAGTCCGGCGCGCGGAGTTGCTCGACGCGCTCTCCCGTGCCGCGGTGGCAGCCGGCGGCTGCGGGTCCTGGGGTCCCGACTCGGCCGGTGCAGGGCTCCTTCGCGGGGCTCCCGGGGGTGGAGCCTCCCCCGCATCCCCTTTACCCGGGGAGGGGGGCCGTAGAATGGAAGGCCCGGGAGTGGAGCCCCGGGGTTTCGGTTCCACCCTCCCGCAGGCAGGACCCTGACCATGGCCAAGAAGAACAAGCCGAAGAAGGGGAAGAGGAAGGTTCCAAGGAAGAGACCCGCCCCTCCCGTCGGGGGGAGGCCGCGGGAGATCGACCGCAAGGAGGTCGTGCGCCTCCACCGGCAGGGCCTCTCCGGGAAGGCCATCGCCCGCGAGATGAACACCTCGCCCCGGTCCGTGCGGAGGATCCTGGACGATCTGGGGGAACCCCGCCGGAGTGCGGCCGTGGACTCCACGCCCGCCACGGCGGACTCCTCTGCCGCTGTCCGGAAGACGGCACCAGATTCCGCCCCCCCTTCCGCCCCCGGGTATCGCCCCCCTAATTTACCCTTTGCGGACACTGTAATTTCCGCACCCCCCGGGGCCCCCCGGGGGGCTGTAAATCGGGGTACTTTCCGCGGGGAGTCCCCCCCAGGAAGGTCACGAGGGGGGAAATCCGGCGCACAGGACGCTCCCTCCGGAGCCAACGGCGGGGCGATTCCAGTGCTGTCCGGATCGCCCGAGGGCCAGCCCCGGGCACAGGTACCCCTTTCACCTGCGGCGCTCGCGGCCTGGAGGCACCAGACCCTCCAGGCTCTAGCACGCAGGTACCTGCCCGGCGACATGCCGCCTGTGGAACGCGCCGAGTCGCTTCGGGCGCTGGAGGTGCTTCTCGCCCGATGCTCTCCGGAGGCCCGTCCCCTGAAGTCCGAAGTCCAGGCCGCGCTGGCCGGGCCCCTTGGCCCGTACCTCGAGCGCCGCCGCCGGGCCGAGGAGGCACTCCGCAGGGAAACGGCGTTCCGGTTGGTCACCGAGAGGCTGCCCACGGATATGCCAAGGGAGGACTTCCCCGCCACCGACGAGGCCATCGAGGCTCTCCTTGCAGGACGCCCCGAGGCCACGGCGGAACAGGTCGCCGAGGAGATCCTCATATCGCTCTACGCCGCCTCCCGCAGGAGAAAGCAACGGAAGGCGGCCCTGGAAACGGCACGCCGCGAAGTCGAACTTGTGTGGGACAGGGAGGTGATCCTCCTTGAGCCCGAACAGAGAGAGGCCCTCAACCGCCACTGGCAGCGTACCTTCGAGGCCAGGGATCAAACCCGCATCGACTTCCTCTCCATCCTGGAGAGCGAAGAGAAGATCCTCCCTGTCGGCGGCAGGATCGCCCGGCTCGTGAGGGAGCGGCTGGCCGCGCTGCTGAAGGAAGTCCTTCCTCGGTAGGGACGAAGGCAGGGGCAGGGCACTCCGTTGCGCCGCCCCCGGGTTATCCGGCCCCCTCGACATCGGGTCCCCGGCTGCGTCACAGGAGCTTGGAAGGCCCCCGGGTGCCCGGCCCTGTATTCCCGCCCTGCCCCCCGAGGACGGCGGCGGGAGGACGCCCGGGATGGGGTGAACTGCCTGGCCTCAAGGTCCCTGCGTGGCCGGCTGGAGCGTCCTGAGCGAGTCGAGGTGGCGCTGCAGGGCTGGGCCCTTCTACCTCCTCCACGCGGTCCCTCTCCGTGTTGACCTGCTGGATGCCGGAGACGGAGGCGACCCGGTGGCGGTAGAGCACCTCCATGGTCCAAGAGAAGTCAATGGCGAAACTGACTTGTCAGTGAACCGCTCGGCCCCACCCGCTACGCTCGTTGGGTAGAGCCATGGAAGACCCGGCCCAGCCAGTGAACGTTGAACTTCTCCTCGCCCACCGCGATTGGGCCCGGCGGGTTGCCCGGGCCCTCGTCCGGGACGAAAACACCGCGGACGATCTGGAGCAGGATGCGTGGGTGGAGGCGCTGGAGAGACCTCCTCGCTCGGGCCGGTCCATCGGGGGGTGGTTCACGGCGGCTCTGCGCCACAACCTCGTGGATCGGTCGAGAGCGGAGGCCAGTCGGAGGAGGCGGGAAGAGGATCGGGCGCGCCCCGAGGCCGTTCCCTCCGCCGCTGACCTGGTTGCCAAGGCCGACGCCCACAAGCGAGTGGTGGTCGCTGTGATGGACCTGCCCGAACCCTACCGATCCACGGTGTTGTACCGGTACTTCGAGGACCTGGGACCCGGGGAGACCGCCGCCAAGATGGGGGTCCCCGTGGAGACAGTCCGGACGAGGACGCGTCGCGCACTGGCGTTACTCCGAACTCAGCTCCAAGGAGGCGCTGGCGGATCGCGGGGTCCGCTGCTTCTCTCTCTTGCTCCCCTCCTCGGCGACCACGGACTCGTTTCCCCTGCGGCGGGCGTCGGAGCGGCGGGTGCATCCCCGCTCACGGCTGCACTGGTAGGAGGTCTGCTCATGTCCAAGAAGGCAGTCGCCGCTGGCGTAGCCCTGCTTCTCATCTTGGGGTGGCTGCTCCTCCCCGAAGGGGCCACTCGCCCCGGGGGGCAATCAGGTGGCGAAGGTCATCCGTCGCCCTCCATTGTGCCAATGGCAAGGAAGCAGGAGGCCTCCGAGCCCTTGGCCCCCAAGGCGCAACCCCCAGACAAGGAGGTCGCGCCGAACCCGACGGTTCCAGCGAGGTCGCTTTCCGTCAGCGTCTGCGATGAGGCCGGTGGGGGGGTCTCGGGTGCAACCGTCCGGTGCCTGGCTGGCTCCGACGCTACCCCGTTCTCGGCGGACTTCGTCGCTGACGCGGCGGGGAACGTGTCCGTCGAGGTTCCGGCCGAGGTCCCCTGCAGGCTTCTCGCCACGGCGAAGGGCTTCGCGGACACCGAGTCGAATGTGCGCCCGGAGCACGATCGGGTCCTCATCCTGATGAAGGGCGCGCACTTTCTGGAGGGGAGAGTCTTCGACAAGGCGACGGGAAAGGCCGTGCCTGGTGCGCGGGTCCGGGTCCTTGCCGGATCGGAATGGAACGCCAACGGGCGGTTCTGGGACGCGACGACGGCCGCGGACGGCTCGTTCCGCAGAGAGGGCCTTCCTCCGGGGAAGTTCCTCGTCGGGGCGGGCCTGAAGGCGTGGGCCGGAGACTGGGATTACGACGAGGCCCGCGTCGGCCCCATCGCCGCGGACACCCACGACCTGCGAGTCGAGCTCGTGGCGGGCCCTGTGCTTTCCGGCATCGTCCTCGACGACACGGGCCAGCCCTTCTGCGGCCCCTTCAACGTCAGCGCACGGACCATTGTGGTTGGTCGAACTGACGCGGACTACTTGATGCAGTACGGGCCTTCGGAGGGGGGCGAGGCCGGGAGATTCCGGCTCCGCCACGTGGAGCCTGGCGCCTACCACCTCACCGTGTACCCCACCCCTGCGGAAGGTGTATCCCCGCCGTTCGCCCCCGCGATCCTGCGGTGGGTCGTTCAGGGGAGCGAGGGCCTTGAAGTTCGCCTGGTCCAAGGGCTCCCCATTGAGGGGCAAGCCGTCGACGGCGACGGGAAGCCCGTCGAGGTGGCAGGAATCTTCCGCGTGTTCGGTCCCGAAGGCGACGTCCCCCTGGCTTTGTCACGCGGGGATGGCCGGGAGGGTCGCTTCACCACCGGTCCGCTCGACCCACGGTTCGAGTACGACATCCTCCTGTGCTCTCCGTTCGCGGATGGGAGGCGCCAGACATGGGCGCTTCTCAAGCGGGTGCGGCCCGGAGCGAGAGACCTGAAGGTGGTTATGAAGCCACCCGCGCCCATCGCCGGGGTGTTGCTGAAGTCCTCCGGCGAACCCGTGGGGAGCGGAGTACCGGTGACGGCCCAGTGCCAGGAGTACAGGTTCTGGCTGATCGGTATGGCAGTGACCGGGTACACGAATGCCGACGGCTCCTTCTCCATTCCGGGCATCGGGCCACCGGGAGATCTCCGCTTCCGGCTGTGCGCGGGAGGAGGCAAGTCGGGTCTCCAACCCGTGGTCGTCGAGGGGCCCTTCCAGGGCGGGCAAGAGGGAATCGAGATCCGGCTTCCCTCTACCGGAGAGACGGTCGAAGGGACCGTGAGGCTCTCGAAGGGCGTTACGGGAAAGGGGCTGCGGGTGAGGTTCACGGCGGTGCCCTCCAGCAACGGCGAGCTGGGATCTCCGTGGTACGTGGAGTCGACCACCGATGAAGCCGGACGGTTCCGGGGCGAGGGTCTCCCGAGCGGGATGGTAGCGCTGTGGGTCACCGTGGAAGGGAAGGAGTACTTCTGCGGCACTTTCGAAGCACCATCTACTGGAGTCGAGGCGACTGTTCCCCTGAAGTAAGGCCGACGCCCACTGCTACACCAAGTGACCCTGCCCAACGATCAGGCGCCCGCGGTCGCCGGACAGGAAGTGGGGACTCTACCAGCCGAACCCAAGGAGGGGAGCGCGACGGTCCTCGTGTCCTTCCACGCCATGGGGGTCCTCGTGGCGACGGTCGAGGTCCTCGCGGCCCGGCACTTCGCAGCGGACCGGGGACAGTGGGAACCGGAGCCTCAATAGCACTCGGCAGGCGGCGCAGAAGGGTGGTTCGGTGACGCAGGGTCATCCTCCCGATACCTCTCCGTTCGCCCACCGCGGCCACCGTGTCCAACGTGAACATCAGCATCTCTGCAGCGTCATGCGGCAGTCAATCCCGAACGGCCCTCTCGATCTCCAACTACTGGGTGCCGGCGGACCCTCCCCGGAGTTCCAAGATGCGCCGCTTGAGCCCGATCTTGGGGTTGAAACGCACCGCCGCCTCGAATTCCGCCAACGCGCCGCCCTTGTCTCCGTACGACTGCAGGATCTCACCGATCACGCGATGCCCCGTAGCCTTCACGCCGTGTGACTCCTCGGAAGCATCCAGTCCTGTGGACCAAGAGGCGAACCGGGACCGGATGGCCGCGACCAGGCTCTCTGCAGGGGTCCCCGACCATGCATCCCGAACCTGGTAGACCAGAGCTGCCCACCGTCCCTCGCGGACGAGCTGGTCCCACTCCTGCATGAACACCTCGTCCTGGTTGGCGACGCTCCCATCATCCCGAACGACCGCCCGCATGCCGCGCCCGCTTACGACTACCCAGTCCGCGCCCTCCCTCTCGACCGTACGAACATCCCCCTGGCAGTAGGGATGCAAACGCAGGACCGATCTTCCAGTCCCCAGATCAAAGACCTCGAGGACACCGCTGTCCTCCTCGTCGTCTGAGTTGGCGGTCGTGACCCAGCCGAAGCCAGAGTCCGTGGTGACCCCGGTCCGGTAGACGTTCGCCTTGAATTGTCTCCGGAGGAGGGTTGTCCCTTGCACGGAGACAACCAGGAACTCCCCGGCGAGTGCCGCCGTGTTGAGCCAGTCTGCGAAGATGACCGTCCCGTCATTCGTGACGTGCCCGTCCTCAGGCCGGACGGCCCTCACCCGCCAGCGGGCCTGCTCCCCTTCGACGAGTGCCACTCCACCCTCTCCCCCTCCGACCCCCGAGTAGAACGCGAGGAGGAACCTGCGGTTTGGAGACCGGACTGCCTTTGCCAGTGCCTGCCCGGTGGGGGTGTTGACCGGAACCCAATCCTCCGCACCCATGTGATCCCTCCAATTTGTCCGGCGGGGACATGCTACCCCCTTGCGCGACATCGGTCGGTGGCACCGACGACCAGGAGCATTGGGCGAAAGGGTACCACTCGCACTTCCCGCGCAATGTCAACGACTTGCGCCCGATTCCCGCCGCGGTGCGCGACTACGAGCGTCACGCGCCGGCCCTCCCCACGCGGCAGATAGGGTCGTTCGCGGCACCCGAAGGAGGCCGTCCCGTGGGCCTCAGAGTTGGGATGGAGGAAGCGGGTGCCCGCGCACCGCAGCGGTCACAGTCGAGTTGCCCTGTCTTCGTCAAACCTGGGAGAAGATCAGGCCGTCACGGCAATCGGATCCCAGTGAGCCAGGACACCCACGCCCCGGTACCCGCCGCCGCGGAGCTTCTTGCCCACGCGGAGTTCCTCCGCGCCCTTGCCCGCGGGATCCTGCGGGACGAACACGGGGCGGAGGACGTCGTGCAGGACGCTTTCGTCGCCGCGCTGGAGGCCCCTCCGCGCCGTTCGTGGTCGCTGCGCGGCTGGCTCGCGGGGGTGACGCGGAACTTGGCCCTGATGCGCGTCCGGTCCGAGACACGCCGGGCGGCCCGGGAGCGGGTCGTGTCCGGGCAGGGCGTGACCGCATCCCCCGCCGAGATCGCGGAACGGCTCGAGGCCCAGCGCCGGCTGGTCACGGAGGTGCTCGGCCTCGAGGAACCCTTCCGGACGACAGTCGTGCTCCACTACTTCGACTCCCTCTCCCCGTCGGAGATCGCCCGCCGGCAGGGGGTCCCCGTGAAGACCGTCTACTCTCGCCTGGCGCGCGGTCTTGACCGGCTCCGGGAGAGGCTCCTCGCCGGGGAGCGGGATCGCTTCCGGCACGCGCTCGTCCTCATCGCGGGAGGCACCATGGCCACGACCGCCAGCAAGACCGCCATCGCCGCGGGGATCCTCCTCCTCCTCGCGGCGGCAGGAGGAGTTCTCCTTACGGGGAGGGAGCCGGAGTCCAGACCGGCCGCATCCTCGGAGGAGTCGCCCTCGGGCAGCGGACCGGGAACCCCAGTCGCCGCGGCGAGTCGCCCCAGGGAGGACGCCCCGGCTCCCGGCGACGAGATCCGGCGCCTCCGTGAGGAGAACGCCGCACTCCAGGCCCGCTTGGCGGAGTTGGAGAAGCCGCGGCCCGACCTGCCGCCGGAGATCGGGGCCATTGCGGTAGCGCAGCAGGGCGAGTCCATCGCCAGCGCGGACACGGCGCTTCTCCGGTGCTTCGTGTTCGATCGGGAGGGGCGACCGCAGGCCGGGCGCGCCGTCGAGTACCACTCCAAGGCCGTGACGCCGGCGGAGATGAGGGCCGGCACACTCACGATGGATGCGACCGGCCGGAGCGAGGTCGCCGACCTCCCCCCCGGGGCCTACGAGGTCCAGGCCCGGTTCCCTCAAGGAGCATGGGCTCGTTGGGTGACCGTCGAGGCCGGTCGCGCTACGGTGGTGAAGTTCTGGATCCCGGGGAAGGACGCCGGAGCCGTCTCCGGGAGAGTCCTGCGGTACGGGGGAGAGCCCGTACGCCAGGAGCTCGTGTTCGCCTCCCCCGAATTCCACGGCTGGCCCGGCGCGTACACGTCCTACATGACGAAGACGGACGCGGAGGGGCGCTACACGTTCGAGGAACTGCCTCCGGGAAGCGTGCGCATCACCGCCCACATCTCCATCGAGAACCTGAAGGCCGATCGCGAGGTCGAGGTCGCCAAGGGTGGAAGGGCGGTGGCCGACTTCGTCTTGGGGGTGCCCACGGTCACGGGCACGGTGCGCGACGACTCGACGGGAGAGCCCATCGCCGGGGTCTCGCTGGTCCTGAACTGGGAGAACCGGGAGCAGTGGCGAGCCAGTTCGGACGGCGAGGGCAGGTTCGCCTTCCGCGACGCGCCGCCGGGCAGTTACTTCCTGCACGTCGACGCCGTCGGGTACGGCGGCGGCGCGTTCCCGGTGATTGCCCCCGACGGCCAGCCGCCGGACATCGATGTTCGTCTCCGCACCGCGGCCATCCTCCGTGTGCGGGTCCTCACGCCCGAGGGATCACCCTACGTCGGAGAGGTGGGGCTCTACCCGACCTGGAAGGAGCCGCCGGCCCCGTTCCGTCAAGCGGCGAGTGAGAACCTCCGGACGGACCGGGACGGCCGTGCCACGTTCCGCAAGGTCGCCCCTGGGGAGTACGACCTGAACTTCTACTCCCAGAGCCCAGACGGCTCTCTCGCCGACCGGATGGTAGGTGTTGTCCGCTCCGTCCGGATCGTCCCGGGCGAGAACGAGGTCGAGGTGCAGCTGGCAAAGAAGTAGTCAGCCGGGTCCACGTTGCCTGGGGAAGGCCAAGTACTCGCCCGGAGCGGAAGGTCCAGATCCTGGGCGAGGGCGGGAAGGTCCTCTTCGAGACGGACCTGAGGCATGGGGATAGGGGGGTAGCTCGCCCACAACGCCCCCGGCACCCACGACGGCCTCCGGGCGACCCGGCGGGTTCATGTGCGCCACGAGGGCGCGGACGTCCAGCCGTTGGAGGTACGGTCCGAGAAGGGGACGGTCCACCTCGATAGGTTCCGGCAGGCTGGGGTGAGAGATCAGGTGACCTTCGCAGGATTGATTGCACCGGGTCCCCCGGGTCGTTCCGTTTCATTAGGTAGATGGACGAGACCATGAACAGCGCGAACAAGGGCGTGCCCATCGAGTCCCTGCTGGCGCATCGGGACTGGGTGCGGCGTCTGGCCCGCGCACTGGCGAGGGACGAAAGCGGGGCCGACGACCTGGAACAGGAGACATGGCTCCGGGCCTTGCGGCACCCGCCCGCACACGCGGGAAGCCTGCGAGGGTGGCTCGGGACGGTCCTGCGCCGCCTCGCCGAGGACCAGCGCCGAACCAGGGAGAGCCTCGCCCGGCGGGAGGAAGTCGCGGCCCGCCGGGAGACGCCGGTCCCCTCGCCCGCCGACCTGGTTGCGGAAGCCGAGGCACACCGCCTTGTCGTGGAGGCGGTGCTCTCCCTGGAGGAGCCCTACCGCGCGACTGTCCTTCTCCGGTGGTTCGAGGACCTCCCCCCGACGGAACTGGCCCGGCGCCTTGGCGTTCCGCTGGAGACCGTGCGGGCGCGTCTACGTCGGGCCGGGGAACGACTTCGTGAGAGTCTGGGCGGTGACCGGGATGGAGGGGATGCCTGGAAGGCGGTGCTGGTGCCCCTCGTCCAGGGGCACTCCCATCCCGTCCCGCCGGGGGCAGGGGTCCCTTGGAAAGGAGTCGCGATCATGACCGCGAAGTCCACGGCCGCGGTTGCTGCCGGTGCGGCGCTGGCACTTGGACTCGCCTGGTGGTTGCTCGGGTCCTCGGGGCTCCCTCGGAGCGGTGGTGGTGGCGACGCCGAGGAGGCGACGCGCGCCGAGCAACGTCCCGGCACGCAAGGCAGCGCGACCGCTCGCCCCGGCCCCGGGGCCGCCCCTGAACATCCGGAAGGACGTCCGTCCACGGGCCCCGATTCCTCCGGGGGACTGCCTGGAGCCTCGGCCGCCCCTCTGCCTCCGACCCGATTCGAGTCCGGGCAGGACAGGATTTCGGGGCGCGTCATGGACCCCTCCGGCCGCCCGGCGGCGGGAGTGCGGATCCAACTCATCTCCATGGCCAAGATCAGCGGGCCCGGGGAGGGCCTTCCCGCGCCGACGAAGGGGGCGGAGACGGACGATCACGGTCGCTTCGGGTTCGACGGGCTCGGGGCCGGGGACGTCTACATCGTCCTCCGGTTGGATGCGCCCGGGTACCTGAAGACGGAGACATGGGTGGGACCAGGGGCTCACAGCATCGAGATGGCCCTCGTGCCGTCGAAGCCCCTTCGAGGTATCGTCGTGGACGGCGACACCAACGCGGGCGTCGAGGGGATCCTGGTCCTCGTGCGCCCGGTGGACGCAGGGCCCGAGGATCCCTCCTTCTCCGTCCGGACAGGGCCCGACGGAGGGTTCGCCCTGGAGGACCTGCTGGTGGGCCGGTACTCCGTCGAAGTGGGAGAGACCGGCCCGGATCCCGCGAGTCCGCTCGCCGCCTACCTCCCTGCTGCGAAGATCGAGGGAGTCGATGCGGGGACGACGGACCTTCGAGTCGTCCTCTCGAAGGGCCTTTCCATCTCGGGGGTGATCCTGGACGCGGCAGGTCGGCCGGTGACCTCACTCTTGACGCTGACAGTCCTGGGCAAGACCGACCAGGGGGCACCGGACTACTCGCGCTACCGGTTCCAGGCACTCGGCAAGGTGGATGCACCAATTCCGCCATCGGAACTGCGGACTCCGTTCGACGGGACCTTCACCGTCCCCGGACTTCCTCCGGGGAAGTACGACCTGACCATCACGCCGGAGACGGAGACGGTGGACAACTCCGGTACCCCGGGCCCCGTTTCGGCGACGACGATGCGGGACGTGCCCGCAGGAACCGAAGGGCTCCGTGTGACGATGCGTACGGGCAAACCACTGACGGGGAGTCTCGTGGACGAACAGGGGGACCCGGTCACCTCCTCCGGTTACATCCACGTGTACTTCCCGGACAGTCCGCCCGGAACCAACCCGGTGCTTGTGACCAGGCCGAAGGTCGATGGGACGTTCGCAACTCCGCCCTTGGACGAGAGCCGCACCTACGAGCTGCTCGTGATCACGGAGGTGGGGTACAGGGAGGTCCGGGTGAAGGGGCTGCATGCGGGGGACCCGCCGGTGCGGATCATCCTGCCCAGGGCCGCGTCCATCGCGGGGACTGTCCAGGACGAGGATGGGAAGCCGGTGGGTGCGGGGATCCCGGTGCATGCAAGGGATGAGGGGAAGGACCTGGTGGAGCCCGACTCCGTCATGAGGATTGTCACGCAGTCCGGAGGGACGTTTCGCCTCGACGATCTGGGGGACCGTTCCTTCACCCTTGTGGCAGGGGGCGGGGAGAGCGCATACGCTTCGGGGTCGTCTATGAAGGGCGTGAAGGCGGGGGCCTATGACGTCGTCCTCCGGGTGAAGAAGGGATCAGTCATCTCGGGGACCCTCCAGGAATCGGAAGGGCAACCCTTCAAGACGCACTACCTGGGCGGCGCCGGGATGGCTGACGAGGGTGGACTCCACGCGTGGACTCGGGTGGACAGCGATGAGGGGCGGTTCACGTTGCGTGGGCTACCCGCGGGGAAGGTCCGGCTGTACTGCTACCGGGGGGAAACCAGAATCGACCTCGGGGTGTTCACCGCCCCTGCGGAGGGGGTGGTCGTGAAAGTCCCGGAGAAGTAGCCGGGGCATGGGAGATGCCTCCACGGGGTATCTCCTGATGCCACAGTTGGAGCGGTTGGAAGGAATCGACGGCCCCAAGTGAGACCCCCTCCCCCCCGTCCTCCCGGTGGCGGGGGGACTTGAACGGAACAGAACGGCACGTAGGTCGACGACTCACATTGGCCCGTTGGGACCCGTCACAGTCAAGAGCGCACGTCCGTCCTTCCCTGAGAGGAGCCGTACCCATCCGGGGCCGCCGAACCACACTCTGCCCGGTTGGTCTGCGCCCAACAGGAGGTCAGGCACGCCATCTCCGTTTGTGTCGATGACGAACGCGGCGGAGCTTTCGAAATCGTGGTTCGCGGCTCCCTATCTGGGTCTCCTAGGGCATCCCCCAGGGCCAGTTGGATGGGCCGGCGGAACGCCCGACTACCTCAAGCAGGATCCTGAACTCCCCCTCTCCCTCGGTAGTTTGCCTTTGACGTGACCATCGGTGTCACTACCATCATCAGGAAGAAGGGCGGGTCCTGGAGGAGCTGCCCCAACGTCCAGAAGAGCGAGTCCCCCACCTACCGGGCGATGGGGACGAGACCGGGGCGGCCGCTCGGCCGCGCGACATTGCGGAGGCGGGCATGATCGAGAAGGTCTGCATTCGAAACTACCGGCTATTCAAGTTGTTCGACCTCAGCTTCCGGCCCGGCGTCAACGTCATCGTCGGCGACAATGCGTCCGGGAAGTCCACCCTATTAGAGGCCATCGCAATCGCATTGACCGGAAGACTGCAAGGTAGACCTCTCGCGTACGAGTTCTCGCCGCACTTGGTGAATCTCGATGCGACGCAGGCCTTCGTGCGCGACGCGCGTGCCGGAGGGGAGAAGCCGCCAGAGGCACCTGAGATAATCATCGACCTCTTCCTCTCGGCCGAGGAAGAGGCGGAACCGCTTCGTGGGACGAACAACGTCTTGAACGAGGACGCCTGCGGTGTCCGTGTCAGGGCTGCGCTATCGCCGGATTTCGAAGATGAGTACCGCGCGTTCGTCGCGTCGGCGGCCGACGTGCGTCTCGTCCCAACGGAGTACTACCGCATCGAGTGGCTTGGTTTCTCTGGGAACGCGATCACCACACGCAGCATTCCCGTCAGCGCGTCAATCATCGATAGCGGAGCATTTCGACCCCAGGGCGGCGCGGACCACTATCTTCAGCAGATCCTCCGAGAAAACTTGGACGCGCGAGACCGAGTGGAGCTGTCGCGCGAATACCGTGGTTTGCGGGAGAAGTTCAATGAGCAGCAAGCGGTCAAGAACATCAACGACCACCTGTCGACACTCGGGGGCAACGTCACGGACAAGAAGCTCTCGCTCTCAATCGACCTCTCGCAGCGGTTTACCTGGGAGACCGGTTTGACTGCCCACTTGGACGAGCTACCGTTTGCGCTTGTCGGCAAGGGCGAGCAAACGTCGCTTCGAACGATGCTGGCGCTTGGGAAGAACGCGGATGCTGAGGCGCGCGTGATCCTGATCGAAGAGCCTGAGACGAACTTGTCGCACGCGTCGCTCCGTAGGCTCCTATCGCGGATCGATGCACAGTGCGCCGGGAAGCAAGTGATCGTCGCGACACACAGCTCCTTCGTTCTCAACAAACTGGGCTTGGGGAACTTGGTGCTCCTCGGCAGCGGCGCGGCAATGCGACTCAGCGACCTCTCGCCGGAGACCACGGAGTACTTCAAGAAGATCCCCGGATACGACACGCTGCGACTGGTGCTCGCTTCGAAGTGCATCCTTGTAGAGGGTCCTTCCGACGAGCTGATCGTGCAGCGGGCATTCCAGGACCTCCACGGGCGGCTCCCGCTGGACGCCGGAATCGACGTCATCAGTGTACGCGGCCTGTCCTTCAAGCGGTTCTGCGAGTTGGCAAACGGGCTGCGCAGGCCTGTGGTTGTGGTCACGGACAATGACGGTGCGGGCGTTGCCGAGGTCCGCGAGCGCTATGAGGGTACGCCGAAGTCTCAGTTCGTCGATGTTCACGTGGGTGCGCCGGAGTTCGGCCTCACGCTCGAGCCGCAGATTGCAGCCGCGAACGACTTAGGACTGCTCAACGAGGTTCTTGCAACTTCTTGCACGAGCAAAGAGGAGCTGGTCGCGCACATGCTCCGCGACAAGACAGGCGCGGCCCTGGCGATCTTCGAGTCCGCGAAGGCGATCACGATGCCGGAATACGTGCGAAGTGCCATCTCCTAATAACCTCGCGGTCGTCGCCTGTGCGGGTGGTCGAAAGACGCAGGAGATCATCGACGCGGCGTTGGCGGCGTCCCCGCAGCGGACGCTGATCACCACCTACACGAATGAGAATCAGCGCCAGATTGTCAAGCGCTTGCAGGCGCGCGCTGGGGTCGTACCACGGCACATCTCGGTCCTCGGATGGTTCACCTTTCTCATCAATCAGTGCGCGCGGCCGTATCAGCGCGTCATCACGGAACGCCCGAACACGCTGAGAAGTCTGAACTTCAAAGGGCAACGGAGCAAGTACACCGCCCGAGCCGCCGGACTACCCTACTTTTGCGACGGGAATCGCGACCTGTATCGGAACTCGGTGTCCGACTTCGTCTGCGAGGCTAACAAACGCTCAGACGGATCGGTCGTGCGACGACTGGAGCGCAACTTCCGACTCGTGTTCGTTGACGAGGTGCAGGACCTGGGTGGCTACGACCTAGACGTGCTGAGGCTGATGCTCAACTCCAGCATTGCAGTCACGATGGTTGGGGATCCTCGTCAGAGCACGCTCGCGACGAACACCGGCCGGAGGAACAAGGCGTTCCGTGGCCAAGGGATCGTCGCCTGGCTGCGGGAGCAGGAGAGGGCGGGCCTCTGCAAAGTGGTCGAGCGGAATGAGAACTTCCGCTGCAACCAAGCCATCTGCGACTTCGCCGACGCTCTCCATCCAGGGTTGCCTGCGAGCCGGTCGAGGAACGATAGCGCGACAGGTCATGATGGCGTGTTTGAGATCGATCCGTCAAGCGCGGCTGAGTATTGCAGGCGCTACTCGCCCGTGGTGCTCCGGCACGACAAGAATGCGGACACACGCGGTTTGACCGCGATGAACATCGGTGTCGCGAAGGGGAGCACATTCGATCGAGTCCTGCTGTTCCCGACGAAACCTATGCTGGAATACCTGAAGCACCGCGACGCGTCGAAGTTGAAGGCGCCGGATCGTTTCTACGTCGCAGTGACTCGCGCGCGATTCAGCGTCGCGTTCGTCGTCGCCGGCTAGTGTGCGCCCAGGTCCGAGGGCAGCAGACGCCGAAGTGTGTGGCGCGCCTGCGCGACGGTCGTTTGCTCCCGCAAATCAGTGTACCGGGAGTCAGAGTACGCGACGAGGCCGTGTTTGACGTTATCGCGTGGCGGTTCTCCGAGTAGGACTCGAACCTATGCCCCCGCGATTGACAGCCACAGTCGTTCTCTTGACCTCCTAGTCGCGCATCACCCGGACCCGCACCTCGACGGGCTCCCCGGGGCCGGCCTTCAGTGCGTCCGCCATCGCGGCGGCGAGGTCCTCCCACCCGGCGGGCGCCTCGAGGTACTCCTCGGTCGAGGACCCGAAGGCTCCACGGAGAGACTGCCCCGACCTCACCACCATCTCCGTGTGCTCCCACCCGCCGCGGTCCGACCTCTCGGGCCAGCCCTCCATGGAGGGGCGCCAGACCGTCCCCACCGGAAGGAGCGTCAGCAGGAGGGCGGCTCCGCTCCCGTCCTCCGGCCGCTCGAGGAAGAGGTCGAGCCCCTCCGCGCTCTCCGGCAGGGTCTTCAGGGACTGGACGAGCAGTCCGACCACCTCCTCGGGATGGAGGTCCTTCCCCCGGAGGCGGTCGAGGAGTCCCTTCACCGTCGGCGGGAGTTCCACGGACCCGGGTCCGGCCGCGGCCTCGCGAATCGCCCAGGGAGCGTGCGCGGCGGGGAGGCGCGCCGGCTCGGGCAGGGCCGCCAGCCCCTGCTCCCTCCTCCACGCGTTGGCCAGCCGGAGGCAGGCGCGGTCCCGGGCGGAGGGGGAGGCGGCGAAGTCCACCGCGTCCGGGGTTCCCCGGAGCCGCCCGAGGATGGCGGCGGCCACGTCGCAGACCCGCGGGTCGCGGTAGGAGAGGTCCCCGATACCCCGGAGGGTGCCCATCCAAATCTCCCGGTCGAGGAGCCTCCCCGCCAGGATCCGCTGCGCCTCCTCCCGCCACTCCCCTCCCGGGGGCGGTCCCGCCCCGCTGCCGTCGGCGGCGCGGTGGATCGCCTCCAGGACCTCGATCCGGAAGGGCGGAGGAATCCGGTCGAGGGGCTCGCCGAGGGCCCGCAGCGCGTCGAGGCGCCCGCAGGCGGCGAGGAACAGGATCAGGCGGTCCGTCCCGTACTGCCCCTTCACCCGCTTCCACGCCTCGACGAGTCCCTCGACGGATTCGAGCCGCCCCCTGCGGAGGAGGGCCTCGGCCGCGGCGACCCGTGCCGCGATGGAGGGGCCGGAGGCCGCCTCCCAGATGAGCGCGGGCAGGGGACCGTCTCCCTCGACTCCGCCGAGGATCTCGACGAGCTGTTCGCGGACGCCCTCGTTGCCGGCGGCCGCGATCCCTCTCGCCAGGACCTCCACCGCGCTGCGCGGGAAGGACTGGAGGAGGATCCGCGCCTGTGCCACGGACTCCGGCCCTCCCCCGGTGACGCCCTCGGCGAGGACCGCCTCGTATCCCCGCTCCCGGACCCTCTTCCACCAGGCTTCGGCGGCGTCCCGGTTCGTGAACCACTGACCCGCGATCCGGAGCACTACTTGTTGGGCGATGTCGCCGAAGGTCTGCGTCAGGGTCGAGAAGTGGCGCATGGTCTCGCGGCACCGGGTGACCCGATCGTCGTCCCAAACTTCCAGCAGGGCGGGGACCGCATCGACACCGAGGGCGGCGAGGCGGTGGGCCGGGGAGGGATCCCCCGGCTCCGGGGGCCGGTACGGATTGGCGGCCTCCTCGTAGGACCACTGGTCGGAGGTGAGGTCCCGGAGCCGCCAGATCCACTCACGGGCGGCCGCCTCCCGCGGGCAGGCGTCGGGGAAGCCCTTGGGGGGGGTGTGGTCCTTCTCCTCGGCCGTCATCCGCTCCAGGACGGCCGCCGTCCTTGCGGCGGCCTCCGCCGCCCTGGTCCCGGGGAACGCTTCGGGGATCCGGCGCAGGAGGGGAAGGAGGTTCGCCCGGGTCTCCCGCCCCGCGGTCCGGGAGCTTTCGATCCAGTCCAGGTAGGAGAAGGAGAGCCTCTTCTCCAAGTAGTGCCGCACCCTGCGGCACCCCTCCGCGATCTCCATGTTCCGGGTCATGCCGGTGGCCAGGAGGAGGCGCCGCCCGAGGTCCGTGAGCCCCCTCTCCCGGCAGGCCCGGGAGAGAAGGAACAGGCGGACGGTGTCGTCGGGGGCGAAGACCGGGGGCCGCTCCCGGCCGCCCTCCCCCGGATAGGTGAGGACCTCCCGGGCATGGGTCTCAAGATCGAGCGGACTCCACCCGACCCGATCGGCGCCGGCGGCGGAGGGTTCCCGGCCCGGAGACCGGTGGAGGTCGTAGGTCCTGCCGTCGAGGAAGAGGATCCGGAAGTCGTCGCCGTCCTCGGAGAGGAGGAACCCCTGGAAGACGGTTGCCTCGGGTGGCGTGGTGCGGCTCCAGGCTCCGATCGTGAAGGAGACCAGGGGGCGGCCCTCGAGGTTCCAGAGGTGGAGCCCGTCGAACCATGCGTACAGGTCATGGACGGCGGGGTCCTCCGCGGCGGGGGCAGCGGCAGGAGGGGCGGGGGCCCCCGGAACCTCCTGCCCGCGCGCGGGGAGCGGGCCAAGCAGGACGGCGGCCGACAGGACGGCGAGAGGTGTCAGGCGCATGGGGTCTTCCAGGAGCCTAACGGACGGGGATGGGAGCAGATGCCCGGACTTCAGAACCTGCTGCTTCGAGCAAGGGGTATTGGCCTGGTTTCTCACCCCTTGTTCCTCCTTGCCGCTTGTGGAAGGACCACGGCCGGTCGAGGACACCGGGCCAGATCGAGCAGAAACCCCTCCAAACCTCCCTTGTCGTAGACAAATGCACTGGGGCTGGGAAGCCCGAGTTGGCGGACCTGCTCCTTCCAGTGCCCATCCAGGAGCACGAATGTCCCGTACGCGATTGGGACCACGGTGTGGATCAGGTCGAGCAGGTGGTTCTCCGAGAACGTGAACGTCCCCTTGTAGAAGGACCGGATCAGGCGCGTGTAGATCGACCCAGTGGGTCGTGCGGGGTCGAACGGCAACTCAGACCCGACTCTCTTGCGGAACTCGGGGTCGTCCTTCCACCTCCGACGCCCCTCCTCCACCTGGACTTGGATCTTCCGTCCCCACTCCACCATCCGATCGCAGACCATCTTCCGTATCCCGGTACCTCGGCACTGGGATGCATACGCTCGAAGGGACACTGACCCGTAGGGCCTATCACGCTCCTTCTTCGAAGTAATCAGCGGGAAGGCCCCGGTGAGCAGCGCGTCATCGAAGCAGGGCGGGCGGCCTGGGGTCGGCGCCTGCTCTCGCAGGATCACTTCGGCGGCGATGGGGTTCAACGGGAACCACCGATCCCCGAATCCCTCCAGGTAGGCGAGAACGGAGTCCTGGGTTTCCGGCCGGGCCTTGGCAAGGTCCATGAAGTTGGCAAGCGAGTAGAGCAGGGTGCCCCCTCGTCTCATCTCGTCCGCGAACCGTGGCCCCAGGACCTTGTCCTTGGCGAGGTCGATGTAGGCCCAGTTGTCGAGATAGACATTCGGGGGCAGGATCGCGGCCTCGATGAGGACCCCCTTCTCTCTCCGGCTGTATCGAACGATGTAGCACCTCCAAGTCCAGGAGGAATTCCCTCTCCTTCACTCCTGGCAGGTGAAGACTTCGAGGGCCGCCTTGCGTACGCCGATGTCCCGATGGGCTCGAAGTGTGCGCAACCGGGAGGCCGTCGCCTCGGTCCACTCGGCGCGCTTGCCGGCGTGGGTGACGAGGACGAGGGCCAGGTAGGCCGCCGCCGGAGTCCGCCGGCCCAGAACCTGGGCGACACCCGTGCGCGAGGACCGGACGATCAGTGCATCCGCCACCGGGAGCAACTCCTCCACGGCCCAGTTCGCTTCCCTGCGGCCGAGCTCCCGGTCCAGGGCGTCGCGCGCTTCCAGGACGCGGGATGGCTCCTCTTCCGCATCGTTGGCCATCTCCAGGCAGCGCGTCCCGGCATCGGCAGAGTCCCAGAAGATCGCGGCCGCACGCACGCGGGCCTCCATGGCGGAGAGCGTCGGTTCATCCTTCAGTTGCCCGGCCATCCCGTCCAGAAGGCCCACCAGGTGACGCCGATAGACCCAGTGCAGGTCGACCACCCCCTCGACCAGCGCTCGCAGTCGCTGGCGGGCAGGACGGTCCCGGCGAGGCGTGGCATCGAACAGGGATTCCTTCGGGGAGTCCTGGAGGGTCCTCAGGGCGCCGAGTAGTTGCTTCGAGCCCTTTCCTCCGATGCAGGTATCGACGAGCGCGGACACCGCGGCTCGCCAGTCGTGCCCCTGCGTCATGTCTCCGATGCGCGCCGACGCCATGTCCGCGAACACACCCTCCATGCCCGGCGACCACTCGGGGAACTTGCTGAAGGCCTGGTGCCTGGCGTTCACGTGCGGATGTCGCGCTACGGCGGCGACCAGGGCCGCGTACCGGAGGCGCTCCTCGGTCCCGAGGAGATCGGGATCCTGATTGAGGAGGCTCGTCGCCTCGTCGAGGTCCGCCGACTTCGCCAGGCGATCGAGCACCGACCATGCCTCGGGCCGGGGAAGGAAGCTCCGAGCCGCTACGCCCGCGGAGATCCGCAGGTCGCGGTGGAGTGTCTCGGCATTTCCAAGGGCGACGACCTTCCGGAAGTTCTGCTCGCCACCGAATACGGAAAGCAGGAGGACCAGATCCTTGCGGGCGGCGAGCTTGAGGTCCTCCCGTGCCAGCGAGCGGTGGAGCAGTTCATCCCTGGCGGCGGGCGCCATGCACCAGGCGCGGCGCCGGAGCGCCGCCATGGCCGCGTGTACATGATCGCCGGACAGATGGGACGGGAGCATCCCCTCCACGCCCGTCCCGTCGTCCAGGCGTCCCAGGGCGGTGAGCGCGGCATCGACGAGCGCGACCTCCCCGCTTCCGAGGATTCCTTCGAAGTCCCGGGCCCTTGCATCCGGGGTACGGGACATGGCCCGGATCGCCGCCACCCGGAAACCGATGTCCCGATCCGCGTCCACGGCGAAGGCTCGCCAGCGCGCGCCGTAGGCCTCGAGCTGGCGGGGCGCCCAGTGGTCCATGGAACCGTGTACCTCCGGAGCCCAGGGCGCGTCCGGCTGCCGGAACCTCCCCCCGACTTCAGGAGCCAGCAGGACCTCCACCATCCAGTCCGGCCTGCAGCGCGAGAGGTGGGACAGAATCGTCCAGATCTCCACAACGCTCCGGTCCTCGTCAAGGAGGGAGCGGATTCGGGCCTCCCGCGTGCGCGGAGGACGCAGCCAGTACTCGATGGCTTGACGCGCCTGGGGCGTGTCGGCCGACTTCGTCGCCGCCTCGAGGAAGGGATCGAGTGTCGCGAGGGCTTGCCCGGCGGGGTCCAGTCCCGAAGTCAGCGCCAGCACGGTCTGGTGGCTCCCCCGGCGGCGGAACTCCTCGAGAACGGGCAGGAGGGCCTTCGCCACTCGATCCGCCGTACCAGGGGCCACCCGCCCCCGCTCCAGGGACACCACCGATTGCCCGGTGCGCCGAACGAGCCTCACCACCGCGTCGAGCCCCACGTCCGCCAGCGCCGGGTCGGCCTGGACATCGAGGAGGCGGAGGGCGAAGTTCCCCGCGGCCGTTGCCGTTCCATGGGAGAGGTCCTGGGCGTCGGCGGCCGCCCGGAGCAGGGAGGTCAGGGAAGCGGCATCCGCCTCCTGGAACCGCCGGGGCGGAAGGTCGGCGAGGGAGCCCAGGATGTTGAACCGCACCTCGTCCCTCTCGGCCCGCCCCTTCTCCAGGAAGCGGAGCGTTGCCGTCGTCTCTCCCCTCTGCGCTCCCGTGGCATTGATCAGCCGGCAGTAGGCGGTGGCCCGCACCGTGACGTCCCCCGCCCGGCAGTCCGCCTCGAGCTCCGCCCGGGTGGTTCCGAGATCCAGGTACCTCAGGAGGTCCAGGCGTCGAGCAGGGTCCTCCTTGATGTGCTCCCACTCGAGCATCCGGCGCACCTCCCGGTGACGCACCTGGTGGGGAAGCACCTCCAGGAGCGGGTCGGGCCAGAGAACGTCCGCCTTGCCGGAGGCCCGCCGGGCCGCCTCGAATGGTCCGGCACGGCGAGAAGGTGCGAGTCGCTTGAGGAGCGCGGCGAGGTGGTAGGGGCTCTCGGCGAGCGCCTCCGCAAGGGAGTCCATCTCCTTGTCGGAGAAGTGCCTGGCCTCGCGAGCGACCGCCCGAGGTAGTCCCTGACCTACGAGCTCCGCGCGGTAGCCGGGGCGCATCAGAAGGCGGAACACCTTGGACGGGTACGCGCGGGTCCAACTCCCGATGCGTCCCGCGACGCATTCGGGGATGGTGTCCACCGGAGCCCAGCGCACGACGAAGTCGAGGGTGGCCTCGCCGCGGAACTCGGCGAGATGGTGCAAGGGGGCCCAGAACTTCCTCCAAACCCTCCAGATGGCCCGGGAGGGCGCGGCCTTCATCTCGGCCTCGATCCAGGAGAGGACGGCCTCCGGATGCCGGCGGACGAGCATCCTCCACATGCCGACGCGGTGGCCCAGGACCGGGAGGAGTCTCTGGACGGTGGATGCGCCGCAGGCCACGAGCGCCGTCGCGGCATCGTGCGGGCTCTTCGTGGCAAGCGCCTCGACCAGCCCCTCGGCGGCCACCGGGGCGCGGAACGCGACCGCTCTCAGGAGCGCCTTACGTGCGTCGGCAGGCAGGCCCTCCACGAACGAGGGGGCGATGTCCTCCGCCCCGGCCATCCACGGGAGCGCCCGCGCGGCGCGCAGGCGAAGGTGGCGCGACGGGTCGACCGTGGCGAGCCGGACATGGGAAGCCCGGCCTGCGGCCACCGCCAGTGTGAGAGCTGCATCCCGCGCGAACGCGCTCCCGGCGTGGAGTTCCTGGATTCGCTGTTCGAGTCCGGGCTCGTCCTTCATGTCGCGGCCGACGGTCAGGAGCCTCCGCCGCCGATCTGACGGACCGAGCCGGGAGATCTCATCTATCAGGGGGTTGCTGGCTGGCACCATCGCGCACTCTCCCGCTCTGGCCCGTGAGAAAGGGGATCCTAGCCCCCAACTCTCATGCAGAGTAGCCAGAACATGAAGTCCTGTTCGAGGACTCGATCGTTGTGCCCTGAGGGGAACAGCAGTTGGAATGTATGCGCCCCTTACCGTCGGAACCGCGGGAGGGGTGGTACCCGCGCTCCGCAGACCAGGTCACCTCTAGGGACCACAGGCCCCGGGCCGCGGGCCACACCTTCCGCCGCCGGAGCTCCCGGAACCCGCCCAGCAGGAGCCCCAGGGCCGTCTCCAGGTCCTCAGGAGCCCGCGCATTCGGGACCGTGAGCGTGACGAGGGCCGGATGCTCGAAGGCCGCCACGTCCCGCGCGTAGCGCCTCTAGACCCGCATGGCCCGCCGCCGGGAGCAGCGGGAGCAGACCCGCCGGTTGCAGGAGTCGCTGACGGACCAGCGGCCCCCACACGGCTTGTGCTCCCAGATGAAGGCCCGCTTGCCGCACTCCCGGGCGGAGTCCAGGTCCCGGCGGCCCTTCTTCACGTTGAGGCGGAATGCGGCGATACGGCCCTTGCCGGTCAGGCTCGGTCGTCGCTTGTACGGTTGCTTACTAGGCGACAGCGGCGACAGCCTCGCAGCCACCGGAGAGTCCCGCTTCAGCGTCGGGGCTATGACCACTTCGCCCAGAGTTGCTCCCCGCAACCAGCGCACTTGATGTGGACGGCAGGTCCCGCGAGGGTGTGAACTGCGTCGTTCCCGGGGACTTCACCGCACACCCCGCAGGGCGTGCGCTTTAGCCGACGAAGAGTGCGCCAGTTCCGGATGCGACTGAAGACCTGCATCTCCAGGACGAGAAGCGCCATGGCCACCACGACCACGAACCAGAACGTACGCAGGAAGACCCAGCCGCAGACTGCCGAGAGGATGACTGCGAGAAGCGCCGAGCCGCCCAGGAACACGATCAGGAAGAGCAGGAAGCCCGGAAGGCTGGAGCCTCTCTCGCCCGCCCGTCCGGAGCGGCGGCCTACCATGTCCAAGTCCCAGGGGGCATGAGGCCCAGTCTAACGGCAGCCGGACATCTCGACCGGGGCTCGCCGCGGGCAGGGCCTGGCGGCCCTTGGCCCGCGGCTGAGCCGCGGGCGCAACGGGGCCTACCAAGGCCGAGGAGCCCGCAGCGAGCCCGAACGGAGAGCCGGTCCCGGATGGTGATGCCTGGGGTCACGATGAGGAATGTGTCGGAGAACCTCGCGTCCTGCGGGTTGGCCAGCTTGTTGAGCGCCTGCCACGCGATGAGCATGGCCATCACGACGGTCTTCCCACTCCCCGTGGCCATCTTGATGGCGAGCCGGTAGATGCCGGGGTTGGCGTCCTCACTGAACTGGCGCAGGTCGTTCTCGATCCAGTTCTCGCCCATCTTCGAGGCCGCCTCGGTCAGGAAGATGACCGTTTCCAGGGCCTCCACTTGGCAGTAGAAGAGCGGCTTCTCCCGCTCGGGCTGGTTCCAGTAATCGAGGAGCCGGCGCGTCGTCTTGGTGATACCCGGGGAGCCTGCGCCCCTCCAGACGGCCACCCGGCCCCGGATACGGTTGATGAAGTCGTTCTCCTTGACCCGGTCCTCGGTCCATTCGGTGAATAGGACTCGCTGCTTGCCCTTCATGCGGGCCTTGGGGATGGGCACGAAGTAGGACGAGGTGCGGCGGCTCTCAACGACCTCGTTGGTGATGCCCGTCTCCGAGAACCGGAAGTGGCGGCGCGGCTCTTCGTAGGGCGTGTTGAGGACCGGGTTCTCGATGACGACCTGGCTCATGGACGCGGGCTCCGTTGCGGCTGCTGAGCGCTTGGCTGGCTCCTCCAGAACCGGGCCCCGCGCCAACCTCTCCTCCTCCGGCGGCTTGACGGATGGGCGGGCTCCCGACCCTATCGACCAAGAGGGTAACACCACGGTAGCGGAGGCAGGAACCCTAACTCGGACGCGGTGCCACTGCGTGACGGTCTGCTCCACGTTGCGGTCTCCTCACGGAGGGGAAGCAGGTCTCTCCCGGAAGACCGACGCCGCCCAGCCCCTGGTCCCCGTGACCGCCATCCAGGCCGCCGGGGCCGAGAGCACCATCATCACAGGGGCGCTCCTCCGGATGCTCGGGGTCTACGAGCCTGTGGAGGACCCAGTGAAGATGGTGGCCAGGGTCTTCGTCAGAGGGGTGCGACAGGCACCCTTCTGCCAGGACGCCGGGGGTTGAGAGTCCACCATCGAGGATAGCAGGATCGTCCCCTTGTGTAGAATGCCGGGACCATGGTGGATTGGTATGTTCGCGGGAAGGATGGCAGCAACCTCAACAGCGGGGGGACGAACTCGTCTGTGCCGGAACTTGAAATTGACGATCTGCAGGTAATCGGGACGCGGGCAACCTCACGCGCGGGTGGCTTCAGGACGACCACCTCGAAGTCGATCAACGTCCAAGACTCTGGTGACAGCATTCGCCTATTCGAGGTCATCGACGATAGGGCGATCATCTTTTCCTCGCCCCTATTCACCGTGGCAGGTACATTCCGGGCAAGAGTGGGCGGTGCCCGAGTGTCAATTAACCGAACAGCCAACTCAGGGGCGTGCAACAACCCGTCATTAAGGGAGTCGGACAAGGTGCATGTGCAGGGCGGCATCTATTGCGAGGAAGTCGAATTGGACGTGCCATGCTCGGTATCTGCATTCGATGGTGTGGTCCAGCTCGATGGCACAGGCATGGGGTCTGGTAGTAGCCCCCTTCAAATGGTAGCGGGAGCCTCCGTAAACGGATTTACCATTTACGCCTCTGTCGACCACGGGATTGCCTTCTTGCCTTACCGCTCCATCCTGCCGAATAGACTGCAATTAAGTCAGGATAAACTGGGACACTCTCAAGAAGCCACGCAAGGCAATGGCACACAACCCACCGGAGGCATGATGCTCGATTTCTTGAAGTCACTATTCGACGCCCTCAGAGGAGCCGAGCCATCTCAAGTGCAGAGTCCTACTCTCTCGCAGAGTCAGCAAAGTCAAGTAGGGCACACGCTACAAAATGTCGTCGTGAACGCCAGCGGCGGAGACGGTATCTTCCTCCCACAGGTTCAGCGCGTCACGCAGGGCTACCCTTCGTCTATGGTGCGTGCTGCGTTCTACTCGGGGATGTTCCTTGGCTCCAGCCTCGGTGGCCTCGCCTGGGTCATTTGGTCCCTCCAGAGTTGACCCAGCACTTCACAAGGTTGATGCTGAAGTCCCAAGAAAGACCATGCACCCCTTCCCTCTCCCACGAGAGTCTGATACCGTTCCCCGACGTGGCTTGCGCATGTTGCACCCAGGAGGCCCCCCCCGATGAACTACCGCTCGATGGCGAAGTCAGCGTCCAGCCGCAGGGGAGCGCTCCAGTCCAGGATCGCCTCCACCAAGGAGGACCTCGCCGCCATGGAGAAGGAGCTCGTGGTCCTGGACGGACTCCTGAAGGCCATCCCCGCGGGGGCCGTCAAGCGTGGGCCTAGGCGCCCCAAGAGGAAGAGGGCCGCCAGGATGGCCGGGAGGAGAGCGGGCAAGAAGGGCAAGTGGAGGCCCGGGAGCCGGGGCAGGAAGCCCCAGTGGTTCCTGGACCAGGAGAAGGCCGTGGGCGGGGCGAAGAAGACCGCCAGGGCCAAGCCCGCGAAGAAGAAGCGGAAGGCGTCCGAAAAGCAGTTGGCGGCGCTGGCCAGGGCCCGGGAAGTCCGAGCCGCGAACAGGGAGGCGGAGCTGAAGGCGAAAGCCCCATAGAAGGGCCCCCCGCTCTCTTGGCCCCCTGCGTCCGAGGGGCCACCTCCTCGACAATGACCGCCTGGCCTGGCCCCGCGTAGCCGGGGGACCCTCTTCAGGGACCCGCCAGCCGCAGTCCTCCGCGTGGCCGGGTGGGCCTCCGGCCCGCGCGGCCCCGAACCTCCGGCTTGCCCCCACCCGTCGGGGCCACCGTGGAGGTCGGCCGGATCTACGCCCAATTCTGCGTCCAGCCCTGCGTCCAGCCCTGCGTCCACAGGTGCGTCGTCCGGAGTCGTCGAACATCGCCGACAGTCGTCGCGGACGGCCCGTTTTTTCTTGCGGGAAGTGGGCCCGGCACCGGGACTTACCTTGGATTCCACTCTGTACGGAACTGCTTATTCCAGAACGACTTACGACGAGCCTGCCCCCGTTCGTAAAGCGAAGGATGTCGGTTCAAATCCGACCGCGGGCTCCACTACTTCGGCGGCGCGGGGAACCGCACGACGACCTCCTCCCCTCCCGCCGGCAGCTCGCCGACGGAGGCGGTCTGGGTCGCGCCCCCGGGAAGGACGCGGTCCGAGGCCACGCGCGTGACCTTGACCCCCTCCGGGGCGAGGAACCGGAAGCGGCCCTCGTCGTCGGTGGCGAACCACACCGCCGCGAAGTCCGCCATGGACGCGACCATCCCCGCCCGCGGGAGGGGATCCCCGTTCTCGTCGAGGAGCCTGCCCCGGACCTCGACCCCCTTGCGGAAGCGCATGACGACCTCCTGCCCCGCGGGGGTGACGTTGAGGGGGGAGGGGACGGCGGAGTCCACCCAGGCCCGGTGCGGAGGATCGATCCTGGAGTTCCGCTGGAGCATCACGTTCACGGTGTCCGCGGTCAGCCCCTCGAACGCGGCGCGGCCCGCGGAATCCACGAACTTCGAGAGGGGCCTTCCTCCTCCCCCGAGCACGATCAGGGAGGCGTCGGTCACCGGGTCGCCGGCCTCGTCCAGCACGATCACGGTGAGTGTCTGGTTCTCGGAGAGCCTGTGGGCCTGCAGCGTGAGGCCCTCCGCGGGCGGGGTGACCCCCTTCAACTCGCCACGGAAGGGGGAGCGCGCATCCCCGCTCCGGGAGTCGGGCAGCGAGAGGTCCACGGCCCTGCCCGCCGGCGCCTCCAGAGCGAACTCCCCTTCGGCACCGGTCATGGCGGCCGTCGGCTGGGAAGCGCCGGCCGGGTCCCTCGCGAAGACCATCTGCCCCGCCAGCGGCTTCCCCTCGGGGTCGAGGACCCGGCCCTTCAGCGTCGCGGAGATCGGGAGGGCGAGACTCACCCGCTCCGGGGCCCCGTCCTTCCCGCCCCTCTCCTCCTCGCGGAGCGCCTTTCCCGTCTGCAGGTACCTCATGGTCCTGTCGCGCGAGAGGTCCACGGCCATCACCGAGAGGTACCCGGCGGCGGGCACGGAGAAGGAGACGAGGCCGAAGGCGTCGGTGTCGGAATCCAGATCGAAGCCCCCGCCGTCGGCCCCGGCACCGGAAACGGAGACCCGGATGCCGGGAATCGCCTGGCCCCGTTCGTTCGTGACGATCACTTCGAGGGGGACCAGGCCCGCGGAGGGGATGCGCAGTTCCAGGTCGAGGAGGTCGATCCCGGCGAGGGTCGCCGGCCGGGCGATGTCCGGCACACCCGGCGGCGAGGCGGTCACCGTGTACTTCCCCGGCGCGAGGTCCCCGAACCGGAAGCGGCCGAGGTCGTCGGTGCGGAGGGTTTCCCGTGTCCCGTAGGCCGTCTGCCCCGGCGGGTGCCCGGGAGGGAGGAGCCGGCCGCGGTCCCCGTTGGATCCCTCGAGTCCCACGGGAACCGCCGGCATCGGCTTCCCCGCGCCATCGAGGACGACCCCGCCGAGGATCCGCCCCTCGGGCAGTACGATGTCCCCGAGGTCGATGTCGCCGGGGCCCGGCACGGCGGGGGCGAAGTCGAGCAGGATCCTCCCGGATCCCGGCGCCGACGCGATGAGCGTGTGGGGAAGGTCGGCCCGGAGTCCGGTCAACTCGAACTTTCCGTCGCCCCCGGCCACGGTCGAGACGGTGTCGATCTCCTGCTTCCGCTCCGCCCCGGCGAAGGGGGTGGCGACGGCGGTGAGCCGGGCGCCGGGGAGCGGGGCCCGCCGGGCGTCGAGGATGCGGCCCCGTGCCCGATCCCCCGGGGCGAGGGCGAAGTCCACCGGACCCTCCGGGGGCACGTGCACTCCGTTGCGGCCATACCCCTCCGCCGTCGCGTGCATCTCCGAGGACTGGCCGTCCACCCATCCGGTGAAGGTGTACCGCCCGTCTCCATCGGTCGTGACGGGCCGATCCAGGACCCAGGCGGCGCCGACCCGGGCGTCCGGGATGGGCTTCCCGGTCGCGGCGTCGGTCACGGTGCCCGCGACGATCCTCCCGGCGGGGAAGGCGACCTCCTTCTCGACCACGGCCCCGGGCGTGAACTCCTCCTGCGTGGACCGCGGCGACGGGAGCCGCGCGTGGTCCAGGGAGACCGTGGACCGGCCTCCGGGGATCCCGCGGAGGAGGCAACGCCCCTCGGCGTCCGTGAGCCCTTCGCCGAAGAAGAGGACCGTCCGCGGTGGTACGAAGCGGCTGACCCTTACCCGCGCACCGGGAACCGGATGGCCGGCATCGTCGAGGGCGCGGAGGGCGAGGGTCGCCCCCTCCTCGAGGACGACGCGGACCCGCTCGCCTGCGATGCAGCCGGGGAGCCGGGCCACGAGGCCCCCGAGGGACACCCGGAGGTCCGCCACCTCCGCCTTCCGCAGGCGCAGGGCGAAGGTCCCGTCCACGGAGGACCGCGTGGCCGGCCCCGGGTCGGTCTCCTCGTGAAGGAGGCGGGGCACGAGTCCGTTGCGGGCCCACGGAAGGCGGAGAGTCTCGACCCGGGCGCCCGCCACGGGGGTGTCCTTCCCGTCCACGACGGTGCCGAACAGATCGAGATCCCGGTCGCATTTCGTGAGATCCACGGGCGGGGGAATCACGTCCCCGGCATCGGCTCCCGCGCGCGGGGTCTCCGACGGTGCCACGGCGGGTCCGGGAGGCGGCGTCGCGGAGGTGGTTCCCGCCGGCGGGAGCGCTTGAGGGGGAGCGGCGGCGGGCCGCAACGCGATCCACCCCGCCCCCCCGAGGAGCAGCACCGCCGCCACCGCCGCGACCGCCTTGTTCGCCATGAGGAGCCCTCCCATCGTCGTGGCCGCGGCCAGGCCCGCCGCCGTTCCCGCGCTGCCCGCCGCCGCGGCCGCGGCCCTGGCCGCCGCGCGCCGGAGGAGGGCCCGCCTCACCCCGTCGAGCCCCCGCTCCGGCCGGAACGCCAGGAGGAGCGCCGGCAGCGCGCCCATCTCCACCTTCAGCCTCTTCACCGCGCGGTGGAGGATCGACCAGACGGTGCCCGGCGGCTCGCCGCGGATGTCGGCGATCTCCGCGGGCTCGTGGCCGTAGCGCCAGCGGAGCAGCGCCACCCCGCGGTAGGGCTCGGGGAGCCGCCGCATCGCCTCGTACAGCCGCTCCCGCTCCTCGGCGGACTCCGCCAGCGCCGCGGGGTCGTCCGGTGCCGGGGCCCGGTCCAGCCGCGCCGGGTCGGGGGCGCGGGCCTCGCGGCGCCGACCCTCCTTCACCTTGAACCGGAGCACGGTCATGAGCCACGGGACGACGGGCCGCGCCGGGTCCCACCGGTCCGCCTCCTCGAGGGCGAAGAGGAAGGTCTCCTGGAGGGCGTCCTCCGCCTGCGCCGCGTCCGGTGCGAGGGAGAGCGCGAGCCGGAAGAGCCCGGGCGCGGCCCCGTCGAAGAGCGCCCCCAGCGCCGCCGGGTCGCGCGTCTCCCGGTAGCGCGCGAAGAGCGCTTCGAGCGTCAATTCCGGTCGGTCCGGTTCCATCGGCATGTCCACCATGTAATGACGCGGAGGGGTGGATGCCTTGCATGGAATGGGGGAGTTCCCGCTCCGGACCGTCCCCCCGCTCTCCTACTCGAACTCGACGACCACCCTGTAGGGGGCCGGGCCGTTGGGCGAGTCCACGAACCGGAGCACAAGGCCGTCCGGTCCCGCCTCCATGCCGGCGAAGTCGCGGCCGGAGCGAGACACGAGGCGGGCCTTCGAGAAGTCCACGCCCGGGGGGAGGAACCGCGTCGCGCCGTCGTTCTTCAGCACCGGCTCGATCCGGGGTTCCCAGGGGACGCCGTTCAGCGTCACGACGCCGCGGACGGTGCCCCAGTGGAGGTTCTCCCAGCGGGCCCCCGCGGGAGTGACGACGATGCGGTCGGAGCCGTCGATGGGGCCCTCGAAGGTGAGCGTGGTGCGGGCCGGGGCGGCGAGCTCCCCGGGCAGCTCCCGCCGGCGAAGGGAGGCGATGTCCTCCCCGGAGAGGCCGCGGTCGTAGATCCGCAGGCGCCGCATCGAACCGGTGAAGTGGGTCCCGCCGACGTTGTTCCAGTCGGGGTTGCGGCCGATGCGCGTCCCCCCGCTCGTGCCCCGGTAGGGGGAGGCCGCGCGTCGCGCCGCGCGCACCCCGTCGATCCAGATCTCCTGCTCGCGGCCCGTGTACTGGAAGACGAGGTGGTGCCAGGCGCCGCGGTCGAGGGAGTCCGGCGCGGAGAGATCGTTCATGTAGAACCCGAGGAACGGCTGCAGCGTCCCGCGGAGCATGAGGTGGTAGTGCCGGCCGCCGGCGTCGGCGTCCCGCTGCTCGACCAGGCCCATGACGTCGGCGTCCCCCTCGACGCGGATCCACATCGAGAAGGCGTGGGCGCGGTCGTTCAACGCCACGTGGGGCAGCTCGATCCAGCCGGAGCCGTCGAAGCGGAGCGAACCCTCCTCGACCGCCACGCCGCCCCGCACCTCGACGGCTCCACCCAGCGTGTCCGCCATGTCGGTTTCGAGGGGCAGGAACGCGACGAGACCGGCGTCGAGGGACGGGGCCGGCCGGGCGAGATCCTTCGACCGCGGCAGCCAGCGGCCCGTGGCGCCGTCGAGGGTCCACTCGCGGCCCGTCGCCCGCTCCCGGAGGGTCCGGACCTCGCGGCCACCGGAGGTGGTGACGAGCACCTCGAAGGGGGCGGGAGCGGCGGGGGCCTGGACGACGATGGGCGCCCCCGGACCGGCGGCTCCGGGAGCCGGAGACAGGGACCGCCTCGGTTCCAAGGCGAAAACCAGTTCGCCGGGGCGGGGAGCCTGCCAGTTCGCGGTACGGCTCCAACGGCGGCCTCCCGCCTCGAGGGTGACGACGACCGGGTTGGCCGGCGGGCCGGGGAGATCGAAGGAGCGGGCGAGGAACACGAACCTCCCGGTCGCGGCGTCGAAGGTGGCCTTCGCGCGCTGGCCGGAGTCGGGGGTGGAGCGGTAGGTCAGGCCGGTGGAGGGTTCGAGGAACGTCTCGACGGACACGTCGCCGGCGGCGACGATGAGGCGAAGCGGATCCCCCCCCTCGATGGCGGCGGGCGGGATCGAGCCCTCGATCCACAGCCGGTCGCCCCGCCGTCGCGGGAGGTCGCGGATCCGGCCCCGAACCAGGTCCAATGCCGGGTCCTCTCCCGGGGCGGCCACGGCATCGCGGGCGAGCAGGAGGGCGATCCCCGGCCGCGGGCGCCAGGCGAGGGCGGCGGCGTCGGGGCGCCCGTCGCCGTCGAAGTCCGCGACGGCCAGCCGCGGGGAGGCGGCGGCCGGCGCCGCGTCGAGCCTTCGGGCCTCGCCCCAGGGCATGAGCCGTTCCGCGGGTCCCTCCCCCGGCACGAGGGCCACGAGGCGCCCGTCGTCGGTCGTCGTCACGAGTTCGTCCGCGTGGTCCCCGTCCGCATCCCCGGGGACGGCCCCGTCGGCGAGGTCCCCACCCTCCATGGCGGCATCCGTCGTCCCGCCCGCCGCGAAGGTCCTCGCGACATGGGCGCCGAAGGCGACGAGGGCCCCGTCGAGGGTGCGCACACCGAGCGCGAAGCAGCCCTCCGGGACGTCCAGGGGGGCCGGTGCGGCGAGGGCGCCGCCGCCCGTGTTCCGGAGCAGGAGGACGCGCCCGGCGGGACGGCGGAGCAGGGCGACGTCGGGGAGGCCGTCGTGATCGACGTCGGCCACCACGACCTGGCGGACGGGCCAGGCTTCCGGTGCGGGGACCGGCGGTAGTGGTGTGAACCGGCCGGCGCCGTCGTTGAGGAGCACCACCACGGCCGGAGCGGGACCCTCCCGGAGGACGAGGAGATCGGTCGCCCCGTCGGAGTCGAGGTCCCCGGTCGCGGGGTGCGCCCCGTCGGCCCCGGGGGGGAGCGCCTCGACCGTGAACGTGCCGTCGCCGGTGGAGCGCCAGAGGGCCGACGGGGTTCCGGTGCCGACGACGTCCATCCGGCCGTCCCGGTCTACGTCCACCGCGACGAGCCCCCGGAGGGCGGGGAGCGTTCCGGCGGCGAGGTCGGGAAGGGGAACGGGCGGGTCGAAGGCCCCCCCTCCCGCGTTCCGCAGGAGGACGAGCCGCGCGGGGCCGCCGTCGAGGGAGACGACGAGGTCGGGCCGCGCGTCCCCGTCGGCGTCGAGGGCGAGGAGGGAGAGCGGGGTGCCGGGCAGGGCGATGGGCGCCGGCGCCGCGGACTGTCGCGCCGCGGCGAGGGCCACGGACATGCCCGCGACCGCGACGGCCCCTGCGATCTTCCAGCCCCGTGGAGCCATGGCTCGACCCTCCTTCACCGACACCATTGTATGAACGAATGGCGGGGCATCGCCGTTTGCCGGATTCCGGCTGGAATTCGGCTCGCGGGGCCCCCGGGGCGGGCACCGGCCCGGGAGGGGATGTCCTTCTCCACGCCGGAGGAGCACAGCGGGCGGGTGCCGGTACACTGCAATCGGAGCCGCGACGAGGGAGGCAGGCCATGGGCGGGACGACGTTGGCGGGGGAGGCCCGTCCTGATGGCACCCGGGATCCGGGTCGAGGAGGCAGGACGTCCGCCCTCCGGCGGCGCGGACTCGCGGGAGCCATGTTCCTGCTCGCCGCCGCCATCGCCGGTTCCGGATGCGACGCCGGCCTCACGAATCGCATCACGGTCCGGTTCCCGGACGCAGCCGTCGCCGAAGCCGGGGGGAGTCTCGTCGTGGAGTCCCTCTGGTTCAAGGACGACAGCGCCGTCCTGGGCGCGGGCAGCGTCGTCGAGGTCCTCCGCCGTGGGGGCCAGCACCCCGCGCAGGACGAGACCTTCGGGAGACCCGATGGTCCGGGCGTGAGGGTGGTGGAGGGCGTCGCCGACCTCCGGTTCGAGTACGTCGTCCATGGCCCCGGCGGCAGGCGGCCTCCGCACACGACCTGGATCGCGGTCTGGAGGCTGCCCCGTGCCGACTGGGACCCGCAGGAGTTCGCCGTCGTGGACGGCGCCGACGGCGTCGTCGCCCGGAGAGTCCACCGGGCCGGAGGAAGGGGAACCCTCGGGCCTGTTGCGGGCAAGCCGAAGGAGGTTCCGGCGGAACGGCCCGAAATCGAAGCCTGGGAGGTGGTCCTGGAACTGGAAGCGTGGAAGAGGGTGAAACCGAAGTAGCAGGAGCCGGGCGCCGCCGACGGGGAGGACCGTGGCAGCGTCGCTCACCTCGCCCTCGACGTGCACTCGCGGCAGGAGGCGAGCGCATGGAGGTGGGAGCCCGTGGGCCGGCCGGGGCGGTTTCGTGGCGGCCGTGATCGTGGTGCGCCTGCCGAGGGAGCCGCTGGGGACGTAGCCGGAGGACCTGGAGTGAAGGGGACCCGCTGGATGGCCGCCGCCGGGATCATCGCGCTTGTCGCGATCATGCTGGTGAAGTTCGCGGGAGAGGGAGAGCCCGCCTCACCGCCCGGCCCCGCCCCCGCTCCCGCCCCGGCGCCGCGGGCGGCGCCGCCGCGGGGGGACGGGCCATTCCCCGCCGGGGCCCGACCGCCAGCCTCCCCGTCGGAGACCGCGGCCCCCGCCGCTCCGCCCCCCGCGACGCCCCCGGGCCGGACCGTCCGGTGGAAGGTCGTCCCCGGGGAACGCCCCGTCCCCCCGGACGGCTCCCGCCTCGCCATCGGCCGCTTCCACCGGGTGCCGGATCGCGAGGGGCGGATGGAGGGGGAGGAGATCGTCGTCGAGGGGCTCCCCGCGGAGTACGGCGTCTACCTCGCCACCGCCGAAGACGGATCCCTCGCGAACCTGTTCCTCCCTCCCGCGGGGACGGAGCCCCTGGAACCGGTCTCCTTCGTCCGGCCGAGGAGCGTGGAGATCCTCCTCCGCGACGAGGACGGGAACCCCGTCGAGGCGGTGGGGGTGGGCATCGGGAGCCACGGGCGGGACCGGGACGCGCGGGTCGTCCCGCTGGTCGGTGGACGCGCGGTCTACGACGGGCTCTTCCCGTCGGAGACCGGGACCGGGTTCTGGCTGCTCGACGAGTTCAACCGGGACCGGGACGGCCACGGGCTCGGCACCGTGGACGTCTCCGGGGGGGACGGGCGCCTCGAGCAGGTCGTCCCGCGGCCGCGGGACGTCGCCCTCCGCGTCCGCATCGACGGGCGGCCGGCGGTCCCGGAGACGTTCACCCTCCTCGCGGGCATCGAGGCCGTGGTCCGCCCCGAGGTGGAGGAGGCCGCCGGCGAGATCCGCTTCCGCATGCGGCCGCGCTTCCCCGGCCTCGCCACGCTGCCGTTGACCTGGTGGGCGGCGGGGTACCGGCCGGTCCAGGCGTCCATCCTCGCGCGGTGCGACGCCGCCGGCGGGGTCTTCCGCGCCGAACTGGACCTCGCGGCCGTGCCGGCGCTCGCGTTGATCGCGAGGGTCCGCGGGAGCCCCGGCGCCGCGGGCCTCTGCCTCGATGCCCACGGCGCGGGCGGATGGTCCCTCCTCCGCTCGGATCTGCGCGTCCCCGCCGACGGGACGCTCCCCCTCGAGGGCCTTCCGCCTGGCCGCTACCGCCTGCGCGACCCCACGACGGGCGTCATCGGAGACCCCGTGGACCTCTCCGTCGGAACGGAACCCCCGGAGGCGGCCCTCGACGTCGTGCCCGCGGCCCGCGTGCGGGGGCGCGTCCTCGCCCCGGAGGGCACCCGCTGGCGGGACGTGCGCGTCCTCGTCGAGGCGACCGGGGTCGACACCACCATGGGGGACGCGGTGCTCCGCACCCCGGGGTACGCCGTGAACGGGGAGCTCGCCTTCGACGTCCCCGTCCCCGCCGATCGCCCGGTGACGCTCCGGGCCTGGCACCCGGTGCTCTCCGCTTCGGCGGGCAAGGGACCGGCCGTCTCCACGGGGGAGGTGGAGGGGGTGGTCCTCCGCCTCGTCGAGGAGCGGGTGGCGGTTCTCCGGCCGGCGCCGGAGGGGGCCGGGTCGGGCTGGTTCCGCGTCCGGCTCTTCCGGGGGGAGGCGGCGGGGGAGGCGGCGGCGGAGCGCACCGTGCACCTCGAGAACGGCGTCGCCCGGTTCGGGGGATTCGAGCCGGGGCGGTACACCCTCTGGTTCGACACGCCGGGGTTCGCGCCGAAGGTGATGGCCGACGTGGACCTCGGCGAGGGCCGCACGGATCTCGGGGAAGTCCGGTTCGAGGCCGGGACCGTCCTGACGGTGCGCCTCCGGGTCCCCGAAGGAACCCCCTGGCCCGGGTTCGATGCGGCGGCCACGCCCCTCGGGGGCCCGGAGTTCACGCGTTGGGAGACGGCGAACCGGGATTCGCGGGAGGCCGTGGTCGCGGGGCTCTCCGCGGGGAGGTACCGGGTCCGTGTCCGGGTGGGGGGGCTGCTCGGGGAGTGGACCCGGGAGATCGAGGTGGACGGGGTCTCCCCGGCGGCGGTGGAGGTGGAGGCCGAGTAGGGTGCGGACTCAACGGGTCGCCGAAGTGCGCCTACGCCCCCCGACCCAGCTCGAACACCCCCTGGCCGGCGTTGCGGAGCCTTCCCTGGCGGGCCAGTTCGAGCCAGATCTCGCGGGGATAGTCCCGCGGCGGGGTGATGCCGCTGATGTCCGAGGAGCGGCCGGTGCTGAGGCCGCGCCCGCCGATGTTGGACTCGGCGTCGAGCACCGTCACCCCGAGCCGCTTGCGGAACGCCCGCATCGCCCGCTTCAGCAGATCCCGGTCGTGGTCCGGCGGGGAGCGCTTCCCCGAGGTCCACTCCTCGAGGATCCCCTGGAGACGGGCGAGATCCTTCGCCTCCACGACGGCCTTCAGGTCGTCGTCGAGGTCGTGGAGCGCGGCGAGGGCCGAGGAGGCGGCGGCCCAGGGGGCGCCGTCGCCGGGGGCGGCGGCCAGTTCGGCGGCGCGGGCCGCCAGGAAGTGGGACAGGAGCTCGGAGCGGGGGTCGAACATGGGAGAGATCCTAGCAGCCAGTCGCGGCAACCCGCGACAGGCTGATGGGGGGATACGGTACCCGACCCGATTCAGCGGGGTTCCGTTCACGACTTCCGGCCAGACGGGAGCCCAACCCCGATGAATCGGGTCGGGTACCGTATCCCCCGTCTCCGCCCTTCGGTAGACTCCCCCGGCGAGAGGAGGCCCACGATGGGAAGTCCGGCGGCGACGCTCCTCCCCCGGGGCGGGGGAGCGGGGGCGATCCTCCTCCTCCTCCTCGCCTCCCTCCTCCCCGCCTGCGCCGCACCGCGGCCCGACCCCGCCGTCGCGGCCCTCGCCTCCCTCGTCTCGGAGGAGCGGCTCCGCGCCGACGTGGTTGCACTCTGCAACATCGGGCCCCGGCCGCCCCACGACGCCGGGGCCACGGAGGCGACCGTCGCGTGGCTCGAGGGCCGCCTGCGGGCGCTGGGGTACGAGCCCCGCCGGGAGCCCTTCACGGCGCCCCTCTCCCCCCTCGTCCGCCGTGCCGCGGAGGGGGGGGACGTCTACGAACTCGGTCCCGAACGGGAGGTCGCCCTGTGCAACGTGGTGGCCGAGATCCCCGGCATCGGCGACCCCGGGGCCGTGGTGGAGCTCGGCGCCCACTTCGACACCGTCCCCTTCTCCCCGGGGGCCGACGACAACGCATCCGGGGTGGCGGCGGTCCTCGAGGCCGCCCGCATCCTCCGGGACGCCCGCCCCCGGGCCGCGGTCCGGTTCTGCTTCTTCGCGGCGGAGGAGTTCGGGTTCCTCGGCAGCGCCGCCCACGTCGAGAACGTGCGCCGCTCTGGGGAGCGCCACCTCGGGCTCTTCGACCTGGACATGGTCGGCTTCGCCTCGTCGGAGCCGGGGAGCCAGGTGGACCCGGTGCCCTGGTGGATTCCCTACTCCTATTCCGACCGCGGGGACTTCGTCCTCGTCCTCGGCAACTTCGCCTCCGGGGGCCTCGGCAACGTCTACGAGGACGCCGTCGAGGCCTACGTCCCCGACCTTCCGCTGGAGAGCGCCAACCGCATGGGGTGGATCTCCGCCGACGGGTGGAGGAGCGACCACGTCTCCTACTG
The DNA here is from genome assembly GCA_964370855.1 of uncultured Planctomycetota bacterium. Lineage (GTDB taxonomy): Bacteria > Planctomycetota > JAJSAM01 > JAJSAM01 > JAKLKS01 > JAKLKS01. The sequence continues at coordinate 1,737 of CAYJMF010000029.1, read as the reverse complement.
GAGGCGCGGCCTCGAGGCGGTCCAGATCACCGACACCGGGGAACTCCGCACGGAGCACTACCACCGCTCCTCGGACACCCCGGACCGTCTCGACTACGGCTTCCTCCGCCGCGTCACCGCGGGGGCCGTGGCGGCGGTGATGCACCGGGCGGGGGGGCCGGCCGCGCCCGGGGACGCGGAGGCCGTCGACGGCGGGGGAGGGGGAGAGTAGGCGGGGCCGTAGGGTCGCACCCCCCCGCCGCCCCGCCGTGACCGGGATCCCCTTCCCCGTCGAACCGGCCCGGGCGGAGCCGTAGATTCGTGTGCATGGTCAGCCCGCCCGCTGCGCTCCTCCTCCTCGCCCTCGGCGCCGCCCTCCTCCCCGCCGACAAGCCGGCCACCAACCTCCTCCCCAATCCCGACCTCAAGGAGTGGAAGGAGGGCGCCCCCGCGGGGTGGAAGCTGGAGGTCGGCGCCACCTCCGGGACGGAGAAGGAATCCGAGGTCGCCGCCGGGCCCGAGGGGGGCGTCCTCCTCCGGGGCGACGGGGAGACGGGCCGCTGGCGGATGCTCACCGCCCCCTTCCGGGCGGAGGCCGGCGCCTGCTACCGCCTCGACTTCGAGCACCGCGCCGCCGATCTCCGGTGCGAGGGGAGCCAGTTCGACAACGCCTACGTCGCCCTCGCCCTCCCCTCGGGGCGGGAGCGGCCCGACCTCCGCCTCCACGTCCTCCTCGACGGGAAATGGCGGCCCGGGATGGTCGTCGGCCGCGCCGCCGCCGCCGGCGAGGGGTTCGTCCGGATCTTCCTCTCCAAGAGCGGCGCCATGGAGGTGCGGAACCCGGTGCTCACCGTCGTCCCCCCGGAGGGCTCCTTCGATCTCCTCGTGGCGGACATGGCCCTCCACTACTCCCACTTCGCGTCGAAGAAGGTGGACTGGTACCGCGAGGCGGCCCCCTTCCGCGCGAAGGCGGAGGCGGCGAAGGACTCCGCGGCCTTCGCGAAGGCAATTCTCCCGCTGCTCGGGAAGCTCGAGGACATCCACGTCTCCGTGCGCCTCCCCGGGGGGGCGGTGCTGCCCGGCTGGCGCCGCTCCTTCAAGGGGAACGCCGACTTCTCCGCCGTCCGGAAGGCCCTCGCCGACCCCGCCTCCCTCGACGACCTCGGCCTCGCCGGCGTCGCGGGGAAGGACCTCGGCTACCTCGCCGTCTCGAGCCTCCCCGGGGACCGCGCCGCGGCGGCGCCGCTGTTCGACGCCCTCGAGGGGATGCTCGACCGCCGGGGGATCCTCCTGGATCTCCGCTTCAACAACGGGGGCGACGAGGGTACCGCCGCGGCGATCGCGGGGTACTTCGCGAGGGAGCCCGTCGTCTACGCCCGGAGCCGCTACCGGGACGGCCCGGGTTTCCCGGACTTCGGCCCCGCCTACGACCGGGTCCTCCGCCCCCGCGAGGGGCGGCGGTTCGAGGGGCCCGTCGTCTGCCTCGTCGGCCCCGGGTGCGTCTCCAGCGGCGAGGGCCTCGCCCAGATGATGGCCGCCGTCGAGGGCGTCGTCCTCGTGGGACAACCCACGGGCGGGTGCAGCGGCAACCCGTGGCCCGTGGAACTGCCCAACGGGGTCGTCGTCCACTACTCGCGGTGGATCGACCTCATGCCCGACGGGTCGCCCCTCGAAGGGCGGGGGGTGGTGCCGGGTGTCGTCGTGGAGCTCCGGGGCGGGGGGGGTGCGACGTTCGAGAAGGGGGCGGGGGTGCGCGAT
>CAYJMF010000028.1:1137-48644 GCA_964370855.1 uncultured Planctomycetota bacterium | reverse complement strand
GGACACCCGGCGTCAACACCCTACGTCGTGTCCAAGACATCCGGGGGCGGAGCAGCCACAGTGAAGCAGACGGCGGGTTCGCTTGACCTCTCCTGCTGGCTGGCGCTCATGGACTGTGCCAGAGCAGGAGGCATGAAACACCCGCCCATGAACACGATGGGTCGAATGCTCGGAAGCTCCGTTCGTGCCCAGGCGATCAGCCGATTGCTGGAGCTTGGAGTCCTATCGACCGACTTGAAGGCCCTGGAGCTGTCGCACTTGGTTCCCGGTACGGACCCTGGCCTTGACAGCCTGATTGGATATCAAATGACGCGGCTTGGAGAGGCGGTCCACCAGTACTGCGTGTCCAAGTTGGGCATCGAAAGGCCTGAACTCCGCGACGCCCTCGTCGCCTACGTCACTGACGCGGAACGCCGGGCGAAGGCAGCGCGAGATGCGGCTCAGGCAGCTATGCAGAAGATCGCGGGGACCGGAGGACAACAGGCAGCACGGTGACTGCTGCGTCCCTGGGCCGATACACTTGGAGCAACCGTAGCAGCTCGCCCGTGTTGATTGTCCTTCCGGCCTCGGCAACCTGGATCGCGGCCACGGGGACCCGGGCCCGGGCGGAGGCCTGGGGGTAGGACAGGCCCCGGAGTTTCCTCATCCGGGCCAACTTCTCTCCGTCCAACTGGATGCCGGAGGCCTTCCCGGCGGCTCGCTCCTCGTCCCTCTCCGAGGCCGGGGCATCCTCGTGGGAGTGGAAGAAGTCGGACGGGTGGGCGTCGAGTTCCCGGGCGAGATCCTGAAGTTGGGAAGCCGAGGGCTCGTGGAGGGGGTAGGCCCGGGGCGAGTTCGGGGCCGGGGACGACTCCCAGAGAGAGACCAGCTGCCAGGGCAGGCCAAGGCGCGTCGCGAGCGCCTTCTGGGAGATCCCGGCATCCTCGCGGAGGTCGGTGAGGCGGGTACCGTGGAACCTGAGCGTGGATTTCGGTTCAGGCATTCTTGGTCCTCGATGTGTACTTGGTGGCCGAGGCGGAAGTCGGATAGGCCACCCCTCGGGGCTGCGGAGGCGACCCATGAGCGCTTACTCCGAGCGTGCACGAGAGAACAGAGTGAGGGTGAAACCGTGCCCCCTCTGCGCTTCCACGGATTTCCATGAGCGCCGGTGTAAGGCCTTCGTCACGTGGTGCTACGGACGGCACGCGGTCCTTGACGCCCAGGGATTGGAGACTTCCGGTCATTGCCCAAAACACCGGCCAAACCGAGGGGTCATCGGTGCACGGTTCCGCCACGTCGTAGTTCCGCAAGGCGACGACTTGCCATGGGGAGGGAAGGCCCACGCTCCGTATGTCATCTGCCCCTTCGAGATCATCGCAGTCGAGCGGATTGGTCCAGGCGCGTGCCAGCGGTCGGTGCCAGCCGTGGGTGCTCCCCCACCGTTCAATCCCGCAGATGACCCCGAATGGCAGAGGGAGTTCGCGGGCGGGGACTTTGATGACGATGACGATGGGGACTACGACATGAAAGCCATCCGCAAGGAAGAGGAGGAAGGGGATGCCATCTACCACAACGCCGACGGCGACGAGATAGAGGATGATGACGAAGAGGAACCGTTCTACACGGAGGACGACGAGGGCTGATCCACTCGGCCACACCCAGACCATCAGCAGTGTCACAGGAGAAGTGCTTCCCCCCTGCGGGCGACGGCGACACAATGGTCCCCCTAGTGATTGGGGCGTAGGCGTCCGCGGGCGGCTGACGGCCTTGGCGACGCCCGCCTCTCAAGGAAGGAGACACCGAGGATGGACCGTCGGCTCATCGACCGGCTCCTCGGCGCCGTCCAGGATGCCTCCGGCCGCTACCACCGGCTTGTGCTCCTCGTGGGGCCCTCCGGAACCGGCAAGACGCCGGCCCTTCGGCAGGTAGCGTCAGACAACGGCGGGACGGTCCTGAACCTCAACCTCCGCCTCTCCGAGCCGCTTCTGGACTTGCCGCGCAAGGAGCGGTCGGCCCAGACGGCACGGCTTGTGGCGGACCTCCTCGATGGCGTGGAGGGGGACACGGTGTTCGTGGACAACCTCGAGGTTCTCTTCAGCCCGGACCTCGGCTTGGACCCTCTGAGGGTTCTGCAGCAGTCATCTCGCAACCGGACCGTCGTTGCCACCTGGGCCGGTTCCCACCGGGCCGGGGTCCTGACCTACGCGGCACCTGGTCACCCCGAGGCCCGTTCCTACCGAGGAGTGGACGCCGTCATCGTCGATGCTGTGGCCGGGGAGCCTCAAGCACCCCCCGCCGTCTCGCTTCCCGGTGCTCAGGAGGCTCCATGAAGTACAGGGACGTCGTCGACTTCGAGCCGGTGGAGACCGTCGTTCACCTCCGCGAGGCAGACGCAGCCTCAAAAGCGAAGCGTCTCGTCGAGACGTTTGTCATCTCGGAACCGATGGGCGACCGCATTGCGGAACTCATTGTCCCGCACCTCCAGTTCGCCAAGCCTCACGACAACAAGGGCCTGCTCGTCGTGGGGAACTACGGGACCGGCAAGTCCCATCTGATGGCCGTCCTCTCCTCCATCGCCGAGCGGGCGGAACTGGTGGACTGTGTCAAGGCCACGCAGGCGAAGAAGGCCCTGGGCACCATCGCCGGCCGCTTCAAGGTCATCCGCACCGAGCTTGGCGGCGTGACCGGAGGGCTGCGGGACATCCTCCGGCTCCAGCTCGAGTCCGGCCTGAAGAAGCTCGGCGTCTCCTACGAGTTCCCCAACGACAAGCGCGCCGCCAACAACAAGGACGCCCTGCAGGAGATGATGGCCCAGTTCGAGGCCAAGCACCCCGACCACGGTCTCCTGCTCGTCGTGGACGAGATGCTCGACTACCTCCGGTCCCGCAAGGACCAGGAGGTCATCCTCGACCTCAACTTCCTGAGGGAGATGGGAGAGTTCTGCAAGTCGAGCCGCTTCCGGTTCCTTGCTGGCCTCCAGGAGAGTCTCTTCGACTCGGCCCGCTTCCAGTTCGTGGCGGACACGCTCAAGCGCGTGAAGGACCGCTTCGAGCAGGTGCGGATCGCCCGCGAGGACGTCGCCTACGTCGTATCCGAGAGGCTCCTCCGGAAGTCCCCGGACCAGCAGGAGAAGATCCGCGAGCACCTCCTGCGCTTCGCCCCCCTCTACGGAGCACTCAACGAGCGCATGGATGAGTTCGTGCGCCTCTTCCCGGTCCACCCGGTCTACCTCGAGACATTCGCCCGGGTCTCCGTCGCCGAGCAGCGGGAGATCCTGAAGACGCTGAGCGCCGAGATCCGGCGGCGCCTCGACAAGGAGATCCCCGACACCGAGCCCGGCGTGGTGGCCTACGACTCCTACTGGCGGGTCCTCACGGACAATCCGGCATTCAAGGCGGTTCCCGAGATCAGCCAGGTCATCGAGAAGAGCGAGGTGCTCCAGGGCCGGATCAAGCACGCGTTCCCGCGGCCCCAGTACCGCCAGGTCGCCGAGCGCATCGTGGACGCCCTGTGCGTCCACCGGCTCACCCACGACGACATCGACGCCCCCATGGGGGCGACTCCGGAAGAGCTCCGTGACGACCTGCTGCTCCATCTCCCGACCCCCGAGGCCGACCCCGAGTTCCTCAAGACCATGATCGAGAAGGTCCTCCAGGACGTCATGCGTACCGTCAACGGGCAGTTCCTCACGTTCAACAAGGAGAACGGGCAGTACTACCTCGACCTCAAGAAGGACATCGACTTCGAGTCTCTCATCGCCAAGAAGGCCGACCAGCTCGTCCCCAACGAGCTCGACCGCTACTACTTCGAGGCCCTCGCCCGGGTCCTTGAGTGCGCCGAGACGCCTCCCAAGGTCGAGGGCTACAAGATCTGGGAGTACGAACTCGAGTGGCGAGAGCGGAAGTCAGGCCGCCTGGGCTACCTGTTCTTCGGGGCGCCCAACGAGCGGTCCACCGCCCAGCCTCCCCGCGACTTCTACCTCTACTTCCTTCAGCCGCACGAGCCGCCCCCCTTCAAGGACGAGAAGAAGACCGATGAGGTGTTCTTCCGCCTGAAGAAGAAGGACGACGTCTTTACCGGGCACCTCAGGGCCTACGCCGGCGCCCGCGAGCAGGCCGCCACGGCTTCCGGGGCCAACCGGAAGATCTACGAAGGCAAGGCCAATGACTACCTGCGGGAGCTGACGACCTGGCTCCGCGAGCACATGGCTTCGTCCTTCGAGGTCGTCTACCAGGGCCGACCCCGCGGGCTCTCCGATGTCATCCACGGGAAGGTGTCCGGGGGCGCAGGGCAGGCGTCGGTGCGGGACAACGTGAACCTCGCCGGATCCCTGTGCCTCGCGCCGGAATTCGCCAGCCGGAGTGCCGACTACCCCACTTTCTCGCTCCTCATCACCAAGGACAACCGGGCCCAGGCGGCGCAGGAGGCTGTCCGCTGGCTGGCCGGAGGCGGCAAGACGAAGCAGGGGACCGCGGTTCTCGATGCCCTCGGCCTCCTGGACGGGGATCGCCCCCGGGCCACGGAGTCCAAGTACGCCCGGCAGGTGAAGGCCCTTCTCGACGGAAAGAAGCACGGGCAGGTCGTCAACCGCGCCGAACTCGTCCACGACGAGCTGGGCGTCGAGTACTGGATGCCCTTCCGCATCGAACCGGAGTTCCTCGCAGTCACCCTGGTCGCGCTCGTCCACAGCGGCGATCTCGTCCTCTCCCTCCCCGGGGAGAAGATCGACGCCGCGGGGCTCGAGAAGCTGGCGCGCCTCTCCGTCGACGACATCGCGGCGTTCAAGCTCGTCGATCGGCCCAAGGAGCTCCCCCTAGCGGCACTGAAGGAGCTGTTCGAGGTGTTGGAACTGCCAGCCGGGCTCATCGTCAACGATGCCACCCGTGAGAAGGCCGTCGTCACACTGAGCGTCGAGGCGGAGAAGCGCACCACCGCGGCCACGACGGCGCTTCGTAGCGTGGAGCAGGGGCTGGAGTTCGGCGGACGGCCCATACTCGCGTCTCAGGAGCAGACTTCGTGGCGCAAGAAGCTCGAGGATCACAAGACCTTCCTCGAGTCGCTCCAGCCCTTCAACTCGCTGGGGCGGCTCAAGAACTTCCCCCACGACGCCCGCACCGTCCGTGCGCAGGGGGACGGGATCACCCTCGTCCGCCAGGTCGAGGAACTCGTGCAGGTACTCGCGCGCGTTGGTCCGGTGATCAACTACGTGACCCTCGCCGAGTCCGTGCTTCCGGACGATCACCCCTGGCGGGCCGAGATGCGCACGGCTCGCGACGCCCTCGTCGCGAAGTTGGCCAACCCCAAGGAGCGGGCCGACGCCGGGTTCCACAGGCATCTCGACGCGACCCTTGCCGACCTGAAGTCCCGCTACCAGGACGCCTACCTCGGCTTCCACAAAAAGGCTCGCCTCGGAGTCAACGACGACAAGAAGAAGGGCCAACTTTCCAAGGACGCACGCCTCGTGGCTCTACGGACGCTGACGGGGGTGGAGATGCTCCCGGCGGGGCAGTTCCGCCAGTTGGAGGACGATCTCTTCCGGCTCAAGGCCTGCTTCGCTCTCTCCAAGAAGGACCTCGATGCCCGTCCGACCTGTCCTTACCCTCAGTGCGACTTCCGTCCCGGTGACGCCGCGACCCGCGACCAGTCTGCCGCCGAGGCCATCAAGACGGTCGACAAACGGCTGGACGAGATCCTCCAGCAGTGGACCACGACTCTTCTCGGAAACCTCGAAGACCCGACCGTCGTGGACCGGATGGAGCTCGTAGCAGACGCCGAGAGGAAGGCGCTGAAGAAGTTCCTCAAGGACGAGGCACTGCCCGAGGAAATCTCCCAGGCCTTCGTCAAGGCGCTACAAGAGGTCTTCTCGAGCTTGGAGAAGGTGGTCATCGACCGCGAGGCTCTTCGTGACGCGCTCCTCAAGGGCGGCATCCCATGCACTACGGAGGAACTGGAGCAGCGGTTCCGGGCGCACGTCGCGGCCTTGGTCCGCGGCAAAGACAAGTCGAAGGTGCGTTTCGTGATCGAGTAGTCGCTTCCGGGCTTCGAGCCCGCGAGAGGTATCCACCGTGGCGAGGAAGGACCGGAAGACGAGACGGCTGTTCCCCAAGGGTGGACAGTTCGAGTTCTTCGAGAAGTCCTACGCCCAGGAGCTGGCGGAGCAGAAGGCCGGGGGGGTCGAGTGCCTTGGGATGCACTTCCCAGACGACGACGCCCGGCGGGCGCACTTCATGGCGTTGCTCGCGGAAAAGCTGAAGGACCCCGAGTTCCGCAAGACAGAAGGGTTCCCACTTGGGGCCGACGAGGCAATCCTGCGACTCTCGGACCCTCCGTACTACACAGCCTGCCCGAACCCGTTCCTGGAGGAGTTTGTTCGCGTATATGGCAAGCCTTACGACCCGAAGCAGCCTTACCACAGGGAACCGTTCGCCGTGGACACCAGCGTGGGCAAGACTGACCAAATCTACAAGGCCCACAGTTATCACACGAAGGTGCCGCACCTTGCCATAGTCCCGTCAATCCTTCACTACACAATGCCGGGCGACATTGTGTTCGATGGATTTTGCGGTACAGGAATGACTGGCGTGGCGGCCCAGTGGTGCGGTGCGGCACCGAAGGCCTTTCGAGACGAGGTTGAGGCCCAGTGGAAGGGTGCGGGGCGTTCCAAACCTGATTGGGGCCCCCGCCGCGTGGTTCTCAATGACCTCAGCCCCGCGGCCACCTTCATCGCAGCTGGATACAACCTTCCGTTCGATGCAGAGGTGTTTCTCGCGGAGGGGCGGCGGATACTTGACGAGGTTGACGCTGAACTTGGCTGGATGTACGAGACCCTTCACTCCGATGGCAGGTCCAAGGGAAGGATCGAGTACACAGTCTGGAGTGAGGTCTTCGCCTGCCCGGAATGCAGTGGCGAAGTCGTGTTCGTCAATGAAGCTCTGGACCTGAAGACGAAGCGCGTTCGCGAGCACTTCCCGTGTCCGGGCTGCTCCGCTTCGCTTCACAAGGAGAGCCTCGTTCGGTCCTTTGAAGCGCTGATAGACCCCGCCACGGGTCAGCCCTGGAAGCGGATCCGCCTTAGGCCTGTGCTCTTGGTCTACGCGCTAGGCAGCCATCGCCATGAGAAGGTGCCCGACGACGAAGACCTCAAGCGGATCAAGAAGATCGAGCGATTGCCGTTCCCACCGGTTGTCCCTACTCGTCCATTCCCCCTCAAGGAGATGTACCACGGCTCCAGGCTCGGACCAAAGGGCGTGTCTAGCCTGCACCACATGTTCTTACCGCGGGTGTGGCAAGCGCTGGGGGCCCTGTGGCACAAGGCTGGGCAGGTGGCCGACACAAGGCAGCGGAATGCTCTGCACTTCCTAATCGAACAGGCGTTATGGAGCTCCTCCATTGCCAACTCCTATCGGCCTTCGGGGTACTCACAGGTGTCGCAGTACATGAAGGGGATTTACTATATTCCGTCGCAGCACGCGGAACTCAGCCCCTGGTATGTCCTCGATGGAAAGTTGTCGCGCCTGGCGAAGGCGTTTGCCTCCTTCCGTGGACGGTCACCATCGATCGTGTCCACCCAGAGTTGCGAGTCGATCGGCATTCCCAGCAATACTGCTGACTACATTTTCACGGATCCTCCATTCGGGTCGAATATCCCCTACGCAGACCTGAACCTGATGATCGAGTCCTGGCTAGGGGTCTGCACTGACACCGCTCCAGAGGCGATTGTCGATGGGCACAAGGGCAAGGCTCTGGGTGAATACCAGGTCCTTGTGCGAAAGTGCTTTGCGGAGTGCCACCGCGTTCTCAAGCCGGGCCGATGGATCACCGTCGTCTTTAGCAACTCAAGCAACGCGGTGTGGCGAGCTATCCAGGAGGCCATGGGTGCCGTGGGCTTTGTCGTAGCGGACGTCCGCACTCTAGATAAGCAGTCTGGCTCCTACCGACAGGTGACAAGTTCCGCGGTGAAGCAGGACCTTGTGATCTCCGCGTACAAGCCGACGGATGACCTTGCCCTCAAGTTCACCCTGGGGGATGCCTCGGAGGCTGGTGTGTGGGCCTTCATAGCCGAGCACCTTGGGAACATACCTGTGTTCGTGGGCAGGGAGGACGAGGCTGAGGTCCTTTCGGAGCGCACTGCCCAGGTGCTGATGGACCGGATGATTGGCTTCCATGTCCAGCGCGGGCTCGGTGTCCCCATGGATGCGCCCGAGTTCTACGCTGGCCTTGAGCAGCGCTTCCCGAAGCGGGATGGGATGTACTTCTTGCCTCATCAGGCTGCCGAGTACGACCGCAGGCGTGGCTCGGTCAAGGTCCTTCGACAGTTGGTGCTAGCGATCACCGATGAGGCATCCGCCCTCCAGTGGGTCCGCCAGCAGCTGAACCTAAAGCCTCGGACCTTCCAGGATCTCCAGCCCCAGTTCACGAAGGAGATCAAGGTCTGGGCCAGCTACGAGGCCACTGTCGAACTTCGCGACATCCTCGAGTCCAACTTTCTCTGCTATGACGGCAAGGGACCCGTCCCGAGCCAGATCCACTCCTACCTGAAGGACAACTTCAAGGACCTGCGGGGCCTTGCGAAGGATGACAAGCCCCTCGTCGAGAAGGCCAGGGACCGTTGGTACGTCCCGGATCCCGGTAAGGAGGGCGACCTTGTTCGCCTTCGTGAGAAGGCCCTGCTCGAGGAGTTTGCTAGGTACCAGGGTTCCAAGGGCCGGCTCAAGCAGTTCCGGACCGAGGCCATTCGTGCCGGGTTCAAAGCGGCCTACGACGCCCGGAACTACAAGGCCATCGTGGAGGTGGCCGCGCGCATTCCCGAGAGTGTCCTCCAGGAGGACGAAAAGCTCCTCATGTACTTCGACGTCGCGAGCACGAGGCTTGGGGAGTGAGCGACGGACCGCCCCCCGGTAGCGACGCAGAGATCGGGGACTGGGTCTGGAGCGTCGAGCATCGAACTCCCTGCAGGGTCCTTGAGACGACGGGACTGTGGGGGCAGGCCTCTTACAGGATCTGGGTCCCGACGGAGGACCGGGTCCTACAGGTGCCTGCGAACGCTGTGAAGCAGCTCTCGTTGGCGGACGCGGCCCCTGGCATCGACGAGGTGACCTATGCCAGCGCCGCGGCACGCATCCTGGACACGCTCGCCCGGGACTCGCTCGTCGCCCCTCTCGAAGCAACGGTCATTCCCCTACCCCACCAGCTCTACACCCTGTCCCGCGCGCTCGAGGGGGACCGGGTCCGGTATCTGCTGGCTGACGAGGTGGGGCTAGGCAAGACCATCGAGGCAGGTCTCATCCTCCGCGAACTGAAGCTCCGCGGGCTGGTCCACCGGACGCTTGTCATCGCCCCTGCAGGGCTGGTTCCCCAGTGGGTCCAGGAGATGAAGACCCGCTTCCATGAGGACTTCCGGGCCGTCGTGCCGGCCGACTTCGATGCCTGGAGGAGAGCCGGTGCCCTTGGCGAGGAGGACAACCCATGGCGGCTCCATGATCAGGTTGTCTGCCCCCTCGACTCGGTGAAGCCCATGGATGCCCGCCGGGGTTGGTCCGCGGAGGATGTCGCCCGTCACAATCGCGAGCGCTTCGAGGACCTGGTCCTGGCGGGGTGGGACCTCGTTGTCATCGACGAGGCCCATCGCCTGGGAGGCGCAACGTCTCAGGTCGCCAGGTATCGCCTCGGGGAGGCCGTGTCGGAGGCGACGCCTTACCTGCTCCTCCTGAGCGCGACCCCGCACCAGGGGAAGACTGATGGGTTCCGCAGGCTCCTGTCCTTCCTCGACCCGGAGGCCTTCGCGAACGAAGGGGACATCCACCGGGAGCGAGTCGCCCCCTATGTCATCCGCACCGAAAAGCGGAACGCCCTCGACGCCGACGGCCGCGCGCTCTTCCAGCCCCGGAAGACCCAGCTGTTCCCGGTCGCGTGGGACCCGGGGCGCGAAGAGCAGAGGAGCCTCTACGATGCCGTGACCTCCTACGCCCGAGATGGCTACAACCGCGCCCAACGTGAACGTCGCTACGCCGTCGGGTTCCTCATGCTGCTCTTGCAGCGCCTCGTGACCTCAAGCACGAGGGCCATCCGGACGGCCTTGGAGAAGCGGCTGGAGGTGCTCCGCGCCCCCGTCGCGCCGCTCCCGCTCTTCCCCGAGGGAGACCCCGAGACGTTCGCAACCATGGAAGGCCAGGAGCAGCTGGAGACCCTCGCCGGAGTCCGGGCCGAGGCGACGAAGGACGAGGCCCGGGAGGTGGAGTCCCTGCTTGCTGCGGCAAGGCGGTGTGAGGAGCAGGGTCCCGACACTAAGGCGCGTGCCATCCTGGAGTGGATCCAGAAGCTGGAGCGGGACGAGAACGACCCGGCCCTCAAGGTACTCGTCTTCACCGAGTTCATCCCGACGCAGGAGATGCTCGCGGAGTTCCTCGGGGAGCGGGGCTACCGGGTCGTGCGGCTCAATGGCCACCTGGACATGGACGAGCGGCAGGCCGTGCTCCGGGAGTTCGCCGGACCGGCGAGGATCCTCGTCTCGACGGACGCAGGCGGTGAAGGCCTCAACCTCCAGTTCTGCCATGTGGTCGTCAACTACGACCTGCCCTGGAACCCCATGAAGGTCGAGCAGCGCATCGGGCGCGTGGACCGCATCGGTCAAGCCAAGCCGGTCCGCGCCATCAACTTCGCACTCGACGACACCGTGGAACTCCGGGTGCGCGAGGTCCTCGAGGAGAAGCTGCGCCGGATCCTGGAGGAGTTCGGGGTCGACAAGCTTAGCGACGTCCTCGACTCCGAGGACTCGGGCGCACGGTTCGAGGACCTGTTTGCTCGCGCCCTTGCGGCTCCGGGGGAAGAGCACCGCAAGGTGGACGAGCTCATCGAGGAGGTCCGAGAGTCGGTCACGGCGACGAAGAAGGGCGCCGCCCTCCTCGGGGACCCTCCCGTGATCGAGCCACGGGTGGCCCGTGAAGTCGCCGATCACATGCTCCCCCACTGGACCGAACGGATGACCCTTGCCTATTTGCGGAGCCGAGCCTGCGTCGGAGCGGCGGTCAAGGTCGCGGAGCCGGGCTACCGTCTGCGCTGGCCCGATGGCAGCGAGGTCGCGAGCGCGGTGTTCACACGGGACCTGGCGGCAGCGCCGGGCACCTGCCACCTGACCATCGAGGACCCCCGGGTCCGCAGGATCCTGGACCTCGTCCCCCCGTGGGCGCCCGGCATGCCCGTCCCCGTCGTGCAGATCACGGGCGTCTCGGAGCGTATCTCTGGCACGTGGTCGCTGTGGCGCATCTCTCTCGGTGCTAGATCGAGCCAAGAGTCGCGGTTGCTCCCGCTGTTCCTCGCTGATGGCGGCAAGTCCCTCCCACCCACCGCTCGTACGGTTTGGGATCGGCTCCTGAAGGACGGGGACCGTGGCGTCCGGTTCCTCGAGAAGCCCGTCCAGGGTGATGACGCCACTCAAGCTTGGGACACCTGCCGCGGCATCGCGGAGCAGCAGGGGGCGGACCTGTACCATGAGCTTCTGGGCCGCCACCGCTCGCGTGTCGCCCGGGAGCGGCGGAAGGGGGTCCATGCCTTCTCCACTCGCAGGAAGGCCGCGGAGAGGTCCGGCCTGGCCGAAGTCCGGGCCCACCGTCTCGAAGGGCTAGACCGGGAGCGCAAGGACTGGGAGGGGCGCATGGCCGCGATGGAGAGCGCCGTCCCCGAACTCACGGCACTCCTGATCCTTCGTGTCGCGCCCGGAACGCCGTCTGCGTGACCGAGCAGACCTCCGGCTGGCGAGCCCCCCTCCTGCAGCACTTCAACCGGGACATCGCCGCGACTTCCCGGCTCACCATCGTGGCGGACCCGGACGATCTCCTGACGGAACAGCGCCTGGTGGAGGGGATCCGGGCCCAGGGTTTCGACCTGATCACGTTCGAGGACCACGTGGCGTTCCGGTTCGCCTACGAGAACCGATACCGGCAGATCTGGGACCGAGGGGAGGCGACAACCCTGGTCGTGGTACTCCGCGCCCCGCAGGCCGATGTCGATGCGCTGCCGTTTGACCTGCTCGAGAAAGCAAGGCGCAACCACCGCCTGCTCTCCTTCAGCATCGGGGAGCTGTTCCCGCGGCTCGTCCCCTCCATCGTCGCGAAGTTGCCCCGGGAGGACCTCGACGCGCTCTTCGATGCCCAGCGGCACCTCGATGGCGAGGACAAGGGTCAGACGGCGACCGCCGACTTCATCCTCCTCCACGTCCACCAGGTCGCACCGGCGGTGCTCCGCACGCCGGAAGACCTGCTGGAGGCCCTTCTCAAACTCCACTACGGCAGCCGGAGGCTTCCCAGCGCATTGGCGGATCGGTTCGTGCAGGTCCTTCAGCGCTCGGGTCACTTCGATGGCTGGCCCCTGGATCAGATCGTCCCGAGCCGGGACGCGTTCTTCGCGTTCCTCCAGGAGCGATGGCCGCTCTTCCTGCGTGCCAATGTAGGGACCGGCGGTTCGTCTGTCGGGGAGTCGGAGGCAGGCGCAGAAAGGGCCTTCCCCGGGCCCGATTTCCTCCCGTTCGACCACGAACGTATCCGCGTGTACATGGACAACCTGTTCGTGGAGGGGCTGCTCCGTCCCTCGGATGTCGTTCCAAGGAAGAGCGTCGGTGACTCCTGGATGGCGAAGGGGGTCGTTGGAGTCCCGGAGATTGATCAGGGCCAGCGTCTCGCTGACCTCGCGAAGCGCATCATCGCTGGCATCCCAGGCCCCGACGCCGCCTACTCCCCGTGGCTGGAGACGGCGCGGCGGTACGGGGAGTGGCGCCACGCAAGGGACATTGCCGGCGAGTCTGCATCGGTGTCAGGCACCGCGGATGCCGAGGGGATCCGCCGTCGCGTGGAAACGGCCTTCAGCCAGTGGATGGCCCTCCACTTCGGATCGCTTCCGAACAGCGCGTGGTGGCCGACCCCGACGATGGTGCATCAGGTGCCGCAGTTCCTAGCCCGTCTTCTATCGCGCGGTGAAGGCGGGCCCCGTCGAGTCGCTCTAGTCGTCGTGGATGGGCTGGCTCTCGCTCAGTGGCCCCTCCTCCGGGACCACCTCGCCATTGCATCGTCGGCAGGTGTCCGCGTCGAGGAAGGGGCGACCTTCGCCTGGGTGCCCACCTTGACCACGGTCTCTCGTCAGGCCATCTTCGCCGGGGAAGCGCCTGAGTACTTCGGGGGCACGATCGACACCACCTCCGCGGAAGAGAGGCGATGGGAGAAGTTCTGGGCCGACAAGGACCTCCGGGCCCAGGAGGTGGCGTACACGAAGCAGGGGGCTCAGGAGTCGACAGCGGCGCTGGTAGATAGGGTCGCCGTGCTCGTCGATGATCACCGTCACAGGGTCCTGGGCCTGGTGGTCGGCTGGTTGGACGAGACTCTGCACGGGGGCACGCTCGGGTCCCGAGGCCTCCACGTGAACGTGGCGGAGTGGTGTCGGCAGGGCCACTTCTCGCGACTGGTGCGCGTGCTCCTCGACGGCGGGTTTGAGATCGCGATCACCGCGGACCACGGCAACCACGAATGCGTGGGCACCGGCAAGCCCAGCGTCGGAGGCCTGGCCGAGGAGCGCGGAGAGCGCGCGCACGTCTTCCGTGATGAGGCAACCCGGGCCCGGACGCACGCTCAGCACTCGGAGACGATCGAGTGGCTTCCTCACGGATTGCCGGAGAAGTACTTCCCTCTCCTGGCGCCTGCGGGAACCGCGTTCGTGACGGCCGGGCGTGAAACCGTTGGCCACGGAGGCATCTCCATCGAAGAGGTCGTTGTCCCCTTCGTCCGTATCTTCAGGCAGGCATGAAGAGCCGAAAGACCATCGGGTTCGATCGCCGCCTGGACCTCCAGTGGCTGGACGCCTCGGCCGCGAGGGCCGCCGCGGGCGACGACCTCCCCACAGCTCGGGCGTACCTCGAGCGGGTGCTAACCGGTGTCGTCGATGGCGAGGGGAAGCGCGGAAGCCGTGCCAAGACCGTCACCGTCCTCCTCGGCGTCTGGCACCGCGTTCCCATCCACGCACGCGCGGCCCGCGATCGCCTGTTGCCTGTTCTGACGGAGGGGACCCCGGCGGACCGGCTCGGTGCTCACTGGGCGATGTGCATGCTCTCGTACCCCTTTTACGCCGACGTGGCAGCGATCGTCGGACGGCTCCTTGCTCTTCAGGGAAACCTGACCTGGGGGCAGGCGAGGCGGCGGGTTAGGGAGAAGTGGGGAGAGAGGCAGACGGCGGAGAGGGCTGCGAACCGGATTGTTCGCTCGTGGAACCAGTGGGGTGTCCTGGCAGACGCTGGAAGGCCAGGGGCCTACCGGCTGGCACGCACGGCCCTGCCGATATCGACTGCGGTCGCGGAGGCACTAGCAGAGGCGGTCCTGCGCCAGGACCGAAGGGATGCTGTGCCTTCCCAGGACCTGATCACCGCGCCCAACATCTTCCCCTTCCAGCTCGCACCTCTCGTACCGGCACTCCGGAAGTCGGACGTGTTCGAGTTCCTCCGTCATGGCGATGGGGAGTCTCTAGCCCTCGCGAGCACGAGCGCCAAGTGAGCCCCGCAGATCCCGGGTGGTTGAGGGACGCAATGGCGAAACTCGCCCGGCGCCGGCCTGTCTTTCACTCCGAAGCAGATCTCCAGCATGAGCTCGCGTGGGAGCTGCGGCACGACTCTGAGGTGGAGGAAGTACGCGTCGAACGCCCCTTCAGCGAAGGCCGCTCTCGTCGCGCACTTGATCTTGCCGTCAGGCGAAGGGGAGCCTGGAAGGGGATCGAGCTCAAGTACCAAACCCGGAGACTGCAGTGCGAACTAGCCGGGGAGACATTCGACCTTGCTAACCAAGCCGCTCAGGACATCCGTCGATACGACTTCTGGAAGGACGTTGCGCGCCTTGAAGACTGGACCCGCTCTGGACGGCTGAGCGGAGGAGCGGTGGTCCTCCTGACGAACGACTCAGGGTTCTGGGCCGAGGGGAACTCCACGGTGGTCGATGCCGCATTCCGCGCCTATGAAGGAAGGACCGTCCTAGGCTCTCTCCGGTGGACGAGCAAGGCGAGTGCTGGAACCACCAAGGGCCGCAGTGAGCCAATCGCGTTGTCTGGTCGCTATCAAGTTCGGTGGAACGCCTTCTCCACCGTTGGCTCCGCTCCGTCCGGGGAGTTCCGCTACATCCTCCTCGCGGTTTGATGGAGCCGCCGGAACTACTTCTGGGTTGCCCACCACCTCGCGTCCGGGATCTCCTGTAGAGCCTGGGCTTCCAAGACGGTGAGGTCGATCCCGAGCACGCCAGCCACCCAGCGTCCCTCTACAAGCGACATCTCGAGCGACTCGTCGGAGAAGTGCCTCAGTGCTTCGATGATTGGACGTCGGCCCCTCTCCCACGCCTCCGAGGCCAACGCGTTCCCCGCGAGAGCGTATCGGGTCTTCCGGGCCCTGAGTGTGCCCGAGTCCACCGCGGCGGGGAGCCTGTAGGCGACCGCGAGGCCCAAGGCCACCTTCAGGTCCGGGGCGGGCAGGTTCTCGATGGCATCCCGGAGGAGCTCGACGACCCTGGCGGCCCGGCGCTTGGCGTACCGAGCCTTGCTGGACTCCAGACGCTCTCTCGGGCTCAGGTCCACGGTCTTGGGCTTCTTCCCATTCCCGGGGCCCTGGGCGGCCTTCTGGGCCAACACGAAGGTCCGGGTGACCTGGCCATCGGAGGTGACCCGAAGGGCCGGCACGGCGTCCTTGGCGCCCTTCTTGGCCTTCTCCACCTCCCAGGCGTTGAGGACCTTCTCGGCCTTGAGAGACGGGAGGTGCTTGGCATCGACGTCCGCAGCGACGAGGACCGTGTTCGGGTTCTTCTCCCGATCCCGGGACAGCTCTCGAGCGACATGGGCGTCGGCCTTGGCTTTCCAGCACATGGCGTCACGGCATGTGGCCTTCTCGACGTCCTTCTCCTCGCCATCGGTGAAGAGCCCGGGGGAGTACATGGACTGCATGGGGCAGGCGGTACACGGACCGGCCTTTGGACAAAGCGTGGCGTCATCCAGCTTCCACGGCGCACGGCCGAGGAGGTGGAGGTACCGGCCGACGATCCCCTTGAGCTGCTGTGGGTCCCGGACCCAGGAGACCTTCTCGACCTCGGCGTCCTGGACTTCTGGGGAGAGCCTGGCCCACTCTTCGAGCCAACTCACCGGCCAGCCAGCTCGGGCGAGTGACTCGCGGGATCTCTTCGTGAGCGTCCGAAGGTTGGCCCGCTGGGCAACCCACTTCGGGCTCTTCCCGAGGAGGTCGGCCACGGACTGCAGGGTGTGGCCATCCTTCTTGAGCAGGGCGTCCACGGCCTTCGACTCCATGAACGGGTCGGGGTCCGTGCGAACGCGGTTGTCCGAGAGCATGAGGGCGAGGGCTTCGTCGTCGTCTAGGTCCTCCACGATGCAGGGCACATCCCTGTCGAGGAGCTTGCCGACAAAGGCTCGCCGGTGTCCGATGACGATCTGGAACTTGGTCGAGCCGTTCTCCCCCACCTTGCGGACGATGCAGGGCTGGACCTGGCCGTGGACCTCGATGGAGGCCCGGAGCTCAGCGAGCTCGGCCTCGGTGAGTCGGGGGCGGGGGTTCTGCGGGTGGGCGACTAAAGACTCTGGTCGAACACTGATGATCACTTGCCTTTTCCTTTCCACTCCCGCCATCCCTAACCCATTGTCTGATCGGGCTGTGCGGTGAAGTGCTTGACTTAGCTGCTACGAGGCCCCACGATCACCCGGGCGACAGTGCGGAGTTCCCAGTGGCGTTCTGTGTCTTGACAGTTCAGGCCCGGACCGGGGCATAGGCTCGATGCGGTGGCGCCTTCCGCGCGCCATCCGGAGGCAACTAGTCATGGACATGACATCGCCGCCCCCTGTTGCGATGAAACACCTGTGGGTAGACGGGCTGCACGGGCGCCTCGACATCAACGTCGGCTTCCACCCCCGGCTGACGCTCCTCCACGGTCCAAATGGTTGCGGGAAGACGACGGTACTGCACATTCTCGTCAACCTTGCCACGGCCGACCTTGAGCAGTTCTTCTTCCTGCGATTCTCCCGCATCCGCGTCCTTCTCGCCGATGGGATCGAGTGGAGATTGGTGTCATCTTCCACCGAGTCATCTCCGAAGCGACGCCTGACGTTGCTTCGTTGTCTCCCCGATGGGGCAGAGGAAACTCTGCACTCCATAGAGGAAGGAGAGACATCGACCTTCCCCGAGATTAGAAAGCACCTCCGCGCGGCATTCGGATCTGAAGTCCTCTATGTGCCGGCGTTCAGACCCATTCTCGAGCGTAGCGATCTCGACGATGACTATCTTCCAGGCCCATCGTTGCCCCGCTCTAGTCCAATCCCAGAGGACCTCAGACACTATCTAGCACACGTGGGACGCTTTGAGCGCGGGCCGGGCTTTCGAGCTGTCGTGCGCCGCATCGAGCGCAAGACCGCACTCGCTCGGGGCTTCTTTGGGCGCTTTGTTCCACTAATCCGGTATCCATCATTGGACGAAGTCGATCGCGCAGTTTATTGGACGTGGCATGATGCAATGCTCCGTGTCCGGCAGCGCGACAGTCAGGCCGCAGACGATTTCATTAGGGAAATCCTGCGTATTCTCGGGAAAGATGATCAGTTGTTCCCTTCGCCCGCTACTGGCGCTTCCTCGCCACCAGACGTGATGAAGAGGCTTTTGGCATGGGCGAATGCTCCTCGTCGTAGTCGCACACCTGTACTAGAGCGGGCTCTAGAGTTTGTCAAGACCCTTCCACCGAAGAAGCAGGAGTCTCCTGTTCTGGGGGAAGGTCTCTCGCTGCTTCTCCACATGGCTGAACAACATGACAGTACCGAGCGCGACGAGTTCTCCAACGTCGAACGCTACTTGGGCGCCCTAGCAGAGTTTCTGGCTCCGAAGCGGATAGAACCGGTCGGCCCTAGCGGAGTTGGGGATCGCGAGGCGTTCCGTCGCCAACCCGGACTTGGGGTGATCACCGGCGAGAACACTGAGCCCCTAACACTGAGGGCCTTGTCGTCTGGAGAGAGACACCTCGTCACTCTTCTCTTCGCTATCTGGGCGCGGGCCGATGAGGCAGGGCCGCTATTGATCGATGAGCCCGAGCTCTCACTACACGTTGACTGGCAGGAACGGCTGATGCAAGCAGTGGTTGACCTTGCAGGCGACCGACAGGTTCTTGCGTTCACGCATTCTCCAGCTATCGCTGGTCCCTTTAGGGAGTTCATGAGGCTCCTCAAGGCAAAGGCAGTGAGCGGGGCCACGCCTCCAAGCGAGCCGGATGATGGGTTGTTCGAGAGTGAGTCAGATGGCTGACGTGGTTTGGAACAAGAGCGGGTATCAATCACATCTCGACATGTTGGCCGGGGTGACACGTCCACCGATTGTTATCTTGGTGGAGGCCAAGGACGACGCGGCGGCGCTTGCGAAACTCTTCAATGAACTGAACATCCCCGTGCGACTTCACCGTGCCGACTGTATTCGTCCCGCTGGGGGCCTTGGTGCGCGGGAACTCGTTGAGGAGGCCCATACACTGGCGAGAATAAGAGGTCTGTTCCTATTTGCATTTGTGGATCGGGAGGGACGCCTTACCACCACCGGTTGGCCGCCAACCGAAACGCTGTCAGGCCATTTCCGTGATCCGTCTGGCATTGGTTGGACCCGGGGGCACTCGATTGAGAACTACATCATGACGATTGATGCGATCGGGAGTGGCCTTCGAGATCAACACCCCGAGCCGTCGGGACAGGCCGTTCGTGAGTTCGAGGCGCACTTTGACGCCGCCCTACGATTGGCTTGTGTTCTCACACGCGCGATCATGAACCTCGGGTTGGTCGCGAGGCTTCGCAAGACCATTCATTTCAACTTGGTTGACGTGTCGGCGGGTGCAATGGTGCGCTTCCGATGGAAGCAGTGGAGGCGTGAACTTGTCCGCGTTGGGCTGGCAAGTGCCCAGATCGCGGCACTGTATGCAGAGGTCCGCGCAGGCCTACGAACCGTGCGGGTGGGTGGTGGCAGTCCGGTGAGGTGGTTGTCTCATGGGACCATGGGGTGGTGCACGCTGAACGCCGTAGCTACTGCGTGCTACCTGAAGTGCTCCGCAGACACTGCGGCCGATGGCCTTTGGTCCGACCGGGACATCGGCGTTCGGAGGGCTGCCACCGCCACCTGGGCACGGGGCGTTGCTGCTGGAACTGATGAGGGGCCGTCAGACTGGGTTGGTCAACTTCGCCCTATAGCCTGAGCGGAACCCTGATCCGTACGTTGATCCGCTACGGCCCCAAACTAGGGCTGTATGCACCCCGTCTCTACCCGCACTCTCCCTATGAGAAGTCGCAGAGTGTGATTCGCACGATGGGGCTTCCTTCGATTTCAAAACCGCCGCTCTGGCCCCTTCGGCCGAAGCTCGGCGGAGGAGGATAGGTGCCCAGGGCGCGGCACCCAGTGCGGCACCCATTTCCCGCGACTCAGGCACCCAACAGGGGGATCTGGCGACGGTCTCCCACTCTAAGGCGGTACCCTGACTCCGTGCTGTACCCCGTTGGGGTGCAGGAGGTCGCAGGTTCAAATCCTGTCGCCCCGACCAACACCCTACTTGCAGCCCCGACTGGGGTTGCAGCGGCCAGCCCTCCTCCGGCGGCCCTCTCCGCAAGTCTCCGGAACCCGGTACGTACCGGGTTTCGGTGCTTCCGAGGGTCGCGACCGCTCCGAGGCCGTCCTGCCCGCGTCGTAGTCTTCCGGGCGGTACAGCCGAACGCGCACTGCGCGTACCCGCCCTGGCGGCGGAGCGGCCTGAAGCGAGGAGGTCGCCGATGCTGCGTCGCCGGGGAGTCCCGTCCTACCGCCTGCACCGCCCGAGCGGGCAGGCCGTCGTCACGCTGTCGGGGAAGGACCTGTACCTCGGGCCCCACGGGTCCGAGACGAGCCGGGCGGAGTACGACCGGCTGGTGATGGAGTGGCTGTCGAACGGCCGCCGCGCGGAGCCGGAGCCCGCGACCCCCACCCTGACGGTGAACGAGCTGCTGCTCGCCTACTGGGAGTTCCTCGACGGCTACTACGTGAAGGACGGGGAGCACACCTCCGAGTGGCACCTGATGCGCTCGGCGCTGCGAGTGGTGCGTCGGCTCTACGGGCACACGCCCGCGGCGGAGTTCGGCCCGAAGGCGCTGAAGGCCTGCCGCCAGGACTTCATCGCCCGGGGGCTCTGCCGCGGGTCGGTGAACCACGACGTGCTGCGCATCAAGCGGATGTTCCGCTGGGGCGTGGCGAACGAGCTCATCCCGGCGTCGGTCTACCACGCGCTCCAGGCGGTCGACGGGCTCCGCCGCGGGCGCTGCGAGGCCCCGGACGGTCCCGGGGTGGGCCCGGTGGCCGAGGCCCACGTGGAGGCCGTCCTGCCCTTCCTGTCGCGCCCCGTGGCCGCCATGGTGCGCCTCCAGCTCCTGACGGGGATGCGGCCCGGGGAGGTCGCGTCGATGCGCCGGGAGGACCTGGACCGGTCGGGCCCGGTGTGGGAGTACCGCCCCGCGTCGCACAAGAACGCGCACCGGGGCCACGACCGCACGGTTCCCATCGGCCCGCAAGGGCAGGGGGTGCTCGGGCCGTTCCTGCTCTCCTCGGAGGGCGGCTACCTCTTCAGCCCCGCCCGTGCCGAGGAGGAGCGGAACGCGAACCGGCGGAAGACCGACCGCTGGGAGGCGCGCCGCGCGAAGTCCCGGCGGCGGCCCTGGCGGGAGTGCTACGACGTGGCGTCCTACCGGCGGGCCATCGCGCGGGCCTGCGAGAAGGCCTCCGTCCCTCTCTGGAAGCCGCACCAGCTCCGCCACACGGCGGCGACGCGACTGAGGAAGCAGTTCGGAATCGAGGCGGCGCGGGTCATCCTTGGTCACCGGTCGTCCGCGGTGACGGAGATCTACGCCGAGGTGGACCGGTCGCGGGCGGTCGAGGTGATGGCGGAGGTCGGATGAGGGAAACCTACGACGAGGTGCGGGTGGAGCGGGCGTACGCGGCCGTTTCGGAGTGCTTGGCCCTCGTTGTCCAACACTTCCGGCTGTGCATCGGATTGCTCGGGAACCGGACCCGGACGGAGCGGCCCAGCATGCCCGCGGACGAGTTGCGCAGGATTGCCGAGGGGGTCGCACGGCTGGCGACGGTCCACGCGGACGCGTTGCGCCTTCTCAAGCCGATGGAGAAGGAGTTGCCCGGGCTCGCGATGGAGGTCGTCTGCTCCGGAAGCATCAAGGCGTCCAGCTGGGCGGAGGCGACGCTGTTCCACGCCGAGAGATACGTGCGTGACGTGGACGACTGGACGAGGTTCGGCAGGTTGCCATGGAAGCGCAAGTGGGAGTTGTACGACGTGGTCGCGGGGAACTTGCCCGACATGGCGCTCCTCCAGGCCCGCCTCAAGACGGAGGAATCGAAACTCCGGAAGTGCGCGCTCCCCGCCGGAGCCCGGTACCGGGCGATGCTCCTGCAGATGTCCCCGCGGAGTGCCCGGCTCATGGAGATGTTTCTCCTGCGGGAGGGGAAGTGGGTTGAGCATGAGGAGGTTGCCGACTGCATGGCGAGCGGGGAGGCCGTGAGTGCCGCCGCAATCCACAAGGCCATCAGTCGCATGAAGCGCGAGGTGACCGTGCTCGGGTACCCGGAGGTCGGCCAGGGCCTGGTATCAGGGCGGGGCCGTTACAAGTTCAGCGGCACGGACTGAGCGGGCATGAGCGAGCGCATCGAAGCGGGTTCCCAAGCTCACCTGCTCTTCCTTTACGACCCCGCAGGGGTTCCGGAGGACTTGGCCAAGCGCGGGACCAAGAGGAAGTGGGAACCCCTGGTGAAGGAGGGGGCACTCCTCGCGTTCAGGACCCATGAGTTCGACCCCTACTCCATCGAAGTCTTCACGGACGAGGAGCCCGCGGTGGAACTGAGGGCTCGGGGGAAGAGCCGGGTGCGTGGGGCGCTGCTCCGAGTGCCGTCGGGACTACTGCGGTACTGCGGGGCCGATGTGTGCGGGGAGAAGTCACCGAAGAACCAGGACGACGAGCCGGCGGATGCCGCACTACGGGTTCCCGCCGGGAACTATGAGATTGAGGTCCTGGAGACCGGCTACGGGGACGACGACCGGGAGAGAATCGAGGCGGAAGTGCTCCAGCGCGAGGGGCGGATGAGTTTACGGCTGGACAAGTGGCTCACGGTCGCAATGGCCATCCTCCTTCTCGGCGGAGTACTCCCGGGCCCCCTGTTCTGGTTTCTGGGGGGGCTCGGCATCGCTCTCGCGGATGGCGGCTGGAG
Source organism: uncultured Planctomycetota bacterium (assembly GCA_964370855.1). GTDB lineage: Bacteria > Planctomycetota > JAJSAM01 > JAJSAM01 > JAKLKS01 > JAKLKS01. The sequence continues at coordinate 26,395 of CAYJMF010000028.1, read as the reverse complement.
AGCGGCGCTGAAGTTCGGGGGGGTTGGCATCGTGGTCATCTTGGTCTGCTACGCCCTGTGTCGGCTGTTGGATAGCGTCCCGCTGGTGAGGCGCATGAGGACCTTGCGCGAGGAGTTGAAGGGCGACCTGGACGAGCTTCCGGACTTCGTGCTGGTGATGCGGAGGCTCCCAGCCGGAGGCGGCCTGTCCGGGATGAAGGGCGGCTCGTTCGGTCCCGTGCGGTAGCAGGAGCCCGCTTCCTGACCGAGTCTGACCTCCCCGGTCAGCGGCCGGTCCGCTCGCGTCGTCAGGATGTCCGCAGGTTCCTACCAACCTGCGGAGACATCGAATGGCGAACAGTCTTCTCGACGAGTCCCCCCTGACGCTGGCGGAGGCGGCCAGGGCGCTGCCCCGGCTCCGGGGTGGGAAGCGGGTCCACGTGGCGACGCTCTACCGCTGGGTATCTCGCGGAGTAGCCGGCGTCCGACTGGAGTCGCTTCGCCTAGGTCGGACCGTGGTGACGAGCCGGGAGGCCCTGCAGCGGTTCGCGGAGCGGCTCGGCGGAAGGACCGTCCCCACCTCGCCCGCAGCGCCAGCTGCAGCGAGGCGGGAGGCCCGGGTCGACGCGGAGCTGGACCGCCATGGGCTCTGAGGGCGAGGAGCTGCCCGGGCTGACCTGGCGGGAGAAAGAGGAGCTGCTCTGGCGTGCCCGAGCGGCCAGGGAGCGGGTGGAGCGGCGGCAGGCCATGTTGGACTGGCTCGCCGGCATCCCCTGGCAGTGGTTCGCGACCTTCACCTTTGGCCCACGGCCGACGCGGAGCGGGAAGCTCGTCCGGCCGCACTACTCGTGGGCGAATGGGCTCCTCCACGCGGCGCTGAACCGGCTGAACCGAAGGCTCTTCGGGCGAAGGTGGGCGCGGAGGCGGCAGGGGCTGACGGTGCTCCTGTGCTGGGAGTTGCACAAGGACGGGATGCCTCATGCTCACGCGCTTGTCCTGGGCTGCCCGCCGGAGGTGGACTACCGCTGGCTCAAGGAGTGGTTCCGCCAGGAGCTGGGGTTCTCCCGCTGGTACCCGGTGCTCAAGAAGGCGGGTGCCATCCGCTACGTGACGAAGTACTGCCTCAAGGAGGGCCAGGACGAGCGCTGGGAAGTCCTGGGGCCCACCGAGTCGCTACCCGCCGGCCCGCTCTTCGATGAGCGGGAATCGCAGGGCTAACGGTCCGCGCTCCGGGGGGGGGCCACTGACTCTCAAAGTGGCTTGATGGCCAGAGGTCTGTGGGTAGACAGGAGGGGAGGCGGGGGGCCCTATCAACCTTGCGAGTCTTCATTTGCGGAGCTACCCTAGTCTTGGTTGCTAGTATTCTGATGGTTGGCGGACCGTTGGCGATGGTCTTTGCTTTGTGATGGGAGGAGCGCATGCAGGGTTCCCAGAGTGAGTCCTGGCGAGCTTCTACCCTCACATGGGTGTTCGTCTCCGTTGTGACCGCCGCGGTCGGGTATCTATGGGGATACCCATTCTTGGCGGCGCTCCTGAGACCGCCCTCGTCAGGAGCAAGCAAGGGCAATTCGTTTCAGCCTGGTCAACTCGTGATTCTCGTGCGGAACGCTCACCAGGAGGCGGTGGGGTACGCGATTGTGGAATTCCTGGATTCCGAGGGTCACCTGCAGGCGGGACCATTCAAGGCAGACAGCGTGGGGCGGGTCTTGGTTGACGGAGGAGGGCTCCCGGAAGGTGTGCCCCTGACCGTGCGGTGTTCGGCAGGGCCACTGGAGGTGTCCATGCCGGTCAACAAGGCCGTTGGTGGTTCTATGACTCTCCTCCTTCCCGAATCATTCCCGGCGAGAGGACACGTGGTCTTTTCGGACGGCCGGACACCAGTTCCTGACGCATTAGTCTCGTGCAGAGGCCATGTCACGCGCACTGGACCACAGGGCGAATTCGTCCTTGCTATCGTTCCCGACCGCCAGTTCCTTGACGGAAGCGTCCGTCTCCAGGTCCAGGCTGAGGGTCGGACCGAGAAGAGTTTCCGCATTCCCTGTGTCCGGGCAAAGGGTGACCTCACCTTGTCGTTGGACTGACCCAGCCCCCGCCTCAGGTCGAGGTCGAGTGGTCCTAGCGAACGACAGGCACAGTGACCTCGGGGTGGTGTAGGTCGGCTCTACCGGGTTCCTACCGAATACGAGTGCTGACCGAGGCTAGAAACTGCGTGTGGATGCACGGCATTGCGAAGTCGGCCCGACGATGTACACTGCTCCCGTTCAACGACTTGCGGTAGTTGCCACCGGACAGGCCGAGCCGTTTGGGGTGCAGGAGGTCGCAGGTTCAAATCCTGTCGCCCCGACCAACAGCGAATCGAGGTGAGCCATGGGTCGTCGCGCGGTGAACCCCGTCACGAAGAGCCGGTCCGTGATGAACGGCACGCCGGTGTTCAGAGGGACCCGTGTCCCCGTGCAGACTCTGGTCGACTACCTCGAGGGCGGTGACCGGCTCGACGACTTCCTCGAAGACTTCCCCAGCGTGACGCGGGCAAGCGCCATCGCGGTCCTGGAGGTGGCCAGGCTGGCCATCGTGGCCGATGCGCGTCCTCCTCGATGAATGCCCACCGAGGAGGTTGAAGCGGCACCTCCCCGGGCACGATGTCAGCACGGTCACCGATGAAGGGTGGGCGGGCCGGAAGAACGGGGACCTGCTCCGACTTGCCGCGGGTCGATTCGATGTCCTGGTGACGGCTGACAAGGGTCAGCCACATCAGCAGAACATCCGGGCTCTTCCGCTCGGCGTCATCGTCCTCCGGGCAAGGTCCAATCGGCTGGTCTCCCTGCTGCCCCTCGTCCCCGGCCTGTTGGCCGCGCTCGCCGGTGTCCGCCCCGGGGCCTTCCTGGAGGTACAGGGACCGGAGGAGTGATCCTGCAGAGGATCCCCGATGACTCCCCGGGTCGTACAGCCGGGGGCCAGGCCGGCTACCGGGCCCCCTCCTGCGGCACCACCTCGTGCAGGAAGCGCAGGACGGCGACCTCGTCGCGGCGGAGGGCGGCGGCGGGGCGGTCGCGGAGCGCGGGCCGCATCCGGGGGTGCGGGCTGGCGGGGACGGTGCGGCCCATGTGGTAGGCCTCGAGCAGCGCCGGGTGGACGTAGTACTTCCGGCAGACGGTCCGGGTGTTGCCGAGGCGCGCCGCCACCGCGTCGATGGCTCGGAGGATGTTCCGATCCGCCTCTCTCCGGCTCGACGCGGGCCCCATGGCGCGCAGCTCCATGGCCGCCTGCATCGTGCCGCCCCAGGTCCGGAAGTCCTTCGCCGTGATGTCCCGGCCCGTGATCTCGCGCAGGTAGACGTTGACGTCGTCCGACGAGACGGCCTGCCGCTTCCCGAGCGCATCGAGGTACTGGAACATCTCCTGCCCGGGCAGGTCCCGGCACCGCTGGACGATGCGGGCGAGCCGCGGGTCGGTGACGGCCACCGCGTGCTCCACCCCGCTCTTGCCGAGGAACGAGAACTGCAGCACCGCGCCCCGCACCTTGACGTGCCGGCGGCGGAGCGTCGTGAGCCCGTAGTGGCGGTTCTCCCGGGCGTACTCGTCCTTGCCCACGCGGATGAGCGTCCGGTCGAGCAGGAGGACGACCGCGGCGAGGATCTGCTCCCGGGTGAGGGTGCCGGCGCGCAGATCCTGCTCCAGCCGCTCCCGGAGGAGGGGGAGGGCCTCGCTGAACTCGAGCATCCGGCGGAACTTCGACCGGTCCCGCGCCTCCCGGTAGGAGGGGTGGTAGCGGTACTGCTTGCGGCCGCGGGCGTCGCGCGCCGTCGCCTGGATGTGGCCCTCGGGGTCGGGGCAGATCCAGACGTCGCTCCATCCGGGAGGGATGGCGAGCGCGTCGAGCCGGCGGCGCACGGCGCGGTCCCGGATGCGGACGCCGTTGGGGGCGAAGTAGGACCAGCCCTTCCCGGAGCGCTTCCGGTGGATCCCCGCCACGCCGTCGGTGACGTAGCGCAGGCCGGCGCGGACCGCCGACCGCCGGTACTCCCCGGTTCCCGGCGCGCTCATGCGGAAGACCCTCCCCGGTGGCCGACCCGCGGACTATATCCCCGGGGCCCGACCCCCGGGCAGGAGCCCGCGGCCGTCATCGACCCCGCCCGGGTCCGCCGTCGGGCCCATGGCACCTCCCGTGGGGCCGTCCCCCCCCACCCCCTTCCACCGGCCGGGACTACCTCACCGTCCACCTGTCCGCGGCGGGGTCGTACTCGAGGACCTCCGTGTTCACCGACCTGCCGAACTCCGTCTCTCCGCCGAAGACCAGCAGGTGCCCGTCCCACTCGACCATGGAGAACCGGCACAGGTCCTTCGGGAGGGGGGCCATCGGCTTCCACCGGCCGGAGGGGGCGTCCATGTCCAGCACCTCGGTCCGCGGGATGTCGGCTCGGCGCCCCCCGACCGCGTAGATGCGCCTCCCGATGGCCGCGAGCCCATGGAACCCTCGAGGCTCGTCGAGAGCGGGGCCGGGCCACCACCTGTAGGCGATGGTCCCGGCATCGAACACCGCCACGTCGGCAAGCGGGCCCCTGTCGTCGTAGCCCCCGACCGCGAACACCCGCTCGCTTCCGTCGCCCGCGTCCACCAGTCCGAACCCGTGACGCGGAGTCGGCAGGTCGCTCCACTCCCGCCAGATGTCCCGCCAGATGCCCTCCCTCGGCAGGAAGACGCGCACCCTGGCAGAATTCACGTCCTTCTCGTCCAACCCGCCGCCCACCAGGATCATGCGGTCCATGTGGTTCACCGCCGCAAGCCGGCTCCGCGGGGGGCCCATCGAGGGGCAACCGCTCCAGGAGTCCCGCTTCGGGTCGTAGACCTCCACCGTGGCCAGCGCCTTCCCCGCGGCGTCGAGTCCCCCGAACACGTACACCTTTCCATCGAGAGCGGCCGCGGCGGTGAAGGAGCGGGGCGTCGGCATCGGCGCGCAGCGGGTCCACGTCCGTGCCCCGGGGCGGTACGCCTCCACGGTCCCGACCGTGGCGTCCTCCAGGGCGCCGCGTTCGAGTCCGCCGACGATGTAGACGGTCCCGTCGACCGCCGCAGCCGCCGTCGCGTACCGGGCGGAGGGCCGGATCGACGGCTTGTCTGCACAGCCGGCGACGGCGAAGACGATCAGGAGCGCCGCGGCGGCGGTTCTCACGATGGGACCCATCCTACTCCCTGGCCATTCTCACGGGCGAGCCACCTGGCGCCGGACCTGCCCCTCGTCCTTCGTGAGGAGCGCGCCAGGGTCCACCTCGAGCGCCCCGGCCGGCGGCGTGAACCCGCTCCACCCCCGCACGTTCCCGGAGGCATGAAGGGCGCGTGGATCCCCGCGGCGGTCGTCGTCCTCGGCCTGGCATGCCCGGGAGCGCTCGAGCCCGCGCGGGCCGGCGCGCGAGGGCAGCCCCGCGACGACGAGCCCGTCGCCCTCGAGGTGGAGATCCTCGACGGCCTCTCCGGCGCCCCCGTCCGCGGCGCGCGCGCGGACTTCGTCCCGGGGAGCGGCCGGTGGGCGGGACGGACACACCCCATGAAGGGCGACGGGGCGAGGCTTGTCCTCGACGACACCGGGTTCGTCCGGGGGGAGAGGGCCGCGCACAGGATCGAGGTCGCGCTCCCTCCGGGCTGGATCCGGGAGGTGGAAGAGAAGTACACCCCCTACCCGCCGGTCGTGACGCTCCTGACCCGGACCCTACGCCGCACGGTGATCGCGTGGCCGGAGGCCGACATCCGCGTGCGGGTCCTTTGGGCGGACGGCACGCCGGCCGAGGGAATCAGCCTCCGGGCGGAGCGGCAGGGGGCGAGGCTGAAGGAGGAGTGGCTCACGTATTCCCGCCATCGGCACACCAGCTCGTTCCAGGACTCCGGCAAGGGCCTCACCGGCCCCGACGGCAGCGGGAGGATCCGCGGCGTCCCCGCGATCCCCGGGTCCCGGTACACGGTGGACGCCTACGCCCAGGACCGCTCCGCGACCTCCGGAGAGGTGACCCTCGAGCCCGCTTCGGCGACAGTGACCATGGAGATCCGCCTGCCGGAAGAGCCGGACCGGGGGGGGACCTTCTTCTCCAGCCGATCCGGATCGTCGTACGGCTGAGGACCCGGCCTCGGCGAACCGTCCCGGGGGGACGGGCGGGTGGTGGTGGACGTGCGGTGGCTGAACGGGGATCCTGCGAGGGGCGTGCGCGTCCACCTCGTGGGTGACGCGAAGGTCCCCCTCGCCCGGGAGGGCTTCTACAGGGACAGCGGATGGAGGAAGTGGACGCGGACGGACGAGGACGGCGCCGCGCGTTTCGACGGGGTCCCCGCAGGGAAGATCGTCGCCTTCGTGAATGAGCAGGGCTTCGTCGGCGCCGAGGCGTCCCGTTTCGACCTCCTCCCCGCCGGGGAGGCGAGAGTGCTCCTCGGCGAGGCGCCCGGCCGCGGCGTCGCGGTGCAGGTCCTCGACGGACGGGGAGAGCCCGTCCCCGGCGCGGTGCTCCACGTCGCGGGGGAGGAGGAGGGGTACGCGCCGGTGGACGGCGACGACGTGCAGCAGCTCGGCCTCGTGACCGGGGCCGGCGGCTGGGCGTTCCTCCCCCGCGTCCCCCCCGGCCCCCTGCGGATGCGGGCGGCCCTCGGCACGCGGAGCCGGGAGTTCACGGTCGAGGGGGAGCGGGCGAGGGTGGTCCTCCCGGACGGGTAGCGGATACCATGGGTCCATGGCCCGCACGGACGGCAGCCCCGTCGGCGCCCCGCTCCAGGTCGCCGCTCTCGGTGCCGCGCTCCTCACGGGCGCGCTGGGGTGGGTGGCGCTCCCCGTCCTCTACCTCACCCTGCCGCCGAGGATGATGCCCATCGCTCCCAGCGAATGGGGCAACTGGCCCGTCGGCATCTGGGCGGCCCTCATCATCTTCCTCCTCGGAGGGTCCGCCACCGCAGGCGTCGCCCTCGAGGAACGGCTCCTCCGCGAGCCCACCCCGTTCCCCGGCCGCCGGTGGGGCCTCCGCGGATGGCTGTCCCTGGCTCTCTCCCTCCTCGGCCTGGCCGCGGGAGTCTCCGCCTCCCTGCAGTTCACGGGTGCGGCAGGCGCGGGGTTCTCCGCCGTGGTGGACACGTGGTTCCACGGCGACCCGACCGGGATCCCCGTCGCCCTCGCCCTCGGGGCCACCGCCGGCGCCGGTCCGACCCTCGGCCTCCTCGCTGCGAGGGCCCTCGGCCGGCGGTGGCGGCTCGACTCCGGTTCCCGGGGCGAAAGCCCACCCGAGGTCTCCGGGGACGTTCCGGTCGGGCAATTCGGATGACGCGAGGGAGGTGGACGCCCCCCCTCCTCTCCAAGGTCCTTCCCGCGCTCGCGGAGGAGGTGATAGCCGGACTCCTGGTGCTGGAGCGGGCGGACCTGGCCGCGCAGGTGTGTTCCCTGCGCGTGGCATGCCGGTGCCGGTGCGGGGACGACTTCTGCGCCACGGTCCACCTGATGCCCGGCCCTCGCGGGAACCGGAAGAGTGAACCGGAGACCCTCGACCTCGACGCGAAGGAGGGCTGGCTCATCCTCGACGTCGTGGAGGGCCGCATCGAGACCATCGAGGTGCTCTACCGGCCGGAGGTCCGCAGGGTGCTCGATGAACTTCTCCCTTGAGGATCGGGCCCGCTCGGGCAGGCGGGAGGTACGCTCGTCGGCAGGGACTGGCGGGCGCCCCACCGTTGCGGCGTGGCGGACGCCGCGCTGCCTCGGTTCGTGTCCGGGTCCCGGAATCAGGAGGAACGGCGATGGACTACATCTGCTGGCGATGCGGTCACGGGGTGGAGAAGACCGCCGTGGGCTGTTCCGGGTGCGGGAAGGCGCTGACCCCGGTGAAGTGGTTCGGGTGGCCGAGGGCCCGGGAGCGGCTGTGGAGTCCGCGCGCGTACGTCGATGCCGTCGTCATCGACTCCATGGAGAGGCGGTTCCTCCCCACGATGCTCGTCTCGGCGATGGTCTGGTTCGCCCTCGTGCCCCTGAGTGCCTGGGTGATTCTGAAGTCCCGCGAACTCGTCGCGAGCGCGATCGAGTGGCATGCGGAGGTCCGCGCCTCCATGGGGGCCCGTGGCGATCCGCAGGACCTCCGCGACTTCGTCGAGTCCATGATGCGGTTCCAGACGGGCGCCCTCGAGGGGTTGGCGACGGTCGGCTGGGGCTTCATCGTCCTCGCGTCCGTGGGCATCTACCTCTCCCTCTACTCCTACTTCATGGTCAGGCGCCTGCTCCGGGCCATTCCCGCGAAGGAGGGGAGCCCGGCGGCCTGAAACCGCCCGCGATCCGATCCCGGGGACCCGGCTTTCACCTCTTCGGCACGAGATTTTCCATCCGCAGGACGATCCGCGTGGTCGCCGTCTCGAGCGGGAGATCGACCGTCACCTTCAGCGGCGGCACGAACTCCCGCTCCGGCCAGAAGCCCCAGTCCCGCTGGCACACCGAGCCCGCGCCCCCGCTCCCCATCACCCGGAGCGCCGCCCCCGTTCCGTCAGCGAGCCGCACGAGCCGATCGGACCGTAGCCCGCGGGCGAACAGCCCCTCGCGCGGCTTCCCGTACCGCGTCACCTCGAACTCCGTGACCTCGAGGTCCTCCGGGAGGATCCACCGCCGCCCGCACTCCCCTAACTCGAAGGAAGCCGCCTCCCCCACCCCCACGGAGGCCTCGTGCCGCCGCACCCGCGTCGTCCGGTGGAGATCCAGGGCGATGGCGAGGGAGCGGATCCCCGGATCCCCCGGCGGGACCGTGGTCACCACGTCGAGCCCCCAGTCGCTCCACGTCTGCCCCTGCGCGTGGATCCCCCGGAACGTTCCCCGCGACCCGTCGGCCCAGATCACCTCGGAGTCGGCGGGCAGGAGCTCGAGGAAGAGCGCGTCCGCGGGCATCCCCTCGAGCACGGAGCAGACCCGCACCGTGCCCGGCTCGTCCTCCGACGTCTTCCAGTGATCCACGAACTGCGGCCTGGCGGCGACGGCGGCGGGATCGAAGGGGAGGGGCTCGAGGGCGAGGTCCGTCGAGGTCCATGGGACCGGCTCCCCGCCGCGCACGTTCACCGTCACCGGGGGCCTGCCGTCCTTCCCTCCCCGGGTCACCGACGCGTCGATGAGGATGGAAGGGGGGAGGGGGACTTCCGGCTCATCCTTCCCGGGAGGCTCCTCCGGCACGGGGGGCTCCTCCGCGACGGGCGGCGCTTCGGACTCCGGCGGCGCCATGGGGCAGAGCCCGCCGGCGCAGGAGGGGAGGAGGGGGAGGACGACGAGGAGGAACGCCAGGGTGCGGGGGCAGGCGGCCGTCACGAGGACATTGTAGGCCTGCCGGCGGCCCCGGTGCCCCCCCGGCGCCCCCTTCGTGTATGTTCGGAAGCCGGTGGGCTTTCCCGTCGCGGGTGCCGTTGTCGAGGGGAGGGGAGACTCCATGAAGTACGCCTGCTGGCGGTGCGACCACGAGATCCCGCGGACGGCCATCGCGTGCTCGGGATGCGGGAAGCCGCTCGCGCCGTTCCCGTGGCTACGCACGCCCTTCCTGCCGCGGCGGAAGGCCTGCGACGCCGTGATCGCGGACTACGTGGAGAGGCTCGATCCGTTCCTGTCGGGGCTGATGGGCGTGTGCTTCGCCATGGTCCTCCTCGCCGGGGGTCTGGTGTGGTCGAAGGCGCGGGAGAACCTGGCCACGGAGGGAGGAACGGTGGCCGAAGTGCGCGCGGCGATGGAGGAGGGGAAGGTCCCCTCGGACCTGGGGGTCATGATGGTTGCGCTGCTGGAGGAGAGCAGGATGAACTCCAGGTGGAGGATGAAAGCGGCTGTGGTCATGATGATCTCCGGGTCCCTGGGAGCCTACTGGGTCCTCGTCGGTTTCTACCGCGGGCGCCGCCTCCTCGCGGCGCTGCGCTCCGCGCAGGAGGCGCTCGGCTCTTCGGCGGGTCCCATGGCGCCGCCGGAACCGGGGGGCCCCGGAGGAGAGTGACGGAGGGCAGACCGGCCGCGACCCGGTGCTCCGCCCCTCCTCACCGTTTCGGCACGAGATTCTCCAGCCGCAGGACGATCCGCGTGATCACCGTCTCCAGCGGAACGTCCACCGTCACACGCAGGGGCGGCTTCAACTCCCGCTCCGGCCAGTGGCCCCAGGTCCGGAGGCACCCGCCGCCGGACGAGCTGTTCTCCAGACTCTTCAGCGCCTCCCCCGTGGCGTCGGCCCGTGTCACGAGATGCCTCGGGTCGAGGCCGCGCTCGAACTGCGGGACCAGCGGATCCCCGAACCAGCGGTAGTCGTACTCCCGGACTTCCAGGTCCTCCTCGAGGAACCACCTCATCCCGCAGATCCCGAATTCGAAGGCCGCCCCCTCCCCCACCCCGACCGTCGCCTCGTGCCGCCGCACCCGCGTCGCCCGGTGGAGATCCACGGCGACGGCGAGGGAGCGGATGACCGGGTCCGCCGGCGGGACCGTGGTCAGGAACTCGATGGACCAGGCGGCCTCCGAGCGTCCCTGGAAGTGGATGCCCCGGAACGTCCCCCGCGAGCCGTCGGCCCAGACCACCTCCGAGGCCCCGGGAACCAGTTCCAGGAAGAGCGTGTCGGCGGGCAACCCGGGGAGGTCGGCGCACACCCGCACCGCGCCCGGCTCGTATTCCGACGTCTCCCAGAAGTCGACCAGCCAGGTCTTCATCGATGCGCCGGCCAGATCGAAAGGGAGAGGCTCGAAGGTCAGCTCGGAGGAGGTCCACGGGACCGGCTCCCTCTTCCGCTCGCTCCCCTTGCCCGGGGATCGTTCCTCCCCGCCCTCGCGGGCCATCGAAGGGTCGGGGGGAATGGCGCGCGGAGGCGGGGAATCCTCCGGGGCGAACACCGGGCCCATCGACGGTCCCAGCGGCTCCGGCGCGGAGGGGGCGGGTCCTCCGGCGCAGGAGGGGAGGAGGGGGAGAAGGAGGAAGTGGAAGAGGAGGAACGCCGGGGTGCGGTGGCGGGCGTGCTTCACGATGCCATTGTAGGCCCGCCGGCGACCCCGGCTTCCCCCGGGGCACCTCCCGCCCGCGTGAACTTGAGGTACCGCCCGATCACCTCGAACCCGAGCCGCCCGTAGAGCGCCTTCGGCCAGTCGTCGGCGTCGCAGCAGAGGAAGACGAGCTCGGCCCCCGCCTCCCGCGCCTCCGCCGCCGCGCGGAGCACCAGTGCGCTCGCGAAGCCGCGGTTGCGGAACCGCTCCTCCGTCACCACCGCCTCGATCTGCGCCGTCCCGCCCTCGACGTAGAGCTCGCACCAGGCCGCCGGCTCCCCCTCCTCGAGGACGGCGAAGTGGCGCGCAGGAACGGGGATGTGATCGCGGGCGTCGAGGAGCTGGCGGGCGACCTCCGGCCGGCCCCACGGGTAGCGGCCGATCTCCGCCTCCCGCGCCGCGCGCAGCGAGGCCGCGGTGACCTCGACAGCGCGGGAGAGGTCGGCGGGGCGCGTCGGAGGCCGGCGCTGCGCCATCACGAGCCCGCGGAATCCCGTCCAGCCCAGCGCCGCGAACCCCGGCGCGAGCCGCTCCGCCGCCGCGCCGTCGCGGAACATGAGGCAGCGGTGGCGGAGTCCCGCCTGGAGGAGGTCCGCCTCCGCCGCCAGCGCCGCCGCCTCCACCCCCGGCGGCGGCCCATCCAGGAGGAGATAGTTCGAGTCGTGGCGGAGCGGACACTCCGGCATGGAGACCGCGGTCCCGAAGCGGAAGGGGAGGAGCCGCGTCCCCGCCATGTCGGCGCGGAGGATGAAGGCGTAGGCCCGGGCGAGGTCCGGGGAGGAATCGGCGGGGGCGGGGGGGGCGCGGGATGCCATCGCGACCGGTGGTTCTACCTGCCCCTGGGCCCATCCGCCACTCCCTCGCCAGGAATCTTGGTTTTCCCGTCGATCCCGACGACCCTCGTTCGACTCCATGGTGGCGCCGCGGCCGGAGGGGAGCCTCCTCCCGGCGGCGCGGCGGGAACGGAGTCGGGGGGCGGCCCGCGGGACCGGCCCCCGGGAAAGGAGACGCCATGAAGTTCCTCTGCCTCGCCTACGGCGACCGGAGCCGGATGGAGTCCCTCACGAAGGCGGAGTTCGAGGCCCTCGTCGCGAAGTGCCGCGTCCACGACGAGGAGCTCAAGCGCAGCGGCCACTACCTCTCCGCCGAGAGCCTCGAGTGGACCGTCGCCACGGTCAGCGCCCGCGGCGGGAAGCCGGTGATCACCGACGGCCCCTTCGTGGAGACGAAGGAGACCGTCGGCGGCATCGTCTACATCGAGGCCCGGGACCTCAACGAGGCGTTGCGCGTTGCCTCCCTCCACCCGGCGGCCCACCTCGGCGAGGAGCTCGGCTGGGGCATCGAGGTGCGCCCCGTCGCCGACGGCTGCCACCAGTAGGAGGCCGCGGTGGAAGGGGACCCGGCGGCGAGGGCGCGGGAGGCGGCGGAGGCCGTCTACCGCTCCGAATCCCGCCGGGTCCTCGCGACGCTCGTCCGCCTCCTCGGCGACTTCGACCTCGCCGAGGAGGCGCTGCACGACGCCTTCGCCGAGGCCCTGGCGGCGTGGCCGGGGAAGGGGGTGCCGGACAACCCCCGCGCCTGGCTCGTGGCCGTCGGGCGCCGCCGGGCCGTGGACGCCCTCCGGCGGCGCTCCCGCTTCGACGCCTCCCTCGGCCGCATCGCCGCCCGCGTCGAGGCGGAGCCGGCCGCGGAGGCGGAGGACGCCGCCGTCCCCGACGACCGCCTCCGCCTCGTCTTCACCTGCTGCCACCCGGTGGTGCCCCCGGAGGCGCGCATCGCGCTCACCCTGCGGGAGGTCTGCGGCCTGACGACGGAGGAGATCGCGCGGGCCTTCCTCTCCACCCCCTCGGCCACGGCGCAGCGCATCGTGCGGGCAAAGGCCCGCATCCGCGACGCCGGCGTCCCCTTCGAGGTCCCCTCCGGGGCGGAGATGCCGGGGCGGCTCGACGCGGTGCTCCGCGTCCTCTACCTCGTCTTCAACGAGGGCTACGCCGCCTCCTCAGGCCCCTCCCTCGTCCGCCCCGACCTGTCGCGGGAGGCGATCCGCCTCGCCCGCCTCCTCGCGGATCTCCTCCCGGACCCGGAGGCGGAGGGGCTGCTGGCACTGATGCTCCTCCAGGATTCCCGCCGCGCCGCGCGGACCACGGCGGCGGGGGACATCGTCCTCCTCGACGAACAGGACCGGTCGCTCTGGGACCGGGCGGCGGCCGCCGAGGGGATCGCCCTCGTGGAGCGGGCGCTGCGCTCGCGGCGGTTCGGGCCCTACGCCATCCAGGCCGCCGTCGCGGCGGTCCACGCGGAGGCGGCGGACGCCGCCTCCACGGACTGGGCGCAGATCGCCGGGCTCTACGACCTCCTCGCCCGCGTCGACCCCTCCCCCGTCGTGGCGCTGAACCGCGCCGTGGCGGTGGCCATGCGGGACGGCCCGGCGGCGGGGCTGGCGCTGGTGGACGGCCTGCTCGCGCGGGGGCTCCTCGAGGACTACCTGCCCGCCCACGCGACGCGGGCCGACCTCTGCCGCCGCCTCGGGCGCACGGAGGAGGCCCGTGCCTCCTGGCTGCGCGCCCTGGCGCTGGCGCGGCAGGAGCCGGAGCGGCGGTTCATCGAGGGGAGGATCGCGGGGTCGTCTCCCCCGGGGTGAACGCCCGGGACCCCGCAACCGGGAGGAGATTAGAGGTTGAAGATTCTGGCGCCGGGGAGAAGGGGGATCGGAAAGGGGCTTCCTCCGCCGATCTGAGGGATGTCCGGTCTCTCAGCGAGGAGGAAGCCCCGTGGCCGACTCCAGGATTCTGTTCCTGCGTCTGCTGGAGCCCCTGCTGGCGGGCCTTTCCCTGCGCGTTCGGGAGGTGCATCGCCCAGCTCTTCGGGCCGTTCTGCTGGGCCTTCTCCGGCTACCCAGTCCCTACGTATCGGACATCGCCCGGGAACTGGGGGAGGAGTTCGGGCCGACCCTGAATGCCCGGGAGCGCCGGCTGGAGAGGTTCATGGGGAGCCCGAGGCTCCGTCTCGGACGGCTGATGGCGGCGCTCCGGCGCCTGGTGGCCGGGGAGGTGCCCCCGCAGGGCCGGGTCTACCTCTACGGGGACCTCTCCAACCTGGACAAACCCCACGCCCGGCGCATGCAGGGCCTGGACTGGGTCAAGGACGGCTCCGACCCCGAGGACCGCATCGTGCGGGGCTACCGGCTCTACCAGGTCTACGTCGAGCTCGATGTGTCGGCGCCGATCACGGCAGAGCACAGGTTCTCGAAGGCTGGACACTACCGGCTGGAGTTCAGAGTCGGCGATCACGTCGCGATGCGGGAGTTGGACATCACCGGATTGATCTTAACCGACTTGGCAGGGCGCGGCGGACTGGGTTGTCCGGGTAGCTATTCGATGCCGTGGATCCGCCCTTCGAAGGTGCCATCAGTAAGGGATTCAGAGAAGCTGGTCGTTTCAAACCCCGATATCACGATGCTGAAGCGGCCAGCTACTCTCCCGGTTTGCTCTTCCCAGGCGTCCACCCACACCGTCCCTTGCTTTGCCTTGTCGTAGTGCTCGGAAGTCAGCGGATTGTTGTACAGAGCGGTCGCCAGCGTGACGGAGTACTCGCCGACCCCGGAATAGTCGGAGAGGTCCATGGCAAACACGATGTCGAGCTCCGGGTCGGAGTTCCGGTGCTTCCGTGCTTCAAAGTGGAGTTCCCCAGTCCCCTCGCTGAAGGCGAGAGATAACGAGTCCGAAAGCCAGAACTGGCCCCCGTAGGTGAATGAGCAAGTGTTCACTTGATCTCTGCGAGGGGCCAACCTTGCCCGCGGGTATCCAAGGTAGATGTTTCGCCGAGCAGCGGCTGTGGCGTTAGCAGCGGACCTGAGCGCGCGCAGTCTATCGAGCCGAGAGTCAGCCGCTGCCGCCAAATCCAGATCAAGGTCGACCAGCGCCAGGACCTCTTGATTCTGGATCCACCCAGTGGCGGTCGTACTCGGCACCAGGAGGATGTCGCCCCCAAGCCCGGCCCGCTGCAGGCGAAGTTCCTCGTCGACGTGCCCTACGACCGCGTCGAGGAGTACCAATGCCTCCGAGCCGGCCGGGAAGGTCCTCTCCAGGGTTCTGACGAGGGAGATCGCGACTTTACACTCCTTGGCCATGGTCCTGCATTCAGAGGCGAGGATGCGTATGCCCCGGGTCAAAGCGCGTGCTTTTCGGCTGTCGCCTCGGGAATCTGAAGCCTTGTACTGGTCACGAAGTTCAACCAGCCGCTCGCGGGCGAACGCCAGGCAGGCGCCCTTTTCGCCAGGTCGGGAGGCACCGGCGGAGAGAGAGGGCAGGCAGCCGAGTACGATGAGAACGGCCAGCGAGGCACGCATGCACAGACCTCCATATGCGAGGAATCTAGCAGTGCATGTCCATCTGTCAAGCCACGTAGCCTTGGAGGTTGACGATTCTGGCGCCGGGGAGAAGGGGGATCAGAAAGGGGCTTCCTCCGCCGATCCGAGGGATGTCCGGTCTCTCAGCGAGGAGGAAGCCCCGTGGCCGACTCCAAGATTCTGTTCCTGCGTCGGCTGGAGCCCCTGCTCCCTCCACGCGGCCCCGACGCGCCTGAGGCTCCTGCGCGGATGAGGGGACCCGAGGAAGGGACCGAGGGCGCCGGCCCCGCCGTCCCCGGCGGGTCGGCGCGGAAGGGCCGCCGTCCGGAGTTCGGAGCGCGGTTCTCCGCCGTGGACGGGATGGTCCTCTGCATAGGGTCCGCGATCACCTGGCCGCTGTGGGGGCTCATCGGGGACTTCGCGCTCCTCCTGCCGGTAACGCTGGTCCACTTCTTCCTGTTCTGCAACGTGTTCCGCATCCGGCGCGGCGCCGAACTCCTCTGGGGCGCCATCTTCCTCGTGAACTTCGCGAGCCTGGCGATCTCGGGCTCCTTCTCGTGGTGGCCGGTCCTCGCGGTCCAGACCGTCGCGACGGTGGTGATCCTCGCGGTGGAGAACCGCCACCCGCGATACCACGGGATCTTCAGCAGGCGGCGGGACCGATGACCCTTCCCGTTGCCGACAGGGAAGAGGGAAGACCCGTCCTGCCGGCCGGGAGGGGGTCCGGGGGAAGGACACGACATCCGGGACGGCGGGAAGATCGCCCCCGGATCCGCGACCTTCGGTTCCGATGGAGTCGGAAGGGAGTTCATCCGGCAGACGCGCGAAGAGGGGGCCGTCATGGAATACGTCTGCTGGCGGTGCAAGCAGGAGGTCGGGCGGACCGCGATCGACTGCGGGGGATGCGGGAAGCCGCTGGCCCCGATTCCGTGGCTCGCCACACCGTTGTGGAGGGCACGCGAGACCACCGATGCGGTGATCGTGGACTACATGAGGAGAATCTTTCCCCTCCAGATGGTGCTGGTGGCCCTGGCCTGGCTCGCCTTCCTTCCGCTCGGTGCGTGGATGACGCTGTGGGCCCGGGGTGCACTCGAACGGGAGGCATCGGGGCAGGCGGAGGTCCTTGCGGCCATGGTGGAGCGGGAGGTCCAACCGGAGCTCATGGACCTCGTCTCGTCGCTCATGCAGGTGAAAGTGACCGCCATCGAAGCGATGGCGACCGGAGGTTGGGTCCTCATCATCGTCGGGTTGATGGGAGCCTACGTGGCCGTTTTCTCCCGCTTCCGGGTTTGCCGCCTCCTGGCCGCGCTGCCCGCTTCGACCGCGGACGCGGCTCCACCGGATGAACGGGCGAGTCGGGGATAATGATCCGGGAACCGACGGGAACCAACGCGAACCGGGACCTCGACCTGCGCGAAGCCGTCCGGCGGATGGGCAGGAGGTACCGGATCTCACTCGGCACTCTGCTGGTCCTGTTCCCCCTCGTTTCCGTCGCTGCGGAGCGCCTCCTCCCGGGTGCCGGGATGTGGACCGCGCTCACCTGCATGGCCGCCCTGTTCCTCCTCGGCCTGTTCCTCCGCCCGGTGTGCCCCACCTGCGGGACCGACATCGGCTGGACCTTCGCCGTCACGGGGATCCTGGCCCCCGGGGTCCCCGAGGCCTCCACCGGGAATAGGCTCTGCCCCCGGTGCAGGGCTCGCGTGGGTTGAGGCGGGCGCGACGCGCGGGGGAAAGGGCGGCACCCCCGGTGTCGATTGCGCCACCTTTCCCCCCGGAAGGGAGTACGGTGGGTCCTCACGCATCGCCGGTTTCGCCCCTTCCGGTCCGGCGTCCCACCTCCCCGTGCTTCTCGGCGGCCTCCCGTGCGCGGAGCCTCGCAAGGTCGAGCCGCCCGAACGAAACGGAGGCATGCGTGGCCAAGTTCACCCTCTACAACGACAAGCTGGGCGATTTCCGCTGGAGGTTCCTCGCCGACGACAACGCCGTCATCGCCAAGTCCAGCGAGGGACACAAGACGAAGGCCGACTGCCTCGCCTCCATCGAGGCCATCCGGAAGGACGCCCCCGGCGCCGCCGTGGACCCCGAGCTCCATCCCCCGCCCCGGGTCGCCGTCACCCGCGGGAGCCACGCGGCCCCCGCCGGGAGGACCCCCGTCCCGGGTCCCGTCTATCTCCCGAAGTTCTAGCCGCGCCGCGAACGCCGACCGGCGGCGGGTGCCCCACCGGGCCCGCCGCCGCGACCCCTATCCCTGCATCCCCCCCATCAGGGCCTCCGTGACCCGACGGTAGTGGTGCCCGCAGACGGCCATCGTCACGGCCATCCGCATCTGCCAGGGCCGGCGGAACAGCGTCCAGAAGAGCAGGCCCCAGTAGTGGAAGCGCTCCCGGCCGACGACCCCGAGCCGGAGGCTCGCGTAGAAGAGCGTCCACCCGTCCCTGAAGCGCAGCGAGAACCCGCCCCGCGGCGGCCGGTACTCCCGGAGGAAGGTCCGGACCCGGCGGTAGTAGGGCCCCGGCTCGTAGATCTGCCGGAGGATCCGGCGGAACCCCTCCCGCAGCGCCCCGGGCTCCATGCGCGTGGCGAAGTTCGTCGTCCCGTCCCCGTTGTTCCCCGTCGATTCCCCGAGGAGCCGCCCCTCGCTCCGGAGCCGCCGGTGGAGCCGCGTGTCCGGGAGCGCCGAGAGGATCCCCACCATCGCCGTGACGATGCCGCTCCTCTGGATGAAGTCCACCTGCCGCTGGAACACCGAGGGCGTGTCGCTGTCGAACCCGACGATGAACCCCCCCTGCACCTGCAGCCCCGCGTTCTGGAGGCGCTTCACGTCGGCCACGAGGTCCCGGTTGCGGTTCTGCCGCTTGTTGCACTCCGCGAGCCCCGCCTCCACGGGCGTCTCGATCCCCACGAAGACCGTGTCGAAGCCGGCCTCCACCATCCGCCGCGTCAGGTCCCCGTCGTCGGCGAGGTTGATGGACGCCTCCGTGTAGAAGACGGCGCCCGGCTTCCCCCGCCGCCACTCCGTGAGCGCGGGGAGCAGCCCCTCCCGGAGCAGGCGCCGGTTCCCGATGAAGTTGTCGTCCACGAAGAAGATGGAGCCCCGCCAGCCGCGCCGCCACAGGTCGTCGAGCTCCGCCACCACCTGGACCGGGGTCTTCGTGCGGGGCACGTGGCCGAACATCGCCGTCACGTTGCAGAACTCGCAGTCGAAGGGGCAGCCACGGGAGAACTGCACGCAGGCCGAGGCGTACCAGCGGAGATCCACCAGGTCCCAGAGCGGGGCCGGGGACCGGCGGACGTCGGCGAAGCCCGGGGCCGCGTAGAGCCGCCGCGCCCGCCCCGCCTCGAAGTCGGCGAGGAACTCCGGGAGGGTCAGCTCCGCCTCGTTCAGCACGAAGTGGTCCACCTCCGGGAAGGAGGCGTGCTCCGCCGTGAAGAGGGGCCCCCCGGCCACGACGGTCTTCCCCGCGGCGCGGCAGCGGGCGAGCACCGCACGCGCCGAATCCCGTTGCGCGATCATCCCCCCCACCAGCACCACGTCGGCCCAGGCGAGGTCCTTCTCCGAGAGGGGGCGGACGTTCATGTCCACGAGCCGCTTCTCCCACCGCTCCGGCAGGAGCGCCGCCACGGTGAGGAGGCCGAGGGGCGGCAGGGAGGCCCGCTTGCGGATGAACTTGAGGGCGTGCTTGAAGCTCCAGAAGGTGTCCGGGAAGCCGGGGTAGACGAGGAGAGCGCGCGTCGCGGGGCGTGCCATGGGAGTCGCCTCCGCCGGGAGCGGAGGAGGGCGCCGCGGGGGCGAGGCCGGCGTCTCCGGTCGATCCGTCTCGGGGCACCCCGATCCGCGGATCCCGGGCTCGCGGCATTCTGGAATCCGGCGTGAGGGAAGTCCATGGGGTGGATGCCCCATACGGTACCCGACCCGATTCATCGGGGTTGGGGTCGCGACTTTCGGCAAGGTGGGACCCCATCGCCCAACCCCGATGAATCGGGTCGGGTACCGTATTCCCTTCCCCGCAGTTCCCCGGCCCCCGAGGATGGACGGTTCGGGGACGGATCCGACGGGGAGACCATGGCGACCATCCAGCGCGGCACCGGCCCCTTCGCGGGGGCGCAACTTGGGTGAGCCCGGCTTCCCCTCCCGCGGCCGGCTCCTCCTCCTGGCCCTCGCCGTGGCCCTGGCCGTCTCCTTCACCGGCATCTTCCAGCGCGATCTCTGGCACCCCGACGAGCCGCGCCTCGCGGAGATGGGGCGCGCCATGGCCGCGACCCCCGGGTGGTCCGCCGCGCCGATGCTGGCCGGGGAGCCCTTCCTCGAGCAGCCCCCCCTCTGCGTCTGGTCCGTGGCCGCCTCCTACGAGGTCCTCGGCGTGAGCCCCGGGGCGGCCCGGGTCCCCATGGCGCTCTTCGGCCTCCTCCTCCTCGGCGTCGCCTTCCTCCTCGGGGAGCGGGCCGGGGGCCCCCTCGCGGGGTTCCTCTCCGCGGCGGTTCTCGCGACCACGGTCCGGTTCGTCTCCAAGATGCACGTGGTCATCCCCGACGTCCCGCTCACGCTGTTCGTGGCCGCCGGCCACCTCGCCTTCCTCGCCGCCCGGGACCAGTGGCGGGAGGGGCGGCGGCCGACGGCCTTCGCCCTCGTCGGGCTCGCCGCGGGGCTCGCCTTCCTGTCCAAGGGCCCCATCGGCCCCATCCTCATCGCCGGCCCCGCCCTCCTCGCGACGGCCGTGACGGACCGCCCCTTCCTCCTCCGCGCCGCCCTGTGGACCGCCGCCGCCTGCGGGGCCGGGGTCGCCCTCTTCGGGGTGCCCTGGGTGCTCGCCCTCGCGCGGGAGTCGGGCCGGGAGGCGGTGCGCGAGTCCCTCCTCGGGAACTCCCTCGGGCGGTTCGAGGGGAAGCAGGTCTACGGCCACGCCGCCCCCTTCTGGTACTACCTCCCGGTCTTCCCCCTCTCCCTCCTCCCCTGGGTGCTGGCCGTGCCCGCCCTCCTCCGGAGCGGCGCGGCCTCGCCGGAGCGGGAGGGGGGGCGCGCGCGGTTCCTCGGGCTCCTCGCCCTCGCCGGGGTCCTCCTCCTCTCCATCCCCTCCAGCAAGCGGGCCGTCTACGTCCTCCCCCTCCTGCCGGCGGCCTGCGTCCCCATCGCGGCCTGGCTCGCGGACCTCGCGCGGAGGGCCCCCACCCTCCTCGAGCGGAGGACCCTGGCGGCGATCCTCGGCCTGCCCCCGGCGGGGGGGCGCGGCGGGGGCGGGCCCCGGGGGGGGGCGGGGGGGGGGGGGGGGGGGCCCCCCCCGCCGGGGCCCCCCCCCCCCGCGGGGGCGGCGGCGGCGGGGGCGGCGTCGGCACTGTCCGGGGACCTGGAACTCCTCCGCTCCCTCCCCCCCTTCCGCTGGGGACTCGCCGCGGCGGGGCTCGCCGCGGCGGGTCTCCTTCTCGGGCGGTGCGCGCTGCGGGCCCTGCGTTCGAAGGGTCCGCCGGAGGTCCTCGCCGGGGCCCTCGCCCTCGCCGCCGCGGTCGCCGTCTTCCAGGGGCTGGTGGAGCCGCTGGAGGACCCCATCCACAGCATGCGCGATGGGGCCCTCCGCGCCGCCGCCCTCTTCCCCGGGAACGGCCCCATCCCCGCCATGGGCCTCTCGGAGAAGACCCGCTCCGTCGTCCCCTTCTACTCGGGCCGGTCCCTCCGGATGCTGGATCCCGACGAGGTGGCCGCCGACCCCGTGCCCCTCCTCCTGGTGGACGAGCGGCCGCGGTGGGACGCGGGGCTGGTGAAGAGGGGCCTCGCGGCGGGGACCGAGGCCCGCGTGCCCCTCGACCCGGATCACTTCGTGCTCGTGGTGAGACCGGCCCCGCGATAGGGGAAGGCCGCGGGGCCGCTCCCCCTGCTAGGATGGCCCGGCGCAGGAACGCGAGGGCCTCTCCCGGCGGAGGCCCCGGAGCAGGGACCATGGACCGCGACGCCGTCGCCGGGATCCTCGACGCCGCCCGCGCCGCGGGGCGCGAGGTGCTGCGCGAATCCGAGGGCCTCGCCCTCCTCGAGGCGCTGGGGCTCCGGGTCCCCGCCCACCTCCTCGTCCGGGGCGCCGCGGAGGTGGACGCGTCCCTCCTCGCCGCGCTCCCGGGGCCCCGGGTGGTCGTCAAGGTCGCCGCCGGGGGAGTCCTCCACAAGAGCGACGTGGGCGGGGTCGCCGTCGTGGACAGGACCCCCGATGCCGTGGCCCGGGCCGTCGCCGCCATGGAGGCCCGCCACGGGGGGAAGGGCTTCGAGGGCTGCACGCTCCACGAGTACGTCCCCCACGAAGCGGCCTTCGGCCACGAGTTCCTGCTGGGCCTTCGCTGGACCGGTGACGCCGGCCCCGTGGTCACCCTCGGCGCCGGCGGGCTCCACGCGGAGTTCCTCGCCTCCGTCCTCCGTCCGGGGAGGGAGATGGCCGTCCTCTCCCCCTCCCTCTCCGGGGCCCTCGCCGCCGACGTCGCCGCCGCCCTCGAGGGGGTGGCCGCCGTGGAGCGGGCCGTGCGGCCCATGCGCGGTCAGCCGGCCCTCCTCGATCGCTCCGTCCTCGCCGGGGCCGTCGCCTCCTTCCTCGAACTGGCCGCGGCCTTCGGCCCCCGCATCGCCGAGGCCGAGGTCAACCCCCTCGTGGCCGGCCCCGGCGGCGAGCTCTTCGCCCTCGACGTCCTCGTGCGCCTGCGGGATCCGGGGCGGGAGCCGGCCCCGGCGCCGCGCCCCCTCGGGAAGCTCCGCCGCATGCTCCGGCCCCGCACCGTCGCCGTGGTCGGCGTCTCGGAGCGGCGGAACCCGGGACGGATCATCGTCGAGAACCTCCTCGCCGACGGCTTCGACCCCCACGGGATCTTCGTCGTCAAGCCCGGGGGCTCCTCGCTCCCCTGCCGGTGCGTGGACGGCCTCGCCGGCCTGCCGCGGCCCGTGGACCTCCTCGTCCTCTCCGTCGACGCCGCCGCCTCCGCCGCCGTCCTCGCCGAGGCCCTCTCCCTCGAGGCCGCGGAGACCGTGATCCTGCTGGCCGGCGGGCTCGAGGAGAAGGAGGGGGGCGGCGCCGTCGCCCGCTCCATGGAGGAGGCCCTCGCGCGCTCCCGGGGGACGGCCCGGGGAGGCCCCCTCGTCAACGGGGGGAACTGCCTCGGCGTCCGCTCCCGTCCCGGCCGCATCGACACGCTGTTCATCCCGCGCCACAAACTCCCCGCCCGCCGGGGGGAGCCGGACCCCATGGCGCTCCTCTCCCAGAGCGGCGCCTTCGCCGTCGCCCGCGCCAGCAAGCTCTCGCGCCTCGACCCGCGGTTCATCGTCACCCTGGGGAACCAGATGGACCTGACCCTCGGGGACTGGCTCCTCCACCTCGGGGACGAACGGGACCTCGCCCTCTTCGCGGTCTACGCCGAGGGGTTCCGGCCCCTCGACGGGCTCCGCTTCCTCGAGGCCGCCCGCGACATCGCCGCCTCCGGGAGGACCGTGGTCCTCTACCGGTCCGGGCGCACCGACGCGGGAGCCCGCGCCTCGGCCAGCCACACCGCCTCCATCGCCGGGGACTACGCCGTCTTCCGCGCCCTGGCGGCGTCCGCCGGCGTCGTCGTCGCCGACACCCTCGAGGACTTCGAGGACCTGACCCTCCTCTTCGCGCTCCTCGGACCGCCCCCGGCCGGGATCCGCCGCCTCGCCGCCGTCTCCAACGCCGGCTTCGAGTGCGTCGCCATGGCCGACAACCTCGGCCCCTTCACCCTGCCCCCCTTCGGGCCGGCCACGGAAGGGAGGCTCCGCGCCCTCCTCGCCCGCCACCGCCTCGACGGGGTGGTGGACGTCCACAATCCCCTCGACCTCACCCCCATCACCCCGGACGGGAGCTTCGCCGAGGCCGTGGAGATCCTCCTCGCCGACGGGGGCTTCGACGGGGCGGTGGTGGGCTGCGTGCCGCTCTCCGGCGCCCTCGGGACCCTCGCGCCGGGGCCGGGCCACGCCGAGGACGTCGGCCGCCCCCACCGCCTCGCCGCCCCGCTGGCCCGGCTCCGGCGCGGGCGCCGCAAGCCCAGGGTCGCCGTCGTGGACGCGGGGGAGGCCTACGACCCCATGGCCCGCCTCCTCGCCGACGCCCGCATCCCCGTCTTCCGGACCGCGGACCGGGCGCTCCGGCTGTTCGGGCGGTGGGCGGCGGCGGGGAAGGCCCTCCACCCCCTTCCCCCCGCCCCCTCCGTGCCTTAGGATTCCCCTGGGCCCGCCCCCTGCGCGGGGCCGCGCCTCGAGGGAGTCCTCCCATGGGATATTCCGGATCCGGCGCATGCACGCGCGCGCGGCGGATCGCCGCCGTCGCCGCGCTCCTCCTCGTCGGCCACGCCGTCCCCGCGCCCCCCGCCCGGGCGGAGGACAACGTCGTCTTCAACCCCGCCACCGGCCACTACTACAAGTTCGTCGCCGCCAACACGACGTGGACCCAGGCCAGGGACCTGGCGGCGGCGGTGGGCGGATACCTCGCCTCCACCGGATCCCAGGCGGAGCTCGACTGGATTCTCCAGAGCTCCGGCATCACCGGCGGCGTGGACGTCTGGCTCGGCGGCACCGACAGCACCACGGAGGGGGCCACCGAGGGGAACTGGAAGTGGATCAGCGGCGATCCTTGGATCTTTTCCGCCTGGAACGGCGGCGAGCCGAACAACAGCGGCGGGGAGCACTGGCTCGAGATGTACACCGGCGGCGTCTCCGCCGGGAAGTGGAACGACGTCCCCCTCTCCCACCCCAACCCCGGCTACGTCATCGAGTGGGACCAGAACCCCAACGCCCCGCCCCCGCCGGTGACGCCGGCGGCCCCGACGGACCTCACCGCCGCCTGGCAGTTCGACGGGACCATCGGCCTCGCCTGGACGGACAACGCCACCAACGAGGCGGAGTTCGAGGTGGAGCGGACGAGCGCCTCCGACCCGTGGACCCGCGTCGGGCGGCCCGGGGCCAACGCCGTCGCCTTCTCCGACGCGGACCTCGCCCCCGTGACGGAGTACACCTACCGCGTGCGGGCGAAGAACTCCGTCGGCGTCTCCGACTGGTCCAACGAGGCGACGGCCGCCTCGGGCACCTACGTCCCCTACCCGAAGGCCCCCTCGGACCTCGTCGTCGCCGCCGCGGGTCCCGATTTCATCGACCTCCAGTGGACCGACAACAGCGAGGGGGAGAGCGGCTTCGAGGTCCACCGCAGGAAGGGGACCGCCGCCTTCGCCTTTCTCTCCACGGCCCCCGTGAACGCGACCACGTTCCACGACGGGAACCTCTCCCCGGACACCGCCTACGACTACAGGGTCCGCGCCGTGGGGACGCTGCAGGCCTCCTCCTTCGCGGAGACCTCCGGGGCCACCCTCGCGAACCTCCTCGTCGCCTCCGCGAGCGGGGACCTGAAGGACTCGGCGAAGTTCAGGAAGGACTCCCTCAGATTGACCGCCTCGTGGACCCCGGACCCGGAGACCTCCGACGGGACCGCCGACCCCGTGGCCGAGGGCATCGTCTTCCGCATCGGCGCCGAGGACGCCCCCCTCTCCCTCCAGATCCCCGCCGGGGACCCGGGCTGGAAGGGGAAGGGCCTGAAGAAGAAGTGGAAGAGCCCCGCGGGGCAGGTGCCGAAGCTCTCCGTGAAGGTGGACCTCGAGGCGGGGACCCTGGCCATGACCGTGAAGAGCGCCGAACTGACCGCCCCCGGGGGGACCACGGTGCGCGTCTCCCTCGCCATCGGCGACGACGCGGGGACGGAGCGGCGGGAGTGGGAGGAAGTGAAGCCGGGGTACCTCCGGCTGAGGTAGGGGAATACGGTACCCGACCCGATTCATCGGAGTCGGGGCGATGAAGGCCGGCCGGTCGGCTCCTCGTTGTCTCGTGCGGAACCTCCCTGGCGTTGCGCGCCTCCGGCGGGGGGGTCCCGGAAGAGGAAGAGGCGTCCCCGAACGGAGGGGACGCCTCTTCCTC
>CAYJMF010000028.1:0-1127 GCA_964370855.1 uncultured Planctomycetota bacterium | reverse complement strand
GCGGGCCCCCGGGGGGGGGGGCCCGCTCCCCCCCCGCCCCCCCCCCCCCGGGGCCCCCCCCCCCCCCCCACTCCCGGGACCGTTGGAGAGGCGGCGGGGTCGAGACGAACTCCAGCGCCGCGAGGGAATCTCCGGGATCGGGGCACTGGATCCAGGGGGACGGCGTTCACCACTCGTGGTTCTGCGAAACCGAAACTCAGGGGATGCCCGCCGTCCCCCAGGATCCATTGCCCCG
This sequence comes from uncultured Planctomycetota bacterium, assembly GCA_964370855.1. Lineage (GTDB taxonomy): Bacteria > Planctomycetota > JAJSAM01 > JAJSAM01 > JAKLKS01 > JAKLKS01. The sequence goes on along the minus strand of CAYJMF010000028.1, from coordinate 892 downwards.
ATCCCGGAGATTCCCCCGCGGCGCCGGATGGCGTACTGGAGCCTCTGCCTCATCTACGGTCCCGGGGTGGGGGGGGGGCCGGCCCCGGGGGGGGGGGGCCCGCCCGGGGGCCCCCCCCCCCCGCCCGGCGCGCCGCGGCGCGCGCGCTGACGGGGAGCGCGCCGGCGCGCGCGACCACGAGCGAGGCCGCGGCGAGCGCCCGGTCCGGCTGCTCGATGAACCCCACGACCTCGGCGTCGACGGCGGCCGCCGCATAGCGCGCGCGCACCTCGTCCGCCCACCGCGGCCCCGCCTGATGGACGACGCGCGGCCGGACGCCGCCGGCGGCGAGGCGGGCGAAAGCGTCGGGCAGCACGCGGTTGAGGAACGCCGAGCCCTGGCTGCCGCCCGTCACCAGCACCGACGGCGGCCCGGCCGGCGCCGGCGGCACCGCGAAGAACTCGCGCCGCACCGGGTTGCCGGTCCAGCGCGCCGGCATGGAGGGGAAGTACGCGGTAGCGCCTGCGAAACCGCACGCGATCGCCGTTGCCCACGGCGCCAGGAAGCGGTTGGCGACGCCCGGCAGCGCGTTCTGCTCCTGGATCACCAGCGGCACGCCGACGGCGGCCGCCGCGAGCGCTCCGGGCATCGCGGCGTAGCCGCCGACCGCGAGCACCGCGTCCGCCCGCCGGCGCAGCAGGAACAGCGCGGCGCGCAGCACCGCGGCCGGCAGCCGCAGCAGCGCCCCGGCGTGGCCGCTCAGTCCCCGGCCGGTGGCGCCGGTGACGGGGAGGGCGAGCAGCTCGATCCCCGCGCGCGGGACGCGGTCCGTCTCGAGGCCGCGGCGCGCGCCCAGCCACGACACCCCGGCGCCGGCACGGCGCAGCTCCTCCGCGACCGCCAGGCCGGGGAA
>CAYJMF010000027.1:16405-49520 GCA_964370855.1 uncultured Planctomycetota bacterium | reverse complement strand
GCGCCGTTCGACTGCGGAAAATTCCCCGAAAAATCACTCCACCCTGTGCCAGGCACCTAAAGGCAGCACCCGATGCCGGGTGCCGGCGAGACGTCCATGGAGCTTGCGGTCGGCGGTGAGGAGAGGGGCACCGGTGCGATCCGACAGGACGACGTAGCAGGCGTCGTGGACGGAGAGGCCCCTCGCGTTGGCCAGGCACACGGCTTCGCCTGCCATCTCCCTTACGGGCCAGGAGGTCCAGTCCAGGAGCGCGAGATCCGCCGTCGCGCGCTCCGCCACCCTGGGCGGCAGGCCGAACCGGAGGACGGCGCAGCGGAACACGTGGCCGCACTCGGCGAAGAAGGTGTCGGGGACGTGGAGCCGGGGGCCGGGGGACTGGCCGAGGATCCGGCGGGCCTCCGCCGATCCCTCCTCATCGAGGAGGAGCTTCACACCGACGGAGGCGTCGACGACGAGGGCGTCCCCGTCACTCACGGTCCCGCCACTCCCGGAGCCACGCGGTGGAGTCCGACGCGAGGGGGCCCACCTTCCTCCGGAGTCCGTCGAGCCGGCGGAGGGCGGCGTCGTGGCGCTCCCGGCGCGCCTCCTCCTGCATGGACCTCTCCAGCAGTTCCAGCACCTCGGCGCTGAGGGAGCGCCGCCGGGCCGCGGCCAGCCGCTGCAGTTCGGCGTAGAGGGGCGCGGGCACGTTGCGGACGTGGAGGATGGGCACGGGGGCGGGCCTCCTTGGGACCGCCGCCCATGGTACGGCATTGTGTTGCATCATGCAACCTCCCGGGAAGGGGGGCCTCCTCCTTCCCGGACCGCGGATGCGAGGGGGTGTACAGGAGGGGAGGGCGCGAGTCCGACGGGAGGTCCTCCGCTCCCGGACGGCCTCCCGGAACCCCGGTCCACGCCGCCCCTTGCGGAGGTGGACGCAGATTGCGGCCGCCTCCGTCGAGGGGTGCCGGGCGTACTTCGGTGAAGACGCGCCTTACTTCAGGAGGAAGGACCAGACGCCGAACAAAGCGCCCTCGGTCCGGCCCTTGTCCCTGGCGGAGTTCGACACGACGGCGAGGGCCCTGCGGCGCCGGGCATCCTTCCCCCGGAGGACCTGGTCGAACTCCTCCCGGTCCAGCCAGACGCCGTGCAGCGGGCAGCGGTCCACGGGGACCCGGGCCTTGACGACGATCTCCATCGGCTTGCCGCAGACCGGGCACGCGAGGATGCGCGGCGGGCCCGGCGGACGGATCTCCACGGGACGCTCCCTTCCGCGGGCGCAGGGCCCGCTCCATGGGGGAACCGGCGCGGGCCCCCCGCGTTCGCCTCCGCACGGTTCCTGGCACCGTACGGAGGCGGGTCAGTCGGCGGGGCCGACGACGTACTCCTCCGCGAGGGGGCTCTTCCGGAGACGGGAGCCGCACCGCTCCCACCAGCGGCGGAGGACGTCGGCGGGGATGGCGAGGGACTTCGCGAAGTTGTGGGGGTCGATCCCGAACCGGTTGTCGAGGAGCCAGGCCGGCTTGTAGAAGCGGCAGCAGTTCGACTCCAGCTCCCCGATCCAGTAGGGGAGGGTGGAGAGGTCCCACCCCAGCGTCATGGTGTCGTAGTCGGCCTCGTCCACCCACCGGTAGCGGCCGGCCCGGTAGGCGCTCCACAGCTCCTCGCGGGCCGCGGCGTCCCCGCCGAGGGCGAGCTGCTCGATGGCGTAGCGGTGCTTCCCCGGCGCGCGGCGGTCGCGGAGCCCCTCCAGGTGGGCGCGGACGCGCGGGTCGTCCACGGCGCCGAGCCCCCAGCCCTCGTGGTCGGGCCGGGCGGCGAGGACGGCGGCCAGCGCGTCCACCGGGCGCCCCTCGAGGACGAGGCGACGGAACTCGGCCCGGAGGGCGGGATCGGGCAGGGTCTCGTCGGGGAAGGAGGCGACGAAGGCGAGGGAGTCGCCCGGGAACCCGTGGAGCGCGGCGTAGGCGCTCAATCCCGGACCGTTCCACGGTTCCTCCGCGGCCCGCGCCCGGAGGAGCGCCGCGACCTCCGGGCAGGGGATGCGGGCGAGGAGATGGAGCGGGCCGGGATCCGAATCCTCTCCTCCCCCTTCCTCCACGAAGGCCGCGAGCATGGGACCTGACGCCCTGTCTCCGAGCAGGAGGAGCATCCGGCGGGCCCACGCGCGCACCTCGCCGTCGTCCGCCTCGGCCCACTCCCGCAGCAGAGCCCGGAACTCCTCCGGCGCGGCGACATCGAGGAAGGCGGCCTCCCGCGGGTCGAGGAGGGAGGGGTCGGAGTCGTCCTCTCCCGCCGGGAACCCCCGTCGCCGGAACTCCTCCACCGCCGCCCGGGCGAGGCTGCGCGTGGCGAGCGCGGGATGCAGGGTCCCGAGCCGGGCGAGCGCCCCCCCGTCGAGGCCCGCGGCCAGGGCCGCCTCCTCCAGCCCGTCGAAGATCCCGTCCGGCAGGGGGCGGTCGAGGGTCTCCCCGGTCCAGAGGCAGTCCTCCGCCCACCGCCGCGCGGCCGCGGCCGGCTCCGGTTCCCGGACGAGGAGGAACTCCCGGAGGATCGCCGCCGCCGCCCCCGGCTCGAGGTCGGCGAGGAGGACGAGGGCGGTGGGATTCTCGCGAGCGAGGCCGCGGAGGCGGTCCATCGCCCCGGCCCTCCCTCGGCGCACCCCTGCGTGCAGGGCCGCGGCGAGGTGGTCGGCCTCGAGGATGCGGACCGAGGGATCGAGGCGGGCGTCGAGGCGGGCGCCCGTGGCTTCGTCCCGGAGATCGCCGAGGGCGAGGAGGAGGACGAACTCCGCGGCGGAAGGAAGGTGATCCGCCTTCTCCATGGCGAGGAGGAATCCCGCGTCCCCGGGGCCGGGGCGCTCGTCGTTCATCCAGCGGAGCGCCCACCGCTCCACGGCCCCCATTTCGGGACCCGGAAGGAGCCGCTCGATGAAGAACCGGCGCAGCACCTCCCGGAGGCGGATCGGGTACCCGGAGCCGACCACCTCGCGGGATGCCGGCCCCTCGACGAGGCCATCCTGCCCGCGGGCCAGGCGGCAGCGCGCGACTTCCTCGCGGAAACGGTCGGTGTTGTCGAGGGTCGTGACGAGCCCGTCGAAAGCCCCCGCACGCACCCCCGCGTCGGGGTGGACGGCGAGGCGGCAGAGGATCGGGAAGTGCTCCGCCCGCACTACGCGGTGGAGCTGCGAAAGCGGCCCCGTCATGTCCTCGTACCCGTGGATCTCCCAGGGCCCCGCCCCCACCGTCTCCAGCAGCGGTCCCAGCTCGTCGCTCCCGACGTAGGACCGGAACTCCTCGAAGTTCGCCTCCGCCCCGGGGGCGAACAGGGTCGGCATGAGGATCGCCACGCTCCGCGCCGCCTCCCGCACGTCGAGCCAGGTCCACTCGAGCCGCCCCGCGCAGGCCACCGCCGCGGGCCCGTCGGGGAGCCGGAGCCCGGCCCGCAGGACGGAGATGCGGCCCTCCCCGTCGAGGGCGGCCAGGGCCTCCTCGGCGGCGGCCCGTTCGGCCGGATCCCCGCTCCCGAGCCGCGCCGCGAGGGCCAGCGCGCCGGGCGGCGGCGTCCATGGGTCGCCCGGGATGGGTCCGGCGGGCCCCGGCGATGCGCAGCCGGGGATCAGCGCCGCGGCGAGGAGGAGTCGGGGGAGGAGGCGCACGAGGGGGATCGTATCCCCTTCCCCGGGTCCGGTGAAGGCGTACTCAACGCCCGTCCCCGCATCGGGTTGCGGAGGTGATCGCAGATTGCGATCACCTCACGACGCCGACCGAAAAGCGTCTGACACCGTTCAGTTGCCGTAGCGGTCGAAGACGGTCGTGCGGTTGCCGCCGCTGTGGACGGTGACGGTGTCGGCGCCGACGACGACCTCCTCGATGCGGCCGTCCACGGCGCAGGCGCGGATCTCCCCCGCCTTCCCGTCCACGATGTAGACGTCGTCCCGCGTCGGCACCGCCGCGAGGTCGCCGCGCACCCGTGCGAGCCCCTCGCGGATCCGTCCCCGCGTCTCCTCCGAATCCGCCCGCCCCGGTTCCCGCCCCGAGGCGTAGACGAGGAGGCTCCCGCCCCCGGCGAGGAACCCCTCCCCCACCTTCTCCAGCAGCGGGAACCCCGCCTTCACCCGGTGGACCGCGGAAACCCCGTCGTCCGTGGAGAGCACCGCGAAGGAATCCTGGAAGGGGACCGCCACCGCCCGCGCCGTGGCGACGGCCATCTCCGGCCGCGACGCCCCGTAGGGCGTGTGCGCCTCCCCGAGCACCACCCCGGTCCCGAACTCGACGACCGCCGCCTTCTCCCGGGAGACGAGCACCGCCCGGTCCCCCGCCACCATCGCCCGGAGGATCCCCTTTCCGTGGTCCACCTCGGACAGCGTGAAGGCCCCGCCGTCGGCGAGGACCGCCCGCGTCCCCCCGACGAGGATCGCCTGGTCCGGGTCCTTCGCCCCGACCTCCGCCCCGAGCCCCCCGCCGGAGAGCCGGAGGGAGATCTCCCGCAATCCCGACGCATCGGTCAGCGTCGCCTGCCCCCGCTCCCAGGTGAGCGTGCAGCCCCCGATGCGCAGCGACCCCAGCCGCTTCCCCATGACTTCTCCTCTCAGGCCGGCTTCCGCGCCGGCTTCCTCTTCCGGCTTCCCTTCCGCCCCTCCTCCACCATCGCCGCCGCCTTCCGCGCCGTGTTGCGGAGCACCTCCGGCAGCGAGGGGTGGATGTACATCACCTCCGTCAGCGCCTCGATGCGCGGCTTCCACCGCAGCGCCATGATGGCCTGGTGGACGAGGGCCGAGGCGCTCTCCCCCACGACGTGGCAGGCGAGCAGCCTCCCGTCGGGGGCGACGATCACCTTGCAGAGCCCGTGGCGCTCCTTGATGGCCCGCCCCTTGGCCGCCGTCGTGTAGGGGAGGGAGGCGGCGCGGTAGGGGATCTTCGCCTTCCGCAGTTCCTGCTCCGTCGGGCCCACGCCGGCCACCTCGGGCATGGAGAAGACCGCGTGGGGCACGGGGCCGTAGTCGAGGGGCTTCCTCCACCCGTCGAGGAGCGACCGCTCGAGGTACTTCGCCGCCCAGGCCGCCGTGTGGGTGAACTGCGGCCCCCCGACCACGTCGCCGAGCGCGAAGACCCCCTTCGCCGTCGTGCGCAGCCGGGAGTCCACGCGGATGAAACCGGCCCCGTCGAGCTCGATGCCCGCCGCCTCCGCGCCGAGATCGCCGGTGGCGGGCACCCGCCCGATGGCGAAGAGCAGCCGCTCCGCCCGGAGCGTCTCCGTCCCCGAGGGGGAGCGCACCTCGACGGCGAACCCGTCCTTCCCGTGGGCGACCTGCACGACCTCCGTGGAGAGCCGGCAGGGGATGCGCTCCGCGAAGCCGGCGGCGAAGACGCGGCGCACCTCCTCGTCCTCGCGGCCGAGAAGCAGCGCGTCCCGGTGGACCACCGTCGTCGGGACCCCGACCCCGTGGAAGAACTGGGCGAGTTCCGTGGCGATGGGACCGCCGCCGACGACGATGAGCGTGGCCGGAAGCGTCGCCATGTCGAAGACGTCGCGGCTCGTCCAGTACGGCGTGCCCGCGGCGCCCGGCACGTCGGGGAGGCGGGGACGGGTCCCCGTGCCGACCACGACCCGGGTCCCGCGGATGCGCTCCCCCCCCACCTCCACGGTGCGGGGCGCGACGAACCGGCCCCGGCCGCGGAAGAGCGTCACGTTCCTCCCCAGCGAGGCGGCGATCTTCCCGTCCGTCGGACGCGTGGCGGCGAAGGTCTCCGCGAGGAGGGCCGGCCCGTCCACGCCGGAGAGCGTCGCGCGGAGGTGGAAGGCCCCGGCCTCGCGCACCCGGGTGGCGGCATCGGCGTAGCCGAGGAGGAGCTTGGAGGGGATGCAGCCGTGGTTGGGGCAGGTGCCGCCGAGCTCCGCCGCCTCGACCACCGCCGTCTTGAGCCCCCGCTTCCCCGCCGCCATGGCGACGGTGACGGCGTTGCCGCCGCCCAGCGCGACGAGGTCGAACTCCTTCACGATCGCCTCACTTCCTCGTCCAGCGCGGCCCCCGCGGCGTGTCCTCGAGCGCGATGCCGAGCCCGTCCAGTTCCTTCCGAAGCGCGTCGGCGCGGGCGAAGTCCTTCGCCTTCCGCGCCGCCTCCCGCTGCGCCACGAGCGCGTCGATGTCGGCGTCGTCCTGGCCCGACGCGGGAGGCGGGTCCTCCCGGAGGACGTCGAGGATCCGGTCGAAGGTCGCGAAGAGGGCGCGGACCCGAGCGGCACCGGCCGGGTCGAAGGGACCGCGGGAATTCACGAAGCGAACCGTGTCGAACACCTTGCCGAGGGCGGCGGAAGTGTTGAAGTCGTCCGCCAGGGACTCCCTGAACCCGGCATCCCATCCGGAAAGCAGGGCCTCCTCGTCTTCCGACAGGGGCGGAGCCCCCTCCTCCTCCACGACGTTCCTGACGCAGGTCCGGATCCTCTCCACCGCCCTCCCCGCCGCCTCGATCCCCTCCCGCGTGAACACCATGGGCTGGCGGTACTGCACCGAGAGCAGCAGGTAGCGCACCGCCACCGGGTCGGCGCCGTCGGCGAGGAGGTCGTCGAGGGTCCACGCGTTCCCCTCGGATTTCCCCATGCGCTTGCCGTCCACCTGCATGAAGCGGGTGTGGATCCAGAGGCAGGAGAAGGGGACCCCCGTCGCGCCCTCGCTCTGCGCGATCTCGCACTCGTGGTGGGGGAAGAGGTGATCCTCGCCGCCGGCGTGGAGGTCCACGGTCTCCGTCCCCAGCAGCTTCATCGCCATCACCGAGCACTCGATGTGCCACCCGGGGAAGCCGCGGCCCCAAGGGGAGTCCCACTGCTGGAGGTGGGCCGGGTCGGTCTTCCAGAGGGCGAAGTCGGCGGGGTGGCGCTTGTCCGGGTGGGGCTCCACCCGGGCGCCGGCCACCAGCGCGTCGATGGTGTTGCCCGAGAGACGGCCGTAGGCGGGGAAGGACGCCACCTCGAAGTAGACGTTGCCGCCGACGACGTAGGCGTGGCCCCGCTCGACGAGGCGCCCGATGAGCTCGATCATCCCCGCGACGTGCTCCGTCGCGCGGGGGTAGGCCTCGGCGTCGAGGATGCGCAGCGCCCGGCGGTCGGCGTGGAAGCGGTCGATGTACCGCTGCGCGATGGCCAGGGGCTCCACGCCCTCGCTGCGAGCCGCCACCTCCATCTTGTCCTCGCCCCCGTCGGCGGTGTCGTCCCGGGTGAGATGCCCGACGTCGGTGAGGTTCATCACCAGCCGCACCCGCCAGCCGAGGAGCTCCAGGCTCCGGCGGACGACGTCCCAGGCGACGTTGGTGCGGAAGTTCCCGATGTGGGCGGGGGCGTAGACCGTGGGGCCGCAGGCGTAGAGGCGGACGACGCCGGGCTCGGCGGTCTCGAGGTCGCGGATCTCCCGCGTCAGGCTGTCGAAGAGGCGCACGCGCATGGGAGGGGAGATGATACCCGCCGGGGACGGGGCCGCCGGACGGTTCCGTCCCGCCGGGGGACGGATCGGTTAGGGTTCCCGCGTCCCCCCGGGAAGGAGGATCCATGGCCAGGCACGCTTCGAATTCCGATCGCATCGCACGGGCCGCCGCCGAGGCGGAGGCGAAGTCCGAGGAGAAGGCGGCGAAGGCGAAGACCCGCGCCGCGGCGGCGCCGCGGAAGGCGCGGCCCGCGAGGAGCGCGGGCCGGATGAAGGTGGTCTGGGCCGTCGGCGTCCCCGGCCTCGTGCCGGTGAAGACCTTCCCCTACGCCGAGAGGGCCGCCGCCGACGCCGAGGCGGCGAAGCGGGGGAAGGGCTGCACCGTCAGCCCCCTCAAGATCCCGATGGAGTAGGGCCCCCGCCGGTTCCGCCGCCGGGCCGCCGTCCCCGCCCGCCGCGGCGGCGCCGGCGGGGTCCCGCCCCCGCTCCCGTCCCGCCCCTGCCGGGGGAGGAGGAGTTGCCGGCCGCGGAGCCCCCTCCCTGCGGAGGAGGAGCCGGCTTCGCGGGAGAGGATCGTCCGGGGTCGGGGCCGGGGCCGAAGGTGGCGCCGGCGCCGGCTCCCGGCGCGGGACCGGGGACGGACCCGGGCCTCGAGGAGGTGATGCGGCTCCTCCCCCCCCGCCCCGACTCCCGCGAGGGGCGGCCGCCGCGTCCGCCGCCGCCGCCCCCGCCCTCCCGGCGGCCCGATCCGCGTCCCCGATCGGAACCGCGCTCGGAGCCCCGGGGCGGGGAACCGCGCCCGGGCACGGCCCGGGCGGCGTAGTCGAACTCCGGCAGCGTCACCCGCGGGATGGAGCAGCCGAGGGCGCGCTCGACGGCGGCGACGTCCCCCTCCTCCTCCGGGGACACGAGGGTGAAGGCGTCCCCCTTGGCCTTGGCCCGGCCCGTGCGGCCGACGCGGTGGAGGTAGTCCTCCGGGGCCCGGGGGAAGTCGTAGTTCACGACGTGGGTGATGCCCTCCACGTCGATGCCGCGGGCGGCGACGTCCGTGGCGACGAGGATCTTGATGTAGCCGTCCATGAAGGCTCCGAGGTCACGCTCCCGCTCCGCCTGGTCGCGGTCCCCGTGCATGACGCCGACGCCGAACTTGAGCCGCTCCAGCTCGCGACCGAGCCGGTCGGCGCCGATCTTGGTGCGCGTGAAGACGAGGACCGAGTGCATGCCGCCCCTCCGGAGCAGGACCTCGAGGAGGGCGGTCTTGCGGTGCGCGGGGACGGGGAACAGGGCGTGGGTGATTCCCACGGGGGCGGCGGAGGCCTTCACGGCGCCCAGGCGGATCCTCTCGGGGTCCCGCATGATGGCCCCGGCGAGGTCGGCGATCTCCTTCGGCATGGTGGCCGAGAACAGGAGGGTCTGGCGCTCCGTCGGGAGCCGCCCGAGGATCTTCTGGATGTCGGGGAGGAAGCCCATGTCGAGCATCCGGTCGGCCTCGTCGAGGACGAGCAGCTCGAGCCCGCGGAACCGGCTCCAGCCGCGCCCGATGTGGTCGAGGAGGCGGCCGGGGGTGGCGACGACGATGTCCACGCCCCCCCGCAGAGCCGCCGCCTGGCCCTCCATGGCCACCCCGCCGTAGACGGCGGCGCAGGTGACGTCGGTCCCGACGGACAGCTCCCCGGCCACGGTGTGGACCTGCACGGCCAGCTCCCGGGTCGGGACGAGGACGAGGACGCGGGTGGTGCCGGTGCGGGCACCGGAGAGGAGGCGGTGCAGGGCGGGGAGGAGGAAGGCGGCGGTCTTGCCGCTGCCGGTCTCGGCGGAGCCCACCACGTCCCGCCCCGCCATGATGGGCGGGATGGCCTTCTCCTGGATGGGGGTGGGCCGCTCGAAGCCGAGGGCGCGCAGGGTGTCCGTGAGGGGGGGATGCAGTCCCAGGGTGTGGAAGGGCAGGGGAGCCTCCGTTCGTTGTACGGGAGATTGGACCATCCCGCCCCCCCTCCCTTCCCAACTATAGGTGCGGGCGCCCGGGCCCGGCTTGACCCCGGGCACCGGCGAGGGGATGATGGCGCACCGGGAATCCGGCAGTGGGAGGGCGGGCCTTGCTCGAGACGACGCTGGGTACGGATGTCGCGGAGCCGCCTCCGGGGGACCGGGGCGCCGGTCCGCGGGGGCGCATCCTCGTGGTGGACGACGACGAGGGCATCCGCGCGATGCTCACGGATCTCCTCGGCGCCGGGGGGCACGAGGTCGCCACCGTCGGCGACGGGCCCGGCGCCCTCGCGCTGATGGGGCGGAACGCGCCGGAACTCGTGCTCCTCGACATCTACCTCCCGGGTCTCGACGGGACCGACGTGCTGGCCCGCATGAAGGGGGACCCTCGGCTCCGGCACATCCCCGTGGTCGTGATCACCGCCTACCACGACGTGGCCATCGCCGAGCGGTGCCTCCGCCTCGGCGCCGAGGACTACGTGCAGAAGCCCTTCCGGGCCGAGCTCCTGCGCGCCCGCGTCGAGGGATGCCTCGCGCGGCACCGCCTCCGCGAGAGCGAGGCGAAGGTCCGCCGCCTGCTGGAGCGGAGCAACCGGGTCCTCGAGGACGCCGTCCGCGAGAGGACGAAGGACCTCTGCGAGGCCCACGCGCGGCTGGCGAGCCTCGACCGCGCCAAGGACGACTTCCTGACCCTCATCGCCCACGAGCTGCGCACCCCCGTCACGGGGCTGCAGGCCGCGGGGCAGATCCTCGTGGAGGGCGGTCTCGCCGAGGAGGAGCGGCGGGAGCTGGCGGCCATCCTCCAGGCCTCCCTCGAGCGCCTGAGCCGCCTCGTGGAGGACGCGCTGGCGCTGACGAGGCTCCGTGTCGAGGGGCAGGCGCTGGACGCGAAGGCGTGGCCCCTGGAGTCGATCCTCCGCGAGGCCGTCGAGGGGGCCGCCCCCTACGCGAAGGCGCGGGGGGTCTCCATCGGGCCCGTGCCGGCCACGGCCCTGCGCGTGCCCTGCGACCCGGTGCTCGCCCAGCACGCCTTCGCCGGGCTCGTGGAAGGGGCGGCCCGGTTCTGCGCCGCCGGCGGGACGGTCACGGTGGCGGCGGAATCCCGCGGCCCCGACGTCGTCCTGCGCATCACCGGGGCGGGAGCGCCCATGGACCCGGAGGTGGTGGCGAAGCTCCTCGGGGTCTTCTCCGTCGTGGAGTCGGTGACGCCGACGGGGGACCTCGGGCTCGGCCTCCCCCTCGCGTCCCGCATCCTCCACATCTTCGGCGGCATGGTGGGCGTGGCCTCCCCGAAGGAGGGGGGCGTGCTCTTCACCGTGCGGATGCCGGTGGCGGAGGAGGGGGCGTAGGGAGGGGACGCGCCCCCCGCGCCCTCACTTCCTCTCCGAGAGCCACTTCCAGGCGTACCAGGCCTCGTAGGTGCAGGGGGCCTCGGCGAGGAGCTTCTCGAGGGTGCGGTAGGCCTCCTCCCGCTTCTCCTGCCGGAAGAGCCCCCGCGCCTCGCCGAAGAGCCGCCTCCCGTCCCCGGCCTGCTTGTCCCGCCGGTCGAGGTAGCGGGCCACGAGGGGACGCGCCGACGCCGTCCCGCCGTACACGCGGGAGAACTCGAGCCACTGCGGGACCCAGTCCGCGGCCTTCCCCTTCATCGCCTTCTCCATGACGGGGACCGCCTTCGCCGCAGCGGCCTCGGCCTCCTTGAGGGAGGGGGGCTTGGCCAGGGGGGTGGCCCGGGCCGCCTCGACGACCCAGCCCCACTCGCCCGCCTTCCCCCACTTCCCGCAGAGTTCGAGGACCTCCCTCCCGGCCTCCCCGGACATCGCGTCGAGCCAGTCGAGGACCTCGTCCACGGGGTAGACCATGAACATGTGCTGCGCGCCCTCGGGGGCGAACAGGCGGAGCTTCCGCCACCCCGCGGCGCGGAAGCAGTCGTAGGCGTGCCGGCCCTGGGCGAAGTCCACGACGGGATCGTCGGGGGCGTGCACGACGGCGATGGCGATCCCGCGCTGCTTCTCCGCGACGTCGGGCCGGTCCTCCCAGAGGTTGGGCTCGTTCTGGCTCCAGCAGTCCCCCGCCATGGGCATGGCGCCCTGGAAGAGGTCGGGGAAGTTCAGGATGACGCTGTAGGTGAGGTAGCCGCCCTGGGAGTGGCCGCCGCAGTAGGCGACGGTGGTCTTGAAGGCCTTCTTCACCTGCTCCGTCGCGTCGGCCACGAGGGGGGCGCTCCCGAAGGTGAAGTTGTTGGCGCCGTAGGGGTCTGTGCCCTCCTCGCCGTTGGGGCAGAGGAGGATCGCGTCCTTCGCCCAGTTCTTCGCCTCGAAGGAGCGGACGTAGGAGAGGCCGTTCATGTTGGAGCCGTGGAGGAAGACGACGAGCCGCGTCCCCTTCTTCGGGTCGTAGCCCTCCGGCACGCGGAGGAAGTAGCGCATCCCCTTCGGCGCCTTGAGGAGGGCCGTCTGCCCGGGCTTCACCTTCTCCGGGGCGGCGGCCTCGGGGACCTTCTCGTCGAGGGCGGGGACGGGGGGAGGGGCGGTGAGAAGACCGGCCATCGCCGCGAGGACCCAGGGGAGAGGCCGCATGGTCCACCTCCATCCGCTCCCGATGCGGGCCCCATGGTAGCGGAGAAGGGGGGGAGAGGCGCTACCCGTCCCCGAGGGCGCCGCCGACCGCGGCGGCGAGTTCCCGGGAGGTGAAGGGCTTGCGCAGGAACCGGGTGCCCGGCCCGAGGAGCCCCTGGCTGGAGACGGAGCCCTCCGAGTACCCGGACATGATGGCGGCGCGGAGGCCGGGGCGGACCCGGCGGAGGCGCTCCACGAGATCCGTCCCCGTCATCCCCGGCATGATCATGTCCGTGAGGACCAGGTCGGGCTCCAGGCGGCCCCCATCCACCAGCGCCAGCGCCTCCGCCCCGGAGGCCGCCGCCGTCACCCGGAAGCCGAGCTCCCCCAGCATCCCCTCGAGGAGGCCCCGGACCATCGGCTCGTCCTCGACGACGAGGACGTGCCGGCCCTCCCCGGCGAGCGGGGCGGCCCCGCCGGGCTCCTCCCGGGGGCCGGCCGGTGCGTCGATGCGGGGGAGGTAGACCCGGAAGACGGAGCCGTGCCCGATCTCCGAGTACGCCGTCATGTGGCCCCCCGACTGCTTCACGATTCCGTAGGCCGTCGGGAGCCCGAGACCGGTCCCCTTCCCCTGCTCCTTGGTCGTGAAGAACGGCTCGAAGATTCGCGCCATGGTCGCCGCGTCCATCCCGCAGCCCGTGTCGCTCACCATCGTCACGACGTGCCGGCCGGGGGAGGCGTCCGCGTGGTCCTTCACGTAGCGATCGTCCAGATCCACGTTCGCCGTCTCGATGGTCAGGGTGCCGCCGCCGGGCATGGCGTCGCGGGCGTTCACCACGAGGTTCATCACGACCTGCTCCATCTGGCCCCGGTCCACCATCACCGTCCCCAGGGCGGGATCCGCGGCGAGCCGCAGGTCGATGTCCTCGCCGATGAGCCTCTCCAGCATCCGGCGCAGGTCCCCGAGGAGCCCGTTGAGGTCCACCCACTCGGGCTGGAGCGTCTGCCTCCGGCTGAAGGCGAGGAGCTGGCCGGTGAGGGCCGCGGAGCGGCGTCCCGCCTTGAGGATCTCGACGACGTGGTCCCGGACGGGATCCCCCTCCCGGAGCCTTCCCAGCGCCAGCTCCCCGTAGCCGAGGATGGCGCAGAGCATGTTGTTGAAGTCGTGGGCCACGCCCCCCGCCAGCTTCCCCACGGCCTCCATCTTCTGCGACTGCCGGAGCTGCGACTCGAGGGCCACGCGATGGGTGACGTCCTGCACCGTCCCCGCCATGTGGCCGGGGCCGGTCCCCCCCCTCCCCGACAGGGAGCCGCGGGCCTGGAAGACGCGGACGGCTCCGTCGGGCCGGAGGATGCGGTACTCCACTTCCGCCGGCTCCTTCCCTTCGGCGAGCTTCCGGACCCACTCCCGGACCGCCTCCCTGTCCTCGGGGTGGACGAGGCTCCCGATGACGGAGGATACGTCCTGCGGATAGGCCGCGGGTTCGATCCCGTGGAGGCGGTAGTACTCCTCCGACCCCGAGACGCGCCCCTCCGCGTCCACGAACCAGCTCCCGATGCTGCCGAGGCGCTGCGCTTCGGAGAGGAGGTACTCCTTCTCCCGGAGGGCGTCCTCGGCTGTCTTGCGTGCGGTGATGTCCTCGAAGGAGCCGAGGACCCCGATGATGCCCCCGCGCTCGTCCCGGAAGGGGACCTTCACGGTGTGGATCCACTTCGCCACCCCGCCCACCGTGTAGCGCTCCTCGATGTCCTTCGTCGCTCCGGATTCCATCACCTCCCGGTCGTCGGCCCGGTAGGCGTCGGCGAACTCCGGGGGGAAGAAATCGTGGTCGTCCTTTCCCACCACCGACTCCGGATCCACGCCCAGGTCGCCGGCGTAGGCGGCGTTGGCGAAGAGGTAGCGGGATTCCAGGTCCTTGACGAAGATGCGCTGGGTGAGCCGGTCCGCCAGGCTCCGGGAGATGAGTTCGCTGCGGCGCAGCGCCCCCTCGAGGGCGGCGCGATCCGCCGTCACCCGCCCGGGCGCGCCGTCCCCCGGGTCTCCGCCGTCCCTGGCTCCGACCGGATCCGCGACCATGGGCGAGTCTCCGACCCCGACGGTGCGACGGTACGGAGGCTACACCGAGCGGCGGGACACCGCATCAAAGGGGCGTCAGGTCCCCGGGTCCACACCCCCTTCATCGGCACAGCGGCGCGGGCCTCCATCGGGTATAATGGACCCGTCGCGGGGAGATCAATGGTCGCCTGCGAGACGGGAGGCGGCCATGTCGAAGTACACGCGGATCGTGGGCGGGGCGATCTTGCTCCTGCTCTGGCTCCCCTGCGACGGCGGCCCTTCCTCGGCTTCCGCCGATTCCCCCGGTGAGCGGGGGGAGAGGATCCGGCGCCTCCTCATTCTCTCGGGGTGGACGGACCGGGCCGTGGACGGGATGACCCGTCCCTGGCAGCGGGCCGAGGACCAGGGCAAGGTCCCGGAGGGCTACGTCGAGCGGCTCCGGAGGACCGTCGACCGCGAGAAGGTCCTCGCCATCGGCGTCGATCTCTTCGGCCGGAGCCTCTCCGACGGGGACCTGGAGCAGGCCCTGGCGTTCCACGACTCGCCGGCCGGCCGCGCCCTCGCCGGGGTCGAGGCGGACTCGGCCCTCCTCCTCGAGCCGTTCCTGCGCAGGGCCGGGTCGATGGCCGGCATGGACCTCATCGGGCGGACCACCATCGAGGGCACGCAGGGCGGAAGCTGCGAGCCGGTGATCACCTACAACGAGGACGCGGCGCTGGAGAGGCTGCGCCGCATCGCCGCGGCCGAGGAGTCGGCCCGCTCCCGGACGTCCATCGACCGGGACGCGGACCGCGTCGGGGAGTACGCCACCCTTCAGGAGCTCGCCGGCGCCGTCCCGGCCCCGACGGGCCGGGCCATCGCGCCGCGGGTGCTCCATCCCTCCTTCGGCGCCGTGGACGCCGACGGCGTGGCCCGCACCTGCGGGTACCGCTTCCGGGTCTTCCTCCCCGACGGCGCCGCCCCCGCGGGCTTCCACCACGAGCGGGGCCCCGGGGCGGCGGTGAGGGGCGGAGTCACGGCGGACGAGATCGACGGCCGCGAGCGCCGCTGGTGCGCCTACGCCTGGCCCGAGAAGTGGGGCGTCACGGGGAGGAAGGTCCTCTTCATCGATGCCGACGGCACCGTTCTCTCCGCCTCCAACAGGACGGCGCGGTGGGGCGGGGTGAACGCCCCGCCGCCGGATGCCGCCTTCAAGGGCGACGACGCCGACGGGCCCGTGCTCGGCTCCGGCCAGCGGAGGCTCGGCGAACGCTGGATCGCGGTCGAGTAGCGGAGGGGGCCTCCCCCCCCGGGGGGGAGGCCTCAACCGCCCCCCTCCTCCAGTACCCCGGCCAGGGCCTGGCCGAGGGAGAGGCCGCCATCGTTGGCGGGGACGGCGGCCGGGAGGAGGCACCGGAACCCCGCCGCCTCCAGCCCCCGACCGAGGCTCTCGAGGAGGAGCCGGTTCTGGAGGCAGCCGCCGGAGAGGGCCACCGTGTCGAGCCCCGTGCGGGAGCGGGCCTCCACGGCGCCGGCGACGAAGAGGGCGGCGACGGAGGCGTGGAACCGCGCCGCGATCCCCCCCGCGGGCCGGCCGCAAAGGACGTCCTCGAGGAGGGCGCCGAGGAGCGGGGCGGTGTCGAGGATGGCCGGGCGGCGGCCCCTGTCCACGCGGACGGGATAGGGTGTCGCCCGCAGCGGCCCGGGCCCGGCGGCCCCCTCGAGAAGAGCCGCCGCCTCCCCCTCGTAGGACACGCGATCCACGAGCCCCAGCAGCGCAGCGACGGCGTCGAACAGGCGCCCGAGGCTCGAGGAGAGGGGGAGCGGGGCACCCCCGCGGAGCAGGGAAGCGACGGCATCCACCCGGGAGGGGGGTGCGGAGGGCCACCGCCGGGCCAACCGCGCCGCCTCCCCCGCGGCCCCGAGGTCGAAGAGCGCCGACGCGGCGAGCCTCCACACCTCCTCCACGGCGCGGTCCCCCCCGGGAAGCCGGAGGGGGGAGAGGTGGGCCAGGCGCTCGAAGCGGGCACCGTCCACGAGGAGGATCTCGCCCCCCCAGGAGGTGCCGTCGGTCCCGTGACCGGCGCCGTCCACGGCGATTCCCAGGGCGGGGCCCGCGGCGCCGTGCTCGGCGAGGCAGGAGAGCGCGTGGGCGTGGTGGTGCTGCACGCCGAGGGTCCGCACTCCCCCGAAGGGGCCCGCGGCCAGTTCCCGCGCCAGCCGCGCCGAGGGGGCGTCGGGGTGGAGGTCGTGGACCACCAGGGCCGGCCGCACGTCGAGGAGCCGGGCGAACCGCAGCGCCGCCTCGACCCACGCCTCCGCGGCGAGGGCCCCCCCGAGGTCCCCGAGGTGGGGCCCGGGGAAGGCCTCGCCGCCCCGGGTCAGGCAGAAGCAGTTCTTGAGATCCCCGCCGGCGGCGAAGACCGGAGGGCCGGAGGCGGGCAGCGCAACGGGCAGGGGGACGAAGCCACGGCTCCGCCGGAGGATCCGCGTCCCCCCTCCCGCGACCATGGCCACGGAGTCGTCGCACCGGGCGTGGATCTCCCGGTCGTGGAGGAGGAGCGCGTCGGCCAGCCCCGCGAGCCGCTCCCGGGCCTCCCCGTCCCCCCGGACGATGGGCTCCCCGGAGAGGTTGGCGCTGGTCATGACGAGGACCGCCGGCCCCCCTCCGCCGCGGGCAGCGGCGAAGGCCTCCAGCAGGAGGTGGTGGAGGGGCGTGTAGGGCAGCATCGCCCCCGCCACGCCGAGGCCCGGCGCCACGGAGGGGGCGAGGATGCGCCGCTCCGGCGCGGCCAGCAGGACCACGGGCCGGGCCGGGGAGAGGAGGAGCCGCTCCTCCTCCGGCGAGAGGAGGGCGAAGGCCGCCACGGCGGCGGGGTCCGCCGCCATGACGGCGAAGGGCTTCCGCACCCTCCCCTTGCGCCGCCGCAGGAGGGCCACGGCCTCCTCCCGCCTTGCGTCGACGGCGAGGTGGAAGCCGCCGAGCCCCTTCACGGCGACGACCTCCCCCGCGGCGAGCCGCCGCGCCGCCCCGGCGAGGGCCTCCTCCCCCTCCAGCGGCGGAGCGCCGGAGGCCTCCAGCCTCAGCCGGGGGCCGCACCGCGGGCAGGCGAGGGGCTCGGCGTGGAAGCGGCGGGAGCGGGGGTCCGCGTACTCCCCGGCGCAGGCGGGGCAGGGGGGGAAGACCGCCATGGTGGTGCGGGAGCGGTCGTAGGGGACCCCCTCGATCAGGGTGAAGCGGGGCCCGCAGTCGGTGCAGTTGACGAAGGGGTGGCGGTGGCGGCGGTCCGCGGGGTCGCGCATCTCCCGCAGGCAGGCGGGGCAGGCGGCCACGTCCGGGGGCACCGCCGTGGAGGCACGCCCCCCGCCCTCGCTGGCGGCGATGCGGAACCCCCGCTCGCCGGTGGGAGGGAGCGGCTCCTCCCCGACCCCGTCCACGCGGGCGAGGGGGGGCGCCCGCGACGCGATGTCCCCGGCGAAGCCCGCCAGCGCCTCCTCCGCCCCCTCCGCCTCCACCACGACGCCGGAGGCGGCGTTGCGTACGTGGCCCGCGAGCCCCCGCCCCGCGGCGAGGCGCCAGACGAAGGGGCGGAAGCCGACCCCCTGGACCAGCCCCGTGACCCGCAGCCGGAGCCGGGCCAGGGCCACCTCAGCAGATCCTCGGGAGCGGGTCCGCGGCGAGGAGGTCGTAGACGCGCCCCCCGCCGAAGGGGGTGCGGAGGACGACGGGGCCCCCCCGCCGCTCCCTCATCTCCCCCGCCACGGCGGCCTCCCCGCCCCCGGGCGCGGAGCGCAGGGCCCGCAGGGCGGCTCCGGCCTCCCCGGGGCGGACGACGGCGACCACCCGTCCCTCGCAGG
Source organism: uncultured Planctomycetota bacterium (assembly GCA_964370855.1). Lineage (GTDB taxonomy): Bacteria > Planctomycetota > JAJSAM01 > JAJSAM01 > JAKLKS01 > JAKLKS01. The sequence continues at coordinate 31,690 of CAYJMF010000027.1, read as the reverse complement.
CGAGGTAGAGGGGGTCGAGGCCGAGGATGCCGCACACCGCCCGCACGGGCTCCCGGACGGGGAGATCCTCCTCCCGGACCTCCGCCGTGAGGCCCGAGGCCCGGGCGGCCTCGGCGAGCACCGTGGCGAGGCCCCCCCGCGTGGGGTCCCGCATGAAGAGGGGGCGGACCCCCGCCGCGTATAGGGCCTCCACGAGCCCGTGCACGGGGGCGCAGTCGCTGGCGAGGGCCTCCTCCACGGTGATGCCCGAGCGGACCGCCGCCACCACGGCCCCGTGGTCCCCCACGGGGCCGCTCACGAGGATCGCGTCCCCGGGCCGCAGCGCCCCCGTCCCCGGGGGCGCCCCCTCCCGGACCCTCCCCACACCCGCCGTGGCGACGTAGATCCCGTCCCCGTGCCCCCGTCCGACGACCTTGGTGTCCCCGGCCACCACCGCCACCCCGGCCTCCGCCGCCGCCCGCGCCATGGAACCCGCGATGCGCTCGAGGACGGCGAAGGGGAGCCCCTCCTCGAGAATGAAGGCCGCCGACAGCCACAGGGGGACCGCGCCGGAGACGGCGAGGTCGTTGACGGTCCCGTTCACGCAGAGGGAGCCGATGTCGCCGCCGGGGAACTCCAGGGGATCCACGACGAAGCCGTCCGTGGCGAAGGCCAGGGGACCCTCCACGGGGGGGAGGAGGGCGGCGTCTCCGAGGGCGTCGAGGGCGGGGTTGCGGAGGCGGCGGAGGAAGACCGCCTCCACGAGGTCCCGCGTGAGGCGCCCGCCGGCCCCGTGGCCCGACTGCACCCGCTCCCCGTCCCCCGTCACGGCGCCCTCCCCGCCCGGTGGCGTGCATGGCAGGTCCCCTCGAAGGCGACCATGCAGGCCCCCCGCGGCGCCTCCGGCGTGCAGGCGGTCCCGAACAGGGGGCAGTCCTCGGGCTCCGCGGTGCCGAGGAGCACCTCCCCGCAGCGGCAGCCCGGGACCGCGTCCTCCACCGTCGGGTCGGGGCCCCGGTCGAAGCGCACCCGGGCGTCGAGCCCCTCGAAGCGGGGCCGGAGGCGGAGCCCGGACCCGGGGATCGATCCGAGGCCCCGCCAGTCGGCGTCGCAGGGCTCGAAGACCTCCTCCAGGGCCCGGCGCGCCTCCCGGTTCCCCTCCCTGCGGACGGAGCGGCCGTAGGCGTTGTGGATCTCCCGCGGCGCCCCTGAGCGGGCGATGCGCTCCGCCACCCAGAGGGTGGCGAGGAGCAGGTCCACGGGCTCGAAGCCCGCCACGGCCATGGGGATGCGCAGGCGCCGGGCGAGGGGGGCGCAGCCGGCGTAGCCGGCGACGGCGGCGACGTGGCCCGGGAGGAGGAGGCCGTCGGGGGCGGTCCTCCCGGGCACCAGCAGGGCCTCGAGGGCCGCGGGCACGGTGCGGTGGGAGGGGAGGATGGTGAAGTTGCGGGGTACGCCCCGCCGGAGGGCGGCGGCGGTGGTGCAGGCCGTCGTCTCGAAGCCCACGGCGTGGAAGACGACCTCCCGCGCGGGCTCCTCCACGGCGATGCGCAGGGCGTCCTCCACGGAGTAGACCACCCGGCAGTCCCCGCCCAGTGTGCGGGCGGCGGCGAGGGAGAGCCGCGCCGGAACGCGATGGACGTCCCCGAAGGCGGCGACCACGACCCCCTTCTCCAGGGAGAGCCGCGCGGCCAGATCGATCTCCTTCGCGGGGCAGACGCACACGGGACAGCCGGGCCCCGCCACGAGGCGGAGCCAGGGGGGGAGAAGGTCGCGGAGGCCGAAGCGGCAGAGGGCGTCCTCGTGGGTGCCGCACACGTGCATCACCCGCACCGGCCTCCCCGGGTCCAGGGCGGCGATGGACTCCGCCAGGCGGCGGACGGGTCCCGCGGCGCGGAAGGCGGCGGCCGGGTTCGCGGTCACGGTCCGCCTCCCCGCACTTCCTCCTCCCCCCCGAGGAGGGCGAGGGTCTCCGCCGCCGCCTCCGGGTCCACGGGGGCCACGGCGTAGCCGGCGTGGATCAGCACCCAGTCCCCGGGGCGGGCCGAGGGGAGGAGATCGAGGCGCACGGCCCTCCGCACCCCGCCGAGTTCCACCTCCCCGGAGGGGCCGTCGGCCCGGACGAGCCGCATCGGGATGCCCAGGCACACGGTCTCACTCCTTCGCCGCGCGGATCCGGGCGTCCACCCAGCGGATCCACGCGTCCACGCCCTCGCCGGTCCGCGCGGACACGCGGAAGACCTCCGCCCCGGGGTTGAGGTCCCGCACGTCCCGCAGGGCCGCCTCCTCGTCGAAGTCGGTGTGGGGGAGGAGGTCGATCTTGGAGAGGATCACCGCCCGGGAGCTGCGGAACATCAGCGGGTACTTGGCGGGCTTGTCGTGGCCCTCGGCCACGGAGAGCATCATGGCCCGGTCCGTCTCGCCGATGTCGAACTCCGCCGGGCAGACGAGGTTGCCCACGTTCTCCACGAACACGGCATCCAGGGAGCGGAACCGGATCTCGTCCAGGGCCCCCGCCACGGCGGCGACCTCCAGGTGGCAGTCGCCGTGGGTGTTGAGCTGGACGACGCGGGCCCCGGTGCGCTCGAGCCGGTCCGCGTCCCGCCGGGTCTCGATGTCCCCGGCGATGGCCCCGACCCGCCAGCGGGGTCGGAGGCCGGCGAGGGTGAGGGCGAGGAGCGTCGTCTTCCCCGCCCCGGCTCCGCTCATGAGATTGAGCACGTGGACGCGGGCCCTCCGGAGCCTTCGCCTGAGGCCCGCGGCCTCCCTCCCGTCCTCCTCGAGGATCGGCCGTGCCACCGCGATCCGGGTCTTCATGGGAGCCTCCTTCCGGGAGCGACGGGGGGCGCCGCCGGGGGCGCCGCCCGCGGCTCCGGGTCCGGCACGTCGACCTCCACGCTCTCGATCCAGGCCTCCCGCCCCTCGAGGATGTCCACGCCGCGCCCCCCGCAGGAGGGGCAGGAGTCGAGGAGGGTCCCCCCGCGCCGGGTCCCGCACCCCCGGCAGGAGAGGACCGCGGGGACGGGGACCGCCGCGAGGACGCAGTCCTGGAGGGGCGTCCCCCTCGTCAGGAGCCCGAAGGCGGAGACGAGGGCCGCGGGGGAGAGGCAGGAGAGGGCCCCCACGCGGACGCGGACCCGCAGCACGCGGTCGGCGCCGGCGCCCCGGGCGGTCCGCGCCACGGCGTCCAGGACCCGGTCGGCGAAGGCGAGTTCGTGCACGGGGTCACCTCCCCCGCCCCCGCGCCCGCATCACCGCCTCCACGACCCGCGCCGCCCCCTCCCGGGACCCCGGACCGGATTCGATGCCCGCCACGGCCACGGGGACGCCGAGGTCCTCCTCGAGGAACGCGACGAGCATCGCCAGGGAGGGGGCGTGCGCGGAGGGGAACCCGCCCCGCAGGTCGCCCCGCCGCAGCAGGGCCACGCTTCCCGGGGGCCGCCCCGTCGCCGCGGCGTCCACGAGGAGGACGCGGTCGGGGCGGTAGCGGCGGAGGGGGCCCGTGACGGACTCCGGCACGGTGCCCGCGGGGAACACGGCGGCGGAGCGGGGCCCGAGGGAGGCGAGGGCCGCGGCGGCCTCCATCCCGGGTGCGTCGGCGGGGAGGTCGGGGTTCCCGATCCCCACCACGGCGATCCGGCGCGCGCCCCGGAGGAAGGCGGCCACGGCCTCCGCGCCCGGCGCCGCGGGCCCCCCTCCCGGGGTCACCGGACCACCAGGAACCTGTCCGGGCCGGACCCGAGGAACGCCTCCGTCATGGCGATGGCCTTCGGCTCCTGGAGGCAGGCCTCGACGCAGAGGCCGCAGCGGATGCAGCGGAAGACGAGGATCTCCGGCCGCCGCTTCCTCCGGATGGTCTTCCCCTTCGTCACCACCTCCTTCTCGTCCTTCACCATGGTGATGCAGCCCGCGGGGCAGACCTGGACGCATTTCCCGCACCCGATGCACCGCTCCTCGGAGAGGGCGACGCGCCCCCGGAACCCCGGGGGCACGGGGAGCTTCTCGGCGGGGCAGCGGACCGTCGCCGGCCCCCTCCCGAGGCAGCGGATCATCTCGGCGAGCACGTTCCGCGTGGTCATGGTCCCCCCGTTCCGCCGCCGAGGACCAGGACGAGGGCCGTCTGGGCGAGGGCCGCCGCGGTCAGGGTCCTCCAGCCGAAATCGTCGAGCTGGTCGATGCGGATGCGCGCCGTGGCCGCCCGCGCCACCGAGAGGAGGAGGAGGACGGCGAGGCTCTTCACCAGGAACCACGCGAACCCCTCCACGGCCGGGGGGACGGGGAGCGAGGCGCCCGGGGGAGGCAGGGGGCCGCCGAGGAAGAGCGCCGCCACGAGGGCGCAGCCCGCCGCCAGGGAGGCGTCCCGGGCGAGGTCCACGAGGGCGAGCCGCCTCCCGGAGACCTCCGTCAGGGGGCCCGCGATGATCTCCGTCTCAGCGTCGGGGATGTCGAAGGGGGTGCGCTCGAGCTTCGCCTGGAGCCCCACGAGGGCGACGAGGAAGCCGACGGGCTGCCAGACCACGGACCACGGGTGGGAGGACTGGTGCTCCACGATCCGCGAGATCGACCAGCTCCCCGCGGCGATGGCGGGACCGAGGAGGGCCAGGTAGAGGGGGACCTCGTAGATGAACATCTGCGTCGCCGCCCGCAGCCCCCCCACGGCGGCGTAGACGTTGCGGCTGGCCCACCCCAGCAGCATCACCGCCACCGTGGGGAAGGTCAGGAGGTAGAGCACGACGACGAGGTCCCCCTCGAAGGCCAGCGGGCTCGGGCCGAGGACGGGGATGTGGAGGAAGGCCGTGGCCACGGCGGCGACGGAGAGGGCCGGAGCGAAGTCGAGGATCCCGCGGTCCGCCCCCGCCGGCTCGACGACCTCCTTGCCGAGGAGCTTCACGAGGTCCGCCAGGGGCTGGAGGGGGGGCGGCCCGACGCGGGACTGGAGGAGGGCCACGGCCTTGCGATCCACGTACTCCATGGCCAGGGCGAGGACGAGGAGGAAGAGGAACCCCGGGAAGACCAGCACGTGCAGGAGCAGGGCGGCGCCGCTCACGGTCCCTCCTTCCCGCCCGCGCCGCAGGGGCGGGGGCGCGCCCGCAGTTCGTCCCAGGTCAGGGTGCCGCGGCCCTTCCCGTCGGGGTCCGCGAGGGCGACGCGGGAGGTGCAGGAGAGGCAGGGGTCGATGGCGGCGACCACGATGGGGATGTCGGCGAGGAAGGCGCCGGGGAGGGACATGGCGACGGAGGTCCAGTTGGCCATGGTCGGGGTGCGGACGTCGACGCGGGAGACCCTGTCGGAGCCGTCGGTCCTCAGGAAGTGGCAGAGTTCCCCGCGGGGGGCCTCGAGGCGGGAGAGGACCTCGGCGGCGGGCGCGGTCTTCGGGGCCTTCACGCGGACGGGGCCCGGGGGGAGGTCCTCGAGGCAGGTGCGGACCATGGAGAGGCTCTCGATGAGTTCCAGCACGCGGACCTCGGTCCGGGCGTACACGTCCCCGCCCTCCCGGGTGATCACCTTCCAGGGGATCTCGCCGTAGGCGAGGTAGGGGTCGTCCTTGCGGATGTCGTGGTCGACGCCGCTGGCCCGGGCCGTGGGGCCGACGGCCCCCCAGGCGAGGGCCTGCTCCCGCGTCATCCGGCCGACCCCGCGGAAGCGGGCCGCCAGGGTCCTCTCCCCCTCCACCAGTTCCGCGTACCGGAGGACGCGGTCGGCGAGGGGGCGGATCCTCTCCAGGGACGACGCGACGAGCTCCGGCCCGAAGTCACGCCGGACCCCGCCCACCTCGTTGATCCCGTAGTTGACCCGGTTCCCCGTCATCGCCTCGAGGACGTCCTGCACCTCCTCGCGATCCCTCCATGACCACATGAAGAGCGTGTTGAAGCCGACCTCGTGGCCCGCCACGCCGAGCCAGAGCAGGTGGGAGTGGACCCGCTCGAGTTCCGCCACGGCGGTGCGGATCCAGCGGGCGCGGGGGGGGATCACGAGGCCCATGGCCTCCTCGATCCCCTTCGTGAAGGTCGTGGCGTGGGAGTGGGAGCAGATGCCGCAGATCCGTTCGAGGAGGGGGATGGTGCGCGCGAAGTCCCGCCCCTCGGCGGCCTTCTCGATGCCGCGGTGGTTGTAGGAGAGGTCCAGCTCGAGGCGGACGATGACCTCCCCTTCGGCGTAGACCTTGAAGTGGACCGGCTCCTTGAGGGCGGGATGCTGGGGGCCGACGTGGATCAGTACCTCGCTCACGGCGCGCCCTCCTCCCCATCCGCCGGCGGCGGGGCCGCGGCGCCGGGGACGTCCCCGGGACACTCCGGGAGGCCGCCGTAGAAGGCGCCCTCCCGGGGCTTCCAGTCCTTCCGCAGGGGGTGCTCCCCCGCGGGCCACCGGTCGTTCAGCACGATGCGGTCGAGGGCCGGGTGGCCCTCGAACACCACGCCGAGGAGGTCGTGGACCTGCCGCTCGAGGATCCCCGCCGGGGGGAAGAGATCGGCGACGGTGGGCGCCCGGGGGTCCTCCCGCGGGAACGCCGCCACGACGCTCACCACGGTGCGGTGGTCCCCCGTCAGGTGGTAGTGCAGTTCGATCTCCCGCCCAGTGTCCACGGAGGCGAGCTGGATGAACCGGTCGCAGCGGAGGGCCGCGGCGGCGGCGGCGAGGGCCTCCCGGAGACGCCCCGGCGCGGCGCGGAAGCGCACCCGGCGGGCACCCGCGGGCTCCGCGCCGCCGAGACCCCGGAGGGCGTCGCCCACGGCCTCGACGGTCAGGGGGGGGGTCACGACGCCGCCTCCGCCGCCCGCCGCCGCCGCCCCCCGGCCCGGGCGTCCTCGGCCATGAGGGCGAGGCAGGCCGCCACGCCGTCGATGATCTCGTCGGGGCGGGGCGGGCACCCCCCGACGAAGAGGTCGACGGGGACCACCGAGTCGACCCCCGCCACCACGTGGTAGCACCCCCGGAACACGCCCCCCCCCGCGCCGCAGGCGCCGAGGGCGATGACGTACTTCGGCTCGGGGATCTGCTCGTACACGCGGCGCAGCCGCGGGGCCTGCTGCAGGGTCACGGGCCCCGTCACGACGAGGAGGTCGGCGTGGCGGGGGGATCCCCGGGCGAGGATCCCGAGGCGCTCCACGTCGAAGCGCGGCGTGAGGGTCGCGATGGCCTCGATGTCGCAGGCGTTGCAGGCCCCGCTGTTGAAGATGGTGATCCACGGGGAGCGGACCCGCGCCCAGGCCATCAGGCGGTCCGCGGCCCTCATCGCTCCCACCTCAGGGCGAGGACCGCCGCCGCCGCGACGGCGAGGTAGGCCAGGGGGCCCCGCGGGTCCGTGCCCGGGGGGGCCGTGGCCGCCACGAGGGCGGCCACGTGGAGGAGGGTGAAGAAGAGGGCGACGACGAAGAACCCGTAGCCGGGGCGGGCCGTGGACGGGGCCGCCGCCTCGCCCCCGATGTAGGGCATGACCTTGTCCGGGGTCGGGGCCGGCGACGGGGCCCGCGCCTTCCCCCAGGCGAGGAGCAGCAGGGCCGCGCCCAGGGCGGCGGCGAAGATCACGAAGGGGGAGGAGAGGATTCCGGTCATGGCGCACCCCCCGGTACGAGCGTGTGCGAGGAGATCTGGATCCACGAGTCCACGGCGGCGGGGAAGAGCCCCAGGAGGACGGTGGCCGCGGCGAGGACGAGGACCGCCGCGAGGGCCCCCGCGGGCACCGGCGCCGCCGGCGGGCCCCCGGCGGCCCCCTCGCCGCGGAACAGGAGCGTGGAGAGGGCCGGCGCGTAGTAGCCGAGGGAGAGCAGGGTGTTGCCGGCCAGGGCCAGGGCGAGGACGATTCCCGCGGCGCCCCCCGCCTCCATGCCGGAGCGCAGCAGCAGCAGCTTCCCGGGGAAGCCGACCGTGGCCGGGACCCCGACGAGGCCGAGGAGCATGACGGCGAAGGCCGCTCCCAGCAGCGGGCTGCGCGCGCCGGCCCCCCGCATCGAGGGGAGGTCCGCCGTTCCGGCCCGGGCGGCGAGGAGGTCCGCCCCGAGGAAGGCCCCGGACTTCATGACCGCGTGGGCGACGGCGTAGAACAGGCCCGCGCGGAATCCCTCGGCGACCCCCCAGCGGAGCCCGATCCCGAAGCCGAGCAGCGCGTACCCCATCTGGGCCACGGAGGAGTAGGCGAGCGTCCGGCGGAGGTCCCGCTGCCCCAGGGCGAGGAGGTTCCCCGTGGTCATGGTGGCCACGGCGAAGGCGCAGAGCAGGCCCCCGAGGACCGCGGGCAGGGCCGCCCCGCCCCCCTCTCCCACGGGCAGGACGGAGAGGCTGAGGAAGAGGGCGACGAGCACCCCGGTCTTGGTCGCCCCGGCCATCACCGCCGTCACCGGGGCCGGCGCGTGCACGTAGGCGTCGGGGAGCCAGGTGTGCAGGGGGACCACGGCGAGCTTCACGCCGTAGCCTCCGAGGATGAGCGCAGCCCCCAGGGCGACGGGGACGGCCTCCGCCCCGTGCAGGGCCGCCGGGAGCCTCTCGATGTCGAGGGTCCCCGCCTGCAGGTAGAGGAACGCCAGCCCCGCCAGCGCGGTGACCGTCCCCGCCACCCCCTGGAGGAGGTACTTGAGGGCCGCGGGCACCGCCCCGGGATCCTCCCGGCGGGACCAGGCCACGAGGGCGTAGGAGGGGATCGCCGAGAGCTCCACCATGACGAAGGCCGTGAAGAGGTCCCGGGCCAGGGCCGCCCCCGCCGCGCCGGCCAGGGAGAGGAGGAGAAGGGGGTGGAAGAGGTGGCTCCCCCCGCGGCGGTCGACCCCGTCGCGGGCGAAGAGGCAGGCGAGGAAGCCGATGCCCGCCGCCAGCAGCCCCACCACGGTGCCGGGGTGGACCCCCCCCAGCTGGATCGGGGCCCCGTCGCGCAGGGACGGGGCCCCGGGGGGCCGGAGAAGGAGCAGGACGAAGGCGAGGAGGAGGAAGACCATGGCCCAGGGGGCCGCCCCCCGGGGCGGAGCCGTCCCGCGGGCCCGGGCCGCCAGGTAGACGAAGACCGCGGAGGCGGCGAGTCCCGCGGGGAGGAGGACGGAGATCCCGGCGCCGCTCATCCCTGCACCCCCCCGAGGACCAGGAGCACCAGCACCAGGAGGGCCGCCCCGTAGGCGGCCATGTTCCAGCCCGCGTCGCGGGCCTCCATGAGGAGGGCCGCCCGTCCCGCGGCGCGGGTCCCCTCCACCCCGCCCAGCACGCCCCTCCAGGATTTCCGGAAGGCGCCGGCGAGGGCGGCGCACCCCGCGGCGGCGGCGCGGCCCGCGGGGCCGTGGAGGGCGTCGACGTCGCGGAGCCGCGGCTCGTGGGGGGCCAGCAGGCGGCGCCCGGCGACGAGGAAGAAGACCCCCGCCGCCCCGAGCACCACGAGGCTCTCCAGCAGCGGCCCCGCCGCGTAGGCGACGTGGCCGGCGCCGCCCGAGGGCAGGAGCCCGTAGAGGGTGGACGGGGCCACGCCGATGAGCACGCAGAGGCCCGCCGTCGCGAGCATCGCCGCCGAGGCCGCCGGCGGCGGATCCGAGGCCTCCACGTCGCCGGGGCGCAGGAAGGCGAACCAGCCGATCTTCAGGAAGGAGAGGAAGGTGCCGAAGGAGGCGGCCTCGAGCACGAGCCAGAGGAGGGTCGACTGCCCGTGGGCGGCGGCCGTCACCATCCCCTTGGAGACGTAGCCGTTGAATAGCGGCACCCCGGAGATGGACAGGGCCGCCACGGCGTAGGCCGCCGCCGTGAGCGGCATCCGCCGTGCGAGTCCGCCGAGGCGGTCCAGGGTCCCCGCGCCGGTCCGCCAGAGGACGGCGCCGGCGCACATGAAGAGCAGCGCCTTGTAGAGGATGTGGTTGAAGACGTGGGCCATGCCGCCGTCGGTGCCGAGCGCGCCGGCGAGCCCCACGCCGGCCACCATGTAGCCCACCTGGGAGACGATGTGGTAGGAGAGGAGCCGCCGCACGTCGTTCTGCATCACGGCGAAGGTGACTCCGTAGAGCGCCATGGCCCCGCCCATCCAGGCCACCCAGGGGACCCCCTCCGCGGGCATCGTCCGCGCCAGCAGGTAGACGGCGGACTTCGTGGTGTACACGGAGAGGAAGACGCTGGCGGCGAAGTGGGGACGGGGGTAGGTGTCGGGGAGCCAGGCGTGCAGCGGGATGAAGGCGGCGTTGACGCCGGCGCCGAGGAAGAGGAGCACCGCGGCGGTGGTCGAGGGGGCGGGGCCGAGGATCGGGCTCCCGGACTGGACCCAGCAGAGCGCGGCGCCGGCCATGAGCAGGGCGCCGCCGAAGCCGTGCCACAGGAGGTAGCGGACCGCCGCGGGGGCCGCATCCCCCCCGTGCTCGGCCACCAGCACCGTGGAGGCCACGGCCATGAGCTCCCAGGCGATCACCAGGGAGATCCAGTCCCCGGCGTAGACCGCCGCGAGGGCCGCCGAGGCGTAGAGGAGCGCGCAGAGGATCGTCCGCCGCCGCGCGAAGGCGGAGGCGTAGGCGAGGGCGAGGAGGGTGACCAGGGAGAAGATCACCCCGGCGAGCCGGGAGAGGGGGTCGGCGTGCAGGAGGAGGACCTCCCCCCCGAGGAAGGGGAGCCCCCAGGAATCCCCCGCGGGCATCCCCCACGCCAGCAGCAGGGTCCCCGCCCCCGCCGCCAGGAGGCCGGAGGTCCGCAGGGCCCCGGGGAGAAGCAGCGCCAGCCCCCCGCCGAGGAGGAGGACGGCGAAGGGGGGAATGGCCCGCCCCGTCGACATCGCGGGGAGATCAAGGGTCGCCGGACCGAAGACCTGCGAGGCCGCGAGGCGGGCCGATTCGAAGGGACCGTGGGGGACGGAGGTGAAGATCCCGAGGAGGAGCGCCCCGGCGACGGCGGCCGCCGCCGGCGCCAGCAGCGACGGCCCCGCCCTCCCGGCGGGGTCGCGGAGTCCCTGCGCGGAGGCGCCCTCCGGCGGGCTCCCGAACCAGGCCTTCAGGAGCACCGGCAGGAAGTAGGCGAGGTTGAGCACCGTGGAGGCGACGAGAACGGCGAGCACCCAGCCCCGCCCGGCCCGCCACGCCCCCGCCCCGAGGAGCCACTTCTCGCCGAACCCCGCCAGCGGCGGGAGCCCCGCCATGGAGAGCGCCGCGAGACCGAAGAGGGCGAAGGCGAGGGGCATGCGCCGCCCGAGGCCGCCGAGCTCGGAGATGCGCGTCCTCCCCGTCTTCACGAAGACCGCCCCGGCGACGAAGAACATGGCGAGCTTGGCGAAGCCGTGGGCGGCGAGCCCGTAGGCCGCTCCGAGGACGCCCTCCCGGGTGAGGAGAGCCGCGCCGAGCACGATCATGGAGAGCTGGCTCACCGTGGAGTATGCGAGCATGGCCTTGAAGTCGTCCTGGGCCAGGGCCAGGATGGATCCCCCGATCACCGTGGCCGCCGCCAGCGCCACCACGGGGTCCGAGAGGCCGAGGCCCTCCACGAGGTCGGGCCCGTAGAGGTGGTGGAGGAGCCGCAGCAGCCCGAAGACGCCGGCCTTCACCACGGCCACGGCGTGGAGGAGCCCGCTCACGGGGGTCGGCGCCACCATGGCCGAGGGGAGCCAGCCGTGCAGCGGCATGATCGCCGCCTTGACGCCGAAGCCGAGGAACAGCAGCACGAAGGCGGTCCGGGCGATCCCCGGGGACAGCCCGGCGACGGGCCCGTTTCCCCCGCCCTCGAAGACCAGGGCCCCGGGTCCCGCCGTCGCCGCGAGCAGCGCCAGGCCGACGAGGACCGCGGCGCCGCCGCCGAGGGTGTAGACGAGGTACTTGCGACCCGCGGCGAAGGCCTCGGGGGTCTCCTTGTGGACGACCAGGGGCCAGGTGGCGACGGTGAGGATCTCGTAGAAGACGAACAGGGTCAGGAGGTCCGCCGCCATGGCCACGCCGATGGCGGCGCCCACGACGACGGCGAAGCAGGCGTCGTAGCGCGTCCGCGCATGCTCCCGCAGGGCGCCGAGGTAGCCGGCGGAGTAGATCGTCGTCGGGATCCAGAGGGAGGAGGCGAGGAGGGCGAAGATCACGCCGAGGGCGTCGGGGCGCAGGCGCAGGGGCAGGCCCGGGAGGAGGGTCCCCAGGACCAGTTCCGGCGCCCCGGAGCCGAGGCCGGGGAGGACGCCCGCGCAGGCGAGGAAGGTGGCGACGGCGGTGGCCAGGGGGGCCCAGGGCCGCCCGCGGGCGCCGAGGAGCAGGCCCGCCCCCGCGCCGACGAAGGGGATCCCGACGGCGAGGGCGAGGGCGATCTCCGCGGGGGCCGTCACGGCCTCCCTCCCCCGCCCCGCTCCGCGAGGGAGGTGGCGTCCGAGGCGCCGAGGTGGCGGCGGGCGAGGATGACCAGGGCCAGCGCCACGGCGGTCACGGCGGCCTCGATGACGATGACGTTGAGGACCATCGCCTGGGAGCCGCCCGGGTCGCCGTGGAGGCGGCCGCCGACGACGAACACGACGCAGGCGGCCTTGCCGAGGAACTCCAGGCCGAGGATCATGCGGAGGAGGCCGCGCCGGGAGCCGAGGCAGGCGAGCCCCGTTCCGAAGAGGACTCCCGCGACGCCGAGGAGGAAGGGGACGGGGAGGTCTCCGCTCACGGCTCCCTCCCCTTCTCGACTCCCGCCCCGAGCAGGGCGAGGACCCCGAGGACGGAGGCGAGGAGGACGAAGCCCTGCACGACGACCTCGCCGGACCGCTCCCCCCACAGGACGGCGCCGGGGGCCGAGGGGGCCGCCGGGGGGGGCGTCGGGGAGGGGACGCCGGACGCGCCGGCGAGGGCGAACACGCCGGCGAGGAGCAGCGCCGCGGGCACGGCCACGGCCACCCTCACGGCGCCGACTCCCCCGGTTCCCCGTCGGTGAGGAGCACCGACGCGAGGAACAGGACGCTCACGAGGCCCGCGCCCACGGTGAGTTCGAGGGCCCCCGCGAAGGGGGCCCCGAGGAGGAAGAAGATCCCGGCGGTGCAGGCGCCGCAGAGGGCGAAGGCCGCCACCGCCCGGAGGATGTCACGGAGGACCACGGCCGCCACGGCGCAGGCCGAGGCGGCGAGACCGAGGAGCACGCAGGAGAGGACGAGGGGATCCGACATGGCCCGTTGCGCTTTTCTCTCGGAGAGGCGCCTGCCCGCCGGTGGTCCCCACGATTATTCATTCTGCAACGAGAATGTCAATCAAAAAAGGCGACATTTGTCGCGAGTTATCGCTCGTAAGGATGCGAATGCTTACACTGATGTGTAACCATACGTGTAATTACCACCCCGGCCCCCGGCCGGCGGGAGGGGGGGAGTTCAGTGACGGTGGACCGGTTCCGCTCCGGAGGGGAGGAGGGGCCGCCCGGCCCCCGGGGTAGAATCGACTCCCTCCTTGCTCCCGGCGACGAAGGACGTCCATGGAGCGCCGCAAGATCCAGAGGGTCGGCACGTCCACCCTCTCCCTCTCCCTCCCCCACGACTGGACCGTGCGCCACGGCCTCGGCAAGGGGGACGAGATCCTCGTCGAGGAGGTGGAGGACGGCCTGCGCCTCTTCCCGCGGGACTCCCTCGACCGGAGCCGGCGGGCGGCGGAGGGCCGGGTGGTGGAGGCGGACCTCTGCCGGGAGCCGGGCATCCTCGAGCGGATCCTCGTCGCCCACTACGTCCTCGGGCGCCGCCGCATCCTCGTGCGCTCCCGCGGGGCCCTCGACGCGGAGCAGCGCTCCGTCATCGACCGGGTCTCCCACCGCCTCCTCGGCCTCGGCGTGATCGAGGAATCCCCCTCGCAGGTCACCCTGCGCTGCTCCATCGACCCGGCCCAGTACCCCCTCCCCGCGCTCCTGCGGAGGCTCCAGGGGCTCGCCGCCGCCATCCTCGAGGGTGCCGTGGAGGGTCTCCTCCGCGGCGACGCCGCACGGGCCGAGGAGGCGCTGCGCCGGGAGGACGACGCCGACGCCATGTACTGGCTCGCCGTGCGCCAGTGCCTTTCCGGGCTCATGGACGAGTCCCTCCTCGAGGCCCTGGGCCTGCGCTCCCGCCTGGAGATCAGCGGCTGCCGGGTGACCGCCCGGGACCTGGAGAGCGCCGCCGACCGCGGGGAGGACGTCGCCCGCGCCGTGCTGGTGCTGCGCCCCCTCGGCGTCGTCCCCGGGGGGGAGCTCGCCGCCGCCCTGCGGGACCTCGCCCGGGACGTCTCCGCGGCCCTGGCCGGCGCCCTCCACGGGCTCCTCTCCGGGGACCTCGGCGCCGCCAACGCCGCCATCCAGGCGCGCCGGGGGGTCCTCGAGCGCGGGCGGGCCGCCGCCTCCCTGATCCTCCGCGATCACGGGCAGCGCGGGGTGTTCTGCCCGCTGTCCACGGTCCTCGATGGGATCGTGGCCGTCTCCTCCTCCGCCGGCGCCATCGGCGCCACGGCCTTCAACCGCCACATGGAGGAGCCCTCGGAGCGCAGCCCCGAGGCCGAGGTTGCGGTACCGCAACCGCGCCCTACGCCCTCCTCATCAGCACCGCGGCGTGGGCCTCCAGCGCCTCCCGCCGGCCGACGGGGCCGAGGCCCTCGGCGGTCTTCGCCTTCACGTTCACGCACTCCACGGGGAGGTTGAGGAGGGCCGCCAGCCGCGCCGCGATCTCCTTCTTGCGGCCGCGCAGCTTCGGCTCCTCGGCGAGAAGCACGATGTCCACGTTCTCCGGCGTCCACCCCTGTGCCCGGGCCCCGGCCATGGCCTGGTGGAGGATGATGGTGGACTCGATGTCCTTGAACTTCGGGTCCTCGGGGGCGAAGTAGTCGCCGATGTCCCCGAGCCCCGCGGCGCCGAGCACGGCGTCGGCCACGGCGTGGAGGATGACGTCCCCGTCGCTGTGGCCGACGAGCCCCCGGTCGTGGGGGATGTGCACCCCGCCGAGGACCAGCTTCCTCCCCGCCTCCAGCCGGTGGACGTCCCAGCCGATGCCGATGCGATGCCCGGTCTTCATGTCCCCGCCTCCTCCCGGAGGAGGGCCTCCGCCGCTCGGAGGTCCGCCGCCGTGGTGATCTTGAGATTGGAAGGATCCCCCTCCACCAGGGTCACCGCCCCCCCGGCCCTCTCGACGAGGGAGGCGTCGTCCGTCGCATCGCCCCCCTCCTTCATCGCCCGCCGCATCGCGGCGGCGTAGACCTCCCTCCGGAATCCCTGCGGCGTCTGCGCCCTCCAGAGTCCGCGCCGGTCCAGGGTCTCCCCCACCCGCCCTTCGGGCCCCTCCCGCTTCAGCGTGTCCGAGAGGGGGACGGCCAGCAGCGCCGCCCCCCCCCGGGGCCCCCCCCCCGCCCCCCCCCCCCCCGCGGGGGGCCCCCCCCCGGGCCCGGGGGCGGGGGGGGTGGGGGCCCC
>CAYJMF010000027.1:3874-16395 GCA_964370855.1 uncultured Planctomycetota bacterium | reverse complement strand
CCGCCGCCCCCCCCGCCCCGGCGCGGCCGCCCCGCCCGCGGGGCCGGGCGGCGTCGTGGATGAGGACCACCTCGACCCCGGGGGAGAGGGCGGCGAAGCCCGCCGCGGCGGAGTCCTGCCGCCGGACGCCCCCCTCGACGACCCGGGACACCTTCCACCGGGCGAACTCCGCGGCGAACCGCTCCTCCACCCGCGCCCGCCATCCCGGCGGCACCACCACCACCTGCTCGAGGAGTCCGGGGAGCCCGGAGAGCCGCTCCAGGGAGTGGAGGAGGAGGGGGCGCCCCGCCAGCGGGACGAGGGCCTTGGGCTCCGCCGCCCCGAGGCGGCGGCCCTCCCCCGCGGCGACGACGATGGTGGCGACGGCGGCGACGACGGCCATCCCGACAGGCTACCCGGGGCCGCCCCTCACACGGCGAAGGGTTCCGCCTCCGCCACCCGCTCCGGTACGAAGCCCGCGTCCCGGATCATCGCGTGGTCGGCGTCCGGCGCGTTGCCCGGGGTCGTGAGGTAGCCGTCGGAGAAGATGGAGTTGGCCGCCAGCAGCGCGAGCGGCTGCAGGCTCCGGAGGTTCACCTCCCGGCCGCCGGCGGCGCGGAGGTCGGCGCGCGGGTGGACGAGCCGGAACACGGAGAGCACCTGGAGGCAGCGGAGCGGCGTCAGCCGGGGACGGTCCGCCATCGGCGTCCCGGGCCGGGGGTCGAGGAAGTTCACGGGGATGGAGTGGGCGCCGGCCTCCTTGAGGGCGTAGGCGAGGTCGAGGATGTCCTCCGTCCCCTCCCCCATGCCGATGATGCCGCCGGAGCAGATCTCCATGCCCGCCTCGCGCACGAGGTCGAGGGTGCGGCGGCGGTCCTCCCAGCGGTGGGTGGTGCAGACCTCCCCGAAGAGGCGCCGCGATGTCTCGAGGTTGTGGTTGAAGCGATCCACGCCGGCCTCGGCGAGGCGCCGGGCCCGGGGCGCGTCGAGGAGCCCGAGCGACGTGCAGACCTTCACCGGGATGGACCCCTTGATCTCCCGGACCGCCTCGCACAGCACGTCGAGGTCCCGGTCCGAGGGGCCCCGGGTGGCCGTCACGATGCAGTACTTCCAGGCCCCCGCGGCGGCGGCGTCCCGCGCCCCGGAGACGATGGACTCCACGGACATGAGAGGCTCCCGCCCCGCCCCCGTTTCGAAGCGGGAGGACTGGGAGCAGAAGCCGCAGTCCTCGGGGCAGCCGCCGAGCTTGGCGTTCTGCAGGACGTGGATGCGCACGCGGTTCCCGTGGTGGTGGACGCGCACGCGGCGGGCGGCGGCGAGGAGTTCCCAGGTCTCCGTCTCCGGGGCCTCCAGGGCCTCCCGCGCCCGCTCCGCGGCGACGCCGTCCCGCTCCAGGGCCTCGTCGGCCAGCGCCATCCAGTTCCTCTTCATGGGGTCGCGCCTCCGTAGATCGCGTGCACCGAGTCCACCACGATCCCCGCGAGTTCCGCGAGGACTTCGTCGGGGATGCCCGGGGGCGGCATCAGGACGACCACGTCCCCCAGCGGCCGGAGGATCGCCCCGCGGCCGCGCGCCTCGAGGCAGACCCGGGTCCCCGCCCGCTCCTCCGCGGGGAAGGGGAGGCGGGCCGCGGGGTCGAGCGCGAGCTGGATTCCGGCCATGAGCCCGAGCCGCCGCACCTCCGCCACGCGCGGGTGGCCGCGGAGCGGGGCGAGGAGATCCCCGAGGAGGGCCCCCTTCCGCGCCGCCTCCGCCACGGTCCCCCGCGCCTCCATGAGGTCGAGGTTCGCCACGGCCGCCGCGCAGGCGAGCGGGTTCCCGGTGTAGGTGTGTCCGTGGAAGAAGGTGCGGAGGTCCTCCTGCTTCCCGAGGAAGGAGGCGTGGATCGCCTCCGTCGCCAGCGTCGCCGCCACGGGGAGGTAGCCGCCGGAGAGCCCCTTGGCGACGCAGAGGAGGTCGGGCCGCACCCCCTCGTGCTCCACGGCGAACCACTTCCCCGTGCGGCCGACGCCCGTGGCGACCTCGTCGGCGACGAGCAGCGCGCCGGCCCGCCGCGCCGCCCCCTCGAGGCGGCGAAGCCACCCGGGAGGCTGGAGGACCATGCCCGCCGCCCCGTGGACGCCGGGCTCCACCACCACCGCCGCGATCTCCGCCCCGTGCTCCTCGAGGATCGCCTCGAAGTCCGGCAGCGCCGCCGCGGCACAGGGGGGGCAGGGCCTTCCCGGGAGGCAGCGCCAGCAGGAGGGGGGCGCGGCGCGGAAGGAGTCGGCGAGAAGGGGATGGAAGAGCCGGTGGAACAGTTCGATCCCCCCCACGCCGACGGCGCCCAGCGTGTCCCCGTGGTAGGAGCCGGAGAAGTGGAGGAACTTCGTGCGGGCCGTCTCCCCGCGGCGCTGCTGGTGGAGGAACGCCATCTTCAGGGCGACCTCGACGGCGGTGGAACCGTCGTCGGAGTAGAAGACCCGCGTGAGGCCCGGGGGTGCGATGGCGACGAGGCGCGCGGCGAGTTCGATGGAGGGGGGGCTCGCGAGGCCGAGGAGCGTCGTGTGGGCCACGCGGTCGAGCTGCTCCCGGACGGCACCGTCGAGGGCCGGTTCGCGGTGGCCGTGGACCGTCACCCAGAGCGAGGAGACGCCGTCGATGTACCTCCTCCCGTCGGCGTCGAGGAGGAACGGCCCCACGGCCCGCTCGATGACGAGGGGGTCGGTCCACTCCGCCATCTGGGTGAAGGGGTGCCAGACGTGGGCCCGGTCGAGCCGCTTCCAGCGGTCCCGCTCCTCAGGCGTCGCCACGGTCCACCTCCGCGTAGACGGGGGCGAGATCCACGGTGCGGGCGAGGGCGGCGGCGAGGGCGGCGGGGTCGGCGGCGCCATCGGCGGGCAAACGCTCCAACGTGCCGAGGAGGGGCCCGCAGCCCATGCGGCGGAGCGACGCCGGGTTCGTCTCCTCGGCGAGGCCGGGGGGGCCCCCGTGCTCCCGGACGAGGACCACGCCGAGCACGCGCAGTTCCCGGGCGCGGGCCGCCTCCAGGGTGAGGGCCACGTGGTTGAGGGTGCCGAGGCCGGCCCGCGCGACGAGGAGGACGGGGAGGGCGAACTCCCGCGCCATGTCCGCGAGGGTCCAGTTCCAGGCGACGGGGACGAGGAGTCCGCCCACGCCCTCGACGACGACGAAGCGGCGGCGAGCGGCGAGGGCGGCGAAGGCGCGGAGGAGCGAGGCGGGATCGGGGCTCCTGCCCTCCCTCTCCGCGGCAGCGGCGGGCGCCAGGGGATCCCGGAGACGGAGCGGGGAGACGAGATCGAGGGGATCGTCGCACCCCGCCGCGGCGCGGAGGAGGTCGGCGTCCCCGTCCGGGGGCACGCCGGTGGCGGCGGGCTTCATGACGCCGACGTCCACGCCCCGATCCCGCAGCAGGCGCGCGAGCCCCGCGGCCACGGAGGTCTTGCCGACGCCGGTGTCGGTGCCGGCGACGAGGAGGCCGCGGGGCTTCACAGGCACTCCCTGAGGGCGGCGGCCAGCGCGTCCGCCTCCTCCTCGGCGTGGGCGGCGGAGAGGCTGACCCGGAGGCGGGAGCCCCCCTCGGGGACCGTCGGCGGACGGACGGCGGGGGCCCAGAAGCCCCGTTCGAGGAGCCGGTCCGCGACGGCCGTCGCGGCGGCGGGATCGCCGAGCATCACGGGCACGATGGGAGAGGAGTCCTCCCCTCCCGCGGCGGGGCCGAGGGCGGCGCGGAACCGGCGCGCGAGGGCGGCGACCCGCTCCCGGCGATCCGGCTCGGCGGCGGCGATGCGCAGTCCCTCGCGGGCCATGGCGGCGACGCCGGGAGGAAGCGCGGTGGAGAAGAGGAAGCCCCGGGCGGCGTGGCGGAGGAGGTCCACCCCGTCGGCCGTCCAGGCGACGAAGGCCCCGTACCCGCCGAAGGCCTTCCCGAAGGTCCCCACCTCGACGACCCCCGGGCCCGGCAGGATCCCCGCCGCCGCCGCCGCACCGCGTCCGCCGGGTCCGAGGACCCCGTTGCCGTGGGCGTCGTCGATGACGAGGAGCGCGTCGTGCTCACGGGCCGCCGCGGCGAGTGCGGCGAGGGGGGCGACATGCCCCTCCATGGAGAAAAGCCCCTCGGTGACGAGGACCCGCCGCCGGAAGCCGCCGCGCCCGAGGGCGGCGCGGACCCCCTCCACGTCCCGGTGGGGCGTGACGGCCACGGCGGCGCGGGAGAGGCGGCAGCCGTCCACGATGGAAGCGTGGTTGAGGCGGTCGGACACGACGAGATCCCCCTCCCCGGCCAGCGCCGGCAGGAGGGTCGCGTTGGCGAGGAAACCGGACCCGAACAGCAGCGCCGCCTCCGCCCCCTTGAACGCGGCGACCTCCCGCTCCAGCGCGTCGTGGGAGGGCCGGCTCCCGGCCAGGAGCCGCGCCGCCCCGGCACCGGCCCCCTCCGCCCGGGCCCCCGCGGCGAGCGCCTCGACGAGGCGCGGGTCCGAGGCGAGCCCGAGGTAGTCGTTGGAGGCGAAGGAGAGGAGGGGCCGCCCCCCGGAGGTCGTGCGGGGCCCGGCCCCGTCCAGGGTCCGGACCCTCCGGTGGAGACCGGCAATCTTCAGCGCGTTCAGTCGGGCGGCGACCATTCGGTGTCAGACACCTTTCGGCGGCGGAAGGAAACCAGTATCCACGCGGTGCGGTCCGCCGCCGCCGAAAGGTGTCTGACACCGAATGGTCGCCGGGGGGTATTCCTCGGGGGCGCCCATGGGGATGCGTAGCATCGGCGGTTTCGACGCGCCACTCCACGGAGGTCTCCCCCCATGCAGAGGAAGCGCCTCGCGGTCGCGGCCCTCGCCGCCGCCGCCCTTCTCTCCTGCCCCGCCGCCCGGGCCGGCGACGCGGACGACGCCACGGGCTTCCGCATCCCCGTGAAGGAGGGGACCCTCCCCAACGGGATGAAGGTCCTCGTCGTCGAGCGCCACGAGGCCCCCACCGTCTCCTGCGTGGTGAAGTTCCGCGTCGGCGGCGTGGACGAGAAGGTCGGGCAGACCGGCATCGCCCACATCCTCGAGCACATGCTCTTCAAGGGCACCGACGTCTGGGGCACCACGAACTACCAGGCGGAAAGGCCCCTCCTCGAGAAGACGGAGCGCCTCTACCACGAGATCCTCGCCGCCCGCGAGGCCCTCCCCGTCGCCATCCGCCGCCACACCGAGGTCTTCGACGAGATCGTCCGCCTCTCCCACGCCTGGGCGCTGGCCGAGGCTGCCCCCGCGGAGCGGAAGGACGCCGACAGCGCCGCGAAGCTCCTCGCCGAGGCGAAGCCCCTCTTCGTCCTCGACCCCTCGGTGAAGAGGGTCTTCGACCTGGAACTGGAGTTCTGCAGGGTCCAGGAGGAGGCCGACCACTACGTCGTGGACGACGAGGACTGGCAGATCCTCGAGCAGAACGGCGCCTGGGGCCTCAACGCATCCACCGGCGCCGACTCCACCCAGTACTTCTACTCCCTCCCGGCCAACCGCCTCGAGCTGTGGGCGCTGGTCGAGTCGGGCCGCATGCGCAATCCCGTCTTCCGCCAGTTCTACAAGGAGCGGGACGTGATCATGGAGGAGCGCCGCATGCGGGTGGACAACAACCCCAACGGCGTCCTGTGGGAACAGCTCAACGCCGCCGCCTTCGGCGCCCACCCCTACGGCTCCCCGGTCATCGGCTGGGCCAGCGACATCGCCCGCGTCTCCCGCACCCAGGTGGAGGCGTTCTTCCGCAAGTACTACGCGCCCAACCGCGCCGTCGCCTGCGTCGTCGGCGACGTGAAGTTCGAGACCGTCATGGCGCTCCTCGGGAAGTACTTCGGGGACATCCCCCGCCAGCCCGACCCGGAGCCGGTCAGCACGAGGGAGCCGTCCCAGCTCGGGGAGAAGCGGGTCGAGGCGAAGGTGCAGAACCTCCGCGTCCCCCAGGTCGCGATGATGTTCCACCGCCCCGCCCTCGGCCACCCGGACATGTTCGCCCTCGACATCCTGAGCGGCGTCCTCTCCTCGGGGAACTCGGGCCGCCTCGACAAGGCCCTCTGGGAGAAGCGCATCGGCCGCATCTTCGCGGGCAACCAGGACTCCCTCCACGCCGGGACCTTCGTCTTCGTCGGCACGCCGCTGCCGGGGAAGACCCTGGCCGACGTCGAGGGGGAGATCTACGACCAGATCCGGCGCCTCCAGGAGGAGCCGGTCACCGACGATGAGCTCCTCAAGGTTCGCAACCAGAACACCGCCAACCTCCTGCGCGGCATGCAGTCCAACATGGACCTCGCCCAGACCCTCACCACCTACGAGCTCCTCTACGGCTGGGACTTCGTGAACACCTACCTCGAGCGGAGCGCGAAGGTGACGAAGGAGGAGATCATGGCCGCCGCGCGCCGGTACCTGACGAAGGACAACCGCACCGTCCTCCACCTCCTCCCCGCCGACGCCCCCGCGTCCACCAACGGAAAGTAGGCCCCCCGTGAACGACCTCCTCCGCCGCCGCCGGCTGACCGCCGCCGCCCTCGCCGCGGCGGTCCTCCTCTCCTCCCCGGCCCTGCAGGGATGCGCCTCCGACGGAGCCTCCTCCTCCCTTCCCGCGGATTCCGCCTCCACCGTCGCGGGGAGCGGGGACCGCCCCGTCCACCCGAAGGACCTCCAGTTCGCCGAGCAGGAGTTCGCCTTCCCCCACTCGGAGCGGGTCGTCCTGTCCAACGGGATGGTGCTCCACCTGATCCAGGACCGCACCCTCCCCATCGTGGACGCGACGGCGGTCTTCAACGGCGGCTCCGTCTTCGACCCCGCGGGGAAGGAGGGGCTCGCCTCCATGGCCTGCGGGATGGTGCGAGGCGGCGGGACGGCAACCCTCTCCCCCGAGGACCTCGACTCGGCCCTCGACCTCCTCGCCGGCTCCATCGGCGTCGGCGCCGGGGCGGAGAACCTCTCCGCCTCCTTCTCCTTCATGTCCAAGGACCTCGACCGCGGCCTCGAGCTGTTCGCCGACGTGCTCCGCAACCCCCGCTTCGACGAGGGCCGCTTCCAGCAGACCGTGGCCATGTCGCTCCAGGGGCTCCAGCGCGCCTTCCAGAGCCCCGGCGGCGTCCTCGGCCGCGCCTTCGACGCGGCGGTCCACCCGGGCCATCCCTACGGGGCCCTGGTCACGGCGAAGAGCCTCCAGTCCATCACCCCCGACGACCTCCGCGCCTTCCACGCGAAGTGGTTCCATCCCGAGACCTTCGTCCTCGGCATCGCCGGCGACTTCGACCGCGACGCCCTCGTGGCGCGGCTCGAGAAGGTCTTCGAGGGCTGGGGGAAGTCGGCGGAGCCGCTGCCGAAGTGGCCCGCCCCCTTCGAGCGGAAGTACGCCGGCGGCCACTACGTCGTCCCCATGGCCGGCGTCACCCAGACCAACATCCGCATGGGCCACTGGGGCCCGCCGCAGAACTCCGTGGACCGGGTGAAGTTCGACGTCATGAACCTCATCCTCGGCGGCGGCTCGTTCTGGTCGCGCATGACGAAGGTCGTGCGCACGAAGGAGGGGCTCGCCTACTCGGTCTGGTCGGGGCTCGCACGCGCCTCCCGGGGCGGGACATTCATGTCCGGCACGGAGACGAAGGCCTCCTCCACCTACCGGGCCATCGGGCTCATGAAGGGGCTCATCGCGGGGATGCGCGACGAGGCGGTGTCCGAGGAGGAGCTCCGGATGGCGAAGGACTCCATCCTCAACGGCTTCGTGCAGGTCATCGAGAGCCCCGCGTCGCTCGCCTCCCAGTACGCGACCCTCGAGTTCAAGGAGTACCCTGAGGCCTGGCTCGACCGGTACCGCGAGATCGTCCGCTCCGTCACCGTGGCCGACGTGCAGGCCGTGGCGAGGGAGTACCTGCGGCCCGAGGGGCTGGTGCTCGTGCTCGTGGGCGACCCCTCGCTCTTCGACGCGGCGCCGGAGGAACTCGGGCCGGCGAAGGAACTGCCGGTCCGGTAGCGGCGCGTGCGCGTCCTCGGCATCGACCCGGGCACCCGGGTCGTCGGCTGGGGCGTCGTCGAGATGCGCGGAAGCGCCCAGAGGGCGGTGGGGTACGGCGTGCTCCGCGCGCGGGCCGGCGACGACGTGCCCGAGCGGCTCCGCGTCCTCCACGAGGGGGTGCGGGGGCTCATCGCGGAGCACCGACCGGAGCTCGTGGCCGTCGAGGAGGCGTTCTTCGGCAAGGGGGCGCGGGCGGCGCTGGCGCTCGGGGAGGGGCGCGGCGCGGCGCTCCTGGCGGCGGCCCTGGCGGGGCTTTCCGTGGTGCAGTTCCCTCCGGCGACGGTGAAGAAGTCGGTCACGGGGCGGGGCGCCGCGACGAAGGAGCAGGTGGGGGCGATGGTGAAGATCATCCTCGGGCTGGCGGAACTTCCGCACCCCACCGACGCGTCCGACGCCCTCGCCGTCGCCCTCTGCGCCCTCCACCGCAGCAAATCGGTGTCAGACACCTATATGCTGCGGCCCCGGCGATGAGGGGATGGGCGGGCTTCGGCCCGGTCCACCGGGTCCGAACTGCCTGAGGAGGGCGACCCGTATCAGGCGTGCGACATGGGGCGCGTATTCCGGGTCCTCACCCATGAGTTCCAGGTGCCGCGCGATCTCGTATCGGACCTTGGCATAGGTGACTCCACATCGCCTCGCCGTCTCCTCGATGGTGAGGCCGCAATAGGCGCGCAGCATCGCCGGGCGCAAGGGGTACCCGTCTCCCGGGCTTCCTGAACTCATCAGTGCCGCATCCATGCAGGAGGAGGCCACGAGGATCCAGGATCGGGCGGGCCCGTCCGCGAGGTGGGCTCGCCGGCGAAGCCAGCTTTCGACCCATTCGGCGGAGGCGCCCATCAACCCGTCCAGCGGGTCGATCCCACCCTTCCCACCCCTGGTGCGACACTTGACGAACTCCTCCAGCGGAGGGTCACCATTCCCCCGCTCCTCCACCGGGTACGCGGCGCCCGCTCCCAGGCATTCCTCGACGATGTCCCTCCGCAGGCAGGCGGGTCCCCCGGATCGCGAATACCACCAGGCGCTGCCGTGCGGGAAGTCGATGCTTCGTTCAGCCATCCCTGCCGCCAGGGGATTCCGGTCGATGTACCGCAGGACGCACCGCCAGTACGATCCACTCTCGATGGGACGGCTCCAGAACCGAGAACGGAACAGCGGGCCATCCCTTCCCCTGCAGCGGTTGAAAATGCGGACGTACTCGTTCTCCACGACCTTCATGGCCCCGGAGATTCGCCCCCCGGGGCTCCGGGCCAGGATGTGGAAGTGATTCGTCAGGAACGAGTAGGCGTGGACCTCCAGGAGCCCTTCCGCGGAGACCTTCCCGAGCAGCTCCAGGAACGTGGCCACGTCCCGCCCCGACTCGAACACTCCCCGTTGGGCAAGTCCCCGGTTGACGATGTGGTGCCAGGCGCCCGGGTAGTCATCTCGCAGCCTTCGGACCATGGTTCCCTCCTGCAACCCGGACGCGGGGGGGTGTACAGCAGCATATAGGTGTCTGACACCGTTTTGCTGTTCAGTCGATGACCAGGTCGAGGGTGGTCGTTCCAGGCGCCAGGGTGTCCAGGTGTACCGCCCCGTCCCCCCGCCCGGCGGCGGTCACCGTCAGCACGGCCCCGCGCCCGCGGACGAGGGGGACGGTGAGGGCGCCACCGCCCCCGGGCACCTCGGCCCCCCACCCCTCCGCTTTCCCGCCGGCGCCGCCATCGAACCGCATCTCCCAGGAGACCTGCATGGCCGGCCGCCCCGGGGATTCGAAGACGCGGACGGCGAGGCTCTCCGGAGCCTCCTCCGCCCCGGCCACGATCCAGTCGACGGGCGTCCCCGGGACGGCCCGCAGGGAGCGCGTCCCCGGCCTCCACCCCTCCACCGCCCCCAGGGAGAGGAAACACCCCTCCCCCGCGGGCGCCCACGGGAAGGGCGGGAGCGCGGGAAGGGAGAACCGCCCGTCGGCGCCGGTGACCGCCGTCCTCTCCTCCGAAGTGTATCCATCTATGATACTCATCGGAACGCCGGGCACGCCCCCGCCGTCGAAGCCCCGGACCCTTCCCTCCACCAGGCCCAGGCGCACCATCGGAAGGTCCACGACGCCCGCCGCCCCCCCCTCCTCCTCCAGCTCGACCAGGACCTCCCCCGCCAGGGCCCCGTCGGAGGTCCGGCCCAGGAGGTACCAGGTGCCGGGCCCCACGGGCCCCACCACGGCCCTCCCCTCCCCGTCCGTAACGGGGTTCGCGCGCAGCCCCTCGATCACATCCCCGAACACCGACTGCGAGAGCGGTCTCTTCGGACTCCGCAGCAGCGCCCGCACCTCCATCCCGGCCACGGGACGCCCCCCCTCGTCCCGGGCAATCACCAGGAGCGCCCGCGCGTCGGCGAGGACGAAGTCGAAGGTGCGGTTCCGGGAGCGGTAGGGAAGATCGAAGGACCCCGGAGCGAAGTCAGGGTGGAGGACGAGAGCCTCTCCCCCGATGTGCCCCGACCCGGGCAGGCTCCACCGGCCGTCCCCGTCGGTGCGGGTCTCGCGCAAGCGGAAACTCCCGGTCCGGTCCATGCCCTCGACGAGCCGGGCGAGGGAATCCCCCACGAACACCCGCGCCCCCGCCACGGGCGCGCCCCGCGCGTCGGTGACCCTCCCCTGGTAGCGCAGACCCGAGGGGGTGTTCCACGGGATGGAGACCACGAGATCCCCCTCCTGAAGCCCCGTCGCGGGATCGACCCGCGGCCGGGGGAAGGGGGCGGAGATGACCGTGCCCTCGACGGTGGTCACCCAGCACGACGCCGCCCGCTCCCGGGGGACCGCGGGGAGGAGGAAGCGGCCCCCGGCGTCCACCGCCGCCTCCCGGAACCAGGGGGGGCGCCCGGGGTCGCCGCCCCACTCCTCCACGCGGACGCTCCCCCCCGCGAGGGGCTTCTCGGATCCCGCGAAGAGGACGCGGCCGGCGAGGTCGAGGCCGCGGGGGACGCGGAGGTCGATGGTCGTCGTCGCGCCCTCCTCGATGGACACCGGTTCCTGCTTCCCGGGACCGTGCCGGGGGGACGCGACGAAGACCCGCCAGGTGCCCTTCGCCAGATTCCCGATGGTGAAGGAACCGTCGAGCCCCGTCACCCCGGCGGCGGCCGGGGCGTGCTCCGCCTCCGGCTGGCTGGGGAGGACCTCGACGGTGGCCCCCGCGACGGGCGCATCGCCGCCCTCCTCGAGGACCCGCCCGGAGAGAACGCCGGCCTGCCACAGCGCCACGGTGATCTCCGGTCCCGGCCCCGTCGCGACGCCCGGCGCCCGGCCCGGCGCTGAGGCTTCCACGCGCCAGAGCGCCGCGGCGGGAAGATCCCGGAACCCCGCCGTCCCGTCGGCGCCGGCGACGGCCTCCGCGAGCACGGGATTGGGGAAGGGGCTCCGGAGGGCGCGCCGATGGGCGAGGACGCGGACCGCCGCCCCGCGGAGGGGGATCCCGCGGGCATCGGTCACCCGGACCGCGAGGGCGCGCATCTCACCGTGCGGCGCGAGCGCCTCCCCCGCACCGGGAGACCGGGGATGCACGGGGAACTCCGGGGGCGGGTCCCGGGGCGTCCGGGCCCGGGCAACGCCGCCGCCGCCCCCGTCCCCGCCCCTCCCCCGCAGCCAGACCATCACTCCGGTGTTCACCCCGAGGAGGAATACCGCCAGCGCCGTCCAGCCGAGGGCCCGCCGGGTCAAGGGGAGGTCATCCTAAGCAGCCAACAGGTGTCTGACACCGTTTGGTCGTAGACTCCCGCCATGGCACAGGTAAGGTCGCCCGCCCTCGTCCTCCGAAAATTCGACTTTGGCGAAACCAGCCAGATCCTCCACCTCCTCACCCGCTCCCGCGGCCGGGTCCACGTGATGGCCAAGGGCTCCCTCAAGCCGAAATCCCCCTTCCTCGGCCCCATCGACGTCCTCGAGCTCGGGGACGCCCGCATCTACCCGAAGAAGGACGCCCTCTCCATCCTCGGGTCCTTCGACAGGGTCACGAGTTTTCCCGGCATCCGCCGCGAGCTCCCCCGCCTCGAGGCCGCCTTCTCCGCGCTGGAGGTCCTCTCCGAGGCCTCCCGCGAGGAGCACGAGGACCCGGAGCTCTTCGACCTCGCCGTGGAGACCCTCCGCGCCCTCGAGACGACCCCGCCGGAGCGGGCG
The DNA here is from genome assembly GCA_964370855.1 of uncultured Planctomycetota bacterium. Lineage (GTDB taxonomy): Bacteria > Planctomycetota > JAJSAM01 > JAJSAM01 > JAKLKS01 > JAKLKS01. Next base: position 4,256 of record CAYJMF010000027.1, on the reverse strand, counting down.
CCCACGGCGCTGCTCCGCTTCGACCTCCGCCTGCTGTCGGCGCTCGGCGTCGGCCCCGTCCTCGACGCCTGCGTGGAGTGCGGCGCCGCGGTGGCCGGAGGGGCGAAGGACCCCCCGCCCGCCGTCTCCCCCGCCCGGGGAGGGGTCCTCTGCGGGAACTGCCGAGGCCTCGACGCCCGCTCCCTGGCCGCCACGCCCGGCGTGCTGGCGGCGCTGCGCCGCCTCGGCGAGGGGGACGGCGCCGCGGCGCGGGTCGTCCTCGGCCCCCGCGACCTCGGCCTCGCCCGCCGCCTCGCCGACGGGATGCTGCGGTGCGCCCTGGAGAAGGGGGTGCGGTCGCGGTGACCGCCCCCCCCCCGGGCTCCGGCGAGAAAGCGAGGCC
>CAYJMF010000027.1:0-3864 GCA_964370855.1 uncultured Planctomycetota bacterium | reverse complement strand
CCCCCCCCCCCCCCCCCGCCCCCGCCCCCCCGCCCGCGCCCCCCCCCCCCCCCGCCCCGCGGGGCGGCGGGGGGCCCCCGGGGCTCGGGGGGGGCGGGGGGGGCCCCCCCCCCCCCCCGTGGATCCGGCTAGAAGACGATGCCCGATTCCCCCTCCTTCAGGGTGAACTTGATGTCGGCGTAGCCCTCGCCGGAGAAGTGGACCCCCTTCCCCTTCAGGAGCCGCTTCCCCGGGGCCCCCTTCATGGAGCCGAAGAGGTGGAGCACGGCCCCCTCGGTGCTGCCCGAGAACCAGAACTTCCCGTTCCCCGCCATGCCGTCGCCGTCGAAGAACTCGGCGGGGTCCTCCTCCGTCGCGTTGACCATGAGCGTCCCCGTGAAGGGGATCCCCTCCTGGGAGGCGGCGAAGCCGACGCTCAGGGTCCCGCTCCCGCCCTGGTTGTCCGTCGTGTCGATGACCTGGTCCTTGTACTTCACCGTCCCCGCGTACCCCCCGTCGATGTCCTCCAGCGGCGCCGCCGCCGAGGACGGTCCCACCATCAGACAGCCGAGGGCGAGACCGACGACCATCGGCAGGAAGCCGAGACGCGCCTTGATGCCCATGTCGTTCCCCTTTCCTTGCCCCCCTTCTCCCGGAACCGGGCCCACGCCCGGCGGCTCCGTGGGGGCGCCCTGATGCTACCCCTCCTCCCCCCCCCGATTCCCCCTTCCGTCCCGCCGCCTCCGGGGCCATGCTGGCCCCCCATGAACGCCCGCGTCCGCGCCGCCCTTCTGGCCGCCCTCCTCCCCTTCGCCGCCCTGGCCGGCGCGGGCTGCGCCTCGACCCCCCCGAAGGACCCCACGGCCTCCACGGGAAGGCCCGACCCCGGCTCTCTCGCCGAGGCCGAGACGCTCTTCAACCGGGCCATGGCTCTGCGGGAGAAGGGGGAGTGGGACGACGCCCGCTATCTCTTCCGGGACGTCCACGAGGACCACCCCGCCTCGCCCCTCGCCGAGGAGGCCCAGTTCCAGGCCGCGGAGTGCGCCTACGGGGCCGAGCGGTACGCCGCCGCCGGTGAGCTCTTCTCGAAGTACGTGGAGGATCGCCCCCTCAGCGGACGGGTCGAGATCGTGGAGAAGCGCCTCTACGACATCGGCGACTACCTCATCGAGGACGGCAAGCGCGGCCTCTGGGGCCTCGGCATCTTCACCTCCTCCTCGGAGGGGATCACGGTCCTGCGCCGCATGGTCTCCCTCCTCCCGACGGGGGGCCGGGCCGACGACGCCCTCATGCGCATCGGCCGGTTCTACGCCGAGAACCGCGACTTCGACGGCGCCGAGCTGGCCCTCGACGAGCTCCTCAAGAACTACCCCTTCTCGGAGTGGCGCCTCGAGGCGCGCTTCCTCCTCGCTTGGACCTACCGGAAGGACAACCGCGGGCCGGAGTACGACGGGGAGGCGCTCCGCCGCTCCCGCGCCCACTTCCTGGCCTACGTCGAGCAGGCCTCCTCGGACCCGGCGCGCGCCGAGGAGTACGCCGCCCGCATCCAGGCCGCCCGCGAGGAGGTCGCCGCCATCGACGCCGACTTCGCGCGCAAGGCCCTGGCCCGGGCGAAGTTCTACGTCCGGTCCGGGCGCGAGCGCGCGGCCCTCTTCGTCCTGCAGGAGGCGGGGAGGCAGTGGGGCTCCACGGAGCCGGGGAAGGAGTGCGCGGAGAGGGCGGGCGAGCTCGCGCGGAGCCTGGGCGCCCTCTCCGCGGCGCCGGGCGCGGAGCCCGGGGAGCCGGGCAGGGACCCCCGTTGAGAGCCGCGGCCCTCCTCCTCCTCGTCGGCGCCGCCTCCGCGGCCCTCGCCGCCTGCGGCTACAGCGTGGGCCCCGTCCGCCCCGCCCGGGACGCCTCCACCATCGCCCTCCCGATCTTCGGGAACCGGACCTGGCGCCGCGGCGTGGAGACGGACCTCGCCCGCGCCCTGGTCGCAGAGGTCCAGTCCCGGACGACGATGCGGATCGTGGAGACCGGTGCCGATCTGGTCGTCGAGGGCACCATCGTCCAGATGGACGAGATCCTCCTCTCCCAGGGCGAGAAGCAGACCGTCCGGGAGTCGACGATCCTCGTCACCGTGGAGGTCCACGTCCGGGACGGCCGCACCGGGGAGGCCCTCGGGCCCCAGGAGCGGATCACGGAGCGGGAGTCCTTCGTCCCCGGGATCGGGGAGAGCCTGAGGACGGCCCGGGCCGAGGCCCTCCGGAGGATCGCCGCCGACGTGGTGGACCTCCTCGGAAGGAACTGACCCCTCATCGGGCTTCCCATTGGGGGGCCCCCGCCGTACACTTTTTGCGCTCCGCCCGATTGCGTCAACGGAAGTGAGGATCGATGGCCATCGTCAGGGTCGTGGACCAGTACAACTTTCCCCTCCTCCTGCGGGAGCTCGGCAGGGCGGTCAGGGGCGGGGAGACCAACATCGCGGCGGTCGTGGACCGGGCCAACACCTTCGTCCTCTGCATCTCCTTCCTGCCGCCGTCGGACCGGCTCGCCATCATGGAACTCGCGCGCCGCAAGGGCATGGAGGCGGTCCTCGCCCGGCCCCGCGACCCCGATCACGCCGACGAGTTCGACGTCATCGTCATGGGGACCTTCGCCAGCTATCTCTCCCTCATCGACGACGTCAAGGAGCTCGGTCCCGGGATGCTCCGCATCGGCAGCGAGATGAAGCGGGCCATCTTCGACTACCGCGAGCGGGTCTTCCAGATCGACACCCCCGGCGGCTCCCTCACCGTGGGCCGCGACACCCTGGTCATGGGGATCCTCAACGTCAATCCCGACTCCTTCAGCGACGGCGGCAGGTACGACACGAAGAAGAAGGCCGTGGACCGCGCGAAGGAGATCGCCGACCAGGGGGCCTCCATCCTCGACGTCGGGGGCGAGTCCACCCGCCCCGGCGCCGACATCGTGAGCCCGGAGGACGAGGCGAAGCGCATCCTCCCCGTGGTGGAGGCGCTCTTCAAGAAGGACTACCCGATCCCCATCTGCGTCGACACCCGGAACGCCTCCACGGCGGAGAAGTGCCTCGCCGCGGGGGCCTCCATGGTGAACGACGTGAGCGGGCTCCGCCACGACCCGGCCATGGCCGACGTCGTCGCGAGGGCCGCCGTCCCCGTCGTCATCATGCACTCCCGGGGGAACCCGCAGGACATGGCCTCCCGCACCCAGTACCACGACCTCATGGGCGAGATCGTCGCCGAGCTCCGCCACGCCATGCGGGTCGCCCGCGAGGCCGGCGTGGACGCCGCCAACATCCTCCTCGACCCGGGTCTCGGCTTCGCGAAGACGGCGGAGCAGAGCATCGAGGTCCTCCGCAGCCTCGGCGAGCTCCGCACCCTCGGGCGCCCCCTCGTCGTCGGCCCCTCCCGGAAGTCCTTCCTCTCGAAGCTCGGCGCCGCCACGCCGGAGGAGAGGGCCGGACTCGCCACCGCCGCCGCCGTCGCCGTCTGCTCCTACGCCGGGGCCCAGGTCGTCCGGGCCCACGACGTGGACCAGGCGATGAAGGTGCTGAGGGTGGTGGACGGGATACGGAGGCTGGTGTAGCGGGAGCCTCCTCCACGCCCTTCCGCGGCGCCTGCGGCGCCGCGGTGGCGCCCGTTTCGCCGGGTCCGGTCCGGAGAGGATCGGACCGGACCCTCTCGAAACGGGCGCGTAGAGAGTCAACGACCGGAAGAGGAGGGGGCAGGAGAGGCGGAGGCCAGGAGTTCCGTACGGTCTCCCTTTTTCAATGGGGGGAACACCCTCCTCTCCTCCTCTCCTCCTCCCCCCCCCCCCGGCCCCCCCGCCCCGCCCGCCGGGGGGGGGGGGGGGGGGGGGGGGGGGGGGGGGGGGGGGGGGGGGGGG
>CAYJMF010000026.1:23753-49668 GCA_964370855.1 uncultured Planctomycetota bacterium | reverse complement strand
CCCCCCCCCCCCCCCCCCTAGGTCAAACCCCCGGGCGAACCGGTCGCGCCCACGGCCCCCGCCCCATGCGCACCAGAACCTCACCGATCCGCCCCCACCCCCCTCTCATTGGACACCGGCGCCGCCCCCGTTCGCTCCTCCCTCGTCCACGTCCTCCCGTTCCCGGCGAAGGGCTGCACCGTCTCCGGGGGCTCGAACCAGGCGTCCCTCCCCCCCCCGAGATCGAGGAAGACACCCAGCGTCAGGGAGGCGTGGCGGACGGTGGCCGCCTCCACGGGGGTGGCCACGGAGGCGTGGCCGAGGGTGATGCCGCGGGACTGGTAGACGTCGTCCCCGCCGGCGTCGATGAGGATGCCGACGCCGTCGGCGTTGCCCCCGCCGAGGGAGAGGTTGGGCGCCCGGTAGACGTCGTTCCCGCCCCGGTCGAGGAGGACCCCGAGGGAGTAGTCGTGGCCCGCCCCCTGGGCCATGTTCATGGTGGCGGTGTAGGTGTCGTTGCCGCCCCCCTCGTCGAGGATCCCCACGGCGAAGTGGGCGCAGGCCCCCTGCACGTACCAGACCCCGGAGTAGGCGTCGTCCCCGGCCCCGTCGAGGAGCATGCCGACCCCCATCCAGTAGCCGCCCCCCTGCCCGAAGACGCCGCAGGTGTAGCGGTCGTTCCCCTCCCGGTCGGCGAGGATGCCGACGCCGCCGGCCAGCGAGTGGCCGTCGAGGTAGTCGGCCCGCACCCCGAAGCCGAAACCCTGCCCGAGGGAGGAGTTGTGATCCTTCGACTGGGCCGAGGGGGACTTGAGGTCGGTGTCGTTCATCGTGTACCGGTCGTCCCCGGCGAGATCCGTGAGCACCCCGGCGCCGAGGACGTAGCCGAAGCCCTGCGAAAAGAAGTAGGCGTCGTAGAAGTCGCTTCCTCCCCGGTCCGTCAGGGTCCCCCACCCGACGGCGCCGGCCCCCTGGCAGAACCCCTGCCCGGAGTAGGCGTCGTCGCCGCCCCCGTCGAGGAGGGCGCCGACGCCGAAGACCCCGGCGCCGAGGCCGAGGGAGCGTCCCCCGGCGATGGCGTAGCGGTCGTCCCCCGCGAGATCGAGGAGCACGCCGACGCCGAAGAACCCCGCCCCGAAGGCGGCGGTGTCGGCGGGCGCCTCGTATGTATCATTTCCTGAGACATCGACGAGCACCGAGGCCGGGACCCCGGCGACGGCCGCCGCGCCGCCCCGGTAGACGTCGTCCCCCCCGGTGTCGATGCGCAGCAGCCAGGCCGCCGGCGGGTCCTCCCCGTCGGCGTCGTCCCCGGAGCCGTTGAGCAGGATCCGCCCGCGTGGGGTGTCCATCCTCCACGTGAAGGGTCCCGTCTCCCCCGCCTCCCTGAGCATCGCCGCGGCCCGGTCCGCGGCGAGCAGCACGAGGGCGGACCCCCGCGCGAGGTAGCGGAGATCGGTGCGGGCCGCCTCGTCCTCGAAGAGGCGGCGGCGCCCGTCGGATTCGTCCTCGCCGGAGAGCAGCAGCGTCGCGTCGGCGGCGGACCCGTCGCGCAGCGTCGGCCCGCTCCCCGAGGGACGGTGGAAGGCGAAGGCACCCTCGGGCCGGAGCCAGGGCTCGGCGTCGAGCATGGCGCCGAGGAGGAGCGCCGCCGCGGCCTGGACCGGGGCGGGGACGGCGTCGAGCCCGTTGACCTGCAGGATCGGCTGCTGGTCGCCGGGAATCCGCTCGGGGGCGTCGGGCCTGGAAAGGACGCGCCACATCTGCCGCTCCAGCGCCCCCTCCTCCCCCGCCTCCTTCACCCGCTTCTCCATGGGATCCCCGAGGAGGCCGAGCCGCACCGCCACGCCGAGCCGCGCCGCGGCGAAGAGCGACGCGTTCTCCGCCGTCCCCGCCGAGGCGAAGGCGCCGTCGCGGAGGGTGCGGCTCCAGCGGTCCGCGAGGGTCGGGTCGGCCTCGAGCCCCTCGAACAGCTTCGTCCCGAACCGCCCCTGCGCCATGAGGGAGAAGTCGGAGGCCGTGACGCGGGCCGTCTCCCGGGTGAGGCCGATGGCGGACAGCGCCTCGTCGTACTCGGGACCGAAGAGGGAGCGCAGGGCCTCGGGCTCCGTGGCCGCCGGCGCCTTCGGCGCCTCCGGCGCCGAAGGCATCTCCGGAGCGAAGGCCGGGGGGCCGCTTGGGGCATCCCCCCTCGTCGCGCAGGCCGCCACCAGGAGCCCCGCCGCCAGGATCGATTTCCTCACGCCGCCCTCCTTCCGTCACCGGGAACCGGAGAGCCTACCCCCGGCGGACCCGGGGGCGAAGGGGCGGATCGAGGGGTGGACGGTGTAGCCCCCCCCGCGTCCACGATGCAGGAGGAATCCATGGAAACGGTCCTTGACGAAGTAACCAGAACTGGTCATTATGGGCGCATGCCCGATGTCAACGTCACGAAGCTCAAGTCGAAGCTCAGCCATTACCTCCGCCTCGTCCGCAAGGGGGGGACGGTGGTGGTCTACGACCGGGACAAGCCCGTGGCGGAGATCGTCCCCTACCGGAGGCAGCGGATGACCATCACGCCCCCGTCGGACACGTCCGGTCCCTGGTACGAGGTCCCCATGCCTCCTGCCCTGCCGCCGGAGGTGGCGAAACTCGCCATGGACATGTTCTGGGAGGACAGGAACAGCGAGCCCGCGTGGATGTCTTCCGGGAGCCCGGGGCGGGAGGAACCGGGCGAGGAGGAGAGTGGCCCCGGATCCGGGGATCGGGGCTGCCGGTGACCTACGTCGATGCATCCGTCCTCCTGCGCCCCCTCCTCGACCAGGAGGCCCCCCTGGATCCCCGGAGACTCCACCCCGGGGTCACCAGCCGAATCGCCCGGGTGGAGGTGTTTCGCGCCCTGGAGCGGGTCTTCCTGCAGGGCCACATCCGGGAGCGCAGCTACCTGGTCCGCCTGGAGGCCGCCCACGCGATGCTGAAGCGTATTGCCGTGGCCGAGTTGGAGCGGGGGATCCTGGACCGCGCCGAGGGCTCGATGCCCACGCCCCTGAAGTCCGTGGACGCCATCCACCTGGCGACGGCCATGCACTTCCGGGACGTTTCCGGCGACCCGCTCCTCATCGCCACCCACGATCGGGCACTGGCTGCGGCGGCCAGGGCCAATGGATTCGAGGTGGTCGGCATCTAGGAGGAGCCTGTCGCGGGGCTCCCTCGCCCCCCGGGGGAGGCATCCAGGACCGTTGCCCGTTCTCCCCTCCCAGGGAACGAGGATCCCGCGGCGGAGGTGAGTCGTCGGGGCGCAGGCGCCCCTACTCCCCCGCCACGCGCCACTCCACGGGAGCGACCGCGGGGAGTTCCACGGTGCCGAGCTCCTCGGTCCGGCGGACGCCCACCGCCGTGACCACGACCGCCCCCCGCGGGAGGCCGCGGAGCTCGAAGCTCCCGTCGGGAGCGGGCCGCGCCGAGGCGGCGTGGCGACCGCCCACGCGGGCCGTCAGGTTCCAGTAACCGGGAAGGGCGCTCCCGTCCGCGTTCAGCAGCCGACCCCGCAGGGAGAAGGCCGGCTCCAGCCGCAGCTCCACTCCCCCGGTGCCCGGCAGGAGCGGCTCCTCCCGCTCCACGGCCTGCCAGTCCGAGGGACGGCCGTCCCCGTCCGGCCCCCCGGCGGCGAGGTGGTAGGGGAGGTCCGGCAGCCCCTCGAAGGAGAAGCGGCCCTCGCCCTCCGTGGCGCTCCGGACTTCGAGGGTCCATGGTTCGCCCGAGGGGGTGAGGGCCCGGAGGCGCACCGGAACCCCCGGCCCCGCGGGCTTTCCGTCGGGGGCGAGGATCCGCCCCTCGAGGCGGCGGCCGGGGACGAGCCGGAGGAGGAGCTCCTCGGGACCCGGATGGACCCCGGTCCGCACGGCCGCGCTCCCGTCCTCCTTCCGCCGGGCCACGACGATGAAGGGCTTCCGCAGGTCGAGCACGGGAGTGCGGAAGGAGCCGTCCTCGTCCGTGGACGTGCCGTAGCCCATGCTCCGGTCCTCGGCCGTGAGGGTCACCCGGCAGTCCCCCCCCGCCGGGCTCCCTGCGGCGTCGAGGACGCGCCCGAAAATCGTGTGGGCGGGCTGGAGACGGATGCGGAGGTCCTCCTCCCCGGCGCGGAGCCCCTCCACCTCCGCCGCCTCCCAGCCCGCGGGGCCGTCACGGTCGAGGGGCTGGAACCAGCCCCGGTAGGTGCCCGCCTCGAGACCCGCCACCCGGAAGGTCCCGTCGGGGGGGCCTTCGGCGACGATGAAGCCGCTCCTCCGCGGAGGGGCGCCCCCGGCGTCCTCGCGGAGGCTTACCCGCACCCGGATCGCCAGGGGGGTCCCTTCCGCATCGCAAACGCGCCCCGCGATGGCGAGGCCCCGCCGCATCTCGATGCGGAGATCCGCCCGCCCCGCCTCGACGCCGGGGATCTCCCGCGGGATCCACTCCTCCGTCTCCGGCTCCAGAAACGGCCAGGGGGAGGCCGCGAAGACGGTGCACAGGCCCGGGGGGAACCCGGCGAGGCGGAAGCTCCCGTCCGTCGCGGATCGGGTGGTGACGCAGTGACGGAGGTTCCCGCCTCCGGGAACGGGACTACGGACTCCTCCGCGGAGGAGAACTCCCGGGAGGGGCCGACCCGTCCCCTCCTCCACGACGATCCCCTCGACGACCCGCTCCCGCAGGAGGACGTGGGTGCGGGGGGGGTCGCCGAAGCCGGGGCCCGCCGTTAGGGGGAGGAACCCCCGGGCCAGGATGAAAAGGGGCCGCTTCCCGTCTCCCGTCTCCCGCGGGGTCAGATCGCGGAGCCGGAAGCGGCCATCCTCTCCCGTGACGGCGAGGACCGGCCGGACCGTCCCGCTCCCGTGGGAGGAGGGCCCCTCCAACCCGACGCCGGCCCCCGCGACGGGGAGCCCCTCCTCGTCCACGACGGTCCCCTCGAGGTCGAGGGCCGCCTCTCCCTCCCCGAGGACGATGACGAGGGCGCCGGGGGGCTCACCACCATCGAGGTCGAGGATCCCCGACTCCCCCCTCCGGTTCCCCTCCGCCCAGGCGACGAGGCGGACCGTGTCCTTCGCCACCCCCTCGAAGCGGAAGGTCCCCCCCGGGGCGGGGGCCATGACCGCGCTGTTCCACGGTTCCGCCCGCCCCGCGTAGGAGGCGTGGACCAGGGCCACCAGGGCCCCGGGGACGAGGGCGCCGGCGCCGTCGCGGACGCTCCCCTCGAGAACGACGGGATCCCCCATCGTGAAGCGCACCCCGGTGCGCACCTCCCCGGGCCCGAGGTCCAGGGTGACGGGATCCCGGCAGATCCTCCCGCCCTCCCACCCCGCGGCCACCTCCCTCCCCTTCCCCGGTTCCACGGCCACGCGGAACTCCCCTCCGGTTCCGGACCGGGCCCCCGGCCCCGGAGCGTGGATGGGGACGTCCGCCATCGGCACCCCCTCCCCGTCCACGACCACTCCCTCGACGAAGGCGAACTCCTCGGGCAGAAGGACGAGGTCCCGGCGGACCGTCCCGCCGGGAGCGCACTCGATCCGCATCCCCGCCGGGAAGTCGCCGAACTCCCGGCCCGCCTTCGGCTCCACGGGCGGGCGGTGGCGGTTCGAGGAGACCCACAGGATGGCGCGCCCCGCGGGGACCCCCTCCACGCGGAAGGAGCCGTCGGCCCCCGAGCGGATCCATCCGGCCACGGGGCAGTTGCTCCGTGGACCGTGGGACCAGTACCGGGGTCCGTGCATCGAGAAGTGGACCAGGGCTCCCTCCACGGGCCGACCGTCGGGCTCGAGGATGCGGCCCTCGACCGTCGCTCCCCGGGCGAGGCGGACCTCCAGGTCGAGGGGGAGTCCCCGGACGAGGAGGGGAGGGCCGCCCCCGCCCCGTTCCCCCCAACCCTCCGTGGAGACGAATCCCCGGGCCCAGGCGATCCGCAGTTCCAGTTCCCCCTCGGGGGCGTCCGGGAGGAGGAGCGTCCCGTCCTCCCCCGCCGCCCGTTCCGCCTCGCAGCGGGTCCGTCCGACGCGCACGCCGGGCACCGGGTTCCAGAGGAGCCGGGCCCGGGCCCCGGGGATGGGCGCGCCGCTCCCCTCCTCCAGGAACCGGATCCGGAGCGAGGCCCCCCCGTCGAGGTCGATGTCGGCCCGGTCACCGCCGGGGAGGACCACCGTCCGGGCGTGCTGCGCGACGCCCCCCGCCGGTTCCGCCCAGATCTCGCAGGGGCCCCGGCCGAGACCGTCCAGGCGGTAGCCGCCGTCGGCCCCGCTCCGGCACTCCGGCACGGCTCCCCGTTCCTGCCAGGCCGGATCCCGGGCGAAGATGCGCACACCTGCGGCGGGACGGCCGTCGCTCCCCCGGACCGTCCCCGCGACGGTGCAGGCCGGATGGAGGATAAGGACCACGGGAGGGGCGCCGGGGCTCCGGGGAAGGAGAACGGAGCGCGGGGGACCGGCGAAGGCACCTCCCGTCGCCTGGATCGTGACGGACCCCTTTCCGAGGGAGGTGAATCGAAGGCGGCCGCCGCCGTCCGTGGCGGCGGTCGCCAGGGGGGGCGGGGAAAAGGGATCGGGGTCCATAATCCCGCGGCCCGTCGGCGGCGGGCCGGCCTCGACCCGGATGCCGGGGAGCGGCCGCCCGAGGGCATCCTGGACGAGCACATCCAGGGGGAAGCCGTCCTCAAGGGGAGGAAGGGGGTGGGCCTCCCCCGCCTCCGCGGGAGGGGCCGGGGGCGCGGCGGCGAGAGCCGCCGACGCGGGGCCCGTTGGCGGGTGTCCCTCCGGAACCGATCCCGTCCCTCCGACGAAGAACCACGCCCCCGCCGCCGCGGGGAGGATCGCCGCGGGGGCCGCCCCCTTGGCCCAAATTATAACCCCCCCGGGGGGGGGGGCGCCCCCCGCCCCCGCCCCGATTCCCGCCGCCGCTTCGCGTGCGGCGGCGCGCACCACCTCGCGCCGTATCCCATCGAGCCCCCTCGGAATCCCCTCGCCCAGGAGGAGCGCCGGCAGCACGCGCACCGCGCGCTTCATCCGCTCCTGGGCCCGGTGGAGCAGGGAGCGGACGGTGCCCGGCGGCATCCTCTTGGCGTCGGCGATGGCCCCGGGCCCGAGGCCGTACCTCCAGCGGAGGACGGCGACCTCGCGGTAGGGCTCCGGGAGCTCGTCCAGGGCGCGGAGCACCTCCGCCTCCAGCTCCCGGTCCCCCGCCGCGACGCAGGGATCCGGCGGGAGCCGCGGCGGCGGGAGCCGCGCCGGATCGGGAACCCGCCGCTCCCTGCGGCGATCCTCGAGGATCCGGTTGCGGAGGATGCCGAAGAGCCAGGGCCGCAGGGGCCGTCCCCGCTCCCAGCGCTCCGCGATCCGCATGGCGTCGAGGAAGGTCCCCTGGAGCGCGTCCTCCGCCGCGGCGGCGTCCGGCGCCAGGGCGAGGGCGGCGCGGAAGAGGTCCGCCGCCACGGCGTCGTAGACCGCCCCCAGGTCGGCGGGGTCGCCGCTCTGCCGGTACCGGTCGAAGAGTTCTTCCGTGGTCATCGTCCGCCGCCCACCTCTGCGCGGGGAGGGGGCGGCGTTGCGGGGATTCTGCGCTCAATCCTCCCGGAACACCACCCCGTCCGCCCCCGCCGCCGGCACCGCCAGGGTGAAGGACTCCCCCCGCGGGCGGAGGGCCGCGGAGAGCAGCCGGCCGGCCCGGGCCACCCGCGGGTCCTCGGAGCGCCGCCACCCGGCCAGGGCCGACTCCAGGGGCTCCCCCGGGCCCTCGCCGGGGGCCGCGCCGACGGATCCCCCGGGCACCGTCCACGCCCGCCCCTCCCGCACCCGCAGCGCCGCGAGGAAGGGGCCGGGCGCTGGTGGTGTATCACTTCCTGATACACCTGCCAGGAGCGCCCACCGCCCCGGGCCCGCGAGGCGCACCGCGCCCGCCCCGTCGAAGGTCCCCTCCGCGCCGGCCTCGTAGAGGAGCTCCGTCCACCGCACGGCGGCGTCGAGGTCCACCGCCGCAGTCCCCTCCCCCGCCGCCGTCCGCTCCACGCGGACGAATTCCAGCCGCCGCGCCGTCGCCGCCCCGGGGGAGGCCCGCTCCTCGAGGACGAGCCGCGCCTCCGCCGTCTCCCCCGGGGAGAGCCCGGGAAGGAGAAGCAGGGCGGATCCCACCGCCGCCAGCAGCGCCAGCGCCCCGCCGGTCCGGACCTGGCCGTACCCCCGCCGCCGCGCCGACAGCGCGACCGCCGCGAAACCCGCCGCCAGCACCCCGAGGAAGCCGAGGACCCGCCCCGGGAGGGCGCGGGGCTCCGTGGGGAAGGGGACGCGGAAGAACTCCGGGGCGACGCCGGGCTCCGGCCCCGCGGCGGGGTGGGGCAGGAGGGTGCGGGGGCGGGCGAGGAGGAGGGCGGCGAGGTCCACGGAGCCGCGGTCCGGGACGACCTGGGCGAGGCCGAGAACGCCGGGCTCCGCGGCGGCGAGGAGGAGATCCCCCGCCGGCCCCGGCGCCGCCGCCGCCCGGCCCCCGGCCCGGAGGAAGGAGCGCAGCGTCTCCCGCCAGCGCCCCGCCTCCTCCTCCCCCCGCGGCGCCCGGCCGAGGAGCACCACCTCCGTCTCCGGGGGGAGGGGGACGGGGAGGAGATCGGAGGAGGCGGTCCGGAGCCCCGCGACACGGAGCGCCGCGGCGAGGTCCGCCACGGGCCCCTCGCGGGGGTCGCCGATGAGGAGGATGGGAGGGGGGGCCTCGAGGGAGGATGAACGGAGCGGCACCGCCGCCGCCGCCGAGGTGATCCCGGCCACCCCGAGAGCGAGGAGGAGAAGCAGCGCTCCCCCCACCGCCGGCCGCGAGAGGATCCCGCCAAGCCGCAGCACCGCCGCCGCCGCCACGAGGACGAGGAGGGCCGGCGCCATCCCCTCCCATCCCCCGGCGAGGTCGCGGATGGCCAGCAGCGGCGACACGCGGAACCCCGCCGCCGCCCCCTCCCATCCCCCGAGCTCCGCCGCTCCCCAGGCCGCCACGGGAATTCCCGCGAGCAGCGCCGCCCCCCCCGCCGCGAAGAGGGTCCCCCGCCTTCCTGCGGGATCGAGCCGGAGGCAGGAGGAGGCGGCGAGGTCCGCCGCGGCAAGCAGTGCGAGGGCCGGGAGCAGCGCCGCCCCCTCCCCGCCCCCGGCGCGGTGGAGGGCGAGCACCGCGGGCAACCCCGTGAGCACCGCCAGGAGCCCGGCGTGATCCTCCCGTGGGCGCCCCGCCTCGTCGGCGGTGAAGGAGGGGACCACGAGGAGGGCGAGGACGACGAGGAGGGCGAGGAGCTCCCTCGCGACGAGCCCCGGCGCCACGGCCGCGGCGAGGCCGGCGGGGAGGGCGGGGGCCAGGAAGGAGAGGGCCGCGGCGCACCAGGCCATCACCGCCGCGGCGGCCACGAGCCGGGCGGCCCGGGGGGTCACAGCGGGACCACGACCAGTTCGTCGAAGCCGAGGCGCACGGTCTTGAGGCCGCGGAGCCCGGGGAACCTCTCCACGGCGAGGCGGAGGCGGGCGACCTTCGCGTCGGGGGAGGGATCCAGCGCCGCGTCCCCGGAGGAGGGGGCGCGGCCCCACTCGATGGAGGCGGTCCCCTGGCCGGGGGCGGCGCCGGGGCGCAGCACGACCCCCTCCTGCCCGCCGGCGCCGGAGACGTCGAGGACGGCGAGCGCGAGGGAGGAGGAGAGGTCCCGGGGGATGGCGGCGGCGACGGAGGCGCCGGCCCGCACGTCGGGCCCGAAGGGGGAGCCCGCGGGGGGGATTTCCCCGTGGGCGCCCCGGATGCGAGGGAGGGCGAGGGTCCGATAATCACCGGGAACGTGGATCCCCTTCCCGTCCACGGCGGCGAGGCGGCCGCCGCTCTCCACGAGGGCCACGGGGCGGCGGAGCTGGACCACGACCTCGACGGCGTCGGGGTGGATGCGCCGGGCGCCAAGCACCTTCACCACCCGGGGATCGGTCTCGAGGCGCCCGGCGACGAACTCCGGGAGCCCCCCCCGCATGAGGGGAGCGCTCCCCCCAGGGGCGGCCCGCTCCTTCAGCGCCGCCACCTCCGTGGCCGGGAGCCAGAGGGGAGCCTCGACCCGGGCCCTCGAAAGATCGACCTGGAAGTCGTCAAGCCGTGAGACCCGCGCCTGGATCCGGAGGATCCCCGCCGTGAGCACCGCGGCAAAGGCAAGGATCACCGCCCCCTTCAGCATGGAAGCGAAGGGGTCGGCGGGCGAAGGGTGCAGCGGCCCCGCGAGTGGCCCCCCTCCGACTATGGAGTCCGCGGCAGCGGACTCCACGGACTCCCCCGCCGCGGGGGGATCCCGAGGAGAGGGCGCGGCTCCGGACGGATCGACCGGGCTCAACGCGTTTCCCGCGACGGACCGCCCCGCCCCGGACCGTGCCGGTGCGGGGGCTCCGCCGTCGCCGGCTTAGGAACGGGCGTCGGAGACGAAGGTGCGCTCGACCTGGGGCATCGGCGCGGCCGTGGAGCGGGGCTCCCGGGTGACGAGCTTCTCGTAGTCCTCGATGAACAGCTCGACGGTGGCGATGACGGAGGCGAGCTCCGCGCTGTTCACGCTCACGGTGCCGTTGCCCTGGTGGTGGGCGAGCTCGTGGCGGAGGTAGGCCAGGGTCACCTTCGTGGGGTGGAGGCGGCGGGACACGAAGTCGCTGAGGGAGACCTTCTCGGGGGCGATCATCGAACCTTCCTTCCCGGCGGCCCGGGGCGGCGAGGGAGTGTGGTTGCGGGGCCCGGCGGCCCCACCGTCGATCCATCGGATCCCGGGGGGGGAATCCTGAGGGGGAAGCGGCGAAAACGGATTCGGCGGCGTCCGGCGGTGGCCGGGGACCAGAACCCACCGGGGCCGACAACCGAGAGATGGCCAAGGGAACCCGGTCCTTCTCCTTCCGCCCGCCGGCCTGCATCCTCATCGAGGCCTTCAGGGCCGCCGGGGTCGAGCCCTCCGGATCAGGACACGTCCTCAAGTGGCAACGGACCTAACCCAGGTGCCCCTGTGGGAACCGCAGTAAACGCAGGACGACTGGTCGGGACAGAGGCATACGTCCACTCCGGGCGTGTGCCGGAGTGGAAGGACTTCGCCTGCGCCCTCTCCCGCGGGGAGTTCCGCGTTGTTCTCCGGTTGGTAGAGGCGGATGCTTCCCTTGAGGCCGCTCCTGGAAATGTGGGTTCCGGAGATTCTGGCCGGTCCTTTCCGAGGCCGAAGAAGGTCTGGAGGATCCGCACGTGCTCCCGACGGAGGGTGAGCGGCACCACCTCGCCCTCCCCTCCCGCACGCACCACAACGGTAGAACACCGGGAACGCGGCCAGGGCCGCCGCAAGGGCCGTCTCTCGGGCCCGCATGAACAGGTGGACCCGGCTCGCGCAGGAGATTCAGCAGGCGGAGGAGACAGCAACCCCAGTCCTCGATGCGCTGGCGCACTCTTGATAGTGAACTCCCAATTCAGGACATCAGTCCCAAGATGACACATCAACATCTTCGCTTGAGCCAAACACCACTTTCCCCATCTTCATGCCAAGCCCATCCGAATCAAAAAGTAGGCCATAGTACTCCTGCCCAGGAGTAATCAACCGGCCATCGAAATACCCATTCTCGTCGGAAGTCAACGGCCTGAGGGGGAGGGTCAAATCCGCAATCATTACGCAGAGCTGCAAGCCGGCCTTGCCCCTGACACACTTCCCCTGCCATGTGAGGCGATATCTTGTGGACGCAGGGACAATCCTGGCCAGGACTACCGAGCGTTGACTTTCCCCGCCCCCCTCAACCTCCGCGACGTAGGGTTCGTATCCGCTCTGGTCTACCATCAGGATGAACTTGCCCGGTTCGGCCGATCCGACAACTTGGGATAGTGCCGCTCTCCCGTTCCTGTCGGTTCCTCGAGACGCCTTGAATTCCACCGTCGTCATTCCCGTCTCACCACTGCTCGTTGCCCCGAGCCCTACGTTCGCCATTCTCTTTAGCAACCGCCACGCCTCGTAATTCTCCTCCTCCGAAGGAACCGAGAAAGTAAACACATACTGAACAGTGGCCCCGGCGACAGGTTGCCCCGATGTGTCGACTACCGAGACGCTTATCGACGCACCGACCTTCAAGTCAAAGTCCACCTCCACGTCGCCCGATGGAACCGACGATGGAAGCGCCTTGGCTTGCGGAGCGTGTCCCGGTGCGCTTGCACCGATGGTCATGTCCTTGAGGATTGGCACTTCAAGGGTGAAGCCGCTGTCGACTACCGTCGCCTTCCACGGAAGCCTCTGGCGCCGGGTCAGATCATCCACCCATTTCGAAGATCCGATCTCCCCGCCGGCCTTCCCCAAGACGCCCTTAGTTGAAGGTCGAGCCGCCACCATCACCGTACCTGCTCGGGCGGCTTCCGGCCGCTCTAGGTTCACACGACCATGGACACGGTAGAAACGATATGCCCACACATTCTGGATGGTCTCGGAGTACCCGAACTCCTCTCCCGGAACCAACAGCCGAACGTCCTCGGAATCGCAAGCAACAGCCCACCGTCGCCCCCCCTGCAACTCCAGATACCCCTCGGAGTCGACTACCGCATGCTCTACCGTTCCGCCGGAAGACAGCCGGAGTCCAATGGCAGGAAGGGGGGCTCCGTTCAACGCATCCCTCAGGTGAATCCTGAACGGGCGCGTCTCAGCAACCACTGCCTCACCTCTCGCTTCAATTACCCGTTCGCCCTTGACGGGCCGCGGAGTTCCCCCAGCTTCCATGGAGTGCCCCTCCGGGTGGTCGCTGCCAACCGCCACGGGAGGATGGAGTGGCCTCGCTGGACCAGTTGGTGGGGTGGCGTCCTGAGGAAGCAATTCGAAGATCACAATGGCGAGGAGCAATGCAACTACTGCCAAGATGAACCGGCGCCTCCAAGTCCCATTGCTTTGCCTCATTCGCAATATCCTTAATCGCAAGACGTTTCCTAGGAGGATACCACACTCTCCCACCCGATGAGATCCTCTTTCCCCGTGCGCCTTGTGGTTTCGCTCTTGTCAGGTCGCTTGTGTTTCCTGAAACTAGACACTCGGGGATAGAAAGGCACAGTATCGCAATTGGTAGGCCGGCATGGATAGGCAAGGGCCCTCTCTACAAGGCCCCTGCCTATGACCATTTCTACAACTGTAGTTTCTTTGGAGATGTTACCGCGTTAGTACTGCTCCCCGTCGTCTCCTGACACACCGGGATCGCCGTCCCCTCCATACGTTTCCCCTGAGCCGTTCGAGCCCTGCCAGTAGGCATAGGCGCCGAGACCCACTTCTAGATTCCCGATGCCCCCGCCCCCCGGATTCCCGCCGGCCTGGTACCCGCCACCGTCTCCTCCTCGCCCACCACTTCCACCATCCGCATCAACAGCGGAAGCGGTTGCCCCTTGGTAGCCAAATGCCTGGGCCGACCCGGCGTCGCCGCCTTGACCTCCGTTGCCACCGAGGCCACCAGAGCCGGTTCCCTTTCCCTTCCCGCCCTTTCCTCCGAACCCGCCCTCTGCGCCAAAGCCACCTGTCGCAGATGCCCCGAAGTTCTCTCCTCGGGCGACTGCAAAGCCGCAGGCACCCCCAGTTCCGCCGGAACCGCCCCCACCCTGACCGCCGTTGGCGTTCGTCCCGGTGCCATCAGCTCCGTCCGTGCCAGGAGTCCCTGGGGTTCCGTCGCCACCATCAGCATCGGCACTCCCAGTGTTGCCACCGGTTATGATGCGATATACGTTCGCTGGCTGATTGTTGTTCTCCTCCCCTCCAGACCCGCCGCCTCCACCGCCTGGGCCGCTGCCAGATTCGCCAGCAGATCCAGCACCACCCCCGGTCGGTTCCCGATAGCCCGGTTCGCCTGGCCCTTGGCCGTAGGCGCCGCCTGTACCTCCTGTCCCACCATCACCACTGGCAAGAGCCACAGCAGCCAAGAACCCTAGAATACCGAGACCGCACATCGTACCAGCCTTGTTGGCGATTGACATGAGCAACCTCCAAAGTGCTAGGCCACTGACCGGAATCTCTGAGAACCACCTCGGGCCCAATCAGGCAATCCCCGTCCATCGCTCCCAGGACCACCCCAGGAAACAGTCGCCGATTACAACTCGTCCCTTCCGCCGGGGACCAGTGTCCCGGCGGCACGACCCGTCATCTCCGAACTACCAAGGGATCACCCATATGATCGAACTTGGAGTCCGGCGGGTTCCTCCTTCCGCGCGAACCTGAGGCAACTCGCCGCACACCCTCGCGTACCACCGACCCGGGGCGCCCGATGCGCCCCTTCACCCTATTAGTGTTCGATCGGCGGGAGACTACTACCGATCCACGGGTTTCTCCCGGGGTCGTACCGCATAGGCCATTCCTCACGGGAGTCACCGCCTGCTTGGGCAACGTGAAGCATCTCGCGGCCCTCCAACAAGATGCGGTCAACCCGGGCGAGACCAACGGGACGGTACTCGGAGAGCATCTCCCGGATCTCGGCCCGCGTCATGCCGAGGGCGAACTGCAAGTAGAGAGCGTAGCCATAGGGGGGTGGAAGTTGGGCCAGTAACCCGCCGGCGATGCTCTCCTCCTCTTGGATCTCGGCTAGGGCACTTGGACCGAGTCTAGGATCAGAACAACCGTCCAACCCGTCCTTTTCCTTCTCCTTCTCCTTCGCGCGCCATCGCATCAGCTTCAGCACGCGGCGGAACACGACCGTGGAGAGCCAGCCACCGGGGGACTTCACGACCATCTTCGCCCGGACTGCCTTGCACGCATCTCTGAGGACATCGTGCAGAAGATCCTCCTCGTCTACCCATCGCGGCGCCCAGCGGCGCAGGATGCCAAGCCACTTCGGCTGCGTCACCCGGGCCCAACGTGCCATCGGCAACTCGTCGCCCTCGTAGTGCGCGAAGAGAGCGGCGAATAGTGCCTCTGCCTCCTGCGGCGGGATTGACGGCGCGCCCATCCTGTTCACAGTGGCGCCCACGGCCATCCTCTGTTTGGGCTGCAACTTCCGGACTTCTCGCCATCTCCTGCCGCGCTTTCCTGTTCCCACCCTACCCTCCCCCGCCCACGCGGGTGCCTGCGGATCTCGGCACCCTCGGAAGCCACCTCTGTCCCTTCGCCGACTCCATGCCGATGCGCCCCATGCACCCCGCCAAGGGGAGAACGCCCGAGACCCGCAGATCTGCCGCGGGATCCCTAGAATCTTCCGTGAACCCCCATCCCCGTGCCGGCCCTATCCACCCCCGGGGCCTCAAGTCCCACGGTAGCCCTTGGTCCCAGCCCTGGAGCGTTGATGGGCCACTGCGCACAGACTGTCCTCTCAATCGGGCGGATGCACGCCCCGGAAAAGGGGACCGCCGCCTGTGTTCAGCGGTCATTCACCGATTGCGGAAGAGTACACCAGGGAATCTGCGGTGGCTACGCGGCCGTGATTCCGGCCATGACGTCCATCACCAACCTCTTGTGATGAAGTCCGGCTCTCCGTCCGCTTCCCGGTGCGGACCTACGATTCCCCTCCGGGATCATCGCCTTCCTCGGAATTGCCGACGCCACGCCGGCGGGGTCCGTGCCGCTCGACGACCAGTCCCGCCCGACGAACACCAACCTCTACGGGCCCAGACCCTGCGACCGCGTCCTGGACCGGCCGGAGTTCACCGCGAGGGAGGGGAGGACAATCTCCTCCGGCGCACGCAAGAGAGGGAGGGAGCAGGAGAGAACCTCCCCCCCTCCCCCTACACCGCCACCGCCGCATCCCGCCACAGGATCACCTCCCGCTCCAGCACCACCCCGAACCGATCCGCCACCCGGCCGCGGACGTCGTCCATGAGGGCCAGCACGTCGGCGCAGGTGGCGTCGCCGCGGTTGACGATGAAGTTGGCGTGGAGCGTCGAGACCTCCGCCCCCCCCACCCGGAGCCCCTTGCAGCCGGCCTCCTCGACGAGGCGGCCCGCCGCGGGGTGGCCCGGGGGGTTCTTCCAGACGCAGCCCGCCGAGGGGAGGTGGAGCGGCTGCGTCGCCTTCTTCGCGTCCCGGATGCGGGAGCAGCGAAGGGCCACCTCCTCCGGGTCCGAGGGCTCAAGCGTCAGCCGCACCTCCGTCACGAGGAGGTCCCCCAGCGCGCTCCCCCGGTACCGGAACCCGCACTCCCCGGCGTCCCGGTAGACCACCCGCCCCGAGGAGGCGATGCCCTTCACCCAGGAGACCCGCGCCCCGACGTACCCCGGCGCCCCCCCGGCGTTCATGCGGACGGCGCCGCCGAGGGTCCCCGGGTAGCCGACCAGGCACTCGAGGCCGCCGAGCCCCCGCGCCCGCGTCGCCTGCACGATCTGGTTGTTGGTCACCCCGGCGCCGCAGGTCACGGAGGTCCCGTCGAACTCCACGGTCCGGAGCCCGCGCATCAGCAGGACGAGCCCGTCCACCCCCTCGTCGTCCACGAGCAGGTTGCTCCCCATGCCCACGGTGCGCACCGTCCAGCCCTCGTTGCGGGCGACGTGCAGCGCCAGGGCCGCCTCGTCGGCGGTCCGCGGGCGCAGCGCCCGGGCGGCGGGCCCCCCGATGCGGAAGGTGGTGGCGCGGCTAAGCGGGTATCGACTGGCGACCGAGGTCCTCAAGGCGGCGGGCCAGGTCATGGCTGACTCCCGTGATGTTGCCGGCGCCCATGGTGACGACCACGTCGCCGGGCCGGAGGTCGGCGAGGATGCGCTCGACGATGAGGGGGAAGGAGGGCTCGTAGACCGCCTCCGCCCCGAGGTTGTTCAGCGTCTTGACGAGATCCAGGGAGTGGATGCTCTCCCGGTCCGCCTCCGAGTCCCGGGCGAAGAAGACGTCGGGCACGATGACCCGGTCCGCGGAGCCCAGCGCCGCCGCCATCTCCCGGCGGAGCAGCCGGAGCCGGCTCGCCTGGTGGGGCTGGAAGACCGCCCAGATGCGGCGCGTCCCTGGCTCGTCCCGGAGCGTGCGCAGCACCGCCTGCACCTCCGCGGGGTGGTGGGCGTAGTCGTCGAAGACGGTGATCCCGCCGCGGCGGTAGCGGACCTGGAGGCGGCGGTCCACGCCGGGGAAGTCGAGGAGCGCGCGGTGGATGGAGTCCCGGTCGAGGCCGAGGTGGGACGCCACGGCGACGACGCCGAGCGCGTTCAGCGTGTTGTGGAGCCCCGGCACCCGCAGCGCGAAGGTCCCCCACTCCTCGCCGAGGCGGAGCACGCGGAAGCGCGTGAGCCCCCTCTCCATGACGCGGTCCAGGGCCACCCAGTCGGCGTGGTTGCGGAGCCCCGTCGTCTCCACCCGCGCGCGGACGGAGGCGTCGGTCCGGAAGAGCCGCTCCTGCTCGTTGTTCACGACCAGCAGCCCCCCCGCGGGGAGGCGGCGGGCGAAGTCGAGGAAGGCCGCGGAGATCTCCTGGAGATCCCGGTAGTAGTCGAGGTGGTCGGCGTCGATGTTGTTGACGATGGCGATCTCGGGGGAGAGGTTGAGGAAGGAGCGGTCGTACTCGCAGGCCTCGGCCACGAGGAAGGGGGACCGCCCGTGCTTCCAGTTCCCGCCGAAGACAGGCAGGCTGCCCCCGACGAGGACCGACGGGTCGAGGCCGCAGCGCTCCATGACGAAGGCCATCATCCCGGTGGTGGTCGTCTTCCCGTGGCAGCCCGCCACGGCGATGCCGCGGCGGCCCTCCATGAGGCCGCCGAGGGCGCGGGCGTACTTCACCACGGGGAGGCCGCGGCGCTCCGCCTCGAGGATCTCGGGATTGGTCGGCGGGATGGCGGCGCTCGCCACGACGAGGTCGGCCCCCTCCGGGAGGTGGGCCGCGTCGTGGCCCTCGTGGAAGAGGGCCCCGCGGGCGGCGAGATCGTCCACGGCCGGGGTGCGCTTGGCGTCGGTGCCGGAGACCCGGTGGCCGCCGGCCATGAGGAGGGCGGCGAGGCCGCTCATGCCGGAGCCGCCGATGCCGACGAGATGCACGGAGCGCGGGCGGGAGAACACTCAGGCGTTCCTTTCCCGGGGCGGGTCCCCGGATCCGATGCGGCGGAGGAGGAGGCGGGCGACGCTGTCGGCGGCGTCGGGGCGGCCGAAGGAGAGGGCGGCGGCGGCCATGCGCTCCCGCTCGCCGGCGTCCCGGAGGAGCGGGAGGACGACCTCGCGGAAGCGGGACTCGGAGAGGTCCGCCTCCTCGACGACGCGGGCGGCCCCGCCGGCGGCCAGCACGCCGGCGTTGCGGGCCTGCTGGCGGTCGGCGTGGTGGGGATAGGGGACGAAGACAGAGGGAACACCGAGCACCGCGACCTCGGCCACGGTGCCGCCGCCGGCCCGGGCGAGAAGGACATCGGCGGTGCCGTAGAGGGCCGCCATGTCCCGGCAGAAGGGGAGGACCGCGGCGCGCACGCCGGCCCGCCGCGCCGCCTCCTCCATCGCCGCGGCGTCCTCGGGGCCCGTCACCCAGAGGAGCTGGGCCCCGGCGGAGGCCAGCGCCGGGAGGGCCGCGGCGACGCGGGCGTTGAGCCCCCGGGCGCCGAGCGACCCCCCCACCACGGCGAGGATCGGCGTCGCCCCGTCGAGGCCGAAGAAGCCCGGATCCCGCCGCTTCCGCAGAACGGAGGCGCGGAGCGGGTTGCCGGTGTGCACGCTTCGGCGCGCCGGCAGGAGGCGGGCCGTCTCCTCGAAGGAGACGGCGGCCGTCGCCCCGAAGCGGGCCAGCAGGCGGTTGGCGGAGCCCGGCACCACGTTGGCCTCCAGCACCACCGCCGTCCGCCCCGTGGCCAGGGCCGCCAGCGCCGGGCCCACGGAGCCGTACCCGCCGAGGCCCACCACGGCGTCCACCCCGATGCGCCGAAGCGCCCCGAGGGAACCCGTCAGGGAGGAGGCGAAGCGGGCCACGAACCGGGGCACCTCGCGGGCCCCCCGGGGGAGCCGGGGGGAGGCCACGGGCAGGCGGTCCTCCTCCGCGGAGAGGCCCCAGGCGCCGGCCTCGTCGCGGTCCGTCGTGGCGAAGAGCACCCGCGCCGAGGGGGCGAGTTCCCGGAGCCGCTCCGCCGCGGCCACGCCGGGGAGGAGGTGGCCCCCGGTGCCGCCGCCGGCGAAGAGGACGACGGGGCCGCTCACTCGACCCTCCCCTCGAGGGCGAGCGCGGCGTCGTCGGCCCGCCGGGCCGCGGCGTAGAGGATGCCCGTGGCGGCCATGAGGGTGACGAGGCCGGAGCCGCCGAGGCTGACGAAGGGGAGCGCGATGCCCTTGGTGGGCGCGCAGGCCGTGGTGACGGCGATGTTGATGCAGGCCTGGAGGCCCACCCACAGCGTGGTGCCGAGGGAGAGGTAGAAGGCGAAGGGGTCCCGGTCGATGCAGCGCAGGCAGACGCGTGCGCCGGCCCGCACGAAGGCGGCGTAGAGGAGCACCACCAGCAGGGTCCCCGCGAAGCCGAGCTCCTCGCCGAGCATGGGGAGGATGAAGTCGGAGGAGGCCTCGGGGAGGAAGAAGAGCTTCGCCGTGCCCGCCCCGGGTCCCCTCCCGAGGAGGCCGCCGGAGCCCAGCGCCACGAGGCCCTGCTTCACCTGGTAGTGGGCGTTCTCGGCGCCTCCCATGAAGCGGAACCGCTCCTGGATGGTCTCGAGGCGGGTCCAGACCGACCACCCGAGGACGGGGAGGGCGCAGGCGCCGAGGAGGAGCATGTGCCTCATGCGGACCCCCCCCGTGATGAGGAGGGCCGCCCCGAGGGAGCCGACGAAGAGGGCCGTCCCGAAGTCCGGCTCCACGAGGATGAGCACCGCCATGAGGCCCACGGCCCCCGCCGCCGGCAGGAAGCCGCGGCGGAAGTCGGCGAGGGCGTCCCGGCGGTCGCAGAGCCAGGCCGAGACGAAGACGAGGCAGGCCACCTTGGCCAGCTCCGAGGGCTGGAAGGAGAAGGAGCCGAAGCGGAACCACCTCCGGCCGCCGTTGATCTCGGCGCCGACGACGAGCACCGCCGCGAGGAGCCCCACGGCGAGCACGAAGAGGGGGCGCGCGTTGGCGCGCCAGAAGGGGAGCGGCACCCGCATGCAGACGACCATGGCGCCGAGGCCGAGCCCCGCCCAGGCGAGCTGCCTCTTGAGGTAGAGCATCCCGTCGCCCGCGTCCCGGGCCGCGCGCACGGAGGAGGAGGAGTAGACCATCAGGACGCCGAGGGCGCAGAGGGCCAGCGCCGCCCCCACGGCCACCCGCCCCCAGCGCTCCGCGGAGGCCGCCGCCGGGGCCGGCACGTCGAGGCCGGCGGCGCCGTCCCCCGGGGCCCCGAGGACCGCGGACCGGAACGCCCGGGCGAGGGCCGTCACCGGACCTTCACGACGAAGAGGGTCATGGCGCCGAGGATGCCGGCGATGATCCAGAGGCGCGTGACGACCTGCGTCTCCTTCCACCCGAGGAACTGGAGGTGGTGGTGGAAGGGGGCGCACTTGAAGACGCGCTTCCCCGTGCGCTTGAACCAGGCCACCTGGATGACGACGGAGACGACCTCGAAGACGAACACCCCCCCCGCCAGCGCCAGGGCCCACTCCTGCCGGGCGGCGAGCGCCGCCACGGCCAGCCCCCCGCCGAGGGCGAGGGAGCCGGTGTTGCCCATGAAGACCGAGGCCGGGTGGCAGTTCCACCAGAGGAAGCCCGCGCAGGCCCCCCCCACGGAGGCGAGGTAGACGGTCAGTTCGCCGGCGGCGGGGACGTGGGGCATGTGCAGGAAGGAGGACCAGTCCACGCGGCCCACGGCGTAGGCCACGGGCGCCAGGGAGAGGGCGGCGATGGCGGCGCAGCCCGCGGCGAGGCCGTCGAGGCCGTCGGTCAGGTTCACGGCGTTGGAGGCGCCGACCATCACGAAGACCCCGGCGACGAGGTAGAAGGCGCCGAAGTCCAGCGCCATGGACTTCGCCATGGGGATCCCGACGAGGCCGGGCCGCTCCGTGGAGGGGGCGTGGACGTAGAGGGCGGCGATGACCACCAGCGAGATGGCCGACTGGAGCGCCACCTTGCGGCGGGCGGACATCCCCTTGCTGTTGCGGACCGTCAGCTTCCTCCAGTCGTCGGCGGCCCCGAGGACGCCCATGGCGACGGTGGTCCAGAGGGCGAGGATGACGGGGAGGTTGTCGAGGCGGGCGAAGAGCCCCGTGCCCGTGAGCACGGCGAGCACGATGAGGAGCCCGCCCATGGTCGGCGTGCCGACCTTCCCCGCCCCGTGGAGGATCTCGTTCAGCCGGTTCGAGTCGGTGCGGATGTTCTCCCCCATCTTCTGCATGCGGAGCCAGCGGATGACCGGCGGCCCGAGCACGAGGCAGACGAGGAAGGAGGTGAGGGCCGCGCACAGGGCCCGGAAGGTGATGAAGCGGAGCGCCCCGAGGCCGGGGAGGAGATCCTCGAGGCCGAGCAGCCAGTGGATCACGCGATCTCCCTCCGCCCCTCGCGGCGGCGGGCATCGGAGGCGCGGGAGGCCGCGGAGAGCCTCTCCCGGAGCGACGCGGCGAGGCGGTCGAGGGCGACGGCGCGGGAGGCCTTGAGGAGGACCACGTCCCCGGGATCGGGGAGGAAGGGGGTCCTCTCGAGGGCCTCCTCGACGGAGGAGGAGAGCACGATGCGGGACCGCGGCATCCCGGCGTCCAGCGCCCCCTCGGCGGCGGCGCGGGCGGCGGGCCCCACGGTCCAGAGCACGTCCACGCACCCCGCGGCGCGCCGCCCGAGGCGGCGGTGGTGGGAGGCGGAGTGCTCGCCGAGCTCCCCCATGTCGCCGAGGACGAGCACGCGGCGGCCGTCGGTCACCGTGGCGGCGAGCTCCTCGATGGCGGCGGCCACGCTGGCGGGGTTGGCGTTGTAGGTGTCGTCCACGAGGACGACCCCCCCGGCCCGCTCCCGCTGGAGGCGCAGGCGCGGGGCCTCCACGGTGCGCAGCGCCTCGCGCATGGCCCGCGGATCGGCCCCGAGGAGGAAGCCCACGGACAGCGCCGCCAGGGCGTTGGAGACGTTGTGGACCCCCTGCATGGGAACGGCGAAGCGCATCTTCCCGTAGAGGTGGAAGGAGACGCCCCGGGGGCGCTGCGTGCGGCGGACCGCCGTCCCCCAGACGTCCACGTCCACGCCGTCCTCCCCCTCCCGGGGCTCGTCGAGGCGGCCGAAGGTGCAGACCCGGCCGCGGGAGCGGACCGCGAGGAGGGGCGCGAACTCGTCGTTGGCGTTCACCACGGCGGTGCCGTCCTCGGGGAGGGCCGAGAGCAGGGCGGCCTTCTCCTCGGCGATGGCGCGGAGCGAGCCGAAGTGGCCGAGATGGGCCTCGCCGATGTTGGTGACCACGGCGATGCGGGGCCTCGCCAGGGCCGCGAGGAGCGCGATCTCGCCGGGGTGGCTGGTGCCGATCTCCAGCACGAGGGTCCGCGTCGAGGAGCCGGCCCGGATGATGGAGAGGGGGACGCCGAGGTGGTTGTTGAAGGACTTCTCGGAGCGCACCGTCGGCCCGAGGGTCGCCGCCACGGCCCCGATCATCTCCTTGGTGGTCGTCTTCCCGTTGGAGCCGGTGACCGCCACCACCGTCGCCGTGAGGCCGGAGCGGACGTGGGCGGCCAGCCGCCGGAGGGCGTCGGCGGGATCGTCCACGCGCAGCAGCGGAAGACCGCCGTCCCCGTCGAGGGGGTGGCCGCGCTTCACGACGGCGGCGGCGGCGCCCCCCTCGCGGGCCGCGGCGAGGAAGCGGTGGCCGTCGGCCTTTTCCCCGGGGAGGGCGAAGAACAGGTCCCCGGGCTCGAGGGAGCGGGTGTCGATGGAGGCGCCCGTCGCGGCGACGGTGTGAGCCTCCACGGGAAGCGGGTCCGCGCCCATCGCGCGGGCCGCCGCGTCCAGCGTCAGGGGGTCCATGGCACAGCCTTTCGTGACTACACGGTCCGCGGTTCCGCGGCCCGGGGGCGGCCGGCCCTCCGGTCCACCCCGCGCCCGAGAATCCGCACCCGCCGGCTCCCCTCTTTCCATCGGCCCGCCGCCGCCGGAACTTTCGTGAGGGCCCGAAGTTCCGGCGACGGAGGCCGCATTCACCCGGGTGGATCCCCGGTGGCCTCCCGCAGGACCCGCCGCGCCTCCTCCCGATCGTCGAAGGGGATCGTGCCGGAGCGGAGGACCTGGTAGGTCTCGTGGCCCTTGCCCGCGATGAGGACCGTGTCCCCGGGCCGCGCCCGGGAGACGAGGAGGCGGATGGCCTCCCGCCGGTCCGCCACCACCGTCACCGGGGCGCCGGGGGCGAGGCCCGCGGTCATCTCCGCGAGGATGGCGTCGGGCTCCTCGGATCGCGGGTTATCGGACGTGAACACCGCCTCGTCGGCCATCTCCGCCATGGCCCGGGCCATGCGCGGGCGCTTGGTCCGATCCCGGTCCCCCCCGCACCCGCCGAGGACGAGGAGCCTCCCCGGCGTGACGGGGCGCAGGAAGGCGAGGACGCGTCGGAGGGAGTCCTCCGTGTGGGCGTAGTCCACAAGGACGCGGAAGCCGGTGGAGCCCCCGTCCACCCGCTCGAGGCGGCCGGGAACGCCGGACAGCGTCGCGAGGCCCGGGGCGATGACGTCCACCGGGAGCCCCAGTCCGTGCGCACCGGCCGCCGCTGCGAGGATGTTTTCGATGTTGTGCCTCCCGAGGAGCGGCGTGCGGACCGGGGCCCGCTCCCCGTCGATGCAGAGGACGAAGGAGGACCCCTCGGGCCCCACCTCCGGTTCCTCGCACCGGATGTCGTCCCGGGGTCCGAAGCCGTAGGTCAGGACGGCGACCCCGGGGGGCGTGCGCGAGGCGAACCAGGAGGCCGCGGGGTCGCCGGCGTTGATGCAGGCCGTGGCGCCGGGCTCGAGGTTCTCGAAGAGCCTCCCCTTGGCGGCCCGGTACTCCTCCACGGTCCCGTGGTAGTCGAGGTGGTCCCGGTCGAGGTTCGTGAAGACGGCCGCCCGGAAGGGGACCCCCCGCGTGCGCCCCTGGACGAGGGCGTGGGAGGAGACCTCCATGACGGCGTGGGTGCAGCCCGCGGCCCGCATCTCCGCGAGCAGCGCCTGGAGCTCGAGGGGCCCCGGCGTGGTGTTGGGGGCGGGGAGGACCCGCTCCCCCACCCGGTACTCCACGGTGCCGAGGAGCCCCGCGGTCCGCCCCGAGGCGGCGAGGACGGCGTGGAGGAGGAAGGCCGTCGTGGTCTTCCCCTTGGTGCCCGTGATGCCCGCGGAGGCGAGGGCGAGGGCCGGCCGGCCGTGGAAGGCGGCGGCGATGTCCGCGGCGGCGGTCCGGAGGTCGGGGACGAGGACCACGGGGACGGGGAGGTCGAGGGCCCGCTCCGCCACGACGGCGGCGGCCCCCCGCCGGACCGCGTCGGCGGCGAACCGGGCCCCGTCCTCCTTCACCCCGGGGACGGCGAGGAAGAGGGCGCCGGGGCGGACCGTCCGGGAGTCCGACGCGAGGGAGGTGACGGGGATCCCCGCCGCCCCCTCCCGGGCCGCCGCGATGCCCGCGTCGCGGAGCAGGTCCGCGAGCTCCCGGGCTCCACCGGCCATGACCCTCCCCGGCGGGAGGAATGGCCGCGCGCGCACCGCCGCCCTTGCGGGCGCCCTCTCGGCCGCCCTCACGGGCGCCTCCCGTCGGAGTCTTCATCGGGCCGCACGCCGAGGTAGCGCAGGGACTTCCGGAGGATCTCGGCGCAGTAGGGGGCGGCGACGGTGGAGCCGTAGGGAGTCCCCCCCTTGCGGGCGGGCTCGTCGAGGAGGACGAGGCAGATGAGGCGGGGATCCTCCACGGGGCCGAAGCCCACGAAGGAGGAGACGTAGGCCGCGGTCTCCCCGGCCTTCATCTTCTGGGCGGTGCCGGTCTTCCCGGCGAGGCGGTAGCCCGTCTTCTTCACGCCGCGGGCGGTGCCCTCGGTGACCACGGTCTCGAGCATGGCGCGGACCCGGCGGGCCGTCTCCGGCCGGAGCACCCGGACCGGCGCCGGCCGCGGATGCGCCGGGTCGTCGACGAGCCGGAGCGCCGGCCGCGTCCCGTCCCCGGCGATGGGGAGGTAGGCCGCCGCCAGCTGGAGCGGCGTGACGCAGATCTCCTGGCCGAAGGAGACGGAGACCAGGGTGTAGGCCTCGGTCCAGTTCGCCGGGGCCGTGATGCGCCCCCCGGACTCCCCCGGGAACCGGAGGTCCGTCGGGCGGCCGAAGCCGTAGGCCGCCAGCGCCGCCCGGGTCCGGGGGATGCCCATCTTCACGCCGATGCGGGCCATGCCGCAGTTGCTGGAGACCGCCAGCACCTTCTCCACGGGGATGGTGCCGTAGCCGCGGGGCTCGTGCTCGTGGACGACGCGCCGGCCGATGCGGATCCAGCCCTCGCCGCAGTCGATGCGCTCCTCGGGCCCGACGGCGCCGCAGTCGATGGCGGCGGCGGCGACGAGGGGCTTGAAGGTGGAGCCCGGCTCGAACATGTCCGTGGCGAAGCGGGCGCGGCGGGACTCCGCCGTGGCCGTGGACGGGTCGTCGGGGTCGAAGGTGGGCGCCGAGGCCAGCGCCAGGACGTCCCCGGTGACGGCGTCGAGGACCACGCAGACGGCGCCCTTCGGGGCGTTCTTCTCGAAGGTCCGCTTCAGCTCGTCCTCGGCGAAGCCCTGGATGACGGCGTCGATGGTGAGGCGGACGTTGGCCCCGGCCACCGCCGGGGTCCCCCCCCCGCCGGGGACGAGGATGGGCTCCCGGTGGGCGTCCACGAGGACGGCGGTGCGCCCGTCCACGCCGTGGAGGGTCCCGTCGAGGACCCTCTCCAGTCCCTCGATGCCCAACCCGTCGATGTTCACGGTGCCGAGGACCTGGGAGGCCAGGGGCCCGAGGGGGTGGAAGCGGACGTCCTCCTCCACGATGAAGAGGGGCTCCCCGGTCCGCGTCGTCTTCCCCCCCTTCACCTCCGTGCGGGCCAGATCCAGGGCCCGCGCCCCCCCCCCCGCGGGCGGGGGGGGGCCCGGCGCGGGGGCCCCCCGCCACCCCCCCCCCCACCCGG
>CAYJMF010000026.1:0-23743 GCA_964370855.1 uncultured Planctomycetota bacterium | reverse complement strand
GCCGCCTCCACTTTTATCTGGGGCCCCCGGGGCGGCGGCGGCTTCCCCCCGTTCACCTCGGTGGGGGCCATCGCCGTGGCGAGCGCCGCCTCCACGGCGGCGGGGTCGTCCACGGCGCGGCGGACCCAGGCGAAGCGCCCCCCCTTCCGGATGCGCGCGAGGAGGGAGTCCCGGTCCACGGAGAGGGCCGCGGCCAGCGCCGTGGCGGCGGCCTCCGGGTCGGCGAGGTGGAGCGGATCCACGACGACGCTGGGGAGGGTGCGGCGCGCGGCCAGGGCGCGGCCGGCGCGGTCGAGGAAGGAGCCGCGGGGGGCGGGGTCCACCTCGCGGACGAGGTGCTGTCCCCGGGAGATGGAGGCGTAGTGCTCGTGCTGTACGACCTGGATCCAGAAGAGGCGGCCCGCCAGGAGCGCCATGAGGAGGAACAGGAAGGAGAAGATGAGGCCGGCGCGGAACCGGGCGACGGAGCGCTCGTTCACAGGCCTCCTCCCTTCGCGACGCTGCGGGAGCGGGCGGCGGTGCGGACCGCCCCCCGGGCCGGCGACTTCGAGGGAGTCTTCTTCTTCGGCGTCGCCTTCGGCTTCGGCGCGTGGTCGGCGGCGAAGCGGGCGGCCTCGTCGTTCCCCTCCACCACGTTCCAGGAGATCGGGTAGTCGAGGGGGAGGCCGCGATCCCTCGATTCCCCGAGGAGGCGGACCGGGGAGGCGAGGCCCGCCACGCGGGCGCGGCGGTGCTCGACCTCGCGGACGAGCCCGTCCCTCTCCGACTCCAGGCGACCGACGCGGTAGCCGGCCTCGACGAGGCGCTGGTTGTGGTCGATGGAGGCGAGCCCCGCCAGCACGGCGGCGCAGGGCGCCACGACCAGAAGCACGTCCCGGAACAGCCCCCTCCTCATGAAACGGCCTCCCCGGCGATCTCGACGGCCCTCAGGCACGCCGACCGCGCCCGCGGGTTGCGGGCGACCTCGTCCTCTCCCGGGCGCAGGGGCTTCTTCGCGAGCAGCCGGAACCTCCCCGCCCGCGCCCCCTCCCGGAAGAACCGCTTCACGCGCCCGTCCTCGCCGCTGTGGAAGGAGAGGACGGCGAGCCTGCCGCCGGGGCGGAGGCAGCCGACCATCTCCGGAAGGCCCTGCTCGAGGTGGCCCATCTCGTCGTTGACGAGCATGCGGAGCGCCTGGAAGGTGCGGGTGGCGGGGTGGATGCGGGAGCGGCCGCCCCCGCCGGCGGCCCGGGCGACGATGTCCGCCACGCGGGCGGCGTCCCGGAGGGGGGCGCGGCGCCGCTCGGTGCAGAGGGCCCGGGCGATGCGGCGGGACTTGCGCTCGCCGCCGAGTAGGAAGAGGGCGTCGGCCAGCTCCTCCTCGGGGATGTGCTCGAGGAGGAGGGCGAGGGACTCCCCGCAGGTGCGGTCGAAGCGGGCGTCGAGGGGACCGCCGGCGAAGGAGAAGCCGCGGTCGGGATCGTCGAACTGGACGCTGTTGGCGCCGAGGTCGAGGAGGCCGGCGTCGGCGAGCCCCTCCTCGTGCTCCCGGAGGATGCGGGTGGCCTTGGCGAAGGTGCCGTGGACGATGCGGAACCGGGGGGCGAAGGGGGCGAGGTTCGCCTCCGCCCGCGCCGCCATCTCCCCGTCCCTGTCCAGTCCGAGCACCCGCGCCCCCTCCGAGGCCTCGAGCCACGCCCGCGCGTGGCCGCCGAGGCCCACCGTCCCGTCGAGAAGAAGCCCCCCCTCCGCCGCCCGGAGGAGTTCGAGCACCTCCCGCACCATCACCGGCGCGTGGCCGGGCGCGACCGCTCCCCCTACTTCCCCTCCCCGCACGACCCGCCCTGCATCCCCGAGAGGAGGTCCACCATCCCCGGGGCGTCCTTCGTCGCCGCCTGGAGCCGCTCCGGCGCCCAGATCTCCATGTAGTCGCCGCACCCCACGAGCACGGCCTCCCCTTCGATGCCCCATGGGGTCTTCAGCTCCTCCGGGAGGAGGATGCGCCCCATGCCGTCCGTGGGGCGGTAGGCCGACTGGCCGAAGAAGGCGCGGTTGAAGCCGGTGTTCGCGAAGGGGGTGGGAGTAGACATCTGGCCGGCGAGCCGATGAAAGGTGGAGCGCTTGAACAGGAGGACGCAGCCGTTGCCGGGTGCGAGGTAGAACCCCTCCCGGTCCGAGGCATCCAGCGCGCGGACCATGTCCGCGGGGATGAGGAGACGGCCCTTGCCGTCCACGGATCGGGGGAAGGTTCCAACGAACACGGTGCCCGGCGCCTCCTGACTCTTCCTGCCACGACTTGCCTTACTTTACCACTTTTTCCCACCATAGGTCAACTATCGGTTGGGGAATCCGTTTTCTGAATCCCTTACCTCCGCAATATCTGGGGGTTAGGGCGGATCGGGGGAGGGGGGGGTATACGGTACCCGACCCGATTCATCGGGGATGGCCGCGAGTCTTCCCACCGGGCGGGGGGTGGAGGGGGGCGGATACCGTACCCGACCCGATTCATCGGGGTTGGCCGCGGGGGGATTCCCGGGATCTGAGCCCAGGGGGGGGACGGCGGGCATCTCCGGGGTCCCGGTGGTTCAAGGGGCGACCGGTGAGGGCCCCTTCCACCGTGCCACGGTGGACGCCCGGCCCGGGCCACTAGGCGTCGGGACCGGCGAGCCTCCGGGCCCTCGGAAGGGTGACGAAGGAGTCCCAGGCGATGAGGAGGGCCAGGTTCAGGAGGGTGATGGGGACCGGAAGATCCTCAAGGGTCAGCCCCCCGGTCCTGCCGAACCGACCGACCTTCACGGCCAGGCCGGCCAGCACGGCCAGCACCGTCACCCCGGTCATCAGGAGTTGAAGCAGGCGGCCTCCCTCCC
Organism: uncultured Planctomycetota bacterium; assembly: GCA_964370855.1. Classification (GTDB taxonomy): domain Bacteria; phylum Planctomycetota; class JAJSAM01; order JAJSAM01; family JAKLKS01; genus JAKLKS01. Next base: position 20,897 of record CAYJMF010000026.1, on the reverse strand, counting down.
TCCGCTTCAGGTCCTCCCGGAGGAGCGCCTCCAGGGCCCCCCTCTCCCCTTCCGCCGTGCGGAGGGTCCGCCTTCTCGTGAAGAGGACCAGGACTACCAGGGCGATCATCGCGCCGAGGAAGCCCGCGAAGTGGTCCCCACCGAGGAAGTCCCCCGCGATCCAGGTCACCATGGCGAGGAGGGCGACGGTGCCGACGGCCCGCGGCATGGAGGCCAGGGGATCCCGCAGCAGGAGGAAGGCCCGGCGGACGGAGTCGTCGCCGACGGGAACCATTCCTCCCCACCCTCGACGTCGGTTTCCCCTGACATGGCCCCCTCTGCGGCTCCATCGACAGCGACCGGGGCGATCCTACTCCTCAGGTTCCGGGTTCCGGCCCCGCCGGCGGCTCATCACCGATCAAGGCCCGGGCGTACCGGTCGGTCACGAGCAGGCGGACGAGGGCGTCGGCGACCATGAGCAGGAGGAGGATGGGGACGTAAACCCCTGCGAAGGAGAGGAGTGGGTCCAGCAGGGAGAGGACGACGAAGACCAGGATGATGACGAAGCCCCAGGGACCGACCTTCGAGGGGCGGTAGCGGTGGCGGAGGCTGGCGAGAACCTCCTCCCGGAGGATCCCGGGCCGCTCCCTCCGGGCGCGGCGGCGGCGGAGGAGGGAGTTGACCGTGAAGAAGCCGAGGATCCCCCCGAGCATCACCAGGAGGAAGTCCCAGGGGAGTTGCTCACGGGACCAGTGCAGCCCCACGGTCCACGCCCCGAGCCCCGCGAGGTGGACCGCCGCCCGGTCCGGCGTCGAGAAGGGGTCGTTGAGGAGGAGCCAGGCCCGGCGGACGCCCGCGTCGGGGTCCGCCGGGGTCTCCGGGCTCCCGGTCCCCGTCAGTTCACGACCTTCCAGACGTCCCCATCCCGCCCTGCGGTGCCGACGGCCGGGGCGCCGGTGATGCCGGCTCCCCGGTAGGCGGAACTCCCGGTGGGGCCGCGGGCACCCTCCCACTTCCCCTTCTCGTTGGCGGATTGGAGGACGTCCCCTTCCTGGTAGACGAAGAACACCCGGTTGCCGGTCTCCCCCCGCTTCACCGGCCAGGCGTAGGCGCACCAGGTCGTCTCGGAGAGATCCACGCCGATCGCCCCCACCCCGCCGTCGAGCCCCACGGCGTCGCCGGGTCCTGTCTCGTGGACGAACTCCGCCGGCATGGATGCGTCCGGGAGGAAGACCCGGAAGCAGTAGCCGTTCCTCCGGACGACCCCCTCCCCGTCCACGGCCGCGAAGAGCGGCGAGAGGATGGGCGGGTCGACCTTCCTTCCCTGCATGGAGAAGTCGGCGCTCGAGGGAACACTCCCCCCCGCGATGAACCCATTGCGGACACCGGTGCCCCCCGCCATCTCCATCAGCGTCCCGTGCTCCCCGATCCCGTCATCGTCGCTGTCGATCTTCCCCGAAGTCTGGATGTGGGCCTGGCAGACGGCGATGTTGCGGAGCGCCCGGATGGCCAGGGCCTCGTTGGAGCCGATGCTCCCGTCGGCGCCGATGTCCCCGGCGGAGGGCGGGACCTCCTCCTCGTCCTCCCCCCCCATGATCTCCGCCATGGCCTTCATGGCCGTCTCCATGGCCCAGGGCTCGATCTTCTTCATCAGGGCCTTCGTGACGACGAGGGTCCCCTGCGCGTACTTCCCCCCCTCCTCGGTCCCGTAGAACGCGATGGCCGCGTCCAGGGTCTTCTCGTCGAAGGCCGCCCCCCACTCCGCGAGGGTCAGCTTCTCCAGCGCCTCGAAGTCCGCCACCTCCTTGAACTTCTTCGGGAACGCCGGCGGGATCGCCCCCAGCCGCACCTGCATGTCGAAGGACTCCTCGAGCCCGAGGAGCACCTGCTCCTTCCAGCGCATGAGCTCGAGGAGCTTCCGCACCTTCCCCTCCTTCGTCGAGGAGGCGGCGGGCGCCGGCGGGTCCTCGGCGGCGGCCGGGATCGCGGGCAGCAGGAAGGCCGCGGCCAGCAGCGCCGGGCCGGCGAGGCGGCGGATGCGCATCATGGTGGTTCTCCCTTTTCCCCGACCCCGCTACCAGGTCGGCTCCCAGACCTCCCCGTCCCGCCCCGTGGTCCCCACGGCGGCTTCCGAGGTGATGCCGGCCCCGAGGAAGGCGGCGAAGCCCGGAGGCCCCTTCTCCCCTTCCCACTGCGCCTTCCCGTTCTTCGATTGGATGACATCCCCGGCCTGGTTGACGAAGAAGGCCCGGTTCCCCGTGTCCCCCCGCTTCACCGGCCAGGCGTAGGCGCACCACACCGTCTCCGCGAAGTCCGTCGCGATCCTCCCCGTCCCCCCGTCGAGCCCCACCTCCGCGGCGGGCCCCTTCTCGTGGACGAACCCCGCCACGGGGGCCGAGTCGGGGAGGTAGATGCGGTAGCAGTACCCGTTCTTCACGACCACCCCGCGGGCGTCCACGGCGCGCAGCGCCGGCGACAGGATGGCCGGGCGGACCTTCGTCCCCGTCGCGGAGAAGTCCGACCCGTGCTCCAGCCCCGTCTCCCCGGCGACGGTGACCTCCGCCGTCCGCACCGGGACGGTGCCCGTCAGTTCGAGGAAGGTCCCGTACTCCCCGATGCCGTCCTGGTCGCAGTCGATCTTCCCGGATGTCTGGATCTGGGCCTGGCAGGAGGCGAGGTTGCGGAGCGTCGCGATGGCGGCGGTCTCGTTGGCGGAGCGCTTCGCCTCGCGGAGGCTGGCCAGGGGGCCCCACTCCTCCTTCTCCCCGTCCTCCTCCTCCCCTTCCTTCGCGGTCTCCCCCATGATCGCCTGCATCGTCTTCATCCCCTGCTCCATGGCCCAGGGGAGGACCTTGTCCTTGAGGGCGCCGGGCACCTGCACCTGCGCGGCGGCGAGCTTCCGCCCCGCCTCCGTGGAGAGGAAGGCGATGGCCCCGTCCAGGGTCTCCTCGTCCACGAGCCCGTCCCACACCTCCACCACCCGGTCCCGGAGGGCTTCGAAGTCCGCCACCTCGGCGAACTTCTTCGCGAAGTTCCGGGGGAGCTTCCCCAGCTTCGCCTGGGCGTCGAAGCCGGAGTCGAGTTCCGCCAGCAGCTGCTCCTTCCAGCGGGTGAGTTCGAGGAACCGCCGGATCTTCTCCTGCTTCGGCGTCGCCGCGGGCTTCGCGGGGGCTCCCTCCTCCGCCGCGGCGGGCGGGGGCGGCTCCTCGGAGCGGGCCGGGGCGGGGGCCAGGGCGAGGGCGGCGGCGGCGAGCAGGGCGGCGGCGCAGCGGCGGCGGACGTGGTCCATGGGTCCACTCCTCGGGTTCCTCGAAGAGGGGATCCTACCCGGACCCGGGATCCCCCCCGCCGTCGGCCTTGCCTTCCATCACCGCGTCCCCCTCCGCGGGCAGGCCGAAATCGAGCAGATGCCCGAGGGCCTCCCTGAGGCGCGGGATGTCCTCCTCGGAGAGGGTCGGGGCCGGGATCTCCACGGCGGCGTGGCCGTCGTGGAACTCGATTCGGGCCCGGGGCGGCGAACCTGCGAGGTCCACCACCCGCACCAGCCGCTTGCGGACCAGCAGCAGCGCCAGGAGATGGGCCAGCGCCGCCCGCTCCGGCGACGTGTCGGCGGCGAGCTTCCGCAGGAACTCCGCCGCCAGCCCCATGTCGAAGGCCCGCTTGTGGTCCTCGGGCTTCGGGATCGTCGTCACCCAGTGGCTGTAGGGGGGCTCCGGCGCCGCCGCGTAGCAGGCCTCGCAGAGGTCCTTCCGCTGGAACCCCTCCCCCTCGAGCCAGATGGCCGAGTGGAAGGGGGTGTCGAAGGGGAAGACCCCGCCGCAGGCCGCGCATAGCTGCCCCTTCTTCCCGATGCGCCAGTCCGTGCGGATCGCCATCGCCTACCGGTTCCCCGCGAGGTGGGCCCGCCAGGCCGCCGGGTCGGAGCCGAGGTCGCGGCCGGTGATCTTCGCGAGCGTCCAGGTGCAGGCCCGCGTGGAGAAGACGTTCCCCCCGGCCACCGCCGCCTCGAGCCGGTCCACGATCCCCGGGAGCGCGTCGGTGCGCTTGGCCGTCGCCAGCCCCTGCGCCGCCCTCTGCACGACGTAGTTCTCCCCGTCGAGGAGGGCCTCCAGCATCCGCTCCGTCGCCCCGGCGGAGGGGTACCGCCGCAGCGCCAGCACCGCCGCCCCCCGCACCACCCACTCCCCGTCCCGGGAGAGCCGGAGCAGGACGTCCTCGGAGCGGGGATCGCCGATGTTCCCGAGGGCGAAGACCGCCTCCTGCACGAGGGAGATCTCCCCGCTGCCGGCGATGTCGAGGAGCCCCGGCACCGCCGGCTCCCCGATGACAGAGAGGGTCTCGGCGGCGTCGTGGAGGACCGTCTGCCCCACGGGGACCACGGTCCCGTCCTCCCGCTTCACGGCCCGGACCGAGAGCCCCGAGACGAGGGCCGGCACCGCCGACTCCCCCAGCAGGGCGAGCTCGTTCTTGGCCCGCTCCGCGAGGTGGGGAGCGGCCTGGGCCCGCGCCGCCACCAGGGCCCGGAAGAGGCTCCCCGCCAACAGCCCCCGGGCGGCGGGATCGAGGGCGTGCCACTGCTCCCGGGCGGCGAGCCAGCCCGGGTGGTCCTCCTTGAAGGCCTCCCAGGCGGCGTCGAAGAAGGCCCGCTCCTCCGCCGAGTACTCCCGGTCCGGGGAGGGGCTCACGCTGGGGGTGGGGACGGAGAGGGCCCCCTTCAGGGTCTGGGGCGGCGGCGGGGCATCCTCGGCGAACTGGTCCCAGCCCCCCTCCCCGCCGCGGCCCCCCCGGTCGGCGTCGGAGGGCCCGGAGGCGCAGGCGGGGAGGAGGAGTGCGAGGCCGAGGGCGATGCTGCGGTGGGCGGGGTTCATGCGCATCCCTTCATCCTACCGGCGGGGAGGGACGGCGCCCTCCTGCTCCCCGGCGTTCCTGCCCCCTGTCCGGCCCGCGGAGTAGTCTGACCCCGGCGCCCCGCTGGCCCCCGTCCCGACGGTTCCGACTGGAAACCCCCGTGTCCGACTTCGTCCACCTCCACGTCCACAGCGACTACTCCCTCCTCGACGGCGCCGCCCCCGTCGAGGGCCTGGTGAAAGCCGCCGCCTCCTCCGATATGGGCTCCCTGGCCCTGACCGACCACGGGAACCTCTTCGGAGCCCTCGCCTTTTACAGCGCCGCCCGCAAGGGCGGCATCAAGCCGCTCCTCGGGTGCGAGATGTACATGGCCCCGGGCAGCCGGAAGGACCGCCAGAGGGACCCCGGCACGGGGGTGGCCGCCTACCACCTCACGGTCATCGCCAAGGACCACGCGGGCTACCGCAACCTCGTCAAGCTCGCCTCCACGGCCTACATGGACGGCTTCTACTACCACCCCCGCATCGACCGTGAGGCCTTCGCCGCACACCACGAGGGGCTCATCGTCCTCTCCGGCTGCCTCAAGGGGGAGTTGAGCCACTCCCTGCGCACCGGCAACCGCAAGCGGGCCCACGAGGCCGCCTCCTTCTACAAGGATCTCCTCGGCGACGACTTTTTCGTGGAGGTCATGCGCACCGGGGCCGAGGGGCAGGAGGACAACAACGGGGCCCTCGTCGCCATGGCGCGGCAGATGCGCGTCCCCCTCGTGGCCACCAACGACGTCCACTACCTCGCCGCCGACGACTTCATGGCCCACGAGGCCCGCATCTGCATCTCCACGGGCCGGACGCTGGACGACGAGAACCGCCTCCGCACCACGGCCAACAACTACTGGCTGAAGCGCCCGCCGGACATGGAGGAGCTGTTCAAGGACCTCCCCGAGGCGCTCCGCAACACCGCCGTCATCGCCGACCGCTGCCGCCTGGCGCTGGACTTCAAGGACCAGCACCTCCCCCGCTTCACGCCCCCCGGGGGGGAGGACCCGGTCCCCTTCTTCCGCCGGCTCTGCCGGGAGGGGATCTCCGGGCGCTACCCGGGCCGGCCGAAGGAGGCCGTGGACCGCCTCGAGTTCGAGATGAAGGTCATCGAGAAGATGGGGTACGTCTCCTACTTCCTCATCGTCTGGGACTTCATCCGCTTCGCGAGGGAGAGCGGCATCCCCGTCGGCCCCGGCCGCGGCTCCGCCGCCGGCTCCATCGTCTCCTACTGCCTCGGCATCACCGACATCGACCCGCTTCGCTACGGGCTCCTCTTCGAGCGGTTCCTCAACGCCGAGCGCGTGTCCATGCCCGACATCGACATCGACTTCTGCAGGGACGGCCGGGAGCGGGTCATCGAGTACGTGAACAGGAAGTACGGCGGCCCCGAGAACGTGAGCCAGATCATCACCTTCGGGACCATGGCCGCGCGGGCGGTGCTCCGGGACGTCGGGCGGGTGCTGGCGGTGCCGCTGCCCGAGGTGGACGCCATCGCCAAGAAGGTCCCCGGCGGGCCCGGCGTGACGCTCGGCGCCGCGCTGGAGCAGGACGCGGAGCTCATGGCGCTGCGCGAGGACCCCCGCTACAAGCGGCTCTTCGACATCGCGCTCCGCCTCGAGGGGTTCCACCGCCACGCCTCGGTCCACGCCGCCGGCGTCGTCATCGGCGACGGCCCGCTCCGCGAGCACGTCCCCCTCTACAGCGACGGGAAGTCGGTCACGACGCAGTGGACCATGGAGGAGCTCGAGAAGATCGGCCTCCTCAAGATGGACTTCCTCGGCCTGAAGACGCTGACGGTCATCGCCCGGGCGGTGGAGCTCATCGAGAGGCACCGAGGCGTGAAGGTGGACATCAAGACCATTCCCGAGGGGGACCCGGCGACCTACGCCCTCCTCGCCCGCGGGGACACCTTCGGCGTGTTCCAGCTCGAGTCCGGCGGGATGCGGGACATCCTCCACCGCCTCCGACCGGACCGGTTCGAGGACCTCGTCGCCATCAACGCGCTCTACCGCCCCGGCCCCCTGCAGACGGGCATGGTGGAGGGCTTCATCAACCGCAAGCGGGGCACCGAGCCCGTGGAGTACCCGCACCCCTCGCTCCGCGAGGTCCTGGAGGAGACCTACGGGACCTTCGTGTACCAGGAGCAGATCATGCGCATCGCCAACGTCCTGTCGGGCTTCTCCATGAACGAGGCCGACGGGCTGCGCAAGGCCATGGGCAAGAAGAACAAGGAGGGGATGGAGAAGTTCCACGACCGCTTCGTGCAGGGGGCCGAGGCCAACGGCTGCCCCGCGGCGACGGCGAAGCGGATCTGGGATCAGATCACCCCCTTCGCGGAGTACTGCTTCAACAAGAGCCACTCCGCCGCCTACGCCGTGGTGACCTACCGGACCGCCTGGCTCAAGGCGAACTACCCCGTGGAGTTCATGGCCGCCTACCTCACCTGCGACATGGGGAACACGGACAAGCTGGTGGAGGGCGTGGACGAGGTGCGCCGCATGGGCATCTCCCTCCTCCCCCCGGACGTGGCCCGGAGCGAGGTCGGCTTCGCCACGGACGGGGACGCCATCCGCTTCGGCCTCGCCGGCATCCGCGGGGTCGGGGAGCGGGCCGTGGAGACCATCCGCGAGGGGCTCGCCCGGGCCGGGGGGCGGTTCACCTCCCTCTACCAGCTCTGCGAGCAGGTGGACCTCCACCTCGTGAACCGGCAGGTGCTGGAGGCGCTCATCAAGTCCGGGGCCATGGACTCCCTGCTCCCCGAATCCCCCCCGCCGGAGAAGGGGAGGGGGAAGGCGCCCCCGCCGCGCACCGGAGGGGGGTCCCGCAGCCGGCTCATGGAGGCCCTCGACCAGGCCATGCGGGCGGGCAGCGACATGCAGGCCGACCGGCGCGCGGGGCAGATGTCCCTCTTCGGGGCCGGCTCCCCCGCCGCCGCCTCCGCGGCGGCCCCCGACCGCTCCCTCCCCGAGGCCGCGGACTGGCCCGAGAACCAGGTCCTCGCCTTCGAGAAGGAGACCCTCGGCTTCTACGTCTCCTCCCACCCGCTGGCGGCCCACGAGCGGACGATCCGCGCGCTGGCGACCCACTCCACGGCGGACCTCCGCAAGGCCGGCGCCCCGGGGCGGGTGCGGGTCGGGGGGATGATCGCCGCGGTGCAGGCACGCTTCCCCAAGAGCGGCCGGAACACGGACAGGAAGTACGCCCGCTTCCGTCTCGAGGACTACGAGGGGACCCTCGACTGCATCGCCTTTGCCGAGGCATACGACGCCCACCGGGAGGACATCGTCTCCGACCGCATCGGCTTCCTCGAGGGGACCCTGGCCACGGACCGGGACGAGCCCTCCCTCCGGGTGGACCGGGTGATCCCCGTGGACGGGGCCTGGGACACCCTCGTCTCCTCCGTCACCGTGGCGGCCTGGCGGCGGGGCGAGGACGCGGCCGCCGCCTTCCGCGCGTTCCGGGAGCTGTGCGAGGCCCACCCGGGGCCGGCCTCGGTCTTCGTGGAACTGGAGCCGAAGCCCGGGGTCGAGGCGACCTACCGCGTGGACGGCATCAAGGTCCGCCCCGGCGCGGCATTCAATGCGGGGGTGGAGGGGATCTTCGGGCCGGGGTCCCTCCGCTTCGGCCGGGCCGCCGTGGCCGCCCCGCCGCGGCGGGGCGGGTGGGGAGGGTAGGGGGATACCGTACCCGACCCGATTCATCGGGGTTGGGCGAAGGGGGAAGGCCTTCCAGCGTTCCCGCCGCTCCCCCTCTCCCGTTCCTGCCATAATTTGGCAAACCCTGCCAGTCCACCGACAATGCCTCCGGAGGTGCAACCATGGCGACGACCCTCAACATCTCCCTCCCCCGCGCCCTCAAGGACTACGTCGAGGCCGAGGTGGCCAGGGGTGGCTACGGAAGCGCGAGCGAGTTCATCCGGGAAGTCCTCCGCGAGTCCATCGCCCGCCGCAGTGCCGAGGACCTGGAGCGGCGCCTCCTCGAGGGGCTGGCGAGCCGGGCGGGTGGGATGAAGAAGGGGGACTGGGAGGGTCTCCGGAAGGCTCTCGGGGAGATCTCCAGGGACCATCGGCGTTGACCCCTCGGTGAGACGCCCTCCGGCCCCGCGGGGAATCTCCAGGATCGGGGCACGGGGGAGAAGGGACCGGCGTTCACCGTTCGTGCTTTGAAATCACCGGAACCCCGCCGGGTGCCCGCCGTCCATCCCTCACTCGGGCCCCGATCTAGCACCCCCCCATCGCCCAACCCCGATGAAACGGGTCGGGTACGGTATCCCCCTCGAATCAAGACGGCCCGCCGGTTCCCCGGCGGGCCGTCCCGTCTTCGTCGTTCCTCGTGCGGCGGTCTACTTGGTCTCCTCCACCTTCCACCCCGAGGAGACGAGCTTCCACTTGTCCTCGGTGCGCTGGAACTCGTCGCCCTTGCGCTCGTACTTCGCGCTCCAGTACTTGACCTCGTAGACCTCCTTGCCGTCCACCTGGTTCACGGGGTCCATGAGGCCGTAGACGCGCAGCTCGATCTTCTTGGCCTCGTCGTTGACGGCCCCGAAGGTGGCGACGCACTCGACCTTCTTGCCGTCGTCGATGCCGGCGCGCAGGTCGATGGCCGTGGAGTACTCCTTCACGCCCGTCTTCTCCTTCACCGCCTTGATGGTGCCGGAGTCGCAGGTGTCCTTGAACTCGTTGTTCTTGACGTTGTCCGTGAGGAGGACCGCGCGGACGGCGGGCTTGCGGGCCGCGCCCGTGGCGTTCTCCACCGTGTAGGTCATGTACCAGGCCACGCGGGTCTCGGCCTTCTCGACCTGGATCTTCACCCAGGTGGGCGTCTCGTGCTTGAAGCCGAGCTCCCAGCGCAGGCCCGGACCGTCGGCGAGGGCGGCGACGCCGGAGACGGCCATGACGGCGGCGGCGGCGAGTCCGAGGATGGCGGATCGGCGCATGCGGTGGACCTCCCGTGGAATCCGTGGTGAAACGCCCGGCCCGTGAGTATCGGGACCCTCCGCCGGGGGCGCAAGGGAATTGCCCCGGGGGAGCCCCGCCCCCCTCGCGGGGGGCGGGGATGGACCTCTAGCGGACGGAGAACTGCTTGAGGACGTCGACCGTCGAGTCGGGGCCGATGACGACGGGGTCGTCGGGCCCGAGGCCGAGGGACTCGCTGTCGAGGAAGATCACGGAGCCGTCGTCGTACAGGACGTTGAGCCCGCCCGGGTGGTGGGCCGTCCGGCCGTCGTCCCCCTGGCAGTCGGCGGCCCAGGCCTGCTTCTCCCGGGCGTCGGCCTTGATGGGGTAGTTCTTCCGGTCCCGGCCCGCGTAGGAGGTGAGAATCGGGTCGATGTTGTCGAGGTCGAGGGTGTCGTAGCGCTTGGCGAACTCGGGGTCGCTCGGGTCCTGCATGCGCCCCTGCGCGTCCCCGGGGCAGATGAAGACCTTCTCGTCCCCCTTGCGGATCATGCCGAGCTTGTAGACGTTGAGGAGCATGGCGGCGCCCCCCCGGCTCCCGAGCCCCTTGCCCGTCTGGCGCTGCACCAGCATCGCCCCGATGTTGTGCAGGTTGTTGGCGCACTGCACCTTGCGGCTGGCCTGCTGGGCCTGGGGGATGATGGCCGCCACGATCCCGATGAGGGCGGCGATGATGGTGATGACCACGAGGATCTCGACGAGGGTGAACCCGGCCTCGTTGCCGGTGGGCCTCGCGGGAGCGGCCCGCGTCGCGGGGGCAGTCATTGCGCCTCCTTCTGCACGGCCGCGGGGGGGAGCCCGCGAACCGACGATCCGCGCCGGCCCCCTCCCGGGCCCCACGGCCCGTGATCCTCCGGCGTCGGAGTCATGATAACCGGGTTTCCACGGCAAGCAAACGCCGGGGGGCCTAGGTCCCCATTTCCCAGGAGGCCAGGTACCGCTTCTGCTCCGGGGTGAGCCGGTCGATGGTCACACCCATGGACCGGAGCTTCATCGTGGCGACCTCCCGGTCCAGTTCCGCGGGGACGGCGTGGACCCGCGCCTCCAGGGGCTTCCTGCGGGTCGCCGCCCACTCCGCGGCCAGGGCCTGGGTCGAGAAGGACATGTCCATGACCGAGGCCGGGTGGCCCTCGGCGCAGGAGAGGTTTACGAGGCGGCCGTGCCCGAGGACGTAGATGGTCCGCCCCGAGCGCAGCGTGTAGCCGTCCACCAGGGGCCGGACGTCGGTCCGGACGGTCTTCGAGAGCTTCTTCAGGGCGACGAGGTCGATCTCCACGTCGAAGTGGCCGGAGTTGCAGACGATGGCCCCGTCCTTCATGGCCTTGAAGTGCTCCGCCCGGAGCACGTGGATGTCCCCCGTCACGGTGCAGAAGACGTCCCCCTCCCTTGCGGCCTTCGCCATGGGCATCACGCGGAAGCCGTCCATGAGGGCCTCGATGGCCTTGATGGGGTCGATCTCCGTGACGATGACGTTGGCGCCGAGGCCGCGGGCCCGGGTCGCGAAGCCGCGCCCGCACCAGCCGTAGCCGGCCACCACGACGTTCCGGCCCGCCATGAGGCCGTTGGTCGCGCGGATGATGCCGTCCAGGGTGGACTGGCCCGTGCCGTAGCGGTTGTCGAAGAGGTGCTTCGTGTCGGCGTCGTTGACGGCGATGACGGGGATGCGGAGCGCCCCGTCCTTGGACATCGCCTTCAGGCGGATGACCCCCGTGGTCGTCTCCTCGAGGCTCGCCACGAGGCCGGGGATGAGGTCCGTCCGGTCCTTGTGGATCGTCGAGACGAGGTCGGCGCCGTCGTCGAAGGTGATGGCGGGGCCGACGTCGAGGACCGCGTTGAGGTGGCGGTAGAAGGTCGCCGTGTCCTCGGCGCGTCGGGCGTACACGGAGATCCCGTAGTGCTTCACCAGGGCCGCCGCGGCCTCGTCCTGGGTGGAGAGGGGGTTGGAGGCGCAGAGCGCCACCTCGGCGCCGCCGGCCTTGAGGGTGCGCATCAGGTTGGCGGTCTCCGTCGTCACGTGCATGCAGGCGGCCATGCGGAGCCCCTTCAGCGGCTTCTCCTTCGCGAAGCGGTCCCGGATGATGCGGAGCACCGGCATGTCGTGGTCGGCCCACTCGATGCGCTTGCGGCCGGCCTCGGCGAGGCCGAGATTCGTCACGTCGCTCTTCACGCTCATGTGCCTTTCCTTTCCCTTCGTCGATCCGGTGTCCGCCGCGCCGCGGCTAGCGGCCGCGGCGGGCCTTCTTCGGTGCCTTCCGCGCGGGCTTCCGCGCGGGCTTCCTCGCGGACTTCTTCGCGGGCTTCTTCGCGGGCTTCCCGCCCGCCGCCTTCCTCAACTCCTCCACCCTCGTCGGCTCCTCCCAGGTGCGGCCGCCGCCGGAGAGGCCGAAGTGGCCGTCCCGGGCGAGGCCGGCGTAGATGGGCCGGCGGAGATCCAGGGCCTCGATCATCCCCCGGGGCGAGAGGTCGAAGACGTCCCGGACCGCGGCGGCGATGCGGTCCTCGGGCCGGCGGGCGGTCCCGAAGGTCTCCACCCGCACGGAGACGGGCTGGCTCACGCCGATGGCGTAGGCGAGCTGCACCTCGCAGCGCCCGGCGAGGCCCGCCGCCACCACGGTCTTCGCCGCCCACCGCGCGGCGTAGGCCGCGGAGCGGTCCACCTTCGTCGGGTCCTTCCCCGAGAAGGCGCCGCCGCCGTGGCGGCCCATGCCGCCGTAGGTGTCCACGATGATCTTGCGGCCCGTGAGGCCCGAGTCCCCGTGGGGCCCGCCGATGACGAAGCGTCCCGTGGGGTTGATGTGGTACTTCGTGGACGCGTCCAGCATCCCCTTCGGGAAGACGGGGGCGACGATGCGCCGGCGGACCTCGCGGCGGAGGTCATCGAGGGAGACGGTCTCGTCGTGCTGGGTGGAGACCACCACCGCGTCCACGCGGGCGGGGCGGCCGTTGCGGTACTCCACGGTCACCTGGGTCTTCCCGTCGGGCCGGAGCCAGGGGATCTCCCCGCTGACGCGGGCCTCCACGAGGCGGTTCACCAGGCGGCGGGACCACCACGCCGGGGCGGGCATGAGGACGTCGGTCTCGTCGCAGGCGAAGCCGAACATCATCCCCTGGTCGCCGGCCCCGATGTCGCGGCTCTCGGAGGTGTGGGCGTCCACGCCCAGCGCGATGTCCGGGGACTGGGAGTGGAGGAACACCTCCACGCGGGCCGTGTCGGCGCTGAAGAGGAGGGCGGGGTCGGAGTACCCGACGGCCCGGATCGCGTCGCGGGCGACCCGCTCGTAGTCCACCTTCGCCGTGGTGGTGATCTCCCCGGCCATCACCACGAGGTTCGTGGTGGCCAGGGTCTCGCAGGCGACCCGGGAGCCGGGATCCTCCGCGAGGAGGGCGTCGAGCACCGCGTCGGATACCTGGTCGCAGACCTTGTCGGGGTGGCCCGGCGTCACGCACTCCGAGGTGAACAGCGAACGTCCCGCCATGCGAGCCTCCCGGCGGCGCCCTCGCGCCGCCATCACAGCCTCTCGCGGATGAGGTCCAGGGTGCGCCCCGTGGCGCCCTTCCCGGCCAGCACCGCCTCGCGCGCCGCGCGGCCCCGCCGCGCGGCCTCGACCCGGTCCCCGTGCAGGCGGAGGACGGCGTCGCGGAGCGCCGCCGCGTCCTCCACCACCTCGAGCCCGCCGGAGGCCGCGAGCACCTCCACGACCTCCTCGAAGTTCCACGTGTGCGGCCCCGTCAGCACCGGCCGGGCCTTGCCCGCCGGCTCCATCATGTTCTGCCCCCCGTGGGGGACGAGGCTCCCCCCCGCGAAGACGCAGTCCGCCACGGCGTACAGGGGGCCGAGCTCCCCCATCGTGTCGAGGACGACGACCTCCGCCCCCTCCGCGGCGGCCCCCGGGAGGCGGGTTCTTCGGACGGAGCGGAACCCCGCCCCCCTCACCACCGCCTCCACCTCGGCGAGCCGCTCGAGATGGCGCGGGGCGAGGACGAGCCTGGCCCCGGGATCCCTCTCGCGGACGGCCCGGAAGGCCGAGAGCACCGCCTCCTCCTCGCCTTCGTGGGTGCTCCCGGCCACCAGGACCCAGGCCCCGGGCTTGAGACCGAGGGCCGCCGCGTACTTCTCGCGGAGGCCCTCCACGCCTTCCGTCTCCACGGTATCGAACTTCATGGTCCCGGTCACGAAAACGCGCTCCGGCGGGACGCCCAGGGCGAGGAAGCGGTCCCGGTAGATCGGGGTCTGGGCGCTGTAGAGCTGGATGCGGTCCATGGGCTCGGGGATGAAGGCCTGGAGGACCCGGTACCCCTTGAGCGAGCGCTCCGTGATGCGCCCGTTCACGAGGAAGACGGGAATCCCCCGGCGGCTCGTGGAAAGGAGGAAGTTGGGCCAGATCTCGAGCTCGAGGAGGACCACCCCCGCCGGTCGGATGGCCCGGAGCACGCGGTCCGTGACGAAGGAGAAGTCGAGGGGGTAGAAGAACACCCGGCAGTCGGGGAAGGTCCGGCGCGCCACCTCGTTGCCCGTCCGGGTCGTGGCGGAGATGACGACCTCCCAGTCGGGGAGCTCCTCCCGGATCATGGCAACCAGGGTGCGGGCGGCGAGGACCTCCCCCACGGAGACCCCGTGGATCCAGAGGCAGGGACGGCTCCCCTCCCGCACGGGGACCAGGCCGAAGCGCTCCCCGATGCCGGCCCGCCAGCGGTGGCTGGTCATCATCTTGACGGCCACGATGGGCGAGAGGAGGACGAGGGCGAGGAGGTAGAGGAGGTCGTAGAGGCGCTGGAGCAGCAGGACCGGGACCCGGGAGCGCCCGGCCCTCGTCCCGCCGCCCGGCCCGGACCGTTCCCCGGCGCGGTCCGTCAGATCAGCCCCGGCCGTGGCACTTCTTGTACTTCCGGCCGCTCCCGCAGGGGCAGGCGTCGTTGCGTCCCACCTTCTCGTCCCTGCGGACCACGGGCCTGTGGCCGGTCCTGCGGGACTCCGCATGGACGTTCATCTCCGCGGCCTCGGCCATGGCCTTCGTCGCCGGGCCGAGGAGCTCCTCCCCCGTGGCCGCGACGCGGTAGGCGCCGGAGACGGGGAGGTCCATGACGGGCCGCGGCGCCGCCGGGGGCGGCGGGGAGGCCGGCGCGGGGGCCGGGATCACCGTCTCCGGGGGCGGCGGCGGCTCCTGCTCCTCGGGGAGCTGGATCTTGAAGACGAACTCCGTCACCTCGTCGCGGATGGCGCCGAGCATGGTCTCGAAGTAGCGGGAGCCCTCGATGCGGTAGGTGGTCTTCGGGTCCTCCTGCGCGTAGGCCTTGAGGCCGATGCCGCTGCGCAGCGCGTCCATGGCGTGGAGGTGGTCCTTCCACTTCTCGTCGATGGCGGAGAGGATCAGGTAGCGCTCGATCGCCCGCATGCGGTCGGGGCCGAACTTCCCCTCCCTCTCGTCGTAGCGGATCCGGGCCCTCGCCAGCAGCATCACGGCGGCGTCGAAGGCCTCCTTCCCCTTGAACTCGGCGGGATCTACGGGGACGCCGGTGCGGCGCTCGAAGACCCCGGCCAGCCCCTCCGGGTCGGGCAGCCCGTTGTCCGGGGAGAGGTGGAAGGCCGCCATGCCGTGCACGACCCTCTCCAGCATGTCCAGGGCGACGGCGCGGGAGTCCTTCCCCTCGATGATGGACTGGCGGAGGCCGTAGATCACCTTGCGCTGGTGGTCCATGACCTCGTCGTACTCGAGGACGTTCTTCCGGATGTCGAAGTGGTGCGCCTCCATCTTGCGCTGCACCTTCTCGATCATCCGGGAGACCATGGTGGAGCGGATCTCCTCGCCCTCCTCCATGCCGAGGCGCTGGAGCATCGTCCCCACCCAGTCCTTGGCGAAGATGCGCATGAGGTCGTCTTCGAGGGAGAGGTAGAAGACCGAGGAGCCGGGGTCCCCCTGGCGGCCGGCGCGGCCGCGGAGCTGGTTGTCGATGCGGCGCGCCTCGTGGCGCTCGGTCCCCACCACGCGGAGCCCGCCCATGTCCGCGACGCCGGGGGCCAGCAGGATGTCCGTGCCGCGGCCCGCCATGTTGGTGGCGATGGTGACGGCGCCGGGCTGCCCGGCCCGGGCGATGATGCCGGCCTCCCGGGCGTGGTTCTTGGCGTTCAGCACCTCGTGGGGGACGCCCCGCTTCCCGAGCATCTCCGAGAGGAGCTCGTTCTTCTGGATGCTCGTCGTGCCCACGAGCACGGGCTGCCCCGTGCGGTGGACCTCGGCGATGTGCTCCACCAGGGCCTTGTACTTCTCCCCGGCGGTGCGGTAGATGCGGTCCTCCTCCTCGACGCGGACCAGGGGCCGGTTCGTGGGGACGGTGACCACCTCGACGGAGTAGATCTTGTGGAACTCCGGCGCCTCCGTGCGGGCCGTGCCGGTCATCCCCGAGAGCTTGTCGTAGAGGCGGAAGAAGTTCTGGTAGGTCACCGTGGCCAGGGTCTGGAACTCGCGCCGGACGGCGATCCCCTCCTTCGCCTCGACGGCCTGGTGGAGGCCGTCGCTCCAGCGGCGCCCGGCCATCATGCGCCCCGTGAACTCGTCGACGATGATGACCTCTTCGCGGCCGTCCTCGCCGGGCTGCACGACGTACTCCTTGTCCCGGCGGTAGAGGTGGTGGGCCTTGAGGGCCTGCTCCAGGTGGTGCGGCCATTCCATGTTGCCGGGGGTGTAGAAGGAGTCCACCCCCACCATGTTCTCCGCCTTCTCGATGCCCTCCTCCGTCAGGACGGCCTGGTGGTCCTTCTCGTTGATCTCGAAGTCCGTCCCCGCCGCGAGCTTCCGCACGATGGAGTCGGCGATGCGGTACTTCTCCGTGCTCTCCTCCGCGGGGCCCGAGATGATGAGCGGGGTGCGCGCCTCGTCGATGAGGATGTTGTCCACCTCGTCCACGATGGCGTAGTGGAAATGGGCGAGGCACTGCTGCTCCTTGCGGGCCCGCATGTTGTCGCGGAGGTAGTCGAACCCGAACTCGGAGTTGGTGCCGTAGGTGACGTCCATCCGGTAGGCGGCCAGCTTCTCCGTGGGGTCGAGGTCGGCGTAGATGGCCCCGGTCCGCATGTCCAGGGCCTCGAAGACCGGCGCCATCCAGTCCCTGTCGCGGCGGGCCAGGTAGTCGTTCACCGTGACGATGTGGACGCCCTTGCCGGGGAGCGCGTTGAGGTAGGCCGGGGCCGCGGCCACCAGGGTCTTGCCCTCGCCCGTGGCCATCTCGGCGATGGCGCCGGTGTGGAGGACGATCCCCCCCAGCATCTGGACGTCGAAGGGCCGGAGCCCAAGCGTCCGGCGGGCCGCCTCGCGGACCGCCGCGAAGGCCTCGGGGAGGAGGGCGTCGAGGGTCTCCCCGCGCCCGAGCCTCGCGCGGAACTCCGCCGTCTTGGCCCGCAGCGCCGCGTCCGACAGGCGCTCGAACTCCGGCGCCAGCGCGTTGATGGCCGCGACCTTCGGGGCCAGCTCCTTGATCCTCCGCTCGTTGTGCGAGCCGAAGAGGAACTGGAAGCCCTTCGTGAACCACTGCCACTCCAAGGGGAGGATCTCCTTTTCCCGTCACTCGTCCGCGTCGTCGAACGAATTGGACGAGCCTACCGGAGACCGCCGCGGCGGGCGACGAATGGAGGCCCGCTTCCCCGCTCCCCGCGGCTCCCCGGCGGGCTTCGCCGGGGCCGGGGGGGCGGGCTTCCCGCGGGCCGCCAGGTGGGTGACGAAGGAGACCAGGATGTCCCTCTGGTAGGGCTTCACGAGGAACCCGTCGGCGTCGGAGATGGCGGCGAGGTCCACCATGGCCGCCGTGGCGAGGAGGATGGGGATGTCCCGGTCCGTGCGGCTCCTGCGGATGCGCGCGCAGACCTCCGTGCCCTTCATCCGGGGCATCTCGTAGTCCATGAGGATGAGGTCCGGCCGGCCCTCCTTCAGCGCCTCCAGGGCCTCGGGGCCGTCCCCGGCCTTCCTCACCGTGAACCCCTCCGCCGCGAGCACCGCCTCGACGGTGTCGGCGATGTCCCGCTCGTCGTCCACCACGAGCACCGTGCCCCGGGAGGGGCCGCGGCGCCCGGCCCCGGCGGCCTTCGCCAGGACCTGCTTGAGGGCGGCGTAGGTCGGGAGGGAGGCGCGGCGCCAGCGCTCCTCGATGCGGCGCTTGAGGGCCAGGTTCCACCGGCGGATCTCCGCCCAGGCCTCGGTGTCGGGATCCCCGGGCAGGGTCACGGTCTCGTCGTGGGTGTCCACGGTGAAGACGAACTCCCCCTTGAGGAGGTACTCCTCGAGGGCGAGCTTCATGTTCGGGTAGCGGGAGTTCCCCAGGCGCAGCACCCAGCGCCGCGCCCGCTGGCCGTCGCCGTGGCGCCTCCCCTCGTCCTCCATCAAGGGCAGCGCCTCCTCGGCGGTCCCCACGTGGGAGAGATCGGGGACCTTCCGCCGGGGGCGCCCCCCCCCGTAGGCCTCCTCGAGGAAGATGGCCATGGCCTCGCGCAGCATCCCGCCCGTCACGTCGCGCAGGTTCACGGGGCCGGCTCCGCCCGGGGCCGGAGGCTCCCGACGAGCTCGTTGACGTCCGCGATCCCCTGCTCCGACATCAGCCGCTCCATCCCGTCGAGGAGGTCGCCCGCGGCGGTGGGCGTGCGGAAGAGGGCGGTCCCCACCTGCACCGCCGTCGCCCCGGCGCAGAGGAACTCGAGGGCGTCCTCGGCGTCGAGGATCCCCCCGATGCCGACGACGGGGATCCGCACCGCCGAGGAGGCCCTCCAGACCTGGAAGAGGGCCAGGGGCTTGATGGCGGGGCCCGAGAGGCCGGCCATGACGCGGGAGAAGACCGGCTTGCGGCGACGCCAGTCCACGGCGGCCCCGAGATAGGTGTTCACGAGGGAGACGGCGTCGGCGCCGGCCTCCTCGCAGGCGCGCGCGAGGGGGCGCACGTCGGTGACGTTGGGGGAGAGCTTGGCGATGAGGGGGAGGGTGGTCGCCCTCCGGAGGGCCGCCACCACCTCCGAGGCGCGCCGGGGGTCCACGGAGAAGTCGAGCCCCCCGGCCACGTTGGGACAGGAGAGGTTGGCCTCGATGCCCGCCACGGGGAGGCTCCCGCGCACCTCCTCGAAGCGCGAGGCGAGGCGGGCGAAGTCCTCCACGGATTCGCCGGCGATGTTGGCGACGAAGGGGTACCCGGCGCGCACGACCTCCGGCAGGACCTCGGCGAGGAACCGGTCGATGCCGGGGTTCTGGAGGCCGATGGAGTTGAGCATCCCCGAGGCGGTCTCGAAAGTGCGCGGCGGCGGGTTCCCCGCCCGCGGCTCCCGGGTGACCGTCTTCCCCACCACGGCGCCGAGCCGGGAGAGGTCGGCGAAGGGGGCGAGCTCGAGGCCGCTCCCGCAGGTGCCCGACGCGGTCATGACGGGGTTCCGCAGCCGGAGCGCGCCGAGGGAGACCTCCATGCGGGGGGTCAAGCCGAGGCCTCCGCCGGGGGCGGGACCGGGTCCGGCTCCGCCTTCCTCTCGAAGAGGATCCTCCAGCCCACGAAGACCACCCCCACCGTGATCCAGGTGTCGGCGAGGTTGAAGGCGGGGAAGTCCCCCCCGAACCAGACGCCGCGCACGAGGATGAAGTCGCGGACGCCGGGGGGCTCCATCATGCCGAAGGCCGTGAGCGTCCGGTCCCACAGGTTGCCGGCGGCGCCGCCGAGGATGAGGGCGAGGCCGAGGCCGAGGAGGCGGTCCCGCGGGTCGGACCGGACGAGGAACCGGACCAGGAGGACCACGGCCGCCACGGAGAGCAGGGGGAGGGAGAAGCGGAGGATCGCGTCGGGGAGAACCCCGTGGAAGAGGGACCAGGGGCCGGCGGGGTTGCTCCGGGCCGTCCAGGCGAACCACTCACCGAACAGGGGGCGCACCTCGCCGTAGGAGAGGGCGCCGTAGGCCCAGGACTTGGTCAGGAGGTCCAGGATCGCCGCCGCGAGACAGACGGCGAGGGCGGGAACGTGGCTCGGCTTGTCCGTCACGGCGGGGTCGGCTCCGGGGGGGCGGTCCGCGGCGATGCGCGTCGATGCTATCACCGGTGCCGCCGGGGGCTCAGAACCCTCACTCCTCCTTCATCTTGCAGTCGACGCAGAGGCGCGCGTAGGGGATGACCTTGAGGCGGGGGCGGGCCACGGGCTTCTCGCACTCCTCGCAGAGCCCGAAGGCGCCCTCCTTGATGCGCACGAGGGCGTCGTTGATGTCGCGCAGCGTCTCGATGTCCTGCTCGAGGAGGCCGAGGGTGAACTCCTGCTCGTAGTTGTCGGAGCCGAAGTCCGCCATGTGGTCCACGGAGACGTCCTGGCCGGCGGCCTTCAGGGCCTCCTTCTCGCGGCTCTCCTTGTCGCCGATGCGGGAGGAGCGCAGGCCGAGGAGGGCCTCGCGGAAGGCGTGGAGCTGCGCCCTGTCGAAGGGGGACTTGAGCTTCTTCACGGGGGCGGCGGGAGCCGCGGCGTGGGCGCCCTTGCGGACCGGGGCGGCGGGCCGCCCGTTGGCGGAGGCGGGCCGATGGGCCGGGGCGGCGGGCTTGCGGGCCGGGGCGCGGACCGGCTTCTTCGCCGGGGCGCGGGGCGCGGCCTTCTTCGCCGGCTTCCTCGCCTTCGCGGAGGGGCGGGCGGCGGACTTCTTCGCCAAGGAGCACCTTCCCTGGTAGTGGGCCCGAGGGCCCGGACGCCGGCACCGGATCCCGATCTCCGGGGGGCCCGTCCGCCGCCCCTTCCCCGCGGGGCTCGGCCGGATCCTCCGGACCCGGGTCCGGATGGGAGGGGCGGGATTGTATCCACGGAGGGTTCAGGGGCCACGGAATTCGGGCCGGGGGAAGGGGGGGATCGGAACCCCTGAAAGAGGGGACGGCGTTCACCCGTCGTGCCTTGAACCCCCGGAACTCCGATGGGTGCCCGCCATCCCCCCCTCCCCCGGCCCCCGATCCCGGAAATCCCTCGGCGGCGCCGGAGGACATCTTCGAATCCCCGCCTCCGCCTCTCCAACGGGGGGGGCCAGGGGGGGCCGCACGGGCCCCCCCCCCCCCCCCCCCCCCCCCAAAAACACCCCCCAACACCCCAAGTT
>CAYJMF010000025.1:0-49775 GCA_964370855.1 uncultured Planctomycetota bacterium | reverse complement strand
CCCCCCCCCCCACCCCCCCCCCCCCCCCCCCCCCCCCCCCCCCCCCCCCCCCCCCGGAACCGGCCGGGCGGGGATGCCGACGGAAGGAGATCGCCGGTGGGATCCAGAACCCCTCCCCTCCTCCCCCCCTACTCCTCCGGCAGCACCTTGTCCGGGTTGAGGATCCCCGTCGGATCAAAGGCCCGCTTGAGGCCCCGCAGGATCGCAATCTCCGCCGGAGGCAGCGCGAGGGGGAGGTAGCGCCGCTGGCTCCACCCGATGCCGTGCTCGCCGGAGATCTTCCCGCCGAGGGAGACCGTGAGCCGGAAGATCTCCTCGACGACCCCCGGCAGCCTCTCGTTCCAGGACTTCTCGTCGAGGTCCATGCGGAGCACGTTGCAGTGGATGTTGCCGTCGCCGGCGTGGCCGTAGCAGACGACCCGGACGCCGGCCTTCGCGCAGATCGCCTTCACGCCGTCCACGAGGGCCGGGAGCGCCGCCCGCGGAACCACGGTGTCCTCCTCCTTGTAGACGGAGGTCTTCTTCACGGCCTCGCCGATGGCGCGGCGCACCTTCCAGAGTTCCGCCTGCTTCGCGGGGCTCGCGGGCATGAGGCAGTCGAGGGCCCCCGCCTCCAGCAGCACCTCGCCGGCCTTGAGGACGTCGGCCTCCACGGCACCCTCGTGGTTCCCGTCGATCTCGAGGAGGAGCAGGGCGTCGGCGTCGGACCCGGGGACCGGCGTCTTCAGGTGGTCCGCGGCGAGGCGGATGGCGTCCCGCTCCATGAACTCCAGGGCCGCCGGGTAGAGACCCGCCCCGTAGACGCGGGAGACCCCCGCCGCGGCGCTCGCGAGGTCGGGGAAGGGGGCCAGGAGGCAGCGCCGGATCCGGGGGAGGGGGATGAGCTTGAGCCAGATCCCCGTCACCACCGCCAGGGTCCCCTCGCTCCCGACGAGGACCTGGACGAGGGAGTATCCGGTGCAGTTCTTCAGCAGCTTGCCGCCGGGCCGGATGACGGAGCCGTCGGGGAGGACCGCCTCGAGGCCGAGGATCCAGTCCCGGGTCACGCCGTACTTGGCCGCGTGGGGGCCGCCGGCGTTCTCCGCCACGTTCCCGCCCAGGGTGCAGGAGCCGCGGGAGGCGGGGTCCGGCGGGTAGTAGAGGCCGACCTTCTCCACGGCCTCCTGGAGGTGCTGCGTGATGACGCCGGGCTCCACGACGGCGACGAGGTTCGCGGCGTCGATCTCGAGGATGGAGTTCATCCGGTCCACGGAGAGCAGGATGCCGCCGCGCACGGGGAGCGCCCCCCCCGAGAGGCCCGTCCCCCCGGCCCTCGGCGTCACGGGGATCCGCCGGGCGTGGGCGATGCGCATGACCGCGGCCACCTGCTCCGTGGTCCGCGGGCGGACGACGACCTCGGGGTCGAACCAGAGGTCCTCCGTCTCGTCGCTGCCGTAGGGCTCCCGGTCCCCGGCGGAGGAAAGGACCCACTCCGCGCCGCAGGCGGCCCGGAGCTCCTCGACGATCTCCGGGGTGACCCGGGAGAAGGGGCCGGCTCCGCTCATGGCAGGGTCAGACCTCGATCACCTCGCCCGGGAGGGCGGGGCGGATGGAGGGATTGCCCAGGGCGCGCAGCTCCGCGGAGATGATCCCCTCGTACCCGGGCTTCATGTGGGTCACGTAGAGGGGGACGCCGCGCGGGAGGGCGCGGGCGGCCCGGCCGAGGCCGGAGGGGGTGAGGTGGCCGGTGAACTTCGCGAACTCCTCCTGCCCGTCGGGGAAGGAGGCCTCGAGGAGGACCGCGCGCAGCCGGTCCCCGGCGGCGGCCACCACGGGGGCGAGGCAGTCGGTGTCGTCGGTGTCGCCCGCGATGAAGACGGACCCCCGGGCGTCCTCGACGAGCCAGCCCGCGGTGTCGATGGTGTGGCGCATCGGGATGCCCGTGACGCGGTAGCCGGCGATGGTCCGGGTCTCGCCGAACCCGAGGGGCAGGTTCTCGATCATGGGCACGGGGATGGTGAAGGCGTCGAACCAGACCTCCTTGTTGAAGAGGTGGGTCCGGATCGCCTCCAGGGTGACGGGAAGCCCGTGCACGCGGAGGGGCTTCCTCTCGCGATCCCCGTTGATGAGCATCAGCGGGAGGTCCCGGACGTGGTCGAGGTGGCTGTGCGTCAGGAGCACGTCGTCCACGGCGAACTGGGCCTCGAGTCCGAGGCCCGTGGCCAGGGCGCCCGCGTCCACGGCGAGGCGGTCGTCCACGAGGTAGGAGCTGGGGGGGCACCCCGCGGAGCAGCCGCCGCTGGTCCCGAGCACGCGGATCTTCAACGGTGGCTCCTGGGGGCCGGATTCATGGGGCGCAGTGTAGCCCGGTGTCGCGGCGGCGGGAAGCCTTCACGCGGGAATCGGCGGGCGAATCCGCGCGGACCCCGGGCACCCTCCGCCGGTTAGGATCCCGCGATGCCCCTTCCCCGGACCCGCATCGTCTGCACCCTCGGCTCCCGCGACCCCTCGGATCCCTCCATCCCCCAGAACGCCCCGGACTTCGTGGAGCGGCTCTTCGAGGCGGGAATGTCCGTGGCGCGCCTCAACCTCTCCCACAACCGCTCCTTCGACGAAGGGGCGGCGGGCGGGGCCGGCTACTCCCGCGAGGATCGTTGGCTGGAGGTCCTCGAGGCCGCAGGCGACGGGGCGGCGGGGACCGGCGCCTCCCGGCGGCCGGCGGTCCTCGTGGACCTGCAGGGCGTGAAGATCCGGCTCGCCCTCGAGCCCTCCCTCCGGCGCGGGGGATGGAACCTCTCCACGGGGGATCGCATCCGCGTCGGCCTCGGGCGGGACCTCCCCCTTCCCCACGTGGACGGGGACCCCTCCCTCGCCGCGGACGTCCGCCGCGGGCTCGCCGCCGCGGGGGAGCAGGGGCTCCTCGTGCACGTGGGGGACGGGGAGACGCTGCTCCGCGCGACGGCCGTGGACGGGGACGGCTTCATGGACGCCGAGGTCGTCGTCGGGGGCGTGATCTACGACCGCAAGGGGATCACCTTCCGGGGCGTGGCCATCACCGTCCCGTCGGTGCTCACGGAGAAGGACCGCCACGATCTCGCCCGCTGGCTCGTGCCGCGGTTCCTCGCGGGCCGCGTCCACTTCGCGGCCCTCTCCTTCGTGCGGGGGCCGGAGGACGTGCGCACGCTCCGGGACTTCGTGCGCGGCCTCCTGGCCGCGGCGGGGGAGGGGAACCCGCCCGCGGACGCGGCCCTCGCGGAGGACGCCGCCCGGCGGCTGAAGGGGGACCCGGCGCTCCTCGACGCCTACCGGAGCCTCCTGGCGGCGGTCACCTCCGACGCCTCCCGCGGGACGGTCCTCAGGCTCCCCGTCGTCGCCAAGATCGAGACCCGGGAGGCGGCCGCCGCGGCGGCGGCCATCGTGCGCGAGGCCGACGGGGTGATGGTGGCCCGCGGCGACCTCGGGCTCCAGTGCGAGGCGAAGGACGTGCCCCGGCTCCAGAAGGAGATCCTCCGGGCCGCCTCCCGGGCGGGCAAGCCGGCCATCGTCGCCACGCAGATGCTCGATTCCATGGAGCGGTTCTACGAGCCCCGCCGCCCCGAGGCGAGCGACGTCTTCAACGCCGTCCTCGACCACGCCGACGCCGTCATGCTCTCCGGGGAGACCTCGACGGGGATCTACCCGGTGAGGGCGGTGGAGGTGCTGCGGGGGATCGTGGAGGCCGCCGAGGCCTTCGAGGATCCCCCCCTGGCGGACCGGGACCGGGCCCTGGCGGCCTTCTACGACGCCGTCCGGACGGAGCGCGCGTGGCACGGTCCCTCGGCGGCGGTGACGGACCACGCCTGCTACCTGGCCGCCCTCTCCGTGCCCACGGTGGGAGCGAAGGCGGTGCTGGCCCTCACGCTGTCGGGGGGCACGGCCCGGATGGTGGCCCGCTTCCGCCCCCGGGTGCCCGTGGTGGCCGGGGTCTACCACGCCGTCACGGCGCGGCGGCTCTCCCTCTCCTACGGGGTGATCCCCGTGGAGATGCCGGCACAACCCGCCGGGACCCCCGTGGACCGCGCCTTCGACGCCGCCTTCGCCCTGCTCCGCGGGCGGGGGCTCCTGGCCCCCGGTGACGTCGTCGTCGTCCTCTGCGGGCGCCCCCTCGGGGAAGGCGCGGGGACGAACCTCCTCAGCGTGGAGGAGGTGCCGAGCCCCTAGTGGTGGTGGCGGGACTTCGCGCTCTTCGCCGCCTTCACCCCCGTCCGGTCCCGCCGCGCGCGCGCCCGGGCCGCCTCCGCCTCGAGAGCCGACAGCATGGCGCCGCGACGACGGAAGAGGCGCCGGGGCGGCCGCTTCTTCCGGGCCGAGAGGGCGTAGGCCGTGAGGATGGGCAGGGCCACCGTCGCGTCCAGGTAGACGACCACGGTGTCGGGCAGCATGTCCGGGTCGATCTTCCCCCAGGAGACCGCCTCCGAGGGCGTCGCCCCGGAGAGCCCGCCGGTGTCGGGCCGGGCGTCGGTCATCTGCAGGAAGAAGTCGTGGCCCTTCTCGTCGATGCCCAGCACCTCCTGGATCTGCGGCTCCGTCTGGAGGATGAAGTTCTTCGGCGACCCGCCGCCCACGATGACGACGGCGCTCTTCCCGCCGCCCCTCTTGGCGTCGAGCACGATGGAGGCGGTCTCGTTGACGTCGGCGTTGACGTCGAAGCGGAGCCCGTGGCCCTCGAGGGCCATGGCGGCGACGTTCATCCCGATGGAGGAGTCGCCGGGGCTCGACGTGTAGACGGGCACGTCGAGCCGGTGGGCCGCGGCGAGGAAGGAGCGCTTCCCGATGCCGAGCACGCGCTCCCTCGCGGCGACGTAGCGGCCCGCGAGGTGGTGGAACTCCGCCGTGGACATGGGCCGCTGGAACTCCGGCCCCTTGATCATCTCCCGGAAGAAGGCGTCCGTGGAGAGGAGCACGTCGTAGTGGAAGAAGATGTCGTAGATGCGGATGATGCCGTCCCGGCGCAGCAGCCGGTCATCCACGGCGGCGGACCCCGCGTGCAGGGGCAGCCCGATGCCGTGGTGGGCGTCGTGGTAGAGGTTGGCGCCCGTGGAGACGACCCAGTCCACGAAGCCCGACTCCACCAGGGGGATGAGGCAGGACATGCCGAGGCCCGCGGGCGTGAGGGCCCCGGTCACGGACATGCCGACGGTGACGTCCTCCTCCAGCATGCGGTGGGCGAAGAGCCGGCAGGCCTCCCGCAGGCGGGCGCCGTTGTAGGCGCAGAACGCGTTCTCGACGAGGTCCACGACCCTCGTCCCCGCGCGCAGCGGCTTCGGCAGGATCCTCTCTCCGCGGAGCCAGCGGCTCGAGGGCTTCTTCGGCTGTGGCACGTTCTTCCTCCTCGGTGAAGGGCGTCGTTCCTCTTCTACGGGGGAGATCCGGGGGCCGGACGTTATTCCGGGCCGTCCCCGGAACCGCGGGCCGCGCGGGCCCGCCGCTGCGCGTCCCGGCGCAGCCGGAGCCCGTCCATGGCCGCCCGCAGGGCCTGCACCTCCACCAGGAGCAGGTCCCGGGAGCAGGCGAGGCGGGCGTTCTCCGCCTCCAGGTGCTCGATGGACTTCTCGTCCTTGCCCGCCTCGTGGCGCAGGAGGTCCCGCTCGCAGAACAGGCGGGCGTTCTCCTCCTGCAGCTCCTCGATGCGCGCGAGGAGGTCCGCCACGCCCCCCTGGGCCTGGCCCTGCCCCTGAGCCTGCGGCTCAGGGGATCGGCGGACGAGCTTCTCCATGAGGGCGCGGGCGAAGCGGCCCGTGGCGCCGCCGCCGTCCCTTTCGAAGGCCTGGGCCAGTTCGTCGAGGTCGGGGAGGAGGCTTCGCGGGTCGGGATACCGGGCGTCCCGGTTCTTGGCGCAGAGGCGGCGGATGATGACCTCCGCCGCGCGGAGGGAGTCGGTCTTCTCCCTCGTCCCGTCCGGGGCCGGGTTCGCCTCCAGCGGCGGGAAGGGGTCCTTCAGGTGCTTGGCGGCGATGTCCGCGGAGGAGGAGCCGGTGTAGGGCGGGCGCCCCGTGAGCAGGTGGTACCAGGCGCAGCCCAGGGAGTAGAGGTCGGTCCGGATGTCGATGTCGGGGAGGCGGCGGATCTGCTCCGGGGAGGCGTAGTGGGGGGTGACCATGGCGACGACCCCCACGGAGGAGAAGGGGTCGTCCACCACCTTCTTGGCGAGGCCGAAGTCGAAGAGCACGGTCCGGCCGTCGGTGGTCATGAAGATGTTGGAGGGCTTCACGTCCCGGTGGATGACCCCGTGGGACCACGCGTGGTCGAGGGCGGCGGCGACGGCGCGCACGAGGATCAGCGCCCGCCGCTCGGGGAAGGGCCCGATGCGCCGGAGGACCTGGAGCGCCGTCTCCCCGTCGAGGAGCTCCATGGCGAGGTAGCGCACCCCCCCGTGCTCGCCCGCGTCGAAGCCGCGGACGATGTGGGGGTGCTGCAGGCGCGCCACGGCCCGGGCCTCCCGCAGGAAGCGCTCCCCGTCCCCCTCCCGCTCGGTCTCGTCCACGGGGAGGAGCTTGAGGGCCACGGGCCGGTCCATGTGGACGTGCTGCGCCTTGTAGACGGTCCCGACGCCGCCGGACCCGATGGGGCCGAGGATGCGGTAGCCCGCCACCAGCTCCCCCGTGCTCTCGAGGCGCAGCTCCGTCTTGAGGGAGGCCGCCCTCTCCTCGGTGAGGACGCCCCGGGCGACGAGGAGGTCCTCCAGGGAGGGGGGGATCTCGCCCCTCGAGAGGGCGATTCGGACGTGGGAGAGCCCCTCCACGATGTCCGTGAGGGAGCACCAGCCGCGCCGGATGGCGGCCTCGCCGAAACGGAAGGCTTCCTCGGGGATCAAGGGGGGCGGTTCTCCTCCCGCGCGGGTCGACGCCCCGCGAAGGTGGGCGGCGGCGCGCCGGTTCCGTATCCTAACCGGTCGCGCCGGGCCGCCCCGGCGAGAAGGGAACCCCCCCGTGAGCGACGACCTGGCCGAAGTCCGCCGAAGGAAGATGGAGGCGCTCCGCGCCGCCGGCGCCGCCGTCTGGCCCGAGCGCTTCGGGAAGAGCCACTCCTCCATCGAGGCCCGCGCCCTCTTCGAGGGGCTGGAACCCTCCCTGCCGGAGCCCGGCGCCTCCACGGCGGAGACCGTGGCCGTGGCGGGCCGGCTGATGCTCTGGCGCCCCATGGGCAAGCTCGTCTTCGGGCAGGTCCAGGACTCCCGCGGCCGCATCCAGGTGGCGCTCCGGAAGGACCGCCTCGGCGAGGCCGCCTTCGGGCTCCTCCTCGCCAACCTCGACCTCGGCGACCACGTGGGCGTCCGCGGCCCCCTCTTCCGCACCCGCACCGGCGAGGTCACGGTCCAGGCCGACGAGGTGGTCTTCCTCGGCAAGGCCCTCCGCCCCCTGCCGGAGAAGTGGCACGGGCTCTCGGACCGGGAGACCTGCTACCGGTACCGCTACCTCGATCTCCTCGGCAACCGGGGGGAGCCGGGGAAGCCCGGGACGATGGAGCGGTTCCGCCTGCGCTCCGCCTTCGTGAGAGAGACCCGGCGCCACCTCGAGGAGAACGGGTTCGAGGAGGTGGAGACCCCCATCCTCATGACGAAGCCCTCGGGCGCCCTGGCCCGGCCCTTCTCGACGCACCACAACGCGCTGGACCTCGACGTCTTCCTGCGCATCGCGCCGGAGACCTACCTCAAGCGGCTCGTGGTGGGCGGCTACGAGCGGGTCTACGAGTTCGCCCGCTGCTTCCGCAACGAAGGCATGGACCCCTCCCACCTCCAGGACTTCACGATGCTGGAGTGGTACGCGGCCTGGTGGAACTTCGAGGACAACATGCGCTACACCGAGTCCCTCCTCAGGGAGGTGCTCGGGAGGCTCTTCGGGGCGGGGCCGCTCTCGGTGCGCGGCCGGACCGTGGACCTCGCCGGGGAGTGGCCCCGGGTGCGGTTGACGGACCTCGTCGAGGAGCGCACGGGGCTGCGCGTGCGGGAGCACCCGGAGGCGGCGGACCTGCGAGCGGCCATCCGCGCGAAGCGCATCGACGTGGAGGACGACGGGAAGCTCGGGTGGGGGAGCCTCGTGGACGCCCTCTACAAGAAGGCCTGCCGCCCCCACCTCGACGGGCCGGTCTTCCTCACGGGCCACCCCATCGAGCTGTCCCCCCTCGCCAGGCGCAACGACGCCGATCCCCTCTCCGCGGACCGCTACCAGCTGGTGGTGGCGGGCTGGGAGATCGTGAACGCCTACTCGGAGCTCGTGGACCCCGTGGACCAGCGGGAGCGGCTCGCCGCCCAGGCCCGCGTGAAGGCAGGCGGCGACGAGGAGGCCATGGAGATGGACGAGGACTACCTCTTCGCCATGGAGCACGGGATGCCGCCCATGTCCGGCTTCGGCATGGGCATCGACCGGGTGATGGCGCTCTTCACGGGCGTGGAGAACCTCCGCGACGTGGTCTTCTTCCCCCTGGTCCGCCCCCTCGAGGGGCCGCCCGCAGAGGCCGCCGCGGACGCCGACGCCGGCCCCGACGCAGCCGCCGACGCCGCCCCGGGCCCCGGGGCCTGACCCGTGGGCGCCGGCGGGCGGGCCGCGGAGGTGGCGGGGGGCGTCGCCGGGGCCCTCCTCTCCTTCCTCCCCTTCGGCACGAGCCTGCTCCGCTCCCTGGTCTCCGCCTCCGGGGAGCGCCGCCGCGTGGCCGCGGCGCTGGCCGCATGGGACCCCCCGCCCGGGCCGCCTCCCCTCGCGGGCCGGCCGAAGCGGGGGAGGGTCCTCGTGATCGCCGGGGAACCCTCCGGGGACCGCATCGCCGCCGGCGCCGTGGCGGCGCTGCGGCGCCGCCACCCGCAGGTCGAGGCGCGGGGCTTCGGGGGGGCGCGGATGGCCGCCGCCGGGGTGCGGCTCGATCACGACCTCGCCGCGGAGGCGGTGATGGGGGTGACGGCGGTGCTCCGCGCCGCGCCGCGCTTCGTCGGGCTCTACGCGCGCTTCCTCCGGCTCCTCGACGAGGAGCGGCCCGACGCGGTGCTGCTCGTGGACTACCCCGGGTTCAACCTGCGGGCGGCGGAGGCGGCGCGGCGGCGGGGGATCCCCGTGGTCTGGTACGTGGTGCCCCAGATCTGGGCCTGGGCCCCCTGGCGGGCCCGGCGCATCGGGCGCGCGGCGACGGACCTCTGCGTGGTGCTGCCCTTCGAGCGGGCCTTCTACCAGGACCGCGGGGTGGCGGCCCGCTACGTGGGCTACCCGCTCTTCGAGGACCTCGACCGGGAGCCGCCGGACGCGCCGCTCCTCGAAAGGCTCCGCTCCGCCGGGGGGCCGGTGCTGGCGGTGCTCCCCGGGAGCCGGCGCCAGGAGGTGGCGAAGAACCTCGCGCCGATGCTGGAGGCGGTGCGGCTCCTGCGCGGAGGGGTGCCCGATCTCCGCCCCGTGATCGCCTGCGCGGGGCCGCGGCTGCGGGCCGCCATCGACGTAACCGTGGCGCGCTCGGGGCTCCCCGTGGAGATCCTCGACGGGGGGGCGGGGACTCTGCTCGCGGCGGCCCGCGGGGCGCTCTGCGTGTCGGGGACGGTGACGATGGAGTGCGTCCGCGCCGGCGTGCCGGCGGTGGTGGCCTACCAGGTGTCGGCGGCGGGGCGGCTCTTCATGCCGCTCGTGCTGACGGTGCCGCGGTTCGCGCTGGCGAACCTGCTGGCGGGGTCGGAGGTGTTCCCGGAGCACGCGAACCCTGCGGGGGAGGCGGCGGCGATGGCCGCGGAGCTGGAGCCCCTCCTCCGCGACGGGCCGGAGCGGACGCGGGTCCTGGAGGTGCTCCGGGGGATGCGTGAGCGGCTCGCGGTGGCGGGGACGGGGGAGCGGGTGGCGTCGGTGATCGAGGCCCGTCTCCCGGTGGCGCCCCGGTAGGGGAGGCGCCCGCCGGGAGGAGGGCCCCGCCTACTCTTCCACGACCCTCACCCTCTTCTTCCCGCGGCTCCGGAACGCCTTCGCCCACTCGACGGCCGCGGTGCCGCCGATGAGGCCGAGGACGAGTTTCACGGCCGCGTCCTCCCCGACCCTTCCGTTCCCCAGCAGGTACAGGGCGTAGGCGGCGCAGCACCCCTGGAAGACGGCGATGACGTCCTCGGCGTCGACCTGGAACTTCCGCGACGACGTCGCCCTGGTGGTGGTCGTCGTCGGAGCCGAGGGTCCCCTGCTCGGGAAGGGGAGAGGAGGGGAAGGGAGGGGAGGAGGAGGAGATGCCGCCTGCGGGGTGGAAGATGCCTCCGGAACCGGAGGAACGACGGGCTTCGGCGACGGCGCGGGTCCGGTCGGAGCACTCCGAGGCGCCGCCCCTTCCGTTTCCTGCTCCTTCTCCGCCTTCTTCTCCTTCATCGCCCCTTCCTTCTCCTCCTCGTCGCACTTCCCGGCCTCCTCCCCGGCTCCAGGGGAGGAGACGATGGTCTCGAAGGTGTTCTCCACCTCGAAGGTAGTCAGGATCACCAGATCCTGTTTCGGCGGGTTCTTCGCGGGGAAGTTCCATCCGCCTTCGATGGTCTCCGGAGCCCAGTCCTCGGGGAGCAGGTTCACCTTCTCGAGCGGGCCCTTCCGGATCCCGCCGGGACCTTCGCCACCGCCCTTCCCGCCGCCTCCACGGCCGAGTTCTCCGCCCCCTCCCCCGAGCCTCTCGATCCCGGACATGACGATCTCCTTCTTCCTCCCGAGGCATCAAGCCCCGCCGACTCCAGGCGCGAAATCCCGGCATCCGATCCGGGAGCCGTGGCGGGGGTCATCGCTTCGGCGTGTCCCTGCAGTCGCGGGAATGTGCGGGAATGTGAAGGACCGGCCGGATTGGGCCCGGGGAACCGAAGTGGCGCCCCCCGGGCCAATCACAGGCGGATGTAGGACTAGAGTCCCGCGGCGCTCCGGAGGGCGGGATTCCCGGAGATGGCGACCTGGATGGCGCCGCCCGTCGGGGCGGACCTTCCGAGGTCGCGGACGGCGTCCCTCACGGGGCCGTCCTGCATGGCGGCGAGTCCGAGGTACTTGAGCATCTCCGCCGAGGTCTCGGGTCCGGCGGACCGCACGAGGGCGGCGGTGCGCTCGCCGAGGTCCCGGGCGTCGGGCTTCGGGAGCTTGACGATGCGGTACCCGATGGCGAGGGTGGAGTTGGAGCGGAGCCTGCGGTCGCCGACGGCGACGGCGTTCTCGAGGAGGATGTCGTCGATGCGGCGGGACGGTCCGGCCTGGCCGAAGTTGGCGAGGAGGAGGGGGCGGACGTCGTCGGGGGCCTCTTCGTAGAGGCGGACGAGCTCCTCGGCGTCGGGCTTGTCCTTGAGAGCCAGGATGGAGTGGGCGGCGGCCTGGCGCTCCCGGAGGGTGCGGCCGGGGTCGCCGACGGCGTCGAGGAGGATCTTCCTCGTGCCCTCGACGTTGGCGCAGGCGAGGCGGTTGAAGGCGGCGGCGCGGGTCTCGACGTCGGGGTCGCGGTCGGCGGCGTCCTTGAGGAAGGCGACGACGTCGGGATCGGTGCAGGCCTCCTCGGGGAGGTTGGCGACGAGGTCGAACCGCGCCTTGCCCGACGGAGTGGCGCGGAGCTCGGCGGCGAGGAGCTGGGTGTCCCTCGCCCTCTCGGCCATCGCGACGCGGGCGGCGTTCTCGGGATCGTGCTCGTTGAAGGCGGCGAGGAGGGACTCCCGCAGGGCGGGATCCTCGAGCATCCTCAGGAAGAGGCCGAGGTTGCCGTTCACGCGGGCCGGGGTGGCGGGGTTCCACGCCATCCTGAAGAGGAGGTCGCGGTCCTCGGGGCTCCCGGTCATGAAGGCGAGGAGGTCGCCGCGGAGGTCGTCCGGGACCTTGAAGTCGGTCCCGATCTCCTTGAGGCGCCGGATGAGGTCGCGCGCGACCGCCTGGCGATCGACCGTGGTCGACGCCGGGGGAGTCGCGGCTGTGGGCTCAGTGGCGGCTCCGTTGCCGGAATCGGCCGCCCGGGGGGCGCGCGCAGTCGTCGTCGCGCCGGACCCGGAGTGCCGCGTGGTCTTCGTGGAGGCGGCGGCGCGGTGCGCAGGTTCAGACGGCCCGGAGCTCAGGAGCCAGAGCCCCAGCCCGGCCGTCGCGAGCGCACCGACGAGCAGCCCACCCTTGGTGGTAGCGTTGCGCATGGTCAGATCCTTCCGCCTGTGGCGGTGTTTGAGGACCAGGTGCTGATTGGGTGGACCTACGGAGTAACGAGGCAGGCGGCAGTGCCAACCTGGCCATTGGAGTCGTGCGCGATGATCATGACCATCTGCCCGATCATCGGCTCACGAGTTGCGTAGCAGAAATAGTACGGAGCACTCCCGAATGGAGGGTTGTAGGCGAGATTGTTAAGCGGCATTCCACTCGAGGTGGAAGCGGTGAGAATAATGGCAGGTGTGTATTCGGTGGCATAGCCGGTCACGTTTTGACCGGCGCTCACGGAATTCGGACAGACGATGACGATGTCCGTGGTGGGATCATCGGCGGCGGCGAAGAAAACGAACCCCAATAGGACGGCACTTATAAGTCCGACAGAGAGCCTGCGTCCAAACCCGATCCTCATGGTTGTCCCTCCTGTGTTAGGAACAGTGCCATTACTTCTCCCGGGTCTGCCCTGACCCGGCGAGTGAGCCAGTGCGAAATGGTCAGATTAGTGCAATGTTGTTACTCCCCTGCCAGGACTTCGGTGGCTGTGACATAGCCATTCCAGTGCATCGAATGGAACAAGCGGTCAGCCCGTGAAGGGGTGAAACCAAGTAGTTGAGAATAGGCAGTAACGACCTCGTCGCTTGAGCGGGACTCTCCCGGGAGGCCATCTGGGAGCTGGGATCCTACCATTGAGATGGACTCTACGCATGGGGAGGTTGCGAGACGCCTGAGGAGCGTGGACCTAGTCTCTGCGTCAGGGTCCTGCGCCAGAAGTAGAGCGGCACGAGCGGAAATGCCGCTATTGAGGAGGAGGTGACTTGCGTACTTGGTTCTGGAGTCATCGGATGCAGATGCCTGACTCGTAACGCCATCAGAAATGGATTGTTCGGCGGCCAAGGAAACCGCGGTGAGAACAACTTCCGAGGTGGCATCGAAATCCTGAAGCAACCGGGCCGAATACGCGGGTCCTGTGGAGAGGTGGCCCACGATGCTCTGGAGTTGATCTTGAACGGAGTTGTCACCCGAGTTGATCAATAGAGCGCAGGCTACTGCTCGTACCCAGAGGTTGGGATCATTCAGGGTCGCGTGGCACTCTTGCAGTATGGTTGGTGCCTTAGCAGACAGAAGGAGGGATGTGATTCGAACGGCGGGGTCGGGGTCTTGAAGGAGAAGTGGGCTACAGACTGGCAGGATTGCGCCTAGCCTCTGCATCGCTTGCAGGCCACTAAGCCTCGGCCCAGAGCTGCATGACAGGAGTTCGTTCAGAAGTGCATCATCTGAGCCTGGGAGGCCGGAGAGTACGGCAGGGATTGTAAGGTAAATGCGCACCAATGGGTACGAGGACGGCGAGGGATAAAGACTGTGGATCGAGTGCCCTCGCCATTCGGAGGACTTGATCATGGTGGCAATCGTAAGGGCAGATCGTGCGGCTACCTTGGAGTCAGTATCGTCAAGTAGTTCGAGCAATCGGATGCACTCGGAATCGGATCCGTGCACAAAACCGAGTATTGTCGCTGCGGCGAGTCGGTCGAAGTTCCTTTGTGACCGGGACAGGTCAAGTAATCCGTCAAGCGCATCCGGAATGTTGTGGGACTTAGCAGCATTCAGCAGAATTACGGCGACAAGGCTCGACTCACGCTGCGAAGCGCATTCAAATGTCCGAAGTGTCGCGACGATCTCAGAAACTTCATCGCTGGGGGCCCCCTGCTGGGTACGGCGCACAGTTGCGAAAAGCGCGGCATACCTGACCTGGGGGGCGTTCGAAAGCAGAGGGGTGCGAAGGGCTGTGAATGGAAGCCCCCTGCTTTGGGAGAGGATTGCAGCGGCCAGGGCATCAGGGTTCCCACTGGCCGAAGTGAATTGAGTTGACTGCCCTGCGCCGTCTCGGTCCAGGATGCGAATGGCCGAGAAGATCACGGCAGGCTGTTGACCAGTGGCTGACAATGCCTCCTGAGCAAAGGACCGCATCCAGGTGGGAGTGTCGATAGCTGGGTTCTTGGCGAGAACTGGTTCACCAAACCGGATGATCTCGGCACGGGTCTTGGCGGAGGCCCAGTCGACTGCTCCAACTTTCTCCAGCGCGCTCGGGTGCTTGCCCTCTAGCAGGACCAGTGCCCCCGCCAACCTCACCGTCTCGCTCTCCGACCTCAACGCCTCCTCGGCCAGGTCGAAATCCTGGAGCGCCAGCAACGCCGCTGCCTTCACGCCCGGTCGCGGATCCGCGTAGTACGCCCGCAGCTCCTCCCGCGGCAGCTTCTCCATCGCGTCGTAGACGAACTGCCGAAGCACCGGGTACAGCACCGGGTCCTTCTCCGCCTCCGGGAGGAGCGCGGCGCCCTCCTTCAGAAGCGAGCGGTCCCCGAGCGCCACCAGCGCGTCCAGCGCGTACACCTTCGCCACGATCCGCCCCGGCGGCGCGTCGTCATCCACACCGCGCTTCGGCGTGTCCGGCGGAGCGTCGTCGTCCACGGCGATGGCCCGCAGCACCTCCACCGCCCCTTCGTCGCGCAGCGTCTTCAGCGCCAGGATGGCGAACCGCGCCACGAACGCGTCCTCGTCGCCGGCCAGCTTCCGGAGCGCCGCCAGCGCCGTCTCCCGGTCCGCCGACGCCGTCAGCGCCAGCACCCGGAGCGCCGCGCAGCGCACCTCCACCGCCGGGTCGTCCGCGGCCTTCGCCGCGGCGGCCACCGCCTCGACGCCGCCCACGCTCTCGTACACCGACAGCGCGTAGGCCCGCTCCGCGGGAGTCGAGCCCCCGCCGAGCGAACGTTCCAGCGTGTTCCGCACCGGCCCCGAGGCCGCGCCGAACCCGCCCGGAGGCGTCTCCGGCTTCGGCGTCCCCTTCACGGGGCGGCGGAAGAACCGCGACCCCGGCGGCACCGGCAGCCCGTCCATCCAGCGCGAGGAGTCGGGGGGGCCGTCGTCGTCCACCCCCGTCGCGAGGAACGCCTTCGACTCGAGGATGACGAGCGCCTGCCCCTCCTTCAGTGAGGTCCGCTCCAGCGTGTTCCGCACCGGTCCGCCGCCGGCGGCGAACTCCACCGCCCCGCGGCGCGCGAAGATCACCTGCGCCGCCGGGGGCGGAGGAGGGAGGGGGCGGCCCGGGTCTACCCCGTCGCGCCGGGCCGCCGCCCAGAGTCCCAGCCACGTCGTGCCGGGGCCGCCCGCGGCGGCTCCGACGGAGACTTCCACCTCACCGCCCGCGGGGACCGTCACGCGCCCCGCGGGGGTTTCGAGTTCGAGGGGACGCCCTGCGTCCGCGGTCACCGTGAAGCCGCCCTCGAGGAGGGCCGCTTCGCCGGGGCCGCCGACGGCGAGCCAGGATGAGGGGCCGGCTTCGAGCCGGCCCCCCTCCGGCAGCAGCGCGAGGAAGGAGGACGGGGCAGGTGAGTGCAGGAGCTCCCCTGCGTAGGTGGGAACGGCGCCGTCCTTCGCGACCCACACGCTTCCCGCGAGAGACCCGTCGAAGTGACCGGTCCACCTCAGGACCCCGCCGTCGCGGGCGGCGACGGAGCCCTTTCCCTTCTCGACGATGTTCGGGCCGGGGCCCGGGGGCACGACCGTCGTCCCCGGATCCCGGAGGAGCACCATCCATGCGGCCCCGGCGGCCAGCGCCGCGGCCACCCCGGCCCAGGCGGGGCGGGGGAGGCCGAGCAGGCGGCCGCGCGGGGGCAGGGGACGCTGCGGCGGCGGGGGAGGCGCGTCGTCGTCCACCCCGGCCCTGGGGAGGCCCCGTACGGGAGCCGGGAGGGGCTTCGGGGTGGCGGGGGGGCCGTCGTCGTCCACCCCGGCCCGGGGCCCCTCGGCCCGACGTCCCTCGGCCCGACGTCCCTCGACCCGGACCGACGCCATGACCCGGTCCGTGAATCCCGGCGAGGGCGCGGCCCCGCCCCCGTCGGCGAGGAGAAGGAGGCCCACTCCCAGGGATGCCTGGTCCGAAAGCACCCGGCAGGCCTCACAGGTGGGAAGGTGGGCCTCCACGCGCGCCGTGTCATCGGGGGAGCCGCCCCCGGCAAGCCATGCGTCCAGCAGCGGACGGGGGAGGCCGCAGTCAGCCATTGATCCCCCCCGACGGCCGTCCGCGACGGCGCTCCAGGAGGCGGGCGAAGTCCTCGAGCAGCCCGTGGCTGCGGAGGGCCCCCTCCACACGCCCCCGGGCCTTCGTCAACCGGTCCCGGACGGTGGAGGGGGAAATCCCGTAGGTGGACGCGATCTCGTCGTAGGTCCGGTGGTCCTCGTGCTTCAACCGCAGGAGGGAGAGGTCCTCCTCGGGCACGTCCCCGAAGGCGTCCTGGAGCGCCTGCCACCGCTCGGAGGGGATCTCCGGAGCCTCGATCTCGAGGAGGAGACGGTCCGTCGGGTCGGCCGGGCGCATCACCTTGCGCTCCTCCAGCCGGTTGAACGCCCGGTTGGCGGCGATGCGGAGGATCCAGCCGGGGAAGGCCGCCGGGTCGCGGAGGGAGCGGAGGGCCCGCCAGGCCTGGAGGAAGGTCTCGGAGGCGACCTCCTCGGAGTCGTGGTCGTCGCGGAGGCGCCGGCGGGCGACCCGGTAGACCGGCCCCTTCCAGCGATCGACGAGAGCCGCGAAGGCCCGGTGGGCCTCCGGGTCCGCCCCCACTTGGGCTTTCCGGACGAGTTGTTCGTCGCTGTCTGCCACTGGCTCGTCATCACCGTACCCTCCACCCATTGAGGACAGCGGGGAGGGCCGATCGGGCGGCGGAAAATCGCGATTCTGCCCGAAAACCGGTGTGGAAAGCCTGTGGAAAACCCGGCTATATGATATAACTACTTGTTATACAATGCATTAGGGAGAATTCGCGAGGGCGTCCGAACCCCGTGATATGCCCCCCCTCGGCCCCCGCACCGGGTCCGAGTTCCACGATCCAGTCCGCCGTGCGGATGAGGTCGGGGTCGTGGTCCACCACGACAATCGTCACGCCCGCCGCCGCGAGGTCCCGGAGGACCCCCGCCAGCCGCGCCACGTCGGCGGGGTGAAGGCCCACGGAGGGCTCGTCGAGCACCAGCAGGGTCCCGGCGCCGGGGTTGCGGGCCAGCTCGGCGGCGAGGCGGAGCCGCTGGCGCTCCCCCCCCGAAAGGGTGTCGAGGGGCTGGCCGAGGGGGAGGTAGCCGAGGCCGACCTTCTCCAGCGGCGCCAGGGGCCCGTGCACCGGGGGGACGTTGCGGAAGAAGGGGAGCGCCTCGGCCACGGGGAGGGCGAGGATGTCCGCCGCCGTGGCCCCGCGCCAGCGGACCTCCAGGGTCTCCCGCTCGAAGCGCCTCCCCCCGCAGGCGTCGCAGGGCACCTGCACCTCGGGGAGGAGGTGCATCTCGATGGACCGCGTCCCCAGCCCCTCGCAGGCGGGGCAGCGCCCCCCCTCCACGTTGAAGGAGAAGCGGGAGGCGCCGAAGCCGCGCACCCGGGCGTCGTCGCTCTCCGCGAGGAGGTGGCGGATGCCGTCCCAGGCGCCCACGAAGGTGGCCGGGGTCGCCCGGGCGGAGCGCCCCACGGGGGCGCGGTCCACCTCGAGGACCCGGGAGAACCGGGCGGCGCCGCGCAGGTCCCGATGGGGGCCCGGCGGAGTCGGGTCCCCGAGCAGCCTCCGGCGGAGGCCGCGGAGCAGGGTGTCCTGCACGAGGGAGCTCTTCCCGCTCCCGGAGACGCCCACCACGGCGGTCACCCGGCCCACGGGGAAGCGGACCTCCACGTCCTTCAGGTTGTGGGCCGTGGCGCCCACCACCACCAGCGCCCCCCGCTCGAAGGGGTCCGCGGGGTCCGGGGGGAAGGCGGTGCGGGCCTCGCCGCGGAGGTGACGGGCGGTCAAGGTCCCGGCTTCGCGGAACTCCTCCATGGACCCGGAGAAGACCACCGCCCCCCCCTCCTTCCCGGCCCCGGGGCCGAATTCCACGACGTGCTCCGCGGCCCCGATGACCCCGAGGTCGTGCTCCACGACCAGGAGGCTGTTGCCGGCGTCGCGGAGGCGGCGGAGCGCCGCGAGCAGCCGCTCCACCTCCGCCGGGTGGAGGCCCGCCGTGGGTTCGTCGAGGACGTAGAGCACGCCGGCGAGGCCGCCGCCCAGGTGGGCGGCGAGGCGGGCCCGCTGCGCCTCCCCGCCGGAGAGGGTCGCCGCGGGCCGGTCGAGGCCGAGGTAGCCGAGGCCGAGGTCGGCGAGGATGTGGAGGCGCCGGGCCACCTCCTCCACGAGGGGGCCCGCGGCCTTGGCGGCGGAGCCGGCGAAGACCCAGCCTTCCACCGCGGGGAGCGCCCCGTCCACGGTCTTCGCGAGGAGGTCCGGGAGGGGAAGCCCCCGCAGGAGCACCGCCCGGGACTCGGGGCGGAGGCGGGTCCCTTCGCAGGCCCCGCAGGGGATCTCGGCGAGGAGCGCCCGGGCGGCGCCGCGGCCGGCGGCGGCCTTGCCCGCGGCGAGGGCCTTGAGGCGGGGCTCCACGGCGCTCCTGAGGAAGTCGGAGAGGGCCGGGCGGGGGATGTCCGAGGCGAGGGCCCCCATGCCGAGGCCTCGTGCGTCGAGGAAGGTCTCGGCGAGCCGGTGGAGCTGCTTGCGCTCCCCCGGCGGGAGGCGGCGGAAGGACTTCGCCAGGGCGTCGAGGAAGATCCCCACGGCCTCCCGGGGGAGGAGGGCCTCGGGCACGAGGCCCCGGTCGATGGCGGTGCCGGTGCAGGCGGGGCAGGCGCCCCGGGGGCTCCACCAGGAGAAGGAGGCGGGGACGGGGGGATCGCCCGAGGTGCTGCAGCGGGGGCAGCCGAAGCGCTCCGAGAAGAGGAGGTCCTCCTCCGGCGGCGCCCCGTCCCGGGCGGCGGCCACGGTGCCCCCGGAGACCCGCAGGGCGACCTCGACGGAGTCCTGCACGCGGGAGCGGAGGCTGCCGCGCACGACGATCCGGTCCACGACGGCGGAGACCTCGCCGGGGGTGGCGCCGGGGAGGGGGGCCCCGGGGGGGAGTTCCGAGAGGTCCACGACGGCGCCGTCGGCGCGCACGCGGACGAAGCCCTCCCGGCGGGCCCTCTCCACGGCGGCCGCGGGGTCCGGCTCGGGGCCGGGGAAGAGGGGGGCGAGGAGGAGGAGCCGGGTCCCCTCGGGGAGGGAGGCGACGGCGTCGGCCACCTCGCCCGGGGCGCGGCGGGCCACGGGGCGGCGGCAGCGGTGGCAGAGGGGGTCGCCGACGACGGCGTAGAGGACGCGGAGGTAGTCCAGCACGTCGGCGAGGGAGGCCAGCGTGGACCGGGGGTCCCCCGGGGGGGGCTCCGAGGGGACGCAGAGGGTGGGGGGGAGGCCCTCGACCCGGTCCACCTCGGGGCGGGCGCCGGTGCCGAGGTGGGCGCGGAGCCGGGGGGAGAGCCCCTCGAGGAAGCGCCGCTCGCCGAAGCGGAAGAGGGTGTCCACGGCGAGGGAGGACTTGCCGCTCCCGCTCGGGCCCGTGAAGACGATGAGCTTTTCCCGGGGGAGGTCGAGGTCGATGCCCCGGAGGTTGTGCTCCCGCGCGTTCCGGACGCGAATCGTGCCCGCCATCGGGTCGAGGGTACGTGCCTGGCACAATCGTCCCACGCGCGCGACAGATTCGCCGTTCCCGCGCGTTATCTCCCCTGGAGGCCTGTAACGCCCCCGCGTCCGGGTTTCCGGAGCGGGACCCCGGGCGGCGGGCCCGCACCCGGGAGCGGCCGGGCGGCCGGGCCCGCGGGTGCCGCCGACGAAGGAGGATGCGTCATGGGTCAGGCGACGAGGATGGCGTTCGCGGCGGCGGTGCTGGCGCTCGCCGGGATGGTGCCGGGCGCCCCGACGGCGGCGGCCGCGGAGGAGACGGGCGGGACGGACTTCATCGAGATCATGGAGATCAAGGTGAGGGCCGTGGACATCCAGAACAAGGCGGCGGAGATCCTCGACAAGGTCTCCACGGCGGAGGCGAAGCAGAAGCTCCGGGACTGCATCGACCAGGCGCAGAAGATCTTCAACACCTGCGAGATGGAGCTCCTCGGCTAGAAGAGGTTCCCCCGGCGGGGGGGGGGGGGCGGGCGGCCCCCCCCCCCCCCCCCCCCCCCCCCACGGGGGGAAGCGGGAAGGGAGGATCGCGATGAATCGGACGGCGCTGGTGCTGATCCTGTGCATCGTCTCGGCGGCGGCGGGCTGGTTCGCGTCGCGCGCGGTCGGGCCCGGGGAGCCCGCCGGGGCCCGGGAGGTCCACCGGCCCCCGACCGTTCCCTCCCCCGGCGCCGGGGACCGGGCCGAAGGGCCCTCCCTCCCGGCGGCCGGGACCCCGGAGGAGGAGTCCCCGGGGCCCGGGGACGGGGCGGTCCACCCGGCCCCCGGGGCCGGGAGCGCTCCTCCACCGGCGTCGGCGGCGGAGCTTGAGGCCAGGGCCGTCGACGCGCAGGTGGCCGCCCTCGAGGCGGCCCTCCGGGAGATGGGGGCGCCGGAGCCCGCACCCGGGCAGGGCCCCCCCGAAAACCCTGCCCGGAACATGAAGGAGGAGGAGCGGGCCGCCCGGCTGGCGGAGGCCCGCCGGAAGCTGGATCCCGTCCTCGCCGCCTACCGCGCGGCGCCGGCGGGGCCGGAGCGCGGGAGGCTCCTCCGGGAGGCGGTCCCCTTCCTCCAGGACTTCATGGCGGCGGGGGGCGGCTTCGAGCACCTGCCCCTCCTCGAGGGGGCGGCGGAGGAGGGAGAGACGGCGGCGGAACGGAGCGCCGCGGTCATCGCCCTCCACCGGCTCTGGCAGGCCGAGGCCGTGGACTTCCTCCTCGCCCGCACCCGGAGCCTTCACGCCGGGGTGAGGATCCACGGCTTCGAGGGGCTCCTCTGGGTCACCGGCGAGGAGCAGGAGCGGGCCCTCCAGGGGGCCCTCCCCGGCCTCGAGGACGTCGAGGCGCGGGTACGGGGCGTCGTCGCGGCCTCCCTCCCGGCGGTCCACCGGAACCCGGAGCATGCCGCGCTTCTGCTCGACCGCCTGCGGCGGGAGGAGGACCCCGCCGTGGCGGAGGCCCTGGCGCGGGGGGTCCTCAAGCTGGATCCCGAGGGCGGGAAGGAGCGGGTGGCGAGGGCGGTGGAGGGGGCGCCGGCGGCGGTGCGGGAGGCGGTGGAGGGGGTCCTCGGGACGGGGAAGTAGGCCCCGGGGCTACTCCTCGTCGGAGGCGTCCCCGTCGTCGACGTCCTCGTCGTCCCCGTCGTCGACGTCCTCGTCGTCCCTGTCCCCGGAATCCTCCTCGAAGGAATCGTCGAACGCCACCCCCTCCGCGGGATCCACGGTGTTGGCCTTCGGGTCCTCGTCGAGGACCGACTCCCCCCGCTCGCGGCGGAGCTTCGCGAGGATGTCGTAGACCTTCTGCGCCTTCGCGAGGGAGGGGTCGTAGTGGAAGGTGAGGCGCGGGGTCACGCGGGTCCCCATCACCCGGGCCACGGCGGTCTGCAGGTACCCCCGGGCGTCGTCCAGGGCGTGGGCCGCCTTGGAGCGGTCCCCGGCGCTCCCGATGATGGACCAGAGCACGACGGCGCTCGACAGGTCCGTGGAGAGCTTCACCTGCGTGATGGTCAGGAACCCGATGCGCGGGTCCTTCATCTCCTGGAGGATGGCGGTGCTGACCCTCTGCTTCACCACCTCGGTCAGCCGCCGGAGCCGGATGTCGTTCACCATCAGAGGATCTCCACCTGCCGGTCCAGCACCTGCACGTCGGGGCAGCCCGCGAGGTAGGAGAGGAGCGCCTCCGCCTCCGCCGCGAGCAGCCGCCGGTCGTTGGCAACGAGGGAGGCCCCGACCTGCGCCCGCTGCAGGAGGTCCTGCGAGCCGACCTCGGCCACGGAGGCGTTGAACTTCCCGCGTGCCCGCTCGATCAGCCCCTTCACCACGGACCTCTTCTCCTTGAGGGAGCGGCAGCCCGGGACCAGGAGATCGGCCTGCACGACGGCCACGGCCATCCTCCCGTCGGGGGAGGGGCCGCCCGGATGGGTCCTGCGCGCCACGGCGACCTCCCCTGCCCGGGGCCTACTTCAGGGTCCGCTTGATCTCGACGACCTCGTAGGACTCGAACACGTCGCCCACCTTGATGTCGTCGAAGCCGGCGAGCTTGATGCCGCACTCGAAGCCGCCCTTCACCTCGCGCACGTCGTCCTTGAAGCGCTTGAGGGACTCGAGCTTCTGGTTCGTGAGCATCTGCTTCCCGTCGCGGAAGAGGCGGACGGTGGCGGCGCGGCGGATGAGCCCGTCGGTCACGGCGCAGCCGGCGATGGTGCCGACGCGGGAGATGGC
Source organism: uncultured Planctomycetota bacterium (assembly GCA_964370855.1). Taxonomy (GTDB): domain Bacteria; phylum Planctomycetota; class JAJSAM01; order JAJSAM01; family JAKLKS01; genus JAKLKS01. Next base: position 27,417 of record CAYJMF010000025.1, on the reverse strand, counting down.
GAAGACCTCCTTCACCGTCGCGTGGCCCAGCACCTCCTCCTTCTTCTCCGGCTCGAGGAGGCCCTCCATGGCCCGCTTCATGTCGTCCACCAGCTCGTAGATGATCTGGTAGGTGCGGATCTGGATCCCGTCGCGCTCCGCCAGCTCCTTGGCGGCGTTCTCCGCCAGCACGTGGAAGCCGATGACGACGGCGCGGGAGGCGACGGCGAGCTTGACGTCGCTCTCCGTGATGGCGCCGACGGCGCCGTGGAGGACCCGGATGGAGACCTCCGGGTGGGTGAGCTCGCCGATCTTCTTCTGGAGCGCCTCCACGGAGCCCTTCACGTCCCCCTTGAGGATGACTCGGACCTCGGTCTCGCCGACGTCCTGGGCCTGGGAGAAGACGTTCTCCAGGGTGATGGCGGGGCGCTCCGTGCGCTCCGAGGCGCGGGCCGCCATGGCCCGGTCCTCGGCGATCTTCTTCGCGGTGGTGATGTCCTCGAGGACGTAGAACCGGGCCCCCGCCTCGGGGACCTCCGTGAGGCCGATGACCTGGACCGGCGTCGAGGGCGGGGCCTCGTCGAGCTCCTCCCCCTTCTCCGTCTCGAGGCTGCGGACGCGGCCCCAGCAGGTGCCCGCCACGATGGCGTCGCCGACGCGCAGCGTGCCCGCCTGCACGAGGAAGGTCGCGAGCACGCCGCGGGCCTCCCCCTTGGATGCCTCGATGACCGTCCCCACGGCGCGGCGGTGGGGGTCGGCCACCAGCTCCTGCATGTCCGCGGAGAGGGCGAGCATCTCCACGAGGTGGGGGATGCCCTCGCCGGTGACGGCGGAGACCGGCTCCACGAGGGTGTCGCCGCCCCACTTGTCCCAGGAGAGGCCGAGCGTGGCGAGCTGGTGCAGGACGCGGTCGCGGTTGGCCTGGGGCTTGTCGATCTTGTTCAGGGCGACGACGATGGTGACGCCGGCGGCCTTGGCGTGGCTGATGGCCTCCTCGGTCTGCGGCATGACGCCGTCGTCGGCGGCCACCACGAGGACCACGACGTCGGCGACGTTGGCGCCGCGGGCGCGCATGGCCGTGAAGGCCTCGTGGCCCGGGGTGTCGAGGAAGGTGACGACGCGGCCGCCCTCCGTCGTCACCTGGTAGGCGCCGATGTGCTGGGTGATGCCCCCGGCCTCGCCGGAGGCGACGTCGGTCTTGCGGATGGCGTCGAGCAGCGAGGTCTTGCCGTGGTCCACGTGGCCGAGGACGGCGACCACGGGGGGGCGGGGCTCGAGGCGATCCTCGTCCTGGTTCTCGATCTCGAGCTCCTCCAGGGCCTGCTCGGCGGCGGGCTTGGGGTGCTTGATCTCGATCTCGCGGTTGAACTCCAGGGCGAGCACCTGGACCGTCTCCTGCTCCAGGGTGGAGTTGATGTTGGCCATCATCCCCCCCTGCATGAGGGAGCGGATGATCTCGTTGGCGCGGATGGAGAGGATCTGGGAGAGCTCCTTCACCGTGAGCGGGACGACGACGGGGATCTTCCCGTCGGCCAGGGTGGGGGCCTGCTTGCCGCGGCGCCGCTGGCGCTGCAGGGTGCGCGGGGCCCGGCGCTGCTGCAGCCGGGAGAGGCGCTCCACCCCGGGGACCGGGGCCTTCTCCATGGGGGCGGGCTCGACGGGGCGTTGTACGACGACGCCGGGAACGACGGCCTCGGGATCGACCTCGAGGATCTCCTCGAAGCCCTCCTCCAGCAGCTCCTCGCTCAGCTCCTCGCGCTTCTCGTCCCGGCCCTTGCGCTTCTTGGAGGTGCCGGTCTTGGCGGCGGCGCGGGGGTCCTCCTCGCGGCGCCGGGCGCCGGGGGCCACGGGGGCGGAGGTGCCGGGGCCGTCGAGGGTGCGGATGACGGAGCCGACGCCGGGCGTCGAGGGGGCGGCGGCGGACGTGGCGGGGCCCGCCAGGGCCGACATGGCCGAGGGGCCGCCGGCCTTCTGCGTGGCGAGGGCCTCGCGGATGACCGCCGCCTGCTCGTCGCCGATGATGGCCATGTGGCTGCCCGGATCGACCCCCCGCGCGTGCAGCATCTGGAGGAGGATCCTGGTCGCCAGGCCCGTTTCACGGGAGAGGTGGTAGACGCGCAATACGGTGCTCCTTCTGTGCCGCCTTGCCGAAGTCCGCCCCGGTGCCGGGCCCGCCGTCGGGCCCGCCGCCGGGAGACGATGCCGCCATGGCTACTTCCCCTCCCGGCCCTCCATTGCACCCGCATCGGGTGCATCCGGTGCGCCGGTCGATTCCGAATCCGCGCCAGGCGCCGGGGTCCCCTGCGCCTGGCCGGGTTCGGCCGGCGGGAGGGGAGCGACGGGCATGGGCGGCGGGGAGGTCAGGGAGGGGGTTCCCACGGCGGACTGGCCGGGGGCGGTCTGGCCCGGGGCGCGGGGCGCCTGGGAGGGCTCCCCGCCGTCGCCGGAGGGGGCTTCGGGCATGGCGCCGGAGGCGAGGCGGCCGGACTCGGTGACGCTGGCGGCGTCGCCCTTGTCCTCGACGTAGGTGACGTCCTCGCCGGTTTCCGAGGCGGCCCCCTCCTCGAGGAGGCCCTTCTGCTTGGCCTCGTCCTCCGTCATGATGTCGATGTCCCAGCCGCAGAGCTTGGCCGCGAGGCGCACGTTGGCGCCCTTCTTGCCGATGGCCAGCGACAGCTGGTCCTCGTCCACGATGACCAGCGCCTTGCCGTTCTGCGGGAAGAGATCGATGCGGTTGATCTCGGCGGGCTTGAGCGCGTTCATGATCAGCGTCTCGGGCTGGTCGGAGAAGGGGATGATGTCGATGCGCTCCCCGCCCAGCTCGTCGATGATGGTCTTGATGCGCGCGCCCCGGACCCCGATGCAGGCGCCCACGGGGTCGATCTTCGGGTCGAGGCTCGTCACCGCGACCTTGGTCTTGTAGCCCGCCTCGCGGACGAGCTTGCGGACCTCGACCATGCCCTCGGCGATCTCCGGCACCTCGCGCTCGAAGAGGCGCTTGATGAGGTCGGGGTGGCTCCGGGAGAGGATGATCCGGACCTTGGGGCCGTTCTTGCGGACCTCGACCACGTAGCACAGGGCCTGGTCGCCGACGCGGTACTGCTCGCCGCGGACCTGCTCGTGCTTGGGGAGGTGGCCCTCGGGGCCGCGGTCGCGGGTGCCGAGGCGGACCACCATGGTGGTCCCCTCGATGCGCACGACCTGGCCCGGGACGATCTGCTTCTGGTAGCGGTCGTACTCCGTGAAGATCACGTCCCGCTCGGCCTCGCGGATCTTCTGGAGGATGACCTGCTTGGCGGTCTGGGCGGCGATGCGGCCGAGGTCCTGAAGCTGGAGCTCGTTCCCCTCGGCGTCGTAGGAGAGGACCCGGCCCGAGGCCCGGTCGATGCGGAGGGTGAGGGCGTTCTCCTCGCCGAACTTCTTCCGGGCCGCGGACAGGAGGGCCGACTCGATGGCCTCGAAGAGGACTTCCTTGTCGATGTCCTTGTCGCGGTGGAGGGTATCGACGATCCGGAGCAGCTCGCCGTTCAAGGCTCCCTCCCTCACCCCACCGAAGGGGGGGCCCCGTGCCCCGGTTCGCGTCCCGCACACAGCTCCTGAAAAAGAGGCGGGTCGTCGCCCACCCTCAGGCCGCACTCCGGGCCGCAACCTTTCCAATCGGTGAAAGGTAAACCTCCAGTTTAGCCCGGCCGCGGGAGCCGTGGCAAAGTAAAGGCAGGGGGGGGAAGGGAGAAAGGCAGGGACGTTCCTAACTAAGTAACCAACTCCGCAACCACCCTCCTGAATGCCGAGGGTGCGTCAGGGAGTTAGTTACTTAGTTAGGAACGTCCCCGCCTCTTTCGCCTCGCGGATCCTCGGGTCGGCGAGGTCGGGGAGGACCTCCGGCTCCCCCGTGGCGGGGTCGAGCTCCCAGCGGGTGCCGTGGCGGGCCGGGGGGGCCACGGGGCGGTGGGGGAAGGCGTCGAGGTCCTTGAAGGAGCGGGGCTTCCGCCCCTCGGTGAGCTCGTAGTGGCGGACCAGGAGGCGGATCTCCGCCTTCCCCTGCTCGTCGAGCCACTCCGCCAGGGAGGGGATCCAGAGGTCCCGGGTGGCGGCCTGGACCGTCAAGCCGGCGACGAGGCCGGCGCGCCGGGCGGGGTTCCCCTCCCAGGAGGCCCTCTCCGCGGCGGGGGCCTCGGCGAGGATCGCCTCGACGGTGGCGGGCCAGGCTCCGGTCCGCTCTTCCGCGGCCGCGGCCCACCGCCGGAGGACCTCCAGCCGGACCCGGTCGGCCTCGCGGAGGTAGTAGTCCCGCAGTTTCGGGTTCTCCGGGAGGGGCTCCCCCCGGCCCGGCTCCATCCCCGCCACGGCGTAGAGCGCCCTCCGGAGCCCGGGGTCGGCGACGCTGCCGGCCCGCATGAGCCAGAGGGACCAGCCCTCCAGCGGGCTCCCCCCCTTGCGGGCGATGGCGTCCACGAAGTCCGGCAGGATGGCCGCCGCCGCGGGGTCCGAGGCCGCCCGCCGGAGCCAGCGCATCGCCTCCTCCTTCTCGGCGGGGTTCCGCCCGTAGAGGTAGAGGTTCATCCCGAGGATCTCGCAGAGCTGCCAGGCTCCGGCGTTCACCTTCCTGTACTCCCCGAAGGGGGTCCTCTCCCGGGCCTCCAGCGCGTGGTGGACGACCCGCTCGATGCCGGGGTGGCGCTTCCGGATGAACTCGAGGTAGTAGCCCGCGTAGATGACCGGGTTCACCGCCCGCGGGTTGGCGTCGGTCATGACCATGGTGACGGACTCGATCCAGGCGGCCTTCCGCTCCGGGTCCACCCAGGCCTCGCCGAGCTTCGGGAGCACCGAGAGCCAGAGCGCGTCGGCGGCGGCGGCCTTCACCCCCCCCGCGGCGAGGCGGAAGGCGAGGGAGGAGGGGGAGGTGTGGAGCTTCCTCGCGGAACGGACCTCGTTGGCGCGGCCGAGGGGCTGCTGCAGGAGGAACTGGGCCGCGAAGGCCGCGGCGAAGAGCGCCGCGACGCCGAGCCTCCGGGCCGCCGTCACGGCAGCTCCCTCGAGCGGAACAGCAGGGCCGCGGCGCCGAGCAGGGCCGCCACCCAGACGAGGGCGTACCCCGTCGAGAGGCCGAGCACCGCCGGGGGGACGGGGTCCCCGAAGGAGGCCGCCAGCCGGAAGTCGAAGTTCGAGAGGTTGGGCAGGGAGTAGTAGATGGCCTTGAAGGGGACCGCCAGGGCCTCCCTCCCCGACATCCTGAGGTAGTCGAGCAGGGTCTCCGTGGCGTGGCCCGCGAGGTAGAGGGCCACGGTCCCGATGGCCGAGAGGGCGGGCGTCGTGAAGGAGCCGAGCAGCACGGAGATGGCCGTGAGCACGGCGATCTCGAGGAGGTTCCCGTAGACCGCTGCCAGCAGCGGCCAGCCCGGCGCCGCCCCCCAGACGGCGAAGTAGGCGATCATCAGGACCGCCACGATGCCGAGGCCCGCGGCGAAGACGCCGAGGAGGCCGAGGTACTTGCCCACGAGGAACCCCGGCCGGGTGATCTCCCGGCAGAGGACGGTGTAGAGGGTGCGCCGCTCCATCTCCCGCCGCAGCAGCGAGGAGCCGAGCAGCACCGCCATGAGGAGCCCGAAGACGTTCACCGCGGCGAGGCCGAAGTCCACGAGGTGGCGGGTCTGGTCCTTCTCCTCGGGGTTGAGCCAGCCGAGCACCCAGGCGAAGAGGACGAAGCCCGTCACGAGGGCGCCCAGCAGGTGGAGCATGCGATCGCGGCCCACCTCGCGGAAGGTGTTGCCGGCGACGACGAGGACGGGGGACCTCACCGGCCCGCCCCCCCGCCGGCGTCCCCGCCCGTGGCGGTGCCCCCGGTGCGCACGAAGAGGTCCTCCAGGGTCTCGCGCCTCGGGACGAGCTCCACGACGACGCCGCCCGCCTTCGCCACGGCGGCGTGGAGGACGGCGGGGTCGAGGTCGCCGGGGAGGCGGGCGCGGGTGAGCCCCCCGTCCTCCCGGGCGAAGCGGACGCGGCCCGGGGCCGCCGCCTCCAGCGCCGCGGCGCCGGCGCCGCGCAGCGCCACCTCGTACTCCGACACGCCGCGGCCGAGCAGCTCCCGCACGGTGCCGGCGGCGGTGACGGCGCCGTCGGCGACGATGACGGCGTAGTCGCAGACCTCCTCCACGTCGGCCAGGATGTGGCTCGAGAAGAAGATGGTCCTGCCCTTCGCCCGCTCCTCGAGGATGAGGTCCTTCACGAGGAGCCGCCCGAAGGGGTCGAGGCCGCTCATGGGCTCGTCGAGGATGAGGAGCTCGGGGTCGTGGAGGAGAGCCTGGGCGAGGCCGAGGCGCTGGCGCATCCCCTTGCTGTACTCGCCGAGGCGGCGGTCGGCGGCCTTCTCGAGGCCGACCTTCTCCAGCAGCGGGCCGACCCGGGCCGCGATGGCGGCCTCCTCCATGCGGGAGAGCCCGCCGTAGAACCGCATCGCCTCGCGGGCGGTGAGGTGCTCGTAGAAGTAGGGGTTCTCGGGGAGGAACCCGACGCGGCGGCGGCAGGCGGGGTCGTGCACGGGAAGTCCGAGGACCTCGGCGGTGCCCCCGTCGGGCTCGAGGAGTCCGACGAGGATCTTGAGGGTCGTCGTCTTCCCGACCCCGTTGGCGCCGAGGTAGCCGACGGCGCGGCCCGCAGGGACGGAGAAGGAGATGCCGCGGAGCGTCTCGCTCCGCCGCCTCCAGAACCCGCTCCGGTAGGACTTCCGGAGCCCCTCCACCCGGACCGCCGTGTCGCTCATGGTCGGATCACGATACCGGATCCGGAGGATTGGACGGCCGACGGCCCGCGGGAGGGAATACGGTACCCGACCCGATTCATCGGGGTTGGGGGATGGACTCCCGCCTGGCCGGGAGGTTCGTGCCCAACCCCGATGAATCGGGTCGGGTACCGTATTCCCCCCGCCCCCGCCGGAACATCCGCCGCGCCCGCTCCCGCCTCCGCGCCGTGGCCCCCTCGTCGTAGAGCCGCCGGGTGAGGTCGTGGAAGCCGGCGCGCAGCTCCCCGGCGGTCATGGGGTCGGGGCGGAAGTCGATGTCGAAGAGGGTGCAGCGGTCCCACTGTCCGTCGTGGGTGAGGCGGCCGGCGGCCTTGAGGGAGCGGTACAGCGGCGTCCCCGGGAACGGGGTCGGGTAGGTGATCTGGATGTCGAAGGGGGAGGCCTCCTCGGCGAAGTGGTGGACGGCGTCGAACACCGCCGGCGTGTGGCCGTCGAGGCCGACGACGAAGCAGGCGTTGACGCGGATGCCCGCGGCCTGGATGTCGGCCACGGCGGCGCCCACCTCCCCCCTCCTCCTCCACTTCCAGTTCCGCCGCGTCTCCACCCCGTCGAGCCCCTCGTCCACGGGGCTCTCGAACCCCAGCAGCAGCTCCCGGCACCCCGCGCGCCGCAGCGCCTCGAGAAACTCCCGGTCCCGGTGCACGGAGAGATCGGTCTCGGCGAACCAGCGCAGCCGCCGCGCCTCGAGCCCCGGCAGCAGCCGCCGCCACCAGTCGCGATCCGTGAAGGCGTTGTCGTCGGCGAATTCGAGGAAGGGGCGGGGCCAGATCGCGCGGATGCGGTCGATCTCCTCGAGCACCCGCTCCGGGGACTTCCTCTTCACCCGCTCCGTCAGCAGGATGGAGCTCGCGCAGAAGGAGCAGCGCCAGGGGCAGCCGCGGGTCGCCTGCACGGTGAGGCGGTTGTAGCGGGAGATGTCGAGGAGTTCGAAGCGGGGCATGGGGGCCCTCGCGAGATCGAACTCCCGCCCCCGCGCGTCGTAGAGGGGCTTCAGCGCGCCCCCCTCGGCGTCGGCGAGGATCTCCTCCCAGAGCACCTCCCCCTCGCCGGCCATGGCCGAGAGCCCGTGGGCCGCCGGCTCCCCGGGAAGCGACGTCACGTGGAGCCCGCCCACGACGACGGGAATGCCCAGCGCCCGGAACCGCCCCCCGACGGCGTAGGCCTCGAGCGCCTGGGCGGAGAAGGTGGAGATGGCGACGAGGTCGAAGTCCGTCGGCAGGCGGGCCGCCTCGGCGAGGTCCCGCGCCTCGAAGTAGCGGACCTCGTGGCGGGAGGGCGTCGCGCCGGCCAGCGTCAGGAGCCCGAGGCTCGGGAGCGAGGCGATGGTCTTCGCCCGCTCCACGAAGCCCGGGAGCGTCAACCCGAGCCCGACGAGTTCCGTGTCCACGACGCGGATGCCGGACATGGCGACGAGGGCGATCCTCACGGTCCACCTCCGGTGCGGAGGACGGCCAGCAGGGTGAGCGTCGCGGCGCCGACGAGGCTGCCGACGGGGAGGACGAAGAGGTGGCGGAGCGGCTTGCGCCAGGCCGCGAGCGCGCAGACCGTGGGCATGAGCACCGCCCCGGCCACCCAGAGCGCCGAGGCCGCCCCGCTCCCCGGGGGCGGGGCCGCGGCCCAGCCCCCCGCGCGCGCGGTGAGGGCGAAGGCGAGGTTCAGGAGCGCGATGCCGAAGAGGCTGACGTGGCCGAGGCGGAGCAGGCGCCGCCGCCAGGAGCCGTAGCCGCCGAGCCACCCCTCCCCGTGGAAGAAGAGGCCGAGGGCGGCGCCGGCGAGCATGCCGGCGAGGACGCCGATCCAGGTCGCGGCCAGGTGGACTTCCGCCATGGCCCTCCGGTCGCACCCCCCGTGCCGGAGGGTCCCGGGGCGGGGGGTGGGAAACGGAAGGGGCCTTGGTCATCCAATGCACATCATCTATACTTTGGATGTACATGCCCCACCTGAAGGGAGGGTCCCATGGCGTTCTTCCGGGCCGAGGAGCGGGCGCTGGCGGAGGCGGTGCGGGGGTTCATCGACGGGAACCCCTTCCTCCCGGATCGCATCGATCACGAGAAGGCGGCCCTCGGCGCCGACTTCCGGGCCGACGGCGCGGACTGGAACCTCCACCCCGAGCGGGCCGAGGATCACCCCAACCTGGTCCTCGTCGGGGAGCGGGTGGCCGCCCTGCTGGAGCGGGTCTCGGAGAGGATCCGCGCCGGGAAGGTCCCCGGCGACGGGGAGACGGCCCTCCATGGCGACCTCGTCCTCTTCCACCTCTACCACCGCCGCCGGGACGACTTCGCCCGGATCGTGCAGGGGCCCGCGGGGGGCGGGCGGCGGCAGGTGGCGGCGCTCTTCGCCGCCTTCAACGAGGACCTCGACCGCTGGCTCGGCCCGGTCCCCGGGGCGCGCCCGTCGCCGGAGGCCGCGGCCCACCTCTTCGCCTGCCTCTTCCAGATCCGGCGGGCCTTCCTCCAGACCTTCCACTACATCGTCGGCCGCTCGAGGCCCGCGGCCCGCCTGCGGGCGGCGGTCTGGGAGTCGGTCTTCACCCACGATCTCCGGCGCTACTGGGCCACACTCCATTCCCGCATGTCCGACTTCACGACGCTGGTGCTCGGCCCCACGGGCACCGGCAAGGAGCTCGTCGCGGGGGCCATCGCCCGCTCCCGCTACGTGCCCTTCGACCACCGCTCCCGCACCTTCACGCGGGACTTCGACGACCTGTTCTTCCCCCTCAACCTCGAGGCGATGCCGGGGACGCTCATCGAGTCGGAGCTCTTCGGCCACCGCCGCGGGGCCTTCACGGGCGCCGTGGAGGATCGGGCCGGCTGGCTCGAGACCTGCCCCGCGGAGGGGACGGTCTTCCTCGACGAGATCGGCGAGCTCGGGCCGGCGGTGCAGGTGAAGCTGCTGCGGGTCCTGCAGGAGCGGACCTTCACGCGCCTCGGGGACGTGAAGAGCCGCCGCTTCGAGGGGAAGATCCTCGCCGCCACGAACCGGCCGCCGGCGGACCTCCTGCGGCGTGGGCGGATGCGGGAGGACTTCTACTACCGGCTCTGCTCCGACGTGGTGACCGTGCCCTCGCTCCGGGAGCGGCTCGACGACGACCCCGGGGAGCTGGACGAGCTGGTGCGCCACTTCGTGCGCCGCCTGCTCGGGGAGGCGGGGGACGCGGCCGCGGGGAAGGACGTCTCCGGGGAGGTGGCGGACTGGATCGGCGAGCACCTCGGGGCCGGCTACGGCTGGCCGGGGAACGTGCGCGAGCTCGAGCAGTGCGTGCGGAACATCCTGGTGCGGGGCTGCTACGCGCCGCCGCCGGGGATGGCGGGGTCGTCGGCGGACCCCTTCGAGGAGACGGTGCGCGCGGCCCGGGAGGGGGAGCTGACGGCGGAGGAGCTGCTGCGGCGCTACACCCGCTGGGTCCACGGGCGGACCGGCTCCTTCGTGGAGACGGCGCGGCGTCTCGGCATCGATCGGCGCACGGTGAAGGCGCGGGTGGGGGGGAAGGGGTAGGGCGGGGGCGGGGGGACGCCGGGGGCGCCGCAGGCGGCGGCTGAACCGCTCGCGGGCATGGACCCCGTCCCGTATCCTTGGGATCTCCGGGACCGCTCCCGGCCGGGCGCCGGGACGATCCCGCGCGCCTCGAGGAGGACCACGTGAAGGAACCGACGATCCGCTCGCTCCTCCTCAAGCGATTCCGGAGCCTGCCTTCGGAGCAGATCGATTTCGGGAACCCGACCTTCCTCGTCGGGAGGAACGGATCGGGGAAGAGCAACATCGTGTCCGCCTTCGATTTCCTCGCGGAGGCCATGGCAAACCCGCTCAAGGCCGTCTTCGATCGACGCGGTGGAATCGAAGCAGTTCGAAATCGTACGCCTGGTCCCGGTTCCATCCCTCCCAACCTCGGCATCTGTGTTTCCCTGGGTGGCCTAGAAGGCGATGGGGGGGAAGCGCGGTACGCGTTCGAAGTGAAGGCGCAGAGGAACCACGGGTTCGTGGTCCTTCGAGAGCATTGCTCCGTCCGCCCCGCGGGAGCCGCACACTCGTGGTTCGACCGGACCCCGGAACAGGGATTCCGGACGAACGTCGGCGGGTTGGGCCCTTCCCTCGATCCGACTTCCCTGGCCCTGCCCGTCGTCGGTGGGGAAGCGCGGTTTGCCCCCGTAGTTCAGGCGCTCTCGGGACTCCGCGTCTACTCCATCCAGCCCGATCTCCTCCGCGGGATGCAGGAACCCGACTCGGGCTCGAGCCTCCAGCTTGACGGAAGGAATGCAACCAGCGTGCTCCAGGAGATCGGACGGTCGAGGAGGGCCGACTTGAATCGGATCATCGAGATCCTCGGCAGCATCGTCCCCGGCACCCGGAAAGTCACGGCGGCGAAGCACGGGAAGTTCCTCTCCCTCGAACTCCTGCAGGAATGGGAGTCCCGGACCGGCCACGGTGGCAAGCCGACGAAGAAGCGCCTGCGCCTGGACGCGAACGAGATGTCCGACGGGACTCTCCGGGCCGTCGGCCTCCTTGCCGCCGTGTTCCAGAGGCCGACGCCCACCCTCATCGTCCTCGAGGAGCCCGAGGCCACCATCCACCCAGGGGCCATTCCCGCGATCCTCGACCTGATTCGACTGGCCGGGAAGAGGATGCAGGTCGTGGTGACGACCCACAGTCCGGAACTCCTGGATGCATCATGGATCGAACCGGAGCACCTCCGGCTGGTCACCTGGCATGACGGCGCCACCCGGGTCCTTCGGCTGGGCGAGTCGGCCCGCAGCATCCTGGGCGAACACCTTTCCAGCGCCGGGGACCTCATGCGCTCCGACCTGCTCGAACGGCACCCGGAGTTGTCCAGGCTTCGACCCGGCAAGGGGCAGGCCTCCCTGTTCGAGACGCCTGCATGACGATCCAGCCCATCGTCGAGGGCCACGGGGACGTCGAGGCGGTCGGTGTCCTCCTCCGGCGTCTGCGGGACGAGGCCCGGGCTTTCGATGTCGAGGTCGCGCGGCCGTTCCGGCAGAAGGCGACGCGGCTGGTCACCCGGGACGGGATCCGGACGGCCGTGCGCCTCGCCCGGCGCCAGCCCGATTGCGACGCCATCCTGATCGTCCTCGACGGCGACAGGGCCTGCCCGAAGGAACTCGCTCCCCGCCTCACCGACTGGGCCCGCGAGGAGGCGGATCCGATCCCGTGCGAGGTCGTCCTTCCCCACCACGAGTTCGAGGCGTGGTTCCTCGCCGCCATCCCGTCCCTTCGCGGGGTGGGCGGAATCCGCCGGGACGCCGCGGAACATCCGGACCCCGAGGAACCGCGCGGGGCGAAGGCCGCGCTCGAGGACCGGATGGAGCCCGACGCCGGGTACGCGGAGACCGTGGATCAGCCGAAGCTCGCCGCGCGCTTCGACATGGGGTCGGCCCACCGCTCCTCGCGCTCCTTCCGCCGGATGGTCAGGGCCTTCGGGACGCTGGTCGCGGCGGGGGGAGTGGCGCTCCCGGCCTGGCCGCCGGAGGGCTGGACGGGGAGCTAATCCACCGGGAGCACGTCCAGGGGCACGTCCCGGATCACGAAGCGGACCCGCTCCTCCCGCATCCCGGCCGGGTCCCGGGGGAGGTGGACGGAGACAACGACGGGCCAGCGGATCCTCCGGATGCGGCGGTCGTCCACCCACCAGCAGGTGAACTCCGTCGCGCCGCACTCGTGGATGGCCCCGCCCATGCGCAGGAGGGGGCCGCCGGCGTCCCGGGCCTCCACGAGGGAGGAGCCGGCGAAGGGGAACCGGTCGTGGAACGGTTTCCACGGATCGTCCGCCGCGGGGACGAGGTCGTGGTGGAAGGTCCCGTCGAGCTGGCGGTCGGCGTCGATGGGGGAGGGGCCGACGGAGAGCCGGAAGGGGCCGAAGTCCCGGTCGAAGGACTCCCCCTGGAGGAGGGTGACCCGCTCCGTCCTCCAGCCGCCGACGAGGCCCTCCACGGTGAGATCCAGCTCCCCGAGGCGCGGCTCGGCGGCCGCCGTCCCGCAGTGGATGGCGAAGGCGCCGGTGAGCCCGTCGAAGTCGAGGCGGCCCCGCAGCGGGATCGGGGTTTCGGAGGCGAACACCGCGCGCCCCGCCACCGCCGTCCGCGCGAAGAAGGGGGGCGGGAGGGGGAGCGGGCCATCGGAAGTCTCGATGCGTCCGTCGAGCCAGGTCCACCCCGGGGTGTCCTTCGTCTTCCCGCGGCGGACGCTTGTCACCCGGAGCCGGAGGTCCGCGAGTTCCGGCGGGAGCGCGCCTTCCCCCGCGGCGGGGTGCGCTTCGAAGAGGTGGCCGAGGGGCCGCACCCGGTCGGCGCGGGGCGGCGGCGCGACGCCGAGGGCGAGGGCGACGGCGACGGCGCCGACGGCGAGAGTGACGATGACGGCGGAGCCGAGGTGGGTTCGCACGGAGGTCATCCTAAGCCGGGAGAACGGCCCCGGGGTGCGGGGGTTCGGATCGGGAGGTCGCCCCTCCCGCCCGTTAGGGTGTTCGCCATGAAACGATGGACCCTCGTGGCCGCCGCGGCGGCCGTTCTTCTGGCGGGAGCCGGATGGTGGCTCGCCACCAGGGACTCCGGTCCCCCCTGCGGCCCCTGCCCCGTCGGCGTTCTCGAACCGCCGCCGGGTCCGGAGGCGGTGCTCGCGATCGCCGCGGGCCGGGACGGGACGGAGGCGGCGGTCGTGCGCGCCGGGGGCCGCGTGGACTTCGTGGCGTTGTCCGACGGAAAGGTGCGGGGGAACATCGACACCGGGGCGAAGGCGTGGGCGGTGCGGTATCCCCACGCGGGGGAGATGCCGCCGGGTTTCGAGTTCCGGCACGACGAGAACACGCTTCTGGCCGGAATCCCCGCAGCTTCCGTCGGCGGACGGACCGTGGCCGTGAATGGTGCTGAACTCCTCCAATGGAACGGCATCGGGAAGGCGGAGGTGCTGGCCCGGAACCCCGCCTTCGCCGGCGCCCGCCTCGCCGCGCACCGCGGTCCCGGATCGGCGGTCCACGTCGCCCTGGCCGACGGGCGCATCGCGCGCATGGACCCCGGGGGCGGCGTCGCGTTCTCCGCTCCCCTTCCCGGCTCTCTCACCTGCCTCGCCGCCGCGGAGGGCGCGGTCCTGGCGGGCGGGGAGTCCCCCTCCTGGCACCTCGTCTCCGAAGAGGATCCGGAGGATGTCCGGCAGGTCCCCCTCCACCGGTGGACGCCTCCCGTGCTGGCCATCACCGTCGCCGAAGACGGGAGGAGCGCGGTCCTATCCCACGGGATGTGCCTGACCGACCTGGCGGAGTACAGCCTCTCCGGATTCCGTTCCCCGACCCGGGGCCGCACCTTCGTCGCCAAGCCGCCGGGTCCGATCTCCCTCGCATTCGATCCGGGGGAGGGGCGACTCCATCTCGGCATGCCCTCCGGGGGGACCGGGACCAGCGGCGATTGGGGATATCAGGGATTTCCGCTCGGAGGGAACCCCCAGCGCGGGCTCGCGCTTCTTGAGGGAGGGGACCTCCTCGTTCACGGATGGGAGGACGGGACCCTCATGGCGGAGTCCGTTCCGGAAGGGAAGCCCCGGTGGGGGACCTATCCTTCCCGAGTGAAGTGACGCCGTCGGTGCCGCGCAACTCGGTGCCTGGCTCCGAGATGAGGCCCGCGGACCCGCCGACGGGCGGGCTTTCCTCCGTTAGGGTGTCCGCCATGAAACGATGGACCCTCGTGGCCGCGGCGGCCGTTCTTCTGGCGGGAGCCGGATGGTGGCTTGCCACCAGGGACTACGGGCCCCCCTGCGGCCCCTGCCCCGTCGGCGTCCCCGAACCGCCCCCGGGTCCGGAGGCGGTGCTCGCCATCGCCGCGGGCCGGGACGGGACGGAGGCGGCGGTGGTGCGCGCCGGGGGGCGGGTGGACTTCGTGGCGTTGTCCGACGGAAAGGTGCGGGGGAACATCGACACCGGGGCGAAGGCGTGGGCGATCCGGTACACGCACCCGCACGACGCACGGCCGGCAGCGGGACCCTACCACGATCCCACCACCCTCCTCGCCGGGCTTCCCGCGGCCTCCGTCGAGGGCCGCACCGTGGCCGTGGCGGGGGAGGAGCTGCGGGAGTGGACGGGGACGGCGCCGCCGCGCGTCCTCCTGCGGGATCCGCGCCTCGCCGGGGCCCGCCTCCTCTCCCACCTCGGGCCGGGGGAACCGGTCCATGTCGCCCTCGCCGATCACCGGGTGGGGTGCTTCGGCCTCGATGGACGGCTCGCCCTCTCCGCGCCGCTGCCCTGGAGGATCACCGCCATGGCCGCCGCCGCGGAGGGTGTGCTCGCGGGAGGGGAGGGAGGAGACTGGGCCTGGCTCCGTGCCGATGACCTGGCAGGGCCCCGGCTCCTTCCCCTCCACGGAGATACGCCGCCGGTCACCGCCATCACCGTCGCCTCCGGAGACCGCCACGCCGTGGTGGCCCACTCGCTCTGCTACCCCTCGATGCAGGTCTTCGAGATCCCCCCCGGGAAGGGGCCCCGGCGCACCCGGCTCTTTCACGGCAAGGCGCCCGGCGCCGTCTCCCTGGCCTTCGACCCCGTCGCGGGGCACCTCTACTTCGGGAAGTCCTGCGGGGGGATGGGGTACTGCCCGTCCGAGGGCGGGTACCACGGCTGGCCTCTTGGCGGCAACCCGCAGCACGGGCTTCGCCTCTTCGAGAACGGGACCCTGCTCCTTCATGGTTGGGACGACGGGAAGATCGTCGGGGAACGGGTACCCGACGGGCAAGTGGTCTGGGGCGAAAGGGCGGAGAGGATCCGCGGGACCGCCGCGGGGAAGTGACGCCCGCACCGGAATTGAACCCCGATCCCCGTCCACCGATTAACCTCTCCCCCATGGCGAAACTCCAGGCCGCCCTC
The DNA here is from genome assembly GCA_964370855.1 of uncultured Planctomycetota bacterium. Lineage (GTDB taxonomy): Bacteria > Planctomycetota > JAJSAM01 > JAJSAM01 > JAKLKS01 > JAKLKS01. Next base: position 11,782 of record CAYJMF010000025.1, on the reverse strand, counting down.
GACTTCGTGGACATCGCCCGCGCGCTCAAGTGCGCCCGGGAGGCCGTGGCCGGCGGGGCCGACATCCTCGAGGTCGGCACCCCGCTGCTCAAGGCCGCGGGGCTCGACGCCGTCCGCGCGCTCCGCAGGGAGTTCCCCGGACTCCCCCTCGTCTGCGACTCCAAGACCATGGACGCCGGCCGGGCCGAGTTCGAGACCGCGGCCAAGGCCGGGGCCACCATGGCCACGGTGCTCGCCGTCGCCTCCGACGCCACCCTCCGCGAGTGCGTCGAGACGGGGCGCAACTACGGCATCCAGGTCTACGCCGACCTCCTCGGCCACCCCGACCCGGCGGCCCGGGCGAAGGAGGTCGAGGCGCTGGGCGTGGACGTCGTCGGCGTCCACTGCCCCATCGACGAGCAGATGGAGGGCCTCGATCCCTTCGAGCGCCTCCGCGCCGTGGCGAAGGCGGTCTCCATTCCCGTCGCCGTCGCCGGCGGCATCACCGCCGAGACCGCGGGAGAGGCCGTCAAGGCCGGCGCCTCCGTCGTCATCGTGGGGGGGTTCCTCTCCAAGGCCGCCGACGGGACCGCCGCCGCGAAGGCCGTGAAGAGGGCCATGGAGACCGGCGAGAAGGTCGCCGGCGACATGTTCAAGCGCGCCAAGGGCGACGCCATCCGCGGCATCCTCGAGGCCGTCTCCACGCCGAACATCTCCGACGGCTTCCACCGCCAGCCCTGCCTCGACGGCATCCGCTCCGTCGTGCAGGGGGCGAAGTGCGTCGGCCCCGCCTTCACCGTGCGCGCCGCCCCCGGCGACTGGGCCAAGCCCGTGGAGGCCATCGATCTCGCGCCCCCGGGCTCGGTCCTCGTCATCGACGCCGGCGGCGTCCCCCCGGCCCTCTGGGGGGAACTCGCCACCCACTCCTGCATGCAGAGGAAGATCGCCGGCGTCGTCATCGACGGCGCCATCCGCGACACCGTCGAGATCCGCCGCCTCGGCTTCCCCGCCTTCGCGCGCCACGTCGTGAGCCACGCCGGCGAGCCCAAGGGCTTCGGCGAGATCGGCATCGCCGTCCGCGTCGGCGGCCAGATCGTCCGGCCCGGGGACTGGATCGTCGGCGACGACGACGGCGTCGTCGTCCTCCCCCGGGAGCGGGCCGTGGAGATGGCCAACCGGGCCATGGACTGCCTCGAGAAGGAGATCCGCGTCCGCCACGAGATCGACGTCGAGGGCCGGACGCTGAACCAGGTCGTGGAGCTCTACAAGTGGGAGAAGGGGAAGTGAAGGTCGTCCTCAACGGCGCGGAGCGGGAGGTCCCCGAGGGGACCACGGTGCTCGCCCTCCTCGAGGAGGCCGGCATCGACCGGCGGCGCTGCGCCGTGGAGCTCAACCGGGAGGTCCTCCCGAAGGCCCGCCACGGCGAGCGCGCGCTGGCGGCGGGGGACCGGGTCGAGGTGGTGACCATGGTGGGAGGCGGCTGATGGCCGACGACACGGCGGTGCAGGAGGTCCTCCGGATCGGGAAGCACTCCTTCCGGAGCCGGCTCTTCCTCGGCACGGGGAAGTACGCGACCCTGGACCTGATGAATCGGGCGCTGGACGCCTCGGGCTGCGAGTGCGTCACCGTCGCCGTCCGCCGGGCCAACGTGGAGCGCAAGGGCGGCGAGCCCTCCCTCCTCGACGCGCTGGACCTCGACCGCTACGCCATCCTCCCCAACACCGCCGGCTGCTTCAACGCCGAGGACGCGATCCGCACCGCCCACCTCGCGCGGGAGTTCGATCTCTCGGACATGATCAAGGTGGAGGTGCTGGCCGATCCGCAGTCCCTGCTGCCGGATCCCGTGGGGACGCTGGAGGCGACGAAGCGCCTCGTGAAGGACGGCTTCACGGTCCTCGTCTACACCAGCGACGACCCCATCCAGGCGCAGCGTCTCGAGGAGGCCGGCGCCGCCTCCGTGATGCCCCTCGGCTCGCCCATCGGGTCGGGACAGGGGATCCTCAACCCGCGCAACATCCGCATCATCATCGAGCGGGCGAAGGTGCCGATCATCGTGGACGCCGGCGTCGGCACGGCGAGCGACACCGCCGTCGCCATGGAGCTCGGCGCGGCCGGGGTCCTCATGAACAGCGGCGTCGCCCTGGCGCATGACCCCGTGGCCATGGCCGCCGCCATGAAGCACGCCTGCATCGCGGGGCGGCTGGCGGCGGGCGCGGGCCGCATCCCGCGGCGGGAGTGGGGGAGCGCCTCGAGCCCGACGGCGGGCGCCATCGGCGGCCCCGCCCCGTCCCCGCCCCGCTGCGTCCCGGGGGAGTAGGCCCTGTCCCGCGGCGACGCGGAACTCGCCTGGTTCGCCGTCCAGGTCGGCCTCGGCGTCCCGGCCATCGTCTACGTCCTGCGCCGCCGGGGCCGGGGGAACGACCCGGTGCCCCGCGGCGGACCCTGCGCGGACCGCGACGGCCTCGTGAAGGCCCTCGGGCTCTTCGCCGGCGCGACCCTGCTGACCCTCTTCGGCATCGCGGCGCTGGGCGGCGGCCCCCTGCCGAAGGACGACGCCCTCCTCCTCGACGGGGGGGCGAAGGTCGCCGCCGTGGCCCTGGCGGCGTTCCTCCTCCGCCCCCGGGCCGGCGGCCCCTCGCCGGCCCCGGCGGCCCCGGCGGCGATCCGGCGAGCGGCGCCCGCGGGCATCCTCTCCGGGATCGCCTTCCTCCCCGTGGCCACGGCCACGGTCCTTCTCCAGCAGTGGATCCTCTCCCTGTCCGGCCGCGGGATGCGGGCCCAGGCCCTGGTGACCGAGGGGATCGGGGGGCCGTGGACCTCCTTCCTGCTGGTGGCCGCCATCGCCGTCATCGTGGCGCCCCTCTTCGAGGAGGTCCTCTTCCGCGGCTTCCTCTACTCCGGCCTCCGGGCGTTCCTCGGGCCCGCCCTCTCCGCCCTCCTCTCGGCGGGCCTCTTCGCCGTCATCCACGGGGAGCCCGACGCCTACCCCGTCACCTTCCTGCTGGGCCTCTGCCTGGCGGATCTGCGCGGGCGGACGGGCGGCCTAAGCGCCCCGATCGCGATGCACGCGTGCTACAACGCATGGCAGGTGGGGGGGATGCTCCTCCTCCGCCTTTCCGGGACCACGGGAGGTGGATGATGGCCAACGGCTGGCTCGTTCGGGAGCGGGACGCGTGGGTGGCGACGACGGCCGTCGTGACCGGCGACGTGGACCTGTCCGAGGACGTCAACGTCTGGTACGGCTCCTCCGTCCGCGGGGACGAGGCGAAGATCACCATCGGCCCCCGGACCAACATCCAGGACAACTGCGTCCTCCACTGCGACCCGGGGGAGCCCCTCGTGGTCGGCGCCGACTGCACCGTCGGCCACGGGGCCATCCTCCACGGGCTCCGCATCGGGGACCGCTGCCTCGTCGGGATGAACGCGGTGATCCTCCAGAAGGCGGTCATCGGCGACGAGTGCCTCATCGGGGCCGGCGCCGTGGTCACCGAGGGGATGCAGGTCCCTCCCCGCTCCGTCGTGCTCGGGGTGCCCGGGAAGGTGGTGCGGCAGGTGACGGACGAGGAGGTCAAGTCCTTCCGCGCCGCGGCGAAGGGGTACGTGGACCTCGCCCTCAAGACCTGCGGGAAGCTCTACGAGCGGCCCGTCGAGAGGACGGAGTAGCGGCGCCGCTTCCGCGCCCCCTCCGGGTATCCTCGGATCGTGGTCCCGCGCTTCGCCGTCCGCGTCGCCTCCCTCGCCGGGATCCCGATCCGGGTCCACCTCCTCCTCCCCGCCGCGGTCCTCGTCGCCCTGTTCTCGACGCCGGGGTGGACCGCCCGCTCCGTGCTGCTCGGCTTCCTCGTCTTCTTCGGGGTGATGGGGGCCTCCGTCCTCCTCCACGAGTTCGGCCACGCAGCGGCCTGCCGCCGCCACCGCATCGCGGTGCACGGGATCCTGCTGTGGCCGCTCGGCGGCGCGACCCACCACGACCCGGCGCGGCGGCCCCGGGCCCGGCTCGACGTGGCGGTGGCCGGGGTGATCGTGAACCTGGCGCTGGCCGTCCTCGCGGGGGGCGCCGCCCTCCTCCGGGACGGGCGGCTCCCCGGGCTTCCGGACCTCACGATCTCGACGGACGTGGTGCTCACGGCCTGGAACCTCAACCTCGCCCTCGCCCTCCTCAACCTGATGCCGGGGATCCCCTTCGACGGGGGGGCGGTGCTGGAGGCGCTCCTGCTCCCGCGGACGGGGCGCCTCCGGGCGCGGCTCATCGTCATCGGGTCCGGGGCCGTCATCGGGCTCGGGGTCGTGGCCGTGGGCTTCGCCCGGCGGGAGGCGCTGCTGTCGGCCCTCGGGTTCTGGTGCCTGTGGGAGGTGGGGCGGGCCTGGAAGGAGTTCCGCGAGGGGGGCATGGAGGAGGAGCAGCTCCTCTTCGGGACCTACGACTTCTCGCAGGGGTACCGGAGCCTGGAGGCGTCGATGCCCGGCGAGGCGGAGGAGCCGCCGCCGGAGCGGAGCCGCCCCCGGGAGAAGGTGCTGGCCGGGGAGCGGCGCCTCCGCGAGGAGGAGTCCCGCGAGGCCCGGGCCCGCCGGGCGCGGGAGGAGGCGGCGTCCCGCCTCGACGGCCTCCTCGAGCGCATCGGGAGGGAGGGCATCGGCTCCCTCTCCCCCGAGGAACGCGCCTTCCTCGACGACGAGAGCCGCCGCCTCCGCGACCGCGGGAAGTAGCGCCGGCGACGGTCGCGCGATTTCCCCTAAGATCCACCGGTCCCCGTCCGTTCCATCCCCGGACGGACGCCACACGGGACGCGGGAGCCGGGAGGTTCGGTGGAGCCGGAGAAGGCGCGGTGGGTGCGCGGCTGCCTCGAGCGGTTCGAGGGTCCGCTCCTCCTCTACGCCGGCCGCCTCCTCGGTGATCCCCACGGGGCGCAGGACGTGGTGCAGGAGGCCTTCGTGCGGCTCCTCGCCCAGGATCCCGCCGCCGTGGACCCGCGCATCCCGGCCTGGCTCTACGCGGTCTGCCGCAACCTCGCGATGGACCGCCTGCGGAGGGGACGGATCATGGAGCGGAGCGCGACGCCGCTGCTCGACGGGCGGGCCGGGGGCCGGGACGATCCGGCGGCGGCGGCGGCGCTCCGCGACGACGCGGCGGCGGCGCTCCGCGCGGTGGACGGGCTTCCCGACCGCCAGCGCGAGGCGGTGCTGCTCCGCTTCTCCCACGGCCTCTCCTACCGCGAGACGGCGGAGGTGATGGACGTGACCGTGAGCCACGTCGGCGTCCTGCTCCACGAGGCCTTGAAGACGCTGCGCGCGCGCATGGGGGTGGTCGTCCCCGGCGGCGCGCCGGCGCTGAAGGGAGCGGCACGATGAGCGGGAACGGGGATCCGAGGCTGACGGCGTACGCGCTGCTGACGGCGTATGCTCTGGAGGAGTGCGACGATGCGGAGCGCGCGGCGGTGGAGGCGCTGCTCGCGGCCGACCCCGCTGCGCGGGCGGAGGTGGAGGAGATCCGCGCGGCGGCGGGGACGCTGGAGGCGGCGTTGTCCGGCCTGCCCCTGCCCGCCCTCGAGGCGGGGCGGCGGGCGGCCCTGGAACGGGCCGTGGGCGGGAGCGGGGCGACGGCGGTCGAGGCGGTGCCCGCGTCCGCGTCCGCGGCCGCGCCGGTGCCTGCACCTGTGCTCCTCCCCGGCGGGAAGTCGCGCCGCGCCCGGCCCCTAGTGGGTGCCGCCGCCGCGGCGACGCTGCTCGGGATGGCCTTCGGGGTGGCGGGGTACACGGTGGGGATGGAGAGCGTGGAGGTGCGATCGCCCGACGACGTCACCTTCGTCTCCACCTTCGGGCAGTCGACGACGGTCCGGATTCCCGACTTCACCAAGGGCAAGGGCGGTCGTGAAATCCCCGACGGTGCAACCTGGCACCGGGACGGCATCGCCTCCGGGGGTGGCGGAGCGGGCGGAAACTCCCACGTCTATCCTCCGAGTCCTGCAACGGACCCGAGGAATCATGAGATCCAGGATCTCCGCCGCCAGCTCTCCGAAGCCGAGGCTCGGGAAGCACGAGCGGAACTGGGCACCGTCGGATACGCGAGCTCCGCCCTGCCCCTGGCCAGGGGAGAACCCGGAACCGCCGGAGGGGGATCGGGTGGCGACACCTACACGGGAACCATGGCCGACATGGACGGGATCGTTTCCGGCAGTCCACGGTCCATCAACTTCGGCGGAGGCGGCGGGGGCGGGGGCCACGTGTACAGGGGCCCCGCAGGCGAAGTCCCGGTCCTGACGGACACTCCCATGGTGGGCTACCTGTTCAAGGGAGAGAAGCCGGCGGATCTCCCGGGCTTCGACCGTTTCACCGTGGGCGGCGGCGTGAGTCCCCAGACAATCTTCCTCCCGAAGGAGGGAGTCGTCGTGGACGAGTCGAAGCTCGACGGCCTCATCGACCCGGAAAAACGGAAGCAGGTTCGCGAGAACTTCCGCCAGGCCCTGGACCGGGGGGATCTCTCTCTGGATGTGGAGTGGAATCGGTTGATCGACGAATCCACCACCGAGTCCTCCGCCCCCATCATCGAGAACCCGTGGATCCGGCCCGTCGGAGAGGCGGCGCTCTCGACCTTCTCCGTGGACGTGGACACCGCAGGCTACTCCATCGTGCGGCGCTGCCTCACCCGGCAGAACCGCCTCCCGCCGCCGGCCGCGGTGCGCATCGAGGAACTCGTCAACTACTTTCCCTGGGACTACGCGCCCCCCTCCGGCGCCGACGCCTTCGCGGTCCACGTCGAGGCCGCCTCCTGCCCCTGGGAGCCGCGCCACCGGCTCGTGCGCATCGCCCTCAAGGGACGCGTCGTGGAGGAGGCCGTCCGCCCCGCCGCCAACCTCGTCTTCCTGCTCGACGTCTCCGGCTCCATGAACCAGCCGAACAAGCTCCCCCTGGTGAAGGAGTCCCTCCGGCTTCTCGCGGGCCGGCTCGACGCCCGGGACCGGGTCGCCATGGTCGTCTACGCAGGCGCCTCGGGCCTCGCCCTCCCCTCGACGGCGGGGAACGACGCATCGACCATCCTCCATGCGATCGACAACCTCTCCGCCGGCGGATCCACAAACGGCGGCGCCGGCATCGAGCTCGCCTACAAGGTCGCCGCCGAGAACTTCGTCCCCGGCGGCATCAACCGCGTCGTCCTCGCGACCGACGGCGACTTCAACGTCGGAACCACCAGCCGCGCCGACCTCGCGACCCTCATCGAGGAGAAGGCGAAGTCGAAGGTCTTCCTCACCGCCCTCGGCTACGGCATGGACAACCTCAAGGACGACACCCTGGAGCAGCTCGCCGACCGCGGCAACGGCAACTACGGCTACGTGGACGACCTCGCCGAGGCCCGCCGCCTCCTCGTGGACCAGGGCATGTCCACCCTCCACGCCATCGCCAAGGACGTGAAGATCCAGGTCGAGTTCAACCCCGCGCAGGTGGCCGGCTACAGGCTCCTCGGCTACGAGAACCGCGTCCTCGCGGCGCAGGACTTCGCCGACGACCGCAAGGACGCCGGCGAGATCGGCGCCGGCCACGCCGTCACCGCCTTCTACGAGGTCGTCCCCGCCGGCGAGCCGGTCCCCGGCTCCGCCGTGGACGAGCTGCGCTACCAGCGCCCCGGCTCCTGGAGCGGCTCCCTCGACACCCTCACCGTCAAGCTCCGCTGGAAGGAGCCCGAGGGGGACGAGAGCGCGCTCCGCGAGGTCCCGTTCACCGACGGGGGCGGCGCCTTCGACGGCGCGAGCGAGGACTTCCGGTTCGCCGCCGCCGTGGCCGAGTGGGGCCTCCTCCTCCGCGGCTCGAAGAACGCGGGGTCCGCCTCCTTCGCCGCGGTCCGGGAGATCGCCGCCGGCGCCATGGGCCGCGACGAGGGCGGTTGGAAGGCGGAGTTCCTGCTCCTCGTCCCGCTGTCGGAGGGCATGCGGAAGTAGGAAGCGGGGGGCGGAATAGTATCACATAGTGATACTATTCCGCCTCCAGCGCGATGGCCTCGCCCGTGAAGCGCCTCCTCATCTCCTCGAAGTCCATCACGTCGCGCCGTCCCGTGGAGGGGTCGGCGAGGACGAAGCCCCCCTCCTTCGTCACGTCCAGCAGCACCGCCGCGTGGTCCACCAGGAGGGTGAGCTCGAGGCCGACGATGCAGGGCGTCGGGAACTCCGTCAGCTCCCGCAGCGACAGGTGGTCCGCCGCCTTGACCCGGAGCCTCGACCCGGCGGAGCGGAGCTTCAGCGTGAGCCCGCGGATGAAGCGGGGCATCGTCATCCCCCGGCGCGGGTAGCAGAGCCCGAGTTCCCCCATCTCCCGCTCCGTCGAGGCGATGCCGTGGGCCGCCAGCAGCGTCACGCAGGCCGAGGGCCCGCAGGACCAGGCCGTCGTCTGCCGCTGCATGCCCCGGGCGGGCGGCGCCGAGGAGAGTTGCGGCAGCGACCGCGCGTCCAGCGCGAGGAAGGCGTGGATCCCCGAGTACCCCGCCAGCACCGCGACCAGGACCCCGAGGAGGCGTCCCGTCTTCGGGTCCGGCACCCGCCGCGCGGCGATGCCGAAGAAGAGCGCCGCCGTCGGCAGGAAGTAGCAGAACTCGAAGTAGATGGCCGGGGAGAGGAGGAGCGCGAGGGGGAGCCGGGTGGGGGCGTGGTTCACCAGCGCGACCAGCGCCCCCGTCAGGAGGAGCGCGAGGCCCGCCGCCGCCTCCCCGCCCCCCTTCGACATCCTCCCCGCGAGCCGGATCCCGAGCCGCCAGCACGCGAACCCCGCACCCCCCGCCGCCGCCGCCGCGAGCAGTCCGAGGAGGGCGTCCACGGGGTCAGGCGGCGGGACCCGGGGGCCCGAGGATCTCCCTCGAGCGGGAGGTGCCGATGCGGTGGGCGCCGGCGGCGACCATGGCGAGGGCCTGCTCCCGGGTCCGGATCCCGCCGGAGGCCTTCACCCGGCAGCGGTCCCCGACGCACTCCCGGAGGAGGAGCACGTCCTGCACCGTCGCGCCCCGGGGCCCGAAGCCGGTGCAGGTCTTGACGAAGTCGAGCCCCTCCGCCACGGCGGCGGCGCAGGCGCGGCGGATCTCCTCCTCCGCGAGGGAGCCCGTCTCGAGGATCACCTTCAGCACCGCCTCGGGCACCGCCCGCCGCATCATGGAGAACTCCGAGCGCATCGCGTCCCCGTTCCGGTCCTTCGCGTTTCCGAGGTGCATGACGAAGTCGATGTCCGTGGCGCCCCGCCCGAAGGCCCGCTCCGCCTCGAAGGCCTTGGCGTCGGGGGACGTCGCGCCGTGGGGGAAGCCCACCGCCGCCACGAGGGCCACGGGACGGCCAGCGACCATGGCCGCGACCTCGCCCACGCGGGCCGGGGAGACGCAGATCCCGACCACCCCGAGGGCGAGCCCCTCCTCGACGTGGGCGCGCACCTCCGCGGCGGTGGCCGCGGGGCGGAGCAGCGTGTGCTCGAGGAGGAGGCGGAGGTCGGGTGCGGGGCCGGGTGCGGGGCCGGGCGGGGGGGCGGATTCGGGCAATGCGGACTCCCTGGGCGCGGCGCCGGAGGCTACAACCTGTCCATGGGACCGCGCGGAGGGGCGGAAGGCAAGGAGAAGCGCCGGGCCGTTCCGGGGCGGCGGTTGGCCCTCGCCCTGATCCTCCCCGTCGCGGCGTGGGTGATCCCCTGGATCGCGCTCCGATCCTTCGTGCCGGCCTGGCTCGCCGTCGCCGGCGCCGCGGCCTTCGCCCTCCTCCTCGCCCGCCTCGCCTTCCGCCGTCGTGACCGGTTCCCGGGGGGCGCCGCGGTCCTCGTCGGCGCCGCCCTCCTCGGCGTCGTCCTCGAGCCGGTCCCCGCCGCCGGCCCGTGGATCCCCGCCCACGCCCGCATGCCGCGGGTCGCCCTCGAGGGGGACCGCGTGCGCGTCGAGGATCTCCGCGACTTCCGATGGCGGACCGAGGACGACCACGACGCCGCGTGGCGCACGGAGACCTTCGACCTCGCCCTTCTCGACCGCTGCTGGCTCGGCGTGGTGCCCCTCGGGGAGGACGGCCTCGTCGCCCACACGCTGCTCCTCTTCTCCTTCCGCGACGGGAAGGCCCTGGCCCTCTCCGTGGAGGCGCGGCGGCGGCCGGACCAGTCCTACGGTCCGCTCCGCGGAATCCTCCGCGCCTACCCCCTCGTCTACGTCCTCGGCGATCCCCGCGACGTCCTCGGCCTCCGCGCGCGGGCGTGGGGGGACCGCATCGACCTCCTCCCCCTGCGCCCCGACCGGGAGCGCATGAAGGCCGTGCTCCGCGACGCCCTCCTCCGCGCGGCGGATCTCGCGGAGGGCGGCGCCTTCTACAACTCCCTCGTGGACAGCTGCACCACCACGCTGGCGCGCCACGCCGACCGGGCCGTGGACCTCGACTGGTCGCCGCGGCGGATCCTCAACGGGAAGGTGGGGGAGTACGTCCACGAGAACGGGCTCGTCGACACCGACCTCCCGTGGGAGTCCGTCAAGGATCGTTACCGGTGCGACGAGCGCATCCGCACGGCGGACGAGGGGGATCTCGCCGCCTGGATGCGCGCCGCCACGTCCGCGGAGTGATCGCGATTCCCCCCGGGGGATCGGCGGGGCCCCGCGGAATGGTGATGCGTCCCCCAACGAGGAGGTGCTCCATGGGGAAGCGCATGAGGATCGGCGCGCTGGCCGCGGGGATGGTGTTCGCGTCCCTCGGCGCCGCGGCGATCGCCGGTGACGGTTTCGACTGCAGGAACGGCTGTCCGCTGGCGAAGTCCGCCGGCGAGCGCCGCGCCTACGGCCGGGAGGGTGGCGCAGCCGTGCAGAAGGCGCTCACCGTCCTGGTGCAGAGGAACCTCGCCAGGGTCTGACCCGGGGAGGCGTTCCCCGGCCCGTCCATCGGCGCCGGTCCGAGCGGCGGAGCCTCCTCGCCCCGCGAAGGGCCGGCGCCCCCACGCACGAGGTGATCCATGATCCGATTCTCGCTGCTCCTCGCCGCCGTCCTCCTCGCCCCCGCCGAATCCCCCGTGGAGGCGGCGCTCCGGCATTTCGAGGCCGGCGAGTACGCGAAGGCCGTCGAGGCCGCGGAGAAGGTCCCCGCCGGGGACGCCGATTTCGCGAAGTCACGCTACCTCTGCGGCGAGGCGCGCCTCGCGCTCGGGGAGGCGGAGGCCGCGGGGAAGGAGTTCCGCGCGGGGCTCGAGGCGAAGCCGGAGTCCGGCCCCCTCCGGTCCGGCCTCGGCCGGTCCCTCCTCGCGATGGCGAAGTTCGAGGAGGCGGAGGAGGCGCTCCGCAAGGCCGTGAAGATCGATCCGAAGGACCCCGCCTCTCACCGCGCCCTCGGCGAGTGCATCCTCCTCCGGAAGCGGGACGGGAACGCCTTCCCCGAGGCGCGGAAGGAACTCGAGCTCGCGGCGAAGCTCGACCCGAAGGACCCGCTGTCGGCCCGCTCCCTCGTGGAGGCCCTCCTCCGCAACGGGGAGACGGAGCCCGCGGGCCGGGCCGCGGAGGTCCACGCGAAGTCCGTCCCGAAGGGCGCCATGGGGCCCTTCCTCCGGGGCCTCGTCCTCGACAGGGACGGCAGGTCGAAGGACGCCATCGAGGCCTACGAGACGGCCCTGGCGAGGGACCCGAAGTTCCTCGACGCCCACAAGAACCTCGCCATCCTCTGCGTCACGGACAACCCCTCCTACACGAACCGCGAGCGGACGGAGAAGGCGATGGAGCACTTCGCGAAGTACTTCGAGCTCGGTGGGAAGGACGAGGAGCTGCGGTCCTCCTACGAGACGATGAAGTCGTTTCTCGAGGGGGAGGTGAAGAGGAGGGGGAGGT
>CAYJMF010000024.1:0-50301 GCA_964370855.1 uncultured Planctomycetota bacterium | reverse complement strand
CCCCCCCCCCCCGGTTGGGGGGGGGGGGGGGGGGGCCCCCCCGGGCCCCGCCGGGGGGGGGGCCGCCCCCCCCCCCCCCCCCCGCCAATCCGGGTCGGGTTCAGTATGGCGGTCAGGAAGTCGGCCACCCTGCCGTAGGCCTCCACGCGGTTGCGCAGCTTGGAGAGGCCGTGGCCCTCGTCCTCGTACATGAGGACCTCCACGGCGACCCCGTTCGCCCGCGCCGCCGCGGCGATCTGCTCCGTCTCGCTGGCCGGCACCCGCGGGTCGTTCCGCCCCTGGATGATGAAGAGGGGGGCCCGGATCCGGTCGGCGTGGTTCACGGGAGCCGTCTCCTCGTGGAAGTCGGCGCACTCCACGGGATCCCCGTACTCCGCCGCGCGGTGCCGCCGCCGGTAGGCGCCGGTGTTGCGCAGGAAGGTCCCGAGGTGGCTGATGCCGACCACGTCCACCCCCGCCGCCCACCGCTCCGGCTGGTGGGTGACCGCCATGAGCACCATGTAGCCCCCGTAGGAGCCCCCCATCACGGCGATGCGGTCCGCCGGCGCCACCCCCGTCGCGACGAGGTGGTCGTGCACCGCCTCGAGGTCCCGCACCGAGTCCATGCGCCGCGTCCCGTCGTCGAGCTTCGCGAAGGCCCGGCCGTAGCCCGTGGAACCGCGCACGTTGGGCGCGAACACCGCGTGCCCCCGCGCGACGAGGAGCTGCACCAGCGGGTCGAACCCCGGCCTGTACTGCCCCTCCGGCCCCCCGTGCACGAGGACGACGCAGGAGCCGCTCCCCCCGCGGGGGCGGTAGAGGAAGCCGGAGATCTCCGTCCCGTCGAAGGAGGGGAACCGCCGCTCCTCCGGCTCCACGAAGGCGGAGGCGTCGAGCCCGGCGAAGTCCGGCCGCGTCATCTCCTCCCCCGTCGGGTGGGCGCCGCGAAGGTCGAAGCGCAGCAGCGAGGAGGGCCGCGTCGCCGATCCCCAGGCCACCGCCAGCACCGCAGCCCCCCCGGCGAAGACCGGCCCGGAGCCGGCCCGTCCCCCCTCGAGGAGGATCACCGGCCGCCCCCCGGCGCCGGGGTTCCACGCCAGCAGCCGCGACCGCCCGCGGTCGTTCTCCGTCCACGCCATCCAGCCCGTGGCGGGGGAGTAGTCGAACTCCTCCACGTCCCCCTCCGCCGCCGCCACCACCTCCGGCGCGCCGCCGTCGAGGGGGATGCGCTGGATCGCGAGGAAGTCCCGGCCGAGGTCGCTCACGCAGAGGAGGGAGCGCCCGTCGGCGGACCAGCGGGCGTCCAGGTAGCGGGCCGGCGGGGCGTCGGGCAGGAGCCGCGTCCGCTCCCCCGTCGCGAGGTCCACCACGGCCAGTTCCGTCTCGAAGGAGCCGTGGGAGCGGGTGTGGATCACCCGGCTCCCGTCGGGGCTCACGTCGCCCGCGGCGTTCATGTCGTCGCTCTCGAAGAGGGGCCGCGCCTCCCCCGTGGCGGTCTCCGCGATCCAGAGGTCGTGATGCGCCGGGTGGCGGCGCGTGGAGGCGAAGACGAGGGCCGCCCCGTCGGGGGTGAAGCCGCCGGCCTCGTTGCGCCCCCCGGATCCGCGCGCCAGCACCACGGGGCGGCTCCCGTCGGGCCGCACGAGGAGGAGGTCGTCCCGCTCGTCGCCGCCGAGGTCCCCGGAGACCAGGAGCGCCTCCCCGCCGGGGGCCCAGCGGACCCCCGTGGCGCGGTCGGCGAAGTGGGTCACCTGCACGGGCCACCCCAGCGGCCGGTCGGCGCGCCACGCCTGGGGGGAGCCGGTGACGGATTCCATCCACGCGATGCGGTCCCCGCCGGGGGAGAGGCTCGGGGCCGACTGCCCGCGGACGGAGAAGTAGAGCCGGGCGTCGGCGGCGGACGCGGCGTCGTCGGAGGGGGCCGTGCCGGGTCCCCGCACCTCGGGGAGGCGCTCCCCCGGGGCCGGGGGGCGCCCCTCCCGCCCGGCGGCGGCGCAGCCAGGGGCGAGGAGGAGGACGGCGAGGAGGGCGGCGGCGAGGGCGATGTCCACGTTGACTCCTTTCCCCCTCCGCGGCGGGGGCGCCGCGAGGATACGGCGGAGGCGGGGCCCCGCCTAGGATGGGGGTCGTGGAACGGGTCTACTACGACGGGGAGTGCGGCTTCTGCCGGGGCCGGGTCCGGTGGATCCTCCGCCTTGACGGGGCGGCGCGCTTCCGGTTCGCGCCGCTCGGGGGGGAGACCTTCGCGGCGCGGGTCCCCCCGGAGCGACGCGCGGCGATGCGGGGGACCCTCGTCGTCGAGACCGCCGACGGTCGGTGGCTCCTCCGGAGCGACGCCGTGATCCACGTGCTGCGGACGGTGGGCCGGCGACGGACGGCGGCCCTCCTCGCGGCGGTGCCGCGGTTCCTGCGGGAGGCCGGCTACCGGGCCGTGGCCGCGACGCGGATCCGCCCGCGGCGTCCCGGGGCCGACCCCTGCCCGGCGGCGGAGGCGGGACTCCGGGCGCGGTTCGACCCCTGAACGGCCCGCGCCCCCCTCACCCCTCCTTCGGTCCGCACTCCGCCAGGCAGGCGTCCACGCTCCACCGGCCCGATCCCCGGCAGGCCATGTAGAGGAAGAGCCCGGAGTAGAGGAGGGCCAGCTCCCCCTGGTTCACGCCGGGGAGGAAGTTCGCGTCGAAGGCGAACTTCCAGTGGAACTGGACGTAGGCCACCAGCATGGTGCCGCTGGCCAGGAAGGCGGCCCACCGGGTCAGGAGCCCCGCCGCGATGGCGAACCCCGTGGAGATCTCGATCACGCCCCCGATCCCGGCCTGGGTGAGGAGGGGGAACTGCTTGTCGCTCAGGAACCCGAACTTCTGGAGCCCGTGGAAGGCGAACATGAGCCCCGCGGCGACGCGCAGGGCGGCGTAGACGGCCCCGGTCAGCGATTCCGGCGGACGCACCGGCATCCCCCCTCCTCCTCGCAAGCGGCCGCGGGCCGATTCCCGGGCCGCCCGAGTCTGCCGCCTCCCCCCCGCGGCGCCGAATTCCGGGACCGTGGGAAGCGGGGGGGGGGCTTCGGGGGGGGAGCGCCCGGATGCGCCGCGCGGGGGTGCGGGCCCCCTCGCGTGCACCCGGGCCGGTCAAGGCCTAGCTGTTGGCGACGAGGATGATCAGCAGCACGACGACGACCACGACGAGGACGGAGACGCCGACGACGACGTCGCCCCCGGCGAATTCCTGCACCTCCGGGGAGGCCGCCTCGCGCCGCGCGTACTCCTCCGACTCGAGGAGGTTCCCGGGCTGTGCCGCTTCGGGGCTCCCCGCGTCCATGACCGCCGTCGGGACGGCGGCGTCGGACCCCGACTCCGCGGAGGCCACGACCGGCGAGGCCATGAGCACCGCCGCCGTGCCGATGATGGTGAGCACCAGAGTCACGAGGAATCTCATCGTCCACCTCTCGTTACCGTTGCGCCGATGGCGGCCGGGGCCGCCTCGGCCTCCGGCTTGAACACCACGAGCGTCACGCACTTGGTCTGAGTCCACTCGCCCTCGAAGCCGGCTATGGAGTCGCACGTCAGGCCGATGCCGGGATCGAGGGCCGCGATCCTCCCGCGCCCGGGATGGAGCCCGATCACGACCTCGAAGTGGGCCGTGACCGCGTCCCCGTCGTCCTTGGCGAGCCCCACCACGACGGGCCGCCCGCGCCGGAGCTCGTGGTCGAGGTCGGCCACGGTCCCCGCGAAGAGGAAGGCCGACAGCCCCCGCCTCCGGGCGGCGTCACGCAGGGCCGCCGCGAGGAGGCCCTCCGTCCCGGGGACGGAGCACTCCGTCTCGAGGGCGCCGAGCTCGGCGGGAAGGCCCCACCGGCCGAGCACCATGGCCAGGGCCGCGGCCCCGCAGTCGTTCCGGTTGGCCTGCCGCACCTCGGGGACCCCCTCGAGGAGGATCCAGCCCTCCTCCCGGCGGAGATCCTCGTAGTCGGCGGGGCGGGCGGTCCCGGGGTAGACGGCGCAACCGGGGGCGGCGGCGGTCGCGGCGAGGGCGGCCAGAAGCGATCCGAGCACCCGGTTCATGGTTCCGCCTCCTCGCTGGACGGGGGCAGGGTACAGGGGCCGGAAAGGCCGGGAAATGGGGCGGATCCCTACCTCCGCCGATGCGGCGGGACCCCGGCCTCCCCGCCGGGGAGTAGGGTTGCGCCCCATGGACGGCGAAGGGCGCCCCGCGTAGTGTGCCGTCCGGGTGCCCGGGCGTCGTAAGACGCGGGTTCCCGAGGACCGGCGGGGGTTCCGGCCGGTCCCTTTCCCGGAGCAATCGGAGGTGCAGGATGGCGGATCGCATGGCGGAGTTGGACGGGCCTCTCGTGGACGGCGCACGTTCGGTCGAAGCGACGGCGGGCCGCATCAAGGACAGGATCGTGGCGGGGGCGAAGGACAGCCTGGCGAGCTCCAGGGAGTACGTCTGCGAGAACCCCATGCGCTCCGTCCTCGTCGGCGTCGGGATCGGGGTCGGCGTGGGCGCCCTCCTCGGGTACCTCATCGGCCGCCGCTCCTCGTAGGCATGCCGCAGGGCCCCGGTTCCGGTTCCCCGGCCCGCGCGGGTCGGCGCGGCGTGCTCGCGCTGCTCCGCGTACTGCTGGATTCGGGGTTGGACCTCGTCCACAACACGGCGCGCATGGCCGCTTCCGAGGGGCGCGTCGTGCTCCACCGGCTCGCGGTCCGGCTGGGGTTCTTCTTCGCGGGCCTCGTCGTCGCCGCCATGGGGCTCCTCCTCGCCCTCGGCGGCGCCGCCGTCGTCCTCGCCCGCGCCACGGGCATGCAGCTCTGGCTGGCCCTCGTCCTCGTGGGCGTCGCCACCGCCGCGGCGGGGGCGGCCTTCGCGGTCCGGGCGATGGAGAGGCTCGGCGAACCGGACCTCGGGTTCCCCGCCACCCTGGCCGAGTTCGAGACCGACATCGCCGCCATGAGGAGCGGCGGCGACGCCGACGACGACTCCGACGACGACGGGGACGACGGGAAGGAGGCACCATGAGCGCGGAGGCGACGTTCCGGGCGGAGTGGGAGATCCTGCACGCCCGCAGGGAGAGGGCCCGCCGCCGCTGGCGGGGCGCCGTCTCCGAGCTGAAGGACCGGGCCCGGGATCCCCTCGGCATGGGGTCGCTGGTCCGGGAGCATCCCCTCGCCGCCGCCGGCATCGGCGCCGTCGCCGGCGCCCTCCTCGGGGGGCTTTTCCTCCGCGGCGCCGGAGGCAAGCGCAGGGACGCTCCCCCGGAAGCCCCGGCCCCGCATCCGTGGAAGACGCTGTTTCGCGACGCGGCCATGGGCATCGCCGTTCCCTGGGTGCTGAAGGTCCTGAAGGAGAAGTTCTCCGTCGACATCGACGCCGCTCCCCCTCCGGCCGCGGGCGGAGAGAATCCCCGTTCCGCGACCGCGGCCTCCGGTCCCGGGAACTGCTGCGACTCCCGTTGACGCGCTTTCCCGTTGTATCGTCGTTCACCGGACCGGGACGCAGTCCCGGCCCCCACGAAGGAGGTCTCGCCATGATCCTCGCGAAGAAGCTGACCCTCGCCGTCCTCGGCTCCCTGGCCCTGGCCGTCGCCCTCGGCGGCTGCAACCGGGGAGGCACCAGCGCCGGCGAGAAGCTCGACAACGCCCTCGACAAGACCGGCGAGGCGGTGAAGGACGCCGGCGAGGCGATCAAGCCGAAGTAGGGGATCGCGCCCGCCTTCCGCCCCTTGACATCCCGGGCAACTCATGTTCAACTTGAGTTGACCCTGAGGATCGCCCATGGACGCGGCGGACACCACCATCAACGCGAAGGACCTCCGGGCCACCCTTCCCGAGGTCGTGGACCGGGTGCGCCGGGGCGCCCGCTACACGGTCCTCTACCGCAGCCGCCCCGCCTTCCGCATCGTCCCCGTGGACGACCCCGCGCCTCCGCCCTACCCCCTCGAGGACGACCCCGTCTTCCGGGCGGAGGCCGTCGGCCGCAGCCGCGACGGGAGGTCCGCGGCGGACCACGACGCCGTCCTCTACGGCCGATGAGGGGGCTCTTCGTCGACACTGCGGGCTGGATGGCCTGCGCCGACGGGGCCGACCCGGCCCACGCCGCCGCCCGCGAGGCCCGGGACGGCGCGCTCCGGGACGGGGAGCTCCTCGTGACCACGGACTACGTGGTGGACGAGACCCTGACCCTGCTCCGGATGCGGATCGGGCTCCCCGCGGCGGAGGCCTGGTGGAAGCAGGTCGAGAAGAGCCCCCGCATCCGGTGGGAGTGGGTCGATCCCGGGCGTTCCGAGAAGGCGCGCCACGCCTTCTTCCGCCACCGGGACAAGGCGTGGTCCTTCACCGACTGCACGTCCCTCGTGGTGATGAAGGAGCTGCGCCTCAAGCGCGCCCTCACCACCGACCGCCACTTCGTGCAGATGGGATTCCAGGCGGTGCCGGGCGCCGCGGGGGGACGCAGGCGCTGACTTGCCATGGAGGGGTGGGATCCGACAGGATCCCCGCGTTCCCCGATCACGGAGGTCTCCATGGACTGGATCCTCGGCATCCTCGGCGGGCTCGTCGGCCTCCTCCTGTTGTCGGGCCTCGCGCTCTGGATCCTCGGGAGGAACCTCCCCGAGGGCCACGTGCAGCCGGCCACGCTGCGCCTCTCCCGCCCCCCGGCGGAGGTCTTCGCCGTCATCGCCGACGTCGCCGCCATCCCCTCCTGGGACACCGGCGTGAACCGGGTGGAGCGGCTCCCCGACCGGGACGGGAGGGAGGCCTGGCGCTGGACCATGGGGAGGAACGCCATGGTGCTCGTCACCACGGTGAAGGAGCCCCCCCGCCGGCTCGTGAGCACCATCGGGGACGAGGCGAAGTTCTTCAGCGGGGACTGGACCTACGAGCTCGCCGCGGACGGGGGCGGCACACTCCTCACCCTCACGGAGCACGGCCGCGTCCACGTCGCCATCCCGCGGGCGATGATGCACTACCTGCCCTTCATCGCCGACCCGTCCCTCTACCTGCGCCGCCACCTCGAGCGGCTCGCGCGAAAGTTCGGGGAGGAGCCGCGCATCGAGAAGGGGGCGTACCGGGTGGAGGCCTGACGGCCCCTACCTGCCCTCCTCCTTCGCCCCGAGGATCACCTCGACTTCCGTCGTCTCCCCCTCCCGCACCTCCACCGTCGTCTCCGCGGCGAGGGTCCCCGCGAAGTTCCCGACCGTCACCGGGTGGGTCCCCGTCTCGAAGGAGGTCTCGTAGACCCCGTCGTCGGCGTTCGCCGAGAACGACCCCTGCAGCCGCTTCCCGTCCCTCGTCGCGAGGAGGATCACCTGCCGCACGGGCCTCCCCTCCCCGTCCTTCACCGTGAACCGCACCTTCCCGGTGGCCATGTCCTCGAGGCCGAACTCCACCCCGCTCCGCTTCTCCCCGGGCGCGAGGGAAAGATCGATCTCCCTCTGCGCCAGCCCCCCCGCCACGGGGACCGCCAGCAGGCGGTACTTCCCGCCGCGCAGGGAGCGGAACCGGAAGCCCCCCTCGGCGTCGGACAGCGCCATGCCGACGTAGCGGGGCTCCCCCACCTCCTGCAGCAGGAAGGCGGCGAGCTGCACCTCCTTCGAGGGCAGCGGCCGCTTCGTGGAGGCGGCGAAGACCCGGCCCCGGATCTCGCCGGCGAGGTCGCCCGCATCGAGCCGCACGTCGAAGGTGTTCTCCCCCTTCGCGACGGCGACCTCCCCCACCTCCGTGGCGACGGCGTCGGGGCCGACGATCTGGAGCTCCACCCGGCAGGGGCCGGGCTCGAGATCCTCGACCCGGTACCGGCCGGTCTCGTCGGTGATCCCCTGCCGCGTGCGCGGCGCGTCGCCGGCGGCGGCGTGGACCCGGAGGAACCCCCGGACCACGGGGCGGCCCTCCCCGTCCCGCACCGTGCCCGAGAGGGCGGCGACGGAGACGGGCCTCTCCCGCGGCGTCCATGGGTCGAGGAGGATCTCGAGGCCGGTCCTGCACTCCCCCGCGGCGAGGTCGACCTCGACGGAGGTCCCCACCAGTCCGCCGACGGAGCCGACCCTCAGGTGATACCGCCCGGCCCGCAGCCCCCGCGCCCGGAACTCCCCCGCCGCGTCGAGGAAGGCCATGCCGTACCACCCCTTCTCCGCGGCGGTGCCGGCGGGGAGGGTCAGGGTGATGGAGCCGCCGTCGAACTTCGCGTCGGGCGCGACGACCCTCGCGGCGACGCGGCCGGCGATCTCCCCACCGAACTCCCCCGTCCCGAGGCGGAGGTCGCACCGGTTCTCCCCGGGGGCGAGGGTCGTCGTGAGGAGGTTCGCCGACCAGCCGCGATCCCCGAGCACCTGCACCCCCACGGTCACGACCCCGGGCTCGAGGGCGTACAGCAGCCAGGAGCCGTCCTTCTCCGTCTCGGACTGGGCGCTGCCGTACGGCCCCTCCGTCCGATGCACCCGGACGATGGCGCCGGCGACGGGGGTCCCGTCGGCCTCCGCGAGGGTCCCCGCGAGGGAGGCGCCGCTGGGGAAGTCGAGGCGGGCCGTCTCCCCGGCGGCGACGGTGACGATGCCTGTCCGCCGGTCGCTTACGGCTCCCGACACCACGGCGTAGTCCCCGGGCGGGAGATCCTCGAACCGGTACCTCCCCTCCCCGTCGGTGGTCGCGGCGAGGAGCCCCTTCCCTCCCCCCGTGCCGCAGCGGTTGATGCGCACCTTCACGCCCGCCGCCGGCCCCGCGGCCCCGTCCACCCGCCCCTCCACGGCGCCGCCGCCGCCGAGGAGGATCTCGATGGTCTCCGTCCCCGCGCCCGCGGGGACGACGGCGTTGAACTGGCGCGGCGCCCGCCCCTCCACGGCCGCATCGAGGAGGTACCTCCCGGGGGCGAAGCCGCCGATGCGGAAGATCCCGTTCCGCCCCGTGGTCGCGCCGGAGGGCTTCGGGAAGGGGGCGACGTCGAGGCCGGGGCCGCCGCCGATGAGGCGGATCTTCGCGCCCTCGACGGGGGTGCGGTCGGGCAGGAGGAGCACGACGCCGACGACCTCGCCGGCGACGGAGGGGCCGTCGGGGAAATCGGGGGGCGGGAGTGGTGCGGCGGAGGGAGGGGCGACCGCCGCTGGAACAGCGGGGAGCGCCGCTTCCGCGGCTCCCTCCCCCGCCGCCGGCGCCGCGTCGGGCACGTGGAGGACCGGTCCCTCCACCGGGACGGCCCGGGCGACGGCGGGGGCTTCCGTCCCGTGGACCGGCGCCGGAGGAACCTCCCCCCGGAGCATCCACCACGCCAGCAGCGCCGCGGCGACGACGCCCACCGCCATGCCCCAACGGCTCGGGTTCTTCACGGCCGCCTCCCGGGGCGATGCCCCACGCCCCCGCGGTGGTACCGGGAATCGCGACCGGGGCCCGCGCGGGGACCTGGTCCACGCTAACGAACGGCGGGGATGCGCGGACCGGGGAGGTTGACGGAGGTCACGGTGGAACCCGGGAGGGGCCGGGCCATGGACGACGCCCTCCGGAGCCCGTAGAATCGCGGAAGCGATGAGGCTCCCCTCCCCCGCCCCGCTGCTCCTGGCCGCCTCCCTCGGACTCCTCCTCCTTTCCCCGGCCCCCCTCCCCGCCGCCGACACCCACGCCCTCTCCGGCACCCTCGTCGGCCCCGAAGGCCGCGCCGTGCCCGGCGTCCCCCTGCGGGGCCGCCTCCGGGGGAAGGGGGCTCCCCTCCTCGCGACCCGCACCGACGCCGCCGGCCGCTGGCGCCTCGAGGGGCTCGCGGGGGGGACCTGGATCCTCCAGGCCGGCCTCCCCGGGACCGGCGTCGTCCACCAGCGCCTCGTGGAGGTGCCGGCCGTCGGAGAGTATCCATTCTTGATACACAGGGGAGTCACGAAGCAGGGGCGGATCTTCGACGAGGCGACGGGCGGGCCCGCCGCGGGCGAGATCGTCTTCCTCTCGAGCCACTGGCACCGGCCCAACTTCTCCTGCTGGGCGTGGACGCGGACGGACGGGGAGGGCCGCTGGCGACTCGAGGGGCTGACCGGCGGAGGCTGCGCCGGGATCTGGTTCGGGGCGGGCGACCGGGCCGAGCCGCAGAGGCACGGTCCGCCCGGCGAAAGGGAGGACCTGGTCATCGTCCGTCGCCCGCGGGAGGGGGACCGGGACCTCCCTCCACCCCCGGAAGCGTTCCCCGAGTGGCAGTACATCGGGCAGATATCCCGCACCATCCTCCGGGGCGAACGAAGCGTTGCGGGGAGAGTCCTCGAGTCCGGGTCCGGGTCGCCCCTTGCCGGCGCCGTGGTGGAGTGGCTCGACGGAATCGACCGGGGCGAGACGCAGTTCCTCGAGTGGCGCTGCGTGGCCGTGACCGACGGGGAGGGGCGGTTCCGGGCCTCCGGCCTCATCCTCCGCGGGACGCTACGGGCCCATGCCCCGCTCCACGGGGTCGTCCAGGTTCCCCTCGACCGGGACGCACCCTGCGACGACGTCCGTATCGAACTCCCTCCCGCGGACCCCGCTCCCCCTCCGGCCGCCCCGCTTCCGCCGGAGGATCCGGTTTCTCCCACGTCCCCGGAGCGCATGATCCGCGGGCGGCTCCTCGATGGAGATGGTCTGCCCGCGGCCGGAGTGTACGTGGAGGCCGGAACATGGACTCTCGACCGGGAAGGGACGTTTCTCCGCAGGGACGAGACCGACGCCGAGGGGAGGTTCGTCCTCTTCGGGATGCCCGAAGGCCGCCACGACCTGAGGGTCCGGGGGGATGACGCTCACCCGGACCAGGTGCCCGGTTCCGCGGAGCGGGGCGCTCAGGACGTCCTTCTCCGGATGACGCCCTACCCGGCGCTGGAGGGCCGCGTGCTGGACCTCGACGGGGCTCCCGCCATCGGCCTGGAGGTGGTCGCCGGGCGCCGGGAGTCCTCGGCGAGGACGGGGGAGGACGGCCGCTTCCGCATCCCCGTGAGGCCGGGCTGGGCGAGGGTCGAAGTCCGGTGCGCCCCCGACCGGTTCGCCCCCATCCGGACCGTGGTGCATCCCGCGAAGGACCTCCTCGAGATCCGGCTCCGCCGGGCAGGGTTCATCCGGGGGCTCGTGGTGGACCTCGAGGGGAACCCGGTGGCCGGGGTGAGGGTGGAGGTGGAAGACGTCCTCTTCGGGGCTCACAAGTACGGCGATGTCTACTACACATCCGAGCGGCTTCCCGAGATGCGGAAGGAACTCATCACCGACGCCGAGGGCCGCTTCGTCGTCGGCGGACTCGATCCGGAGGGGAGTTTCACGGTTCGCCTCTCGAACCCGCGTCTTCTGCCGGGAAAGGTCGTTCCCGAGGGGGCCTGCCGCGACGGCATCCGCGTGGACGGCGAGGAGGTCCGGCTGGTCATCCCCCGCTGAGCCTCCCATTCCCTCCTGCCTGGCCCGGGGATCGGATTTTCCGGAATCCGGGAACGCGCCCCCCCCGGCCGGTACTACACGGGTGGAGGAGCGATCATCCGACCGGCAACGGGGCCTCCGGGAAGGTCGAGCCATGGCGCACATCGTCCGACTCCTCGCCGCCCTCACCCTCGGCGCCCTCGCCGCCGCGGCCCCCGCGGGGGACGACGCCGTCCCCACCGCCTACCGGGAGGAGATCCGCGCCGTCCTCCGCCGCGCCCTCGAGGAGGGCGACCCGGGCGTCGCCGCCGCCGCCGCCGCCGGTCTCGCGCGCACCGGCGACGGGGCCGCCGCCCCCGCGCTCCTCCACCTCCTCCGCACCGGGGACGTCGCCTCCCGCCGATCCGCCGCCGCCGGCCTCGCCGACCTCGGCGACCGGTCCGCCCTGCCCGCCCTACTCGCCGCCCTCGACCGGGACGCCGACCCCGCCGTCCGCGGCGCCGCCGCCGTCGCCGCCGCACGCCTCGGGGGGAGGGACGCCGCCGACCCCATCCGCGCCGCCTTCGACCGATCCCCCGGGCGGCCCGGCCTCGCCGAGGCCCTCGCGCTCCTCGGCGACGTCCGCGACGTCGACCGCATCTCCCTCCTCCTCTACGACCGCACCGCGCCCCTCCCCTCCCGGGCCGCCGCCGCCGCGGCGCTCGCGCGCTTCGTCGATCCCCACGCCGTCCTCTCCCTCGTGGACGCCCTCCACGACGACCCCTCCGCCGAGGTCCGCCGCGCCGCGGCCCTCGCCCTCGCCGGCCTCGCCGGCCCCGTGACCCCCGCCGACGGCGACGGGGAGATCCCCGGCGCCGCGGCGCCGGAGCGGGGACAATGAGCGGATCCCCGTGAGCCTCCTCTTCCCCCGATCGACGGACGCCGAAGAGCCCCTCGAGGCGGTCCTCGACCGCTACCTCGTGTCCGGGGACGAGACCGCCATGGAGCAGGTCGTCGCCCGCACCCGGCCCCGCCTCCTCGGTGCCGCGCGCAACATCGGCCGCCCCCAGGACGCCGAGGACTCGGTCCAGGCCGCCTACCTCTCCCTCGTTCGCAAGCGCGGCGAGCCCCTGGAGGCCCCCGTCGTGCCCTGGCTCCTCACCGCCGTCATCCGCATCGCCTACCGCCGCAAGGCCATCGAGCGGCGCGAGCAGGGCATCGCGCACCTCCTGTCCGTCCCCCGCGGACTCCCCGCCCCCGACGCCGAGGCGATGTCCGCGGAGGAGTCGGCGCGCCTGTGGAGGGAGGTCGCGCGCCTCCCCGAGAAGTACCGGGACCCCGTCGTCCTGCACCACCTGCACGGGCTCCCGACGCCGGAGGTCGCGCGGCTCCTCGACCTCCCGGAAGCGACGGTCCGCACCCGGCTCCACCGCGGGCGCGGGCTCCTCAGGATGCGGCTCCCCGCGGGGCTGGCCCTCGGGCTCATGGCCGCGGTCTGGTTCCTCGTGGATGCGGGAAAGGCCGGCGGCGGCTTCGCCGCTGCGGCCGTGGGAGGCGTCATGACGACGGGCGGAGCGCTGGGCGTGGGCGTGGCGGGCGTGGTCCTCGGGGCGGTGATCGGGGCGAAGCTCCTCGGGGGCGGGGATCCCGGGGCCGAGGAGAGGATCAGGACCTCGCAGGCCCAGGTGGACCAGGCGAAGAAGGAGCGGGATGAGGTCGTCGACCGCGTCCAGAGGGTGCAGAAGGCGCTGGACGAGGCGAACAGGAAGGTGGTGGAGCAGGAGAAGGCCCTCGCCACCGTCAAGGAGAACAACGATCTGCTCCAGGCCAAGATGGACAAGTGGGAGTCCAGGCCCATCAAGTCCCTCGATGAGCTGTCGAAGGAGCCGAAGGAGGCACCCGCTCCCCTCCTCCGCTTCTCCTTCGGCGAGTACGACGCCGCCCTCGGCGAGGTGGACTGGAAGTCCGTGGGCGAGAGCACGAACTCCATGGTCCCCCTCATCACGGAGCTGCGCGATTCCATCAAGAAGGGGGGCCCCTTCCCGCTGGAGACGGCGGGGAAGATCCAGAGGCTCAACGGCTCCCTCATCCAGGCCGCCGCCAAGATCGCCGACAAGATCCCCGGCTCCGGCATCAACGGCTCCTACACCCACCCCGCCTTCATGGTGAACGCCATGGCCGCCACCCTGGAGGCGGCGGGGCTCCCGCTGACGGAGTCCCAGGCGGAGTCCCTCGGGAAGCTCGGCCGGGACTTCACGGAGCGGGACCGCGCCCGCTCCGCGGGGTACGACGAGCGGACCCTCGATCTGCTGAAGGTCCTCGAGGAGGCGGAGATGAAGGACCAGTTCTTCGGACAGGCCCTCGGGCTCCTGACGGAGAAGCAGAGGGAGACGCTCAGCCCCGAGGCGACCCGCGGCATCCTCGGCCTCGACCTCTTCTCCTCGGGACTCATGCTGGCGGGCCACATCATGCCCATGATGGCGAAGGACCTCGACGGATACCTCGGCCAGGTGGAGAGGGCCTTCGTGGACCGCCTCGGGTTCCCCGCGGACCGCCGCGAGGAGCTGAAGGCGGTCCTGAAGTCCTGGGGTGCGGATCTCCCCGCGGCGTGGTTCACGGAGCCGACGGAGACCATGATGGGAGTCCAGCCGGTCCTCCGCGTGGAAGCCCTCGAGGAGATGGCCCGCCGCCAGCTCCCGCTCCTGCGGAAGGTCGTCGAGGACATGTCCCTGACGGAGGAGCAGGCGGCCTCCATCCGGGGCGCGGGGGTCATCGCGGTGCCCGTGATCTCGAAGTAGGGGAGGAGGGGGATACCGTACCCGACCCGTTTCATCGGGGTTGGGGCGCGGGGCCTCCGACCTGTCGGCGGTTCCTCGCTGAATCGTGGGGGACCATCCCCGGGCGTTGCGCGCCTTCCGGCGCGTGGGTCCGGGGGTGTACCCACTCGGAATGGCGAGGAGCCCCTGTCGGCGGATCCCCGCCCCAACCCCGATAAAACGGGTCGGGTACGGTATACCCCGGTATACCCCTACAATCCTCCGCCATGGGCATCCCCGCGGACCACCCCTCCCGCTCCCCCTACCGCGACGCGGGGACCGCGGCGGCCTACGCCGCGGAACGGTTCACCACGGGCAGCGGCCCCGCCGCGGACCGGAGGGAGCGGGAGGCGCTGGCGGAGATGCTCGACCGGGCCGCCCTCCCCCGCGGGGCCCGGGTGCTCGACTGCCCCGCCGGGGCGGGGCGGTTCGCGGATCTCCTCGCGGCCCGGGGGCTCTCCACCGTCGCCGCGGACCAGAGCACGGAGATGCTCGCCCACGCCGCCCGCGCGCTCTCCGCCGCCTCCCTCCCCCGCCGCCTCGCCGCCGCCGACGCGACGGCGCTCCCCTTCGCCGACCGCTCCTTCGACCTCGTCCTCTGCCACCGCCTCCTCCACCACCTCCCCGAGGAGGCGCAGCGTCGTGCCCTCCTCCGCTCCCTGGCCGCCGCCAGCCGCCGGTGGGTCGTCGTCTCCTTCTTCGATGCCCGGAGCCTCCAGCACCTCCGCCGCGCCATCCGCCGCCCCTTCCGCCCGAGCGCCCGCCACGCCGTGACCCGGACCGTCTTCGAGAAGGACGCCGCCGCCGCCGGGCTCCGGACCGCCGCGGTCCGCGCCGTCCGCCCCCTCCTCGGCGAACTCACCCTGGCGCTCCTCGAACGCACGTCGTGATCCGCCCCCGCCGGTTACCCTTTCCCCGACCGCCGCGTCCCCGCAGGAGGATCGCCCGGTGAAGGCCGTCGTCTTCGGCGCCCGCGAATTCGGCTGCACCGGCCTCGAGGAGCTGCTCGCCCTCGAGGTGCGGGTCCTCCTCGTGGTCACCTACCCCCGGGAGCCGGGATTCCCGGCGGGGCTCCGGGGCATGCCGGAGGTGGCCCGCGGCAACGGCATCCCCGTCGCCACGCCGCCCGACGCCTCGGGGCGGCCCCTCCTCGACTGGGTGCGGGCGCTCAGGCCGGACCTGATCTTCTCCTTCCACTACGACCACTTCATCCCGCGGACGATCCGCTCCGCCGCCCCCCTCGGCGCCTTCAACCTGCACGAGTCCCTCCTCCCCCGCTGGCGCGGGCCCCATCCCATCCCCTTCGCCATCCTCGAGGGGGAGGAGGAGAGCGGGGTGACGCTCCACGAGATGACGGAGGAGTTCGACTCCGGGGACATCGTGGGCCAGGTCGCCTACCCCGTGGGGCCGCGGGAGACGGCCACGGGGCTCCACGCCAAGGCCCTGGCCGGGGCCCGGCTCCTCCTCCGGCGGACGGTGCCCCTCCTCGCCGACGGCCACTGCCCGCGGGAGCCCCAGGACAGGGACGAGGCCACGCTCACGCCGGCGGCGGAGCCGCGGCGCTGGGTGGACCGCTCCGCCTCCGTGGAGCGGTTCGACCGGACGGTGCGCGCCTTCGCCCGCCCCTACGCCGGGGCGCGGACCCCCTGCGGCGGCGAGACCGTCATCGTGCTCGCGGGCGAGCCCGGCGAGGGGGCCGGGGGGATCCCCCTCGCGCTGGCCGACGGGACCTACCGGGTCACGCGCCTGGCCTTCGAGGGGGAGCCGGCCATGGACGCGGGCGCCTTCCTCGATAGGTACCCCGGGGCCGAGGAGGCGCTGGCCATCCCCCTTCCCCCCTTCGCGATCCGGCGCCTGCGCCGTCCCCGGCCGCGGTCCGCTGCGGCGGACGGGGAGGAGTAGGGCCCGTGGACCCGATGCTCCGGAGGGAGGCGCGCTGCCTCCTCCTCGTCGTCGCCTTCGCGGCGGCCTTCTTCGCCCACGGGCCCGTGGGGCTCCCCTCCCCGGTGCGGGCGGCGGTCTACGCGGCGGGCATCGGGGCGGCGCTCTTCCTCTTCGCCCGGGAGGCCCTCGGCGACCGGGCCGCGCTGGCGGCGGCGGTGCTCACGCTGGCGGCGGCGGCCCCCTTCTGGCCGGGGTCCGTGGAACTGCGCCGATCGGCCCTGCTGGCGGGCTCCCTCCTCTTCTTCCTCGCCGCGGACCGCTCGCCGAGGACCCGCCCCCACCCGGGGCTCTTGCTCGGGGGGTGGCTCTTCCTCGGGGCCTCGCTCCTTCCCAACGGGATCGCGGCGACGCTGCTCGTGCCGGCGGCCCTGGCGGGGCACCTGCTGCTGCGGCCGGCGGAGGCGCGGAAGCGGTTCCTGCTGGCGCCGATGCACCTCGGCGGGATCCTCGTGGCGGCGGGCGCCGTCGCGGGCTTCCTCGCCCTCGCACGGGAGGGCGCCGCGGTGGAGTTCCTCCCCCGGGCGCGGAGGGAGACCCCTCCTCCCACCGTCGCCCTCGGGGCGCTCCCCGTGGCGCTCCTCCCCCTGCTGCCGCTGGCCGCCGCCGCCCTCGCGTGGGCATGGCGGAGGGCCCGGCGGGACGAGGCCCCCTTCGCGCGCACGGGGCTCTCGTGGGTCGTCGCCGCGGCCCTCGTGACGGGGGCCTGCGCCGCGGGGGGAGGGGCGGGGCCGCGGCTCCTCCTCCTCGTCCCGGCGGCGCTCCTCGTGGGCGCGTGGCTCGACCTCGCCGCGGAGAAGAACCCGCTGGGGAGCGCTGCGCGGTGGGGCGTGGGCGGCGCCTGCGCGGCGGCGGCGGCGGCGGGCGTGGTGTTCCTCCTCCACCGGGACCGGGCCGCCTTCGAGTCGGTCATGCCCGACGGATCCACGGTGCGCCTCGGCTTCGAGCTCCCGGCCTGGGGCTACGTCGCCGCCGGCGCCCTCACCCTCGCCGGCGCGGCGGCGGCGGCGGTCCGCCTCTTCCTCCTGGCCGCCCCCACCCGCGCCGTCCTCGACCTCGTCCTCTCCCTGTCCCTCGCCGCCCTCGCCCTCGGCCTCGCCTCGCCCTACTAGAGCGACAGATCGGTGTCAGACACCGATGGGTCGTGCGCGTCCCCGTCACGCCAGGGCGGCCAGGAAGCGGGATGCGGGGAGCACGCGCACGCCGTCATCGAGGAAGTCCCGCTCCCCCTCAAGGACGACCTGGTAGGCGAAGGGGATCCGCAGGAGCTCCCGGTACCGGACGAGGGAGGGATCGGCCCTGTCGGCGGAGACCTTCGCCTCCACGGCGAACCAGGGCTTCCGGTCCACGGTGACGAGGAAGTCGGTCTCCCTCCCCATCCGGTCCCGCAGGTACCAGAGCTCCGCATCGAACCCCTCGCGGTCCGCGAGCCCGTGGCAGAACTTCAGGAGGTGGGAGGCGACCAGGTTCTCGAAGCGGGCGCCCGGCAGGAGGTTGGAGGACCAGTCCCAGAGGTACGCCTTCGGCATCCGCCGGAGGGAGCGGACCCGCTTGATCTCGAAGGGGCGCAGGCGGAAGACGAGGAACAGCCTCTCGAAGATCTCCATCCACCGGGTCACCGCCCGGTGGCTGACCTCGAGGTCCTCGGCCAGGGCGTTGATGGAGAGGGGGGCGCCCACCCTCTCCGGCAGGAGGTCGGCCAGGATCTCCATGGAGGACATGTCGCGCACGTGCTCGAGGTCGCGGACGTCCTCCCGGAAGAACCGATCCAGCCGCTCCGCCCTCCAGCGGCGCGGCTCCGCCCCCGACCCGGCAAGGAAGGGCTCGGGGAAGCCGCTCCTCTCGAGGAGCCCGTCGAGGAGATCGCGGTCCCCCGCCCCGGGGACGGGGAGCTCCGCCCCCGGGCGGGGGAGGGCGGGCGCCCCGCCGCCCCCGGCGATCTCGGCCACGGAGAGGGGATGGAGGCGGTGCTGGTGGTAGCGGCCCTGCAGCGAGTCCCCCCCGCGGCGGTAGACGTCCATGCGGGCGCTTCCCGTGACCAGGAATCGCAGGCGGTCCCGGTGGACGTCGAACTCCCCCTTGATCCAGCGCTTCCAGGCGCTCCACTTGTGGATCTCGTCGAGCACGACCAGGCCTTCCCCCGGTGGCCACTGCGCGGCCCGGATCGCCTTGCGGTCCTCGCGGCGATCCCAGTTGAGGTACCGCCCGCCGCCGGCCCGGGCCAGCAGGCGGCGGGCGAGGGAGGTCTTCCCCACCTGCCGGGGGCCGGCGAGGAAGACCATCTTCCGGGCGAGGTCGGCCTCGATCGGGGTCTCCAGGGAGCGGGCGATGTCCATTCACATATTTTGCATCAAGGCAAGAAAAGTCACGACTTTTTCTGCTCAACCGTTGAGGATGAGAGGGAAGCGTCGCCCCTCCTCGCGGCGGAATGGAAGGGAGGTGGTGCGCCCCAACGGTGTCTGCGCCCCAACGGTGTCAGACGCTTTTCGGTCGCGGCGGATTGGATGTCCGGGGGGAGAGGGGGGCGGCCGCAACCGAATGGCGACTGACACCGATGGGGCGGCCACCCATGGGGCTCCGATGGGGCGACCGAAAAGCGTCTGACACCGTCGGGGCGCCGTCGGGGCGCCGGATCGGCGACTTCGTTGCCGGTGCAAAAGTGAAAAAGTGGTGCGCGTCCCCTTTTCGTTACTCTCTCCTTCCCATGGCGGAGAGGGCGACCGTCCGGCCGTTCCTGAAGTGGGCGGGAGGGAAGACACAGCTCCTCCGGCCCATCGCGGAGAGGCTCCCGGCGGAGATCCGGGGGACCTACTTCGAGCCGTTCCTCGGCAGCGGGGCGGTCTTCTTCCACCTCCGCGCGACGGGGAGGATCCGGGGGAAGGCGGTCCTCTCCGACGCCAACGGGGCCCTGGTGGGCACATGGACCGCCGTCAGGGACGAGGTGGACGCCCTCGTCGACCTGCTCGCGGACCACCGGGAGGCCCACGCGCGCCGGGGCCGGGACCATTACTACGAGACGCGCGCCGCCGAACCCTCCTCCCCGGTGGAGCGCGCCGCCCGCTTCCTCTACCTCAACAAGACCTGCTACAACGGCCTCTGGCGGGTGAACGCCTCGGGGAAGTTCAACGTGCCCATGGGGAAGTACCGGAAGCCCCCCATCCTCGACGAGCCCAATCTCCGCGCCGCCTCGGCGGCGCTCCGGGGCGTGGTCCTCCGCCATGAGTCCTTCGTGGAGGCCCTCGCCCGGGCGAAGCCCGGCTCCGTCGCCTACCTCGATCCCCCCTACGAGCCGCTCACGAAGACCGCCAACTTCACCTCCTACACCGCGGAGAAGTTCGGCCGCGCCGACCAGGAGCGGCTCGCCGACGCGTGCGCGGCCCTTCGGGATCGCGGCGGCTGGTTCCTCCTCTCCAACCACGCCACCCCGTGGCTCCGCTCCCTCTACCGCGCCCGCGGCTTCGAGGTCGCCTCCGTCCCCGCCCGCCGCGCCATCAACTCCGACCCCACCGCCCGCGGCGCCGTCCGGGAGCTCCTCGTCGTCCCCGGCCCCCCCCGCCCGTGAACCGCGACCTCGACCGCGCCTGGGAGACGATCCTCTCCCGCACGCGGTTCGACGGCGACCGCCCCGCCCTCGTCACCGCCCGCGACATGAAGGAGTGGACCGGCCGCGAGCCCCGCCTGCTGGCCAAGATGGACGACCGCGCCGCCGTGCCCGCCCCGCTGCGCGACGCCGGCCGCTTCCTCTTCCCCGTCTCCGGCTCCTCCTACGCGCTGATCCGCGGCGACGGGTACCACGACCTCGAGCCCTCCCCCGCCCCCCTCCCCCACTCCTGGGGGGCCGCCGCCCGCTACCGCACCCTCGACCTCGGCACGGGGGAATCCCGCGCCGTGGACACGGCGCTCCACACGGGGATGATCGAGCGGGCCTTCGGCCTCCGGGAGCGCCCCGCCCTCACGCTGCGCGGCCGCCGCTTCGCGCCCCCCTTCTCCTTCCTCGCCGGCGGCCACCGGGTCGCCGTCGATCCCGGCGTCCAGTTCGAGCTCGACGCCGGCTTCGACGCCGGCCATTCCCTGCTCCTCCTCGAGGCCAAGGTCGGGCAGCCCGCCGACTTCTGGATCCGCCAGCTCTACGTCCCCTTCCGCGCCTGGTCCACGTGGCTCCCCGACCTCCCCGTGCGCCTCGGCTTCCTCGTCTTCCACGACGGGACCGGCGAGTACCGGTTCTGGTCCTGGCGCCAGGGGGACCCGGACCTCCACGGGGACCTCCATCTCGAATCCGCCGCCACCTTCGTGCTCACCGGCGACGCGCCGCTGCGCCTCGACGACCTCCTCGCCCGCGTCCCCGCCCGCTACCTCCCCCCGGAACTGGAACTCCCCCAGGCCGACCGCGTCGAGCGGGTGCTGGAGGTCCCCCTCCAGCTCACCCTCGGCCGCGCCGACGGCCGCGACCTCGCCCGCGCCTTCGGCTTCGGCCCCCGCCAGGGGAACTACTACCTCGCCGCCGCCCGCTCCCTCGGCCTCGTCGAGATGGACGGCCCCCCCCGCCCGACCCCCGACGGCCGTGCCCTCGCCCACGCCGGCCCCGACCGGCGCGCACCGCTCGCCGCCGCGGCCCTCCTCGGCCTCCCCGTCCTCCGGGAGGCGATCCGCGAGGCCCGGGCCCGCCCGGACCGTATCCTGTCCCGGGAGCTCGTGGAGCGGGTCGCGGCCGCCCGCGGCTCCGCAGGGCCGGCGACCGCGGGGCGGAGGGCCGGCTCCGTGATGGCCTACCTGCGCTGGCTCGCGCTCCGCGTCGAGGGGCTGCGGGCCGCGCCCGGGGGCCGGGATCTCATGGTCGAGGGGGACCGATGACGGAGCGCGACCGCCACTTCCGGGACCCGGTCCACGACTACATCTCCTTCCGCGGCTCCTCGCGGACCGACCGGATGCTGCTGGACCTCGTCGAGGCGGGCGAGGTCCAGCGCCTCCGCCGCATCCGCCAGCTCGGCCTCGCCCACCTCGTCTTCCCCGGCGCCGAGCACTCCCGCTTCACCCACGCGCTGGGCGTCATGTGCGTCGCGAGGGAGATGCTCGACGCGCTCTGCCGCACCGCACCCCGCCTGCGCCGCCACGAGCCCGTGGTGCTCGCCGCGGCGCTGCTGCACGACATCGGCCACGGCCCCCTCTCCCACGCCTTCGAGCCCATCGCCGGGGGGCGCCACGAGCGGTGGTCCGCGGCCATGGTCGAGGACGAGGGGACGGAGGTCCACCGGGCGCTGCGGAAGTTCTCGCGGGACCTGCCCGACGCGGTGCGGGACCTCTTCGCCGGCCGCTACCGGCCGGCGCCGCTGCTGGCCGATCTCGTGTCGAGCCAGCTCGACGCCGACCGCCTCGACTACCTCCAGCGGGACGTCCTCGCCACGGGGGTGCGCCACGGGCGCTTCGATCTCCGCCGCATCCTGCTGTTCCTGCTCCCCGGGGACCGCCGCGTGCTCGTGGACCGGCGCGCCGTCACCGCCGTCGAGGGCTACGTCATCGCCCGGGCCCACATGTACGAGCACGTCTACTACCACAAGACCGTGCGGGCGGCGGAGACCATGCTCCGCGCCGCCGTGGCGCGGGCGCGGGTCGTCGGCGCGCTGGTGGACATGCACCCGGGGCTCCGCACGACCCTGGCCGGGCGGACGCCGCCGCTCTCCGACTACCTCGCCATCGACGACGGGGACTTCTACGCGGCGCTGAAGGCCTGGGCCGGCCACCCCGACCCCGGGCTCGCCCGGCTCGCCGGCGGGCTCGTCCACCGGCGCCTCCTCAAGTGCGTGGAGATCCCCGACGCCGTCGCCTTCGGGGAGGGGTACGCCGACGTGAAGGAGCGGGCCCGGCGCCTCGTCGCCCGGGCCGGCCTCGACCCCGACGCCGACCTCGTGCTCGACGAGAGCGGCGAGGAGCGCTACCTCCCCTACGTCGCCGGCGTGGACCGCAAGGACGCCATCCTCGTCCACGAGCGGGGGCGGTCGCGGCCCCGCCCGCTGGAGGAGGCGAGCGACCTCGTGCGGCGCCTCTCGGAGCGGAGGGTCTTCCTCGTGCGCTGGTTCTGCCCGGCGAAGGTGCGGGAGCCGCTGCGGCGGCTCGTGGCGAGGGCGGGGCGGTGAGGGGGGGCGGGGTTCTCCTCGCGGCGCTCCTCCTCGCCGCATGCGCCTCTCCGCCGCCCGCCGCCCCTCCCCCCCCGCCCCCCCCCTCCTCCCCCCTCCCCGATCTCCTCGCCGCGCTGCGGGGCCGGGAGATCGTGGACCTCACCCATCCCCTCGACGAAGCCGTCCCCTACTGGCCCGGGGCGAAGTACTTCCCTCTGGAGGCGTGGCCGCTGGCGAAGTGGGAGGAGGTGCGGGCCTTCAGCCGCGCCTACCGCGTGCCGGAGCACTACGGCACCCACGTGGACGCCCCCGTCCATTTCGCCGAGGGGCAGCGGTCCATCGAGCAGGTCCCCCTCGAGGAACTGATGGGGCCGGCCGTCGTCTTCGACATCGCCGACCGGGCCGCCGCCGACCCCGACGCCGTGCTCACGGAGGAGGACGTGCTCGCCTTCGAGCGGATCCACGGGACCGTCCCCCGCGGCGCCGTCGCCCTGCTGCGCACCGGGTGGGCCGCCCGCTGGGGGGACGCCGACGCCTACCGGAACTTCGATTCCTCGGGGAGGCTCCGCTTCCCCTCCTTCGGAAAGGAGGCCGCCCGCCTCCTCATCGTGGAGCGGGGGGTCGTCGGCCTCGGCGTGGACACCCTCAGCATCGACCGGGGCATCGACCAGGAGTTCCCGGTCCACCGGCTCGGGAGCGGGCGGGGACGGTGGTTCCTCGAGAACGCCGCGAACCTCGACCGGCTCCCGGCGACGGGAGCGGTCGTGATGGTCTTCCCCGTCCCCCTCCGGGGAGGAAGCGGCGCCCAGGCGCGCGCCGTGGCTTTTCTCCCGCCCGCGGCGCGCTAGGCGCGCGGCTACCGCCCGACGGCCTTCAGGAAGTCCTCGACGGCGGCGTGCTTGGCGGTCTTGTCCGCGGCCGCCTTGATCTTCGCCATGTGGTCGTGGGCGCCGGTCTTCGTCTCGCACTCCCCGCAGAGGGTGACCTTGTGAGGGGTCGGCCCGCGGAAGAGAGTGTGGTCGAAGGTCGCGTGCTTCTTGCAGACGATGCAGATCATCGTGCCTCCCTGCCCGGGAGGCCGGCTCCCGGGACGAGGGGATCCTAGCCCCCCGGGGGGGGGCCTGGGAAGTAGGTGCATCAAACCACCGTCACGGCGGCTCTCCCCTTGGGTCTTGCGGAGGAACGGCTCCGCGGGAGAATGGCGGGCTGCGGGCGACCGGCATGGAGGGCGGGCCTTGACCTCGATCTCGCGGGCTTTCGCGGTGCGTTCCCTTTCCGCCTTCCTCCTCGCCGGGCTCCTCGCCGCCGGCGTGGCCTGCGCCCCCGGCTCCCGCTCCCGGGGGAAGCCCGCCCCCGCCCCCGCGGCCCCGGGCCCCTGGGCCCCCCGCTCCGAGGTGAAGCGCCGCCCCCTCCTGCCGGCGGACCCCGACGCGACGGTGCCGAAGGACGACTACGTCGGCAAGGACGGCTGCCTCGACTGCCACAAGGACCGGGTGCGGACCCTCGCCGGCTCCTTCCACGCCTCCCTCCAGGAGAAGGGGAACCCCTCCACGGGCTGCGAGGAGTGCCACGGCCCCGGCCTCGAGCACGTCGGCTACGCCGACGAGCGGGGCATCCGCCACCCCGTGAAGGCCCCCCGCGAGGAGAGCAACACCGTCTGCCTCCGCTGCCACGCCGCCGTCCTCGAGCGGCCCGTGGCGGGCCACCGCACCTGGGTGGACGCCCGGAAGGTCGCCTGCGCCTCCTGCCACCTCGTCCACTTCGCCCGCGGGGATCGCGCCGCCGCCCACGAGCGGCCCGCCGCCGCCGCCATGGCCGACCTCGAGGCGGCCGGCGCGAAGCCCCTCGCCGCGGAGCTCTGCCTCAAGTGCCATCCCGACGCCCACCCGGACATGGCCCGCAGCGGCCACCGGGATCTCATGGCGGGGGAGAAGTCCTGCGGCGAGTGCCACGGGAACGGGAGCCTCCACGCCGCCGCCGGCGGCCTCGAGAACCTCATCCTCCTCCCGACGAAGCAGGACGCCGCCGAGGCCGACCGCACCTGCATCGCCTGCCACGAAGAGGCGGAGCGTCCTTTGCTGGCCTGGACATGCTCCGAGCACCGGCGCGAGAACGTCGCCTGCGTCGCCTGCCACGACCCCAACGCCGCGCAGGGGAGGACGCTCCTCAAGGAGGACCCCGCCCTCTGCGTGGACTGCCACGGCGACGTGGGCGCCGAGTTCCGGCTCCCCTTCCGCCACCGGGTCCCCGAGGGGACCATGAAGTGCGCCGACTGCCACGACCCCCACGGGAACGAGGCCGGCCTCCACCGTCTCGAGCTGACCCGCGACGCCTGCGTCCGCTGCCACCCCGAGAAGGGGGGCCCCTTCGTCTACGACCACACGGCCAAGACGCTGGAGGGCTGCACCGTCTGCCACCGCCCCCACGGCTCCCCCAACAAGCGCCTGCTGGAGACCCGCGAGGTGCGCACCCTCTGCCTCTCCTGCCACCCCGACCTCCCCCTCTCCCACGACCAGAAACCCGGCAGCGTCTACAGGGACTGCATGCGATGCCACGTGGAGATCCACGGATCCGACGTGAACCCCAGGCTCCACCGGTGACCCCCGTGAGGAACCGGAACCTGCGCTCTTCCGCCGCCCTCCTGATCCTCGCCGGCGCCCTGCCCGCCCTCGCGGGGGAGGAGCCCGCCCCCGCCCCCGCCCCGGCGTCCGTCCCCGCCCCCGAGCCGGTCCTCGAGCACCCCGTCTGGTCCAATTCCCTCCACGAGGAGGTCATGCGGTTCCAGGGGGGCGTGGAGGCCGGCTTCCGCTTCGTCGGCGGCGACGACGGCGGGAGCTACGACCAGGACGTCCACCTCGATCAGGGGTTCCGCCTCTTCGCCGCGGACATCGAGGGGACCGCCCTCCGGGACGGCCTCTTCGCCGACACCGTCTCCTTCCACGCCCGCGGCGTGGGCGACCCCGACCGGCGCCTCGACTTCCGCATGGGCCGCAACGACGTCTACAATCTCGACCTCCACGCCGACCGCCTCGACCGGGTCTTCTCCGCCGCCGGCGAGCTCAACCCCTACGAGTCGGTGCGGACCTCCGAGGGGGGCCGCCTCCGCTTCCGCCCCGCGCAGCGCCTCGAGGTGACCCTCTCCACGGAGCGCCTGCGCCGGGAGGGGGACGCCGATCTCTCCCAGGTCTACCGGGACGACCAGCCCTTCCCCGCGGCCACGGTCCTCTCCTACGACGGCCGCTTCCACTCCGTGGGCGTGGACGCCACGCCCGGCGTCTTCCGGGTCGGCGGGACCTGGTCCTTCAGCCGCGCCACGGACCTCTCGCGGCGGGTCCTCGACCGCCCCGATTCCCCGGAGCGGGACCTCGGCACCTACCTCAACGATTCCGACGTGGCCCACGACACCTTCGCCGGCCGGGTCGGCGCTCGGCTCTTCAAGGGGGTCCTCGACCTCTCCGGGGACGGCGGCTACCGGACCGGCTCCACGGAGACCTCCCTCCGGGACGACTACGTGGTCTCCACGCCGGGCCCCGACGGCATCAAGGGGAACCTCGACGACGAGGCGTGGACGCAGACCGATCGCGGCACCTCCTCGGCGGACCTCCGGGGCCGCTGGTGGCGGGGCCAGGCGCTGCTCCGCCCGCGGGAGGACTGGGAGCTCCTCGGCTGGTACGAGCACCGCGACGCGTCGGAGCGGGGCCTCCTCGACCACACCGTGGAGGCCGAGCCCGTGGGCGTCGACTTCGGCCCCCCCGTGCGCGAGGTGGCCTCCTCGCGGGCGGATTCGAGCATGGCCCGCACCGGCCTCGAGGCCCGCTGGCGCGCGACGAGGGAGTGGCGCTTCCGCGGCGGCTGGGAGCGCATCCGGGAGCGGGTCCACACGGAGGAGCCCGCGGAGTTCGACCGCGGCTCCTGGGGCCCCGTCACGCAGGTGGGCACCGCGGGAGCCGACTGGGTCCCCTCGAACCGGTTCAACGCGAGCCTCCTCCTGCGGGCGGCTTCGGCGACGGACCCCGGCACCCAGCTCTCCCCCGGCGACGCGCGGAGCCTGTCGCTGCGCCTGCGGGCGAAGCGGCCCGACGGCTTCCACGGGACGAGCTGGATCCGGCTGAAGGACCGCCGCGAGGGGGACGCCAACGCCGATTCCAGCGTGGACTCCTACGGGTTCCTCTTCGGCGGCGCCAACGACGACGGGTTCTTCGAGATCACCGCCGACCGCCGCTCCTACACGGTGGCCTCGGACACGACCTACGTGGTGGACCTGGTGCCGGGCTCCGTGAAGACGCCCCATCGCGTTCGCTTCGAGGAGGACGTGAACTCCGCCGCCGTGACCTTCTCCCACAGGGTGAAGGGGCCGCTGCGGGCCTTCACGTCGGCCTCCTGGTCCGACGCGCGGGGGGACTACGACTGGGTGCGCTACGACGCATCCCTCGGGCTCGGCTGGCGGCTCTCCCCCTCCACGGAGCTGCGCCTGGAGGCGCGCCGCATCGTGTTCAACGAGAAGGAGCGCTCCGCCGACGACTACCGCGCCGACCTGCTGACGGCCTCGGTGCTCTGGGAGTTCTAGGAGGGGACGCCGTATCCTCCAGGGATGGACCCGCCCCCCGCCCGGGCGCGGCCGGCCTTCGCCCTCGCGGCGGGGGCCGTCGCGGCCCTCGCCGCCCTGCTGCTCCTGACGCCCGAACTCGGCTCGCTGGGCGGGGACAACGCGGAGTACGTGCTGCTGGCGAAGTCCCTCGCCGCGGGGGACGGGTACCGCAGCCCCTGGGCGCCGGGGGAGACGGGGCTCCACACCCTCTACCCGCCGGTGTGGCCGCTGCTCCTGTCCCCCTTCGTCGGGGGGGCGCCGGGCTCCTTCCTCGGGGCCCACGTCCCCCTCGTCGCCGCGGCCTTCGCGGCGGCCTTCCTCCTCTGCCGGCTCTTCGAGCGGCGGGGGCTCCCGTCCTGGATGGCGGCAACGGCGGCGGCGGCCCCACTGCTCTCGGCCTACGCGCTCCGCTGCACCGTGGACCTCCTGTCGGAGATGCCCTTCCTCGCACTGGCCGCGGGGGCGCTGCTGGCCCTGGAGCCGGACGGGAGGGACGCTCCCCTCCCGCCCCGCCGGATCGCCGCGGGAGCGGCCTGCGCGGCCCTCGCCTTCCTGACGCGGACCGCGGGTCTCGCCCTCGTGATCCCCGTCGTGCTCTCCCTCTCCCTCGACCGGCGGACCCGGGGCCCCCGCGGCTGGATCGCCGCGGCCTCCGTCGCGGCGGCCGCGGGCGGGTGGTTCCTCTACGCCTCCATGAACGGAGGCGGCCCCGGCTACGGAGGGCAGCTCGGTGCCGGTGAGGGGATCGGCGCGCTCGCCTCCCGGACATGGTCGCAGCTCGAAGCGGTGTATCTCCCGCTGACCCCGGCCTACCTGTTCCCCCACGGCGGGCCCGCGTTCCGCATCGCCGGGTTCCTCCTCTGGGGGCTCGGATTGGCTGCCATCGGCACGGGATTCTTGCGCCGCAGGACGGGGGCCCTCGCCGAGTCCTTCTTCCTCCTCTACCTCGGGATGCAGGCGGCCTGGCCCTTCGTGGATCCCCGCTTCGCGCTCCCCCTGGCAGCGCTGCTCCCGGGCTTCGCGGCGGAGGGGCTCACCCGTCTCGCGGACCGCCGCTTCCCCGCGGCGCGGACGGCGGCCCTCGGGCTCCTCGCCGGGCTCCTCCTCCTCCCGAACCTCGCGGCCTTCGCGACCCACGTGCACCCGCGGGCCCACCGTCCGCGCCCGGCGTCGCCGGGAGCGCACCTGCCCGCGGCCTTCGCCGACACCTGGGCGTGGCGCGACGCGGAGTACATCGCGGCGGGGACGACGAGGTCCTCCTTCCTCCACGCCTGCGACGTGATCCGGCTCGGGGAGGGGGTGTTCCCGCCGGGTCCGGTGATGGCGGCCAATCCCCGGGTGGCGGCCCTGCTGACGGGCCGGCGGGCGGTGCAGCCGCCGAGGGGCGGCACCGCCGCGGAGACGGCGGCCGCGGCCCGCGGGGCGGGAGTCGCTCTCGTCCTCGTGGAGGAGTTCGAAGGCCCCTGCTCCGACGCCCTGCGGGCGTGGTGCAGCTCCGGCGGCCGCGACCTCGTGGAGGTGCTGGCGCTCCCGGGGGGAGTGCGGGTGATGCGGGTGGTGCCGAAGATGTAGGACGGGGAGTCGGGTCGGGCGGAGCATGGGCGGGCGCCCCGCGACGTCCCTGGCGCCGATGGTGCGACTCCTCCACGTCCAGACGGATCCTGGGTGCCGCAGGCATCTCCATGGAATCGGCACTGGATCCGCCTTCCCGGGTCAGCCTCGCACGGCCTCGCAGAACTTCAGGAAGCTCCTCGACCGGTTCACGGTCGGATCCATGTGTCCGGCGATGGCCCTCGCGGCGGAGATCTTCGCGAGGCCTCCCCCGTGGTAGCCCGCCCGCTGCAGTTCCTTCTCCAGCGCTTTCCAGGGCACCGTGATGGCGTCCGGGTCGCGGTACCGGGCCTTCCGTTCAAGGCCCGCGGGGACCCCTGGATACGCGCTCCTGACCGCATCCATGTCACCGAAGAACCATGCTTCCAATTCCCAGATCGCCAACCGGAAGGCGACCGTCCCCTGCCCGCCTCTCCCGGGCCCGGCCCTCAACGGCATTCCGGCACTCCTTCCGATGGCATCCAGTTCTCGACGGAGCCTGACGCAATCGGCGCCGTCCCTGTCCATCAGGACCACCAGTCTCCCGTCATCCTGGAGGATCCGCCGATACCCTCTCAACACCCGGGGAAGTTCACCCACCAGGTGGGTCTTCCCCAGGTACGGGTGGATGCGGAAGGACGTGTCGGGGCCCGCGATCCTCGGGACGAGGATCTCGAGCGCCGCCTCGGCGGAGCGCTCCTCCACCAGGAACTCCAGGTGCAAGGCGATTCCTCCGGTCTCACTCCCGGCTTCCGGGCCGGGCGAGCTCCTTCGAGCCCCGGAAAGGGTCGCCCACCGGGAAGTGACCGGACATCCAGAGGTGTCCCAGGAGGGACCCCTCCGCCACGAACTCGGGGATGCCCCGCATGTCCGAGACCCGCGCGGCCTGCGTGTACCCCGTGACGTCCCTGGACAGGACCCAGACCTCCTCCGGCCTCAGCCCGTCCACGAAGAACGGCGAATGCGTCGTCACGATCAGCTGGCTGCGCGAGGAGGCGTCGCGGCACTCCTCGACGAGTTCGCCGAGGAGACGGGGGTGGAGGTGGTTCTCCGGTTCCTCGATCCCGATGAACGGGGGCGGTGCAGGGTCGTGGAGGACCAGGAGGTACGCGAGCATCTTCAAGGTGCCGTCGGAGGCCCACTTCGCGAGTATCGGGCGTTCGAACGGCGCGTCCTTGACCTGCAGCAGCAGGCGCCCATCGGCCATGAGCTCGGCATCGACCTTCTCCAGGCGGGGCACCCGGCTGGAGAGGACCTCCAGCACCCCGCGAAGGACCTCGCCGTGCCGCTCCCGGAGGTACTGGATGACGTTGGGCAGGTTGTCGCCGGTCTGGGACAGCCGTTCCTGGGGTCCGGCTTCCGGGACCCCCCGCGTGTGGTCCGCCGTCAGGTAGGAGAGATACCAGCCGGTGATGAACTTCCGGAGCGCACCCACCTTCGGATGCTTCGCCAGCTGCCCGAGAGTGCTCACGGCTAGGACCTCGGGGGAGTCCAGTTCCTCCGGAACCCGCTGGCCGGACTCGACCGGGTCGGCGCCCGCGATGACGGTTCCGGCTCCCTGGCGGAAATCCAGGAAGTTGAACGGCTTCCCGTACTTCCTGCCCCGCCTCCAGCTCAGGCGCTCCGCCGCCACGACCGGCCCGGAGGGGGTCTCGTCGATCTCGAGGTGGTAGGTGATGGGCGAACTGTCCGTCCCCTCCCGGTACTTCACCTCGATCTCGATGGGGCCCTCGGCCCCGCGGCTCCTCAACTCCTTGAACCGGCCCCTCTTGTCCCATGCCTTTCGCAGTCCGATCGAAAAGCAGTCGGACAGGAATGCGAACACGTCGAAGACGGTCGACTTCCCGCTGGCGTTGGGACCGAGCAGGGTCGTCAACGGGGACAGGTGCTCGAAGTCGACCGACCGAAGGGCGCGGTAGTTGCGGATCCTCAGCCCCTCGATGCGAGGCGGCGTCACTGGCGCCCTGACCCGTTCGCTCATCCTGGCCTTCCGGGGACTCCTCCGGGGACGGTCCGGATCGTAGCAGGTGGAACGGCCGCCATGCAGACCCGTCCTGCCCCCTGCAAGCGTGTGGATTGCATCCCCCTCGACGAGTCATCCGCGGCTCCCCGGAGGTCCCGTTGCTCCGATCCCGGGCCGGGACAAGTGCTATCACCCGTGGTATCATGCACGGATGTCCAGGGTCCGCCCTGCCGGTACCGTCTTCGTGACCCGGGTCGGCGACCACCCGCACCAGCACGTGCACGTCCACGACGACGGTTCCTTCGTCGTGGAGCGGGACCTCGACAGGAGACAGGCCATGGAAGGCGCTGCGCCGACCCGGACCCGGAACCTCCTTGCGGAACTCGTCGAGGAGGGACTCCCGTGAAGATCCGATCCGTCCGCACCGATGCCCGCCGGCACGCCTTCGACGTCGTGACGGCCCGCGGCCGGTTCGAGTTCCCCTGGTCGCAGGTCGAGGTCGTTCCTTCCGCCGCGGACCCTGTAGTAGTGGTGGCTCCCGACCCGGAACTCGGCGGCGAGGGGTTCACCTACCGCCTCGCCTCCGGGGCCGAGGGGACGGTCCACCTCGACCACCTCCTGCGGTTCGTCGGCGAGCCGGACTTCCGCCGGAGGGAGATCCTCCACGAGCTCACCGGCGAGGCCATCGACGCCCTCCGGGCGTCGGGTCGGACGAAGCGGAGCCTCGGCCGCCAGATGGGGACGTCCCTCGCGCAACTCGCCCGCCTCCTCGACCCGGCCAACGGGCGAAAGTCCCTGGACCAGATGGTCCGGCTCCTCGCGGCGCTGGGGCGCAGGGTGGAGGTGCGGGTGGGACCGCTGCCCCCGGGGAGGAGGCCATGAGCGGGGAACCGGGTCCAAGGGACATGCAGGAAGGCGGGAACCAGAGCCGGGATGACGCACCGGCCCCCCTTCCGGATTCCCGGGAGCGCTTCTGGGGCCCCCTGTTCAAGCTCACCGGGATAGGAGCCGTCATGTGGCTCGCGGCCGGGGTCGCGTTGGACATCATCGACCTTCGGTTCCGGAAGGAAGGGAGCGCCCCCTCCGACGTCGCCTCCACCTGTTTCCTGCTCGTCGCCATCCCCGTCCTCGCGCTGTTCTGGTCCCTCGCTCCCCGGTTCGGGGTCCGCTCCACCACTCCCCGGATCCTGGCGGTCGTGCTGGCCTCCCTCCTGGCGTTCTTCCTCGGCATCGTCCTCATGGCCACCGTCGGGCTGACCATCCATGTCGCCCTCGGGGGAAGCCTGTAGCCGGGTCCCCCGCCGAACCCCGTGACGCGCGTCCGAACCTTCAGCCGAAGGGCGTCACCGTCGTCAAGGTGCTGCGGGACGAGGAGGAAGCGCGGCGGGAGGTCGCGAGGCTCAACGGTGCCGACGCGACCCGCGACTGCCGGTACTTCGCCCGGTACACTCGGATCCTCGGGGGGACTCCTCCCGTGGATGGTGGCCGGCGAAGGAAGCGGACCGAGGGACGGCCATGACGATCGCGGAACCGGATATGCCGAAAGCGATGGGCGGCGAGTCCCCTGATCGGGAAGCCTCCCCACCTCCGGTCCCCTCCGCGGACCCGGCGCCGCGGAAACGGTTCTGGGGACAACAT
This sequence comes from uncultured Planctomycetota bacterium, assembly GCA_964370855.1. Taxonomy (GTDB): domain Bacteria; phylum Planctomycetota; class JAJSAM01; order JAJSAM01; family JAKLKS01; genus JAKLKS01. The sequence continues at coordinate 18,364 of CAYJMF010000024.1, read as the reverse complement.
CTTCGTCCCGATCGCCACCGTAAGGATGGCGCTCCATCGGGCCCTCGGGGGGGAGAGCCGGTGAAGAGCTCCTCACCCCCGGTCCCGCTGTTCGCCCCCCTCCTACTCCTCCTGGCCGGGGGATGCCGGACCCCAGCCCCCGAGGCCTGCGTGATGGCACCGACTCCGGCCGCGAGCGCCACGGAGTACTCCTGGATCACCATCGCCCTCATGCCGGCCGCCGGGCCGGGGACCTCGGAGGCCGTAGCCGCGGGTCGGGCGCGCCGGGGCCACGACGGCCCGGCGGGCGGAGAGGTGGACATCCTCGAAGCCCGGACCGGGAGGCTCCTCTTCACCCTCCGCGGATCCCCCCGGGGCCCCGCCTTCGGATGGAGCCTCGCGGCGACCCCCTCCCCGGGCAAGGGGCTCCTCCTCGTCGGGTCCCCCTCCCCGTGGGGGCCGACGGGGATGGTCCACGTCTTCTCCTGCCGCGACGGCTCCGAGATCGGAGTCCTCGGGGAGCCGGAAGACGCGCACGGGTTCGGGGATTCGGTGGCGTGGATCGGAGACATCGACGGGGACGGGACCGCCGACATCGCCGTCGGCGCCCCCGGGGCGGCGCTCCCCGGCGGCGGGGATCACGCGGGCGCCGTTCTCGCCTACAGCGGGGCGACCCTGAAACCCCTCTGGCAGGCCCGGGGGGCGGCGCGACGGGAGCGCTTCGGCGTCTTCCTGCGCGGGTGCCCGGACCTCGACGGCGACGGCGTTCCCGACCTGGCGGTCGGGAGCGAGGGAATCATCATCGGGGGGAACGGACGGTCCCGCTCCGTGGCGACCGTGCTGTCGGGAGCAACGGGGAGGAAGCTGTGGCGGGCGGAGCGGGAGTCCACGGACGACTTCTCCCCCGTCAGAATGGAGGTGTGCAGGGACCGGGACGGGGACGGCGTCGCGGACCTCCTGGCCCACCGCCGGAAGGACCCCGGCCACGGAGAGACGGGCCGCGTCCTGGAGGTCCTGTCCGGCGCCACGGGGGCGCTCCTCCCCCCGGACGACGATTTCCCGTACACCTGCGCCGATGGGGAGGAGATCCTCCTGCTCGGGGACCGCGACGGGGACGGCCTCCCGGAGCGGGTGCGGCGGGACAACCACGTGGTTCCCGGCTGCTTCCCACACTCGCGGGCGACGTACCTCCCGAGCCGGAACCCGTCGGCGGCGGTGTCGCTCTGCGCGGAGGGGATCGACACTCTGCACGGTTTGCCGTTCCAGGTTTCGGCGGGACGGGAGAAGGAGGGAGGGATCGCCACCCTGTCGCGCGATGGCGACCTCCTCGTCCTCCTCTCCGTGCAGGACGGCAGGGTGCTCTGGATTCGGCAGGCCGGGGAGGGACCCGGCGAGAAGTCCCCCGTCCCCGCGGAGCCCGCCGATCTCCCGGTACTGCGAGGGCTGCTCGCGGAGATCGAGAAGGACCTGGTGGACGTCGATGGGGCCCTCTCGGACGGGCAGGGGGATCGCGCCCGGGAGGCGGGGAAGCGCGCGGAGGGCGGCCTCCAGAGGGCGGCGACCCTCGCGGAAGCGATCCTGGCGAGGATGCGGGAAGAGGGAAGTCACCCGTGGACGGAGGAGGTCTTCGCGCGGGAGCAGGCCAACCTTGTCCGCCTGCACGACTGCTGGATCCGGGTCCGGGAGGAGCTCCGGTAGGTCGCCGGGCCCTTTCTACCTCCACACCTCCACCGACCCGCCGCCGGCGCCGCCGGTGATGGTGTAGCCCGCCGGCGTCTCCGGCGCCGTCGCCCCCTCCCCCGTCGCCACCGCCTTCCCGCCGATGCGGTCGATGGCCGCCTCGGCGTTCTGCTTCACCCGCCCCGTGGACGAATCACGCAGCTTCTCCAGCGCCGGCAGCGCCGACCGCGCGTCGGGCCCGAAGTCGGAGAGCACGAGCGGCGCCAGCGCCCGGATCTCCTCCGCCCGGTCCTCGAGCAGCGGGACCACCGCCGCCACCGACTTCTCCGGGTCGGACCGGATCGAAGACACCGCCTGCAGCGCCGCGTTGCGGGACTGCAGGTTCTTCGCCTTGAGCGCGAGGAACACCTCCGGCAGCGCCGGCGCCGCCTCCTTCCCCATCCGCCCGAGGGCGAGGCAGAGGTTGCAGGAGAGCGTCGGCCAGTCGGGGAGCCCCGCGAGCCCCATCGGCGCGTCCATCGCGCTCCGCGGCGACGCGCAGTCCTTCCGCAGGGCCGCCCGCAGGCTCTCGAGGGCCCCCAGAGCCTTCGGCCCGAGGGAGGCCAGCCCGTCGGCGGCGGAATTGGCGATGGTCGCGTCGGCGTCGGAGAGCCCCTTCGCCAGGGCCGCCAGCACCTTCTCCGGATCCCCGGGCACCGTGCCGAGGGCGAGCATCGCGTTGCGGCGCACGTTGCGCGACCCGTCCCCCATCGCCTTCACCAGGGCCACCGCCGCCCCCGCCGCACCCTCCCCGAGGAGGTGGAGCGAGAGCGCGGCGTTGGAGCGGACGTCGGAGCAGGGGTCCTTGAGCCCCTTGAGGAGGGCCGGGACCACCTGCGCCGAGAGCACCTTCGCCCGCTTCTCCGCGGAGGGGTCGGGCTTCGCCGGCTCCGGGCCGGGGGGCGGAGCCTCACCCCCGCCCGGCTCCCCCGGCGACCCGGGGATGCGGGAGCGGAAGCGGGCGTCCGGGGGCCCAGCGATCTTCCCGAGCGCGAGGGCGGCGTTCACCCGGAGGTCCTCGTCCTTCGCCGAGCCGGAGAGCGCCTTCGAGAGATCCGGGAGGGCCTCCTCCGCGGCGGCGCCCATCCGCGCGAGGGAGGCCGCGGCCCGGGGGCGCTGCTTCCCGTCCTTCCCGGCGAGCACCGCGCGCCACTCCGCCACGGACTTCCCCTCGTAGGTGGAATCCCCGGCGAGGGCGCAGGGCACGGCGAGGAGGGCGAGCAGGAGACCGGCGGCGGTGGACGATGCCATGGGGACCTCCCTGTCTCGGGAGGATACTCCCGCCCCCGCGCCCCCCGCATCCCCCGCCGGCGCCGCGGTCACGGTGGGCCGGCGGCGGTCCCCCGCCCGTGGACAGGGAGGAGCCGGCGGGGCATGATGGACCGGACCGGAACCGACCCCCATGATCCCCTTCCCCGCCCGGCTGGTCCCCGCCCTCCTCCTCCCCGCCGCCCTCGCCGCCCTCGCCGCCCCGGCCGCAGGGGCCGACCTCGGCGTTCCGAAGGAAGGGTACGACCGCGTCCTCCTCGACGACGGCCGCGTCGTGGACGCCCGCGCCCTCCCCCGCGAGGGCGACGTCATCCCCCTCGAGTTCCCCGCCGGCACCCTCCGCGTCCCCCGGGCCCGCGTCGTCGAGGTCCGGCCCTGGAGGGAATTCGACCCGGCCCCCCGGGACGCCGCGGAGAAGGAGAAGACCGACCGGGGCTTCGTCCGGTGGAAGGGGGTCCTCGTTCCGCCGGAGCGGGCCGCGGCCCAGCGGGCGGAGGAGATCGCGAAGGAGCGCGACGCGCTCGCCGCGGCGAATCGCCTCGAGGACGTGGAGAAGATCCGCGAGGTCCCGGCCGGGCCCTTCCGGGTGAGGTGCAACGGCCCCACCGAGGACCGCAAGATCTGGTGCGCCGTCCTCGCCGACCTCGGGAAGCAGGTGGCGGCCGTCATGCCGAAGGTCGAGTACCCGCCCACCATCGACATCAGCATCGACGGCGCCGCCCCCCTGGATCGGGACGGCCTGCGCCCCCGGGAGCACGAGGGGAGGAACGGGATCAAGTACAGGGACTCGGACAAGGCCGCCCTCCTCGGGTTCGAGGGAGTCTCCCGGGAGGACGGCGTGCGGCACCTGCTCTACGCGTCCGCCCTCCGCCTCGTCGAGAACTTCGTCTTCTGGGACGTGCTGAACTCCACCGGCTGGGTACGGCACGGGCTGGCGGAGTACTTCTCCTTCGCGGAGGAGCGAAAGGGGGGCCTCGAATTCGGCGCCGTGGACGACGCCCTCCTCCTCCGGTACCGGGAGATGGAGGCGAAGGGGGGGCTCCCGGACCTCACCGCCCTGCTGCGGTCGGGGAACCAGTACACCGACGAGCTCGTCGAGAAGAAGAAGGCCACCGGTGAGTGGGAGAGGAGGAACCTCGGCGAGGACACCTTCGACTCCCGGTTCGACCCCGCCGCGTGGATGCTCGTCCACTACCTCATGGAGGGGGACGGCGGCAAGCACCGCAAGGCGTTCCTCGGCTGGTTCCAGTGCGTGGCGGACTTCGACAACAAGATCGGGCGGAGCCACGCGTACCAGTTCGATTCCTCCCGCGACTTCCTCCTCCGCCAGATCAAGGTGAAGGACCTCGACACCCTCGCCGCGGCCGTGCAGCGCCACGCGGCGGGGCTGGAGTACCGGGATCCCGGGACCTGGATCGCCCTCGCCCGCGAGGCCCTCGCGAAGGCGAAGGACCCGGAGGAGGCCCGGGCCCTCGTCGGGAAGGCCGTGGCCCGGGCCGCGGGGGACGCCGGCGCCCTCCTCGAGGCGGGCCTGTTCCTCGCCTCCCTCCCCGACGGGGCGGCGGGGGCGCGGGAGGTCCTCGAGGCGGCGGTCGCGGCGGACCCCCTCCACGGCGACGCCCGCTGCGCGCTGGCCGCCCTCCTCCCCCCCGGCGAGGCGGAGCCGATGCGCGCCCTCGGGGAGTCTCTCGGCGGGCGGGCGCCGGCGGCGGCGGCGCCGGCGGCGGACGCCCCCGCCCCGCCGAAGTAGCAGCCCTCCCCTCCCCGCAGCCCTCCTGATCCGGATCGCGATCCGCGCTCCCTCCGCAGCACCGCGCCCGCACCCCCTCCCCCGGTTAGAATCCCCCCGTGAAGAACACCATCCACACCCTCGGCCTCGGCGCGCGGCCCGTGGAGATCCTCCTCGAGGCCCTCGCCTCCGCCCGCGTCGGCCGGGTCGTGGACATCCGCCGCTACCCCGGCTCCGCCCGCCACCCCCACCACGCCGCCGCCGTCCTCCACCCGGCGCTGCGCGCCGCCGGCTTCGACGTCCACGACCTCGGCGAACTCCTCGGCGGCGACCGCAGGGGGGGCTACCCCGCCTGGATGAAGACCGCCGGGTTCCGCCGCGGCCTCGCGAAGCTCGAAACCCTCGCCGCCGACGGCCCGGTCCTCCTCCTCTGCGCCGAGGCCGACCCCGATCGCTGCCACCGCCGGTTCCTCGCCGCCGCGCTGGAGGCCCGCGGCTGGCCCGTCGCCCACCTCCGCACCACCCTCTCCGAGCGCACCGCCCGCGGCCAGATGCGGGTCGTCCGCAGGACCGGATGACGGAGCCCCTCCCCCCCTGGTCCTCCCTCCACGAACGGCGCCGCGCCCTGGAGCGCCGCTGGCCCTCGGTCTTCGACCTCCCCCTCGCGCGGCGCGCCTCGGCCCTCGTCCTCGCCGAGGCCCGGCCCGGCATGCGGGTGCTGGAGGCGGGCGCGGGGGATCGGAGGCTGAAGGAGCGCCTCGAGGCCGCCGCGCCGGGGCTCGAGTACCGCAGCGCCGACCCCGACCCCGCCCACCCCCACGACTGGAGTTCCATCGAGGACGCGACGGGGACCTTCGACCTCGTCTTCGCCCTGGAGCTCATCGAGCACTTCACCCCGGAGGAGGCGCTCGCCTTCCTCCGCCGCGCCCGGGCGCTCCTCCGCCCCGGCGGGCGCATCCTCCTCGGCACCCCCGACGTCTTCACCCCCGGCCGCTGGCACCGGGACGCCGGCCACCGCACCCCCTTCTCCCCCTGGGAGCTGGGCGGGTTCCTGGAGGAGGCGGGGTTCACCGTCCTCTCCCTCCACCGCGCCTGGAACGCCCCCCTCGCGGAGCGCGTGCTGCGGCGGTTCCTCCTCGGGTGGCTCCACCGGTTCACGGGGGCGGACTACGCCCAAAGCGTCGTCGCCCTGGCGGAGAATCCGCCGCCCCCTTCCCGATAACTCTGGACCCCTCCCGGGGATCCCCGGAGAATCGCCGCGCCCCCCATGCCCCCCTGCCCCCTCCCGACCCTGGTGCCCGCCGCGGGCACGGTCGTGCAGATCCTCGATCCCCAGGTCGCCACCGTCCTCGTCCTCCTCCTCGCCCTCCTCCTGTTCGCCACGGAGTGGGTGCGCCACGACATCACCGCCATGATCGTCGTCCTCTCCCTCTACTTCCTCGGCGTGCTCGACGCCGGGGAGGCCACGGCGGGCCTCGGCAACCCGGTGGTGATCGTCATCGCGGCGATGTTCGTCATCGGCCACGCCATCCTCAAGTCCGGCGCCGCGTCGCGCCTGGAGAGGGGGGTCATGGCGCTCGGAGGCAGGACCGAGGGGGGGCTCATCGCCGTCTCCTTCCTCGCCGTGGCCCTCGTGAGCGCCTTCGTCCAGAACATCGCCGCCATCGTGCTCATGGTCCCCGCCGTCATCGGCGTCGCCCGGGCGCGGAACCTGAGCGCCTCCCGCCTCCTCATGCCGCTGGCCGCCGCCTCCCTCACGGGGGGGATGTGCACCCTCGTCGGCTCCCCCGCCGCCCTGGCCATGGACGCCAAGCTCCGGTCCATGGCGTCGGACCGCGCCGAGCTCGCCCCCGTGGGGATGTTCGAGACCATGGGGGTCGGCCTCGCCCTCACCCTCATCGCCGTCCTCTACTTCGCCTTCGCCGGCCCCCGGCTCCTCCCCGCCCGGCGCAAGGAGGAGAGCCTGTCGGAGACCTACGACGTCAAGCAGTTCCTGGCCGAGGTCCTCCTCAAGCCCGGCAGCGACATCGCGGGGCGGAAGCTCGTGGAGGCGGACCTCCCGGGGCGCTACGGCGTCGTCGCCCTCGGCATCATCCGGGGGGGCCAGGTGCTGGAGGCGCCGGACCCGTGGATGGTCGTCCACGCCGAGGACGTCCTCCTCGTCCAGGGGGAGTCCGACGCCATCCTCCGGATGCGCCGGGCCCAGGCGAGCGACGTCCTCCCCAAGGTGGAGGTCGGCGACCGCGTGCTCCGCTCGGCGGACCTCGTCCTCGCCGAGGTGATGCTCTCCCCCCGCAGCCGCCTCGTCAACCGCTCGCTCCGGGAGCTGGACGTCCCCTCGGACTTCGGCCTCAACGTGCTCGCCGTCTCCCGCCACGGCGAGCACATCGTCACGGAGCTCGGCACGCTGCGCCTCGGCCCCGGCGACGTGGTCCTCGTGCAGGGCCACGTGGAGGGGGTGGAGCGCCTCCGGAGGAGCCCCGACTGGATGGTGCTCCAGGAGGGGGCCGGCGACGGCATGGATCGCAAGCGGGCCGTGGCCTCCGTCGGCGTGCTCGTGGCCGTGGTGGGCCTCGCCATGCTGGAGGTCCCCCTCGCCTTCGCCGCCGTGGCCGGGGTCATCGCCCTCGTCATCCTCGGCATCATCCGGCGCCGGGAGATCTACGACGCCGTGGAGTGGCCCGTGGTGATCCTCATCGCCGGCGTGCTCCCCCTCGGCACGGCCATGCAGAAGACCGGCCTCGCCTCCACCATCGCCGGCTTCCTCGCCGACACCTTCGGGACCCTCGGGCCCCTCGGCGCCGTGGGCATCCTCTACCTCATCGGCACGCTCCTGACGGGGTTCCTCAACAACGCCGCCCTCACCCTGATGCTCGCTCCCATCGCCATCGAGCTCTCGGGGCGGCTGGGAATCTCCCCCCGCCCCCTGCTGTTCGCCGTGGTCATCGGTGCCTCGGCGGACTTCCTCACCCCCGTGGGGCAGTCCAACGCCCTGGTCATGGGGCCCGGCCAGTACCGGTTCAAGGACTACGTGAAGGTGGGGGCCCCCCTCACCCTCCTCTGCTTCCTCGCCGCCCTGGTCCTCGTCCCCTGGATCTGGCCCTTCCACCCCGGTCCGTGACCCCGCGTCAATCCACCCCGTGACGCCCGTCACGCTCCCCGCCGCCGGGAACTTGCGCCTCCTCCTCCCCGGCCGTAGGCTTTCCTGCAATTGAGACTCAGTTTCAAACAGGAAACGAGACCGGACCCCTTGACCCTCCGCGCCACCCCCGTCGGCTCCTCGGCCCGCATCCGCAGGCTCACGGGCGATCCCGCGCTCCGGGAGCGCCTCGTGGAGCTGGGCCTCGCCCCGGGGCAGTCGGTCCGGGTCCTCCGCCGCGCCCCCCTCGGGGACCCCCTGGAGGTCCAGGTCCGCGGCTACCGCCTCGCGGTCCGCGGGGAGGAGGCCTCCGGCGTCGAGGTGGACGCCCTGCCCGACGGAGAGGGCGTCCGCGGCGCCGCCGCCCCCGCTCCCGCCTTCGCAACCCCGACGGACGTGTGAAGGGCTGCCAGAGCGCCGGCGACGGGCCCGCCGTCGACGCCGGGCCGGGGAGGCGGCTCCGCCGGGTCGCCCTCGCGGGCAACCCCAACGTCGGCAAGTCCTCCCTCTTCAACCGGCTGACGGGGCTCCACCAGAAGGTCACCAACTACCCCGGCGTCACCGTGGAGCGGAAGTCGGGGCGCGCCGACACCCCCGGCGGCCCCGTGGAGATCGTGGACCTCCCCGGCTCCTACAGCCTCTCCCCCCACACCGTGGACGAGGCCGTGGTCCGGGACGAGATCCGGGGCCTCGCCGGGGCGCCGGCGCCGGACATGCTCGTGCTCGTGCTCGACGCCTCCAACCTCGCCCGCAACCTCTTCTTCGCCCTCCAGCTCCTGGACGCGGGGATCCCCGCCGTGGCGGCGCTCAACTGCTGCGACGCCGCCGCCTCCGAGGGGATCACCGTGGACGGGAAGGCCCTCGGCCGGCTCCTCGGCATCCCCGTCGTCCCCACCTGCGGCCGCACCGGGGAGGGCGTGGAGGCCCTCCGCGCCGCCATCGCCGCCGGTGGGGCCGTCGGAACGCCTCCCGCCCCCTCCTGGGTCCCCGAGGTGGAGGGGGTCGCGGCGCTCCTCGCCGCCCCCCTCGCGGATCGGTTCGGGGGGGTCGAGGAGGCGCGGCGGCGGCTCCCGGAGATCCTCGGCTCCGAGGGGCTCTTCCAGGACCTCGCCGCCTCCCTCCCCGGGGAACTGGCGGAGCGGTGCCGCCGGGAGCGCAACGCCCTGGCGGCCCGCGGGGTGGACGCCGCCACGGCCACCGCCGAGGCCCGCTACCGGATGGTGGACGCCGTGGTGGCGGAGGTCGTCCACGCCCCCCTCGGGACCCTCTCCTGGCGGGAGCGGCTCGACCGGGTCCTCACCCACCGGGTCTCCGGGACCCTCGTCCTCGTCGGGCTCTTCACTCTCATGTTCCAGGCGCTCTTCGCCTGGTCGGGGCCCCTGATGGACGGGGTCGGGGCGCTGTTCGGGCTCCTCGGGGAGGGGGTCTCCGCGGTGGTCCCCGGGGGGCTGGTGCGGGACTTCCTCGTGAACGGGATCCTCGCGGGCTTCGCGGGGGTCGTGGTCTTCGTGCCGCAGATCGTCATCCTGTTCCTCCTCATCGAGCTGATGGACGACTCCGGCTACCTCGCCCGGGCCGCCTTCCTGCTGGACCGGCTCATGGGCAAGGCGGGGCTCCCGGGGCGGGCGTTCCTGCCCCTCGTGTCGGGCTTCGCCTGCGCCATCCCCGGGGTCATGGCGACGCGCACCATCAAGGACCCGCGGGACCGCCTGGCGACGATGTTCACGGTCCCCTTCATGTCCTGCTCGGCGCGGCTGCCCGTCTACACGATGATCATCGGGGCGCTCTTCTCCGAGGGGAAGGTCCTCGGGCTTCTCGCCACGGGGACCGTGGTGATGATCTCCATGTACCTCCTCGGCATCGTCGCGGGGCTCCTCTCGGCGGGGCTGCTGCGGCGGACCCTGCTCAAGGGGGGGAAGTCGCCGCTGCTCCTCGAGCTCCCCGGGTACCGGTGGCCGCAGCCGCGCTCCGTGCTCCTCGAGGTCGGCCGGCGCACCTGGCAGTTCGTCTCCCGGGCGGGGCCCGTCATCGTGGTCCTGACGGTGGTGCTCTGGGTCCTGTCGGCCTTCCCCCGGGACGTCCCCCTGGAGAGGGACTACGACGCCCTGCGGGCGGAGGCGCGGGCGGCTGCGGGGGCGGCGGCGGACGCGCCGGCGGAGTCCCTCCCCCCGGGGGTGGCGGCGGCCCTGGCGCGCCTGGACTCCCTGGAGGGGGCGGAGCGCAGCGCCGGGTCCTATGCGGGGCGCATCGGGAAGACCATGGAGCCGGTGCTGCGCCCCCTCGGCTTCGACTGGAAGATCGGCATAGGCATCGTCGCCTCCTTCGCGGCCCGGGAGGTCTTCGTCTCCACCCTGGCCGTGGTCTACGCCGCCGGGGACGCGGGGGTGGACGACCGGAGGCTCCTGGAGAAGATCCGCACCGACGTCGACCCGGAGACGGGGCGGCCGGTGTTCCGGCCCCTCGTGGGGATCTCGCTCCTCGTCTTCTTCGTCCTGGCCATGCAGTGCATGTCCACCCTGGCCGTCGTCCGCCGCGAGACCGGGGGGTGGAAGTGGCCGATGATCATGCTCGGCTGGATGACCGCCCTCGCCTACCTCGCGAGCCTCCTCGTCTACCAGGTCGGCTCGGCGATGGGGTGGTGAGGGGCGAGGGGGGCGGCGAGACGGGGACGTTCTCAAGTTATAAAGTTATTCCGGCTACCAGCCCCGGCCATGCCTCGGGGGGGGAGCGGGGAATAACTTTATAACTTGAGAACGTCCCCGTCTCCGCCCCGTCGTAGAGTTTCGGGCGATGATCCGATCCTTTCTCTGGACGGGCGACGGCGACCTCAGGCAGGACCTCGACGCGGCGGCCCTCAAGGCCGCCCTGGAGGCCCGCAAGGGGCTCCTCTGGATGGACTTCGAGGACCCCACGGAGCAGGAGGTGGCCCTCCTCGGGCCCGAACTCTTCAACTTCCACCCCCTCGCCATCGAGGACTGCATCCACGCCCAGTCCCGCCCCAAGGTGGACGACTACGAGGACTACCTCTACCTCGTCTTCCACTCGTGGAACAAGAGGGAGGAGGGGGTCCTCCTCGAGGAGGTGGACTTCTTCCTCGGGAAGCACTACGTCGTCACCCACCACGTGGAGAAGCGCCGGTCCATCGGGGAGGTCATGGAGAGGGTCGCCCGGGATCCGAAGCTCGCCATGGCCCACGGGGCCGACCTCCTCCTCCACCAGATCATCGACCGCATGGTGGACCGGTACACCGTGGTGGTGGACGACGTGGACGAGCGCGTGGATCTCCTCGAGGACGAGGTCCTCGAGCAACCGACCCCGGACACGCTGAAGCGGATCCTCGGCATCAAGCGGGATCTCCAGGAGCTGTTCCGCACGGTGCGCCACCAGCGGGACGTGATGAACTCCCTGGCGAGGGAGGGCCACGCGGTCGTCAGCAAGAAGGGGCGCACCTTCTTCCGCGACATCTACGACCACGTCGTGAGGATCCACGACACGGTGGAAGGACTCCGGGACGAGGTGGGCGGGGCGCGGGACGCCTACATCTCCATCATGTCCAACCGGATGAACGAGGTCATGAAGGGGCTCTCCCTCGTGGCGACCATCATCCTCCCCCTCACCTTCGTCACCGGGATCTACGGCATGAACTTCCAGTACATGCCCCTCCTCGCCCACCCCCAGGGGTTCGCCATCACCTGCGGCGTCATGCTCGTCCTCGGCATCGCCATGTACTTCGCCTTCCGCCGGAAGGGGTGGGTGTAGCGCAGCAAAACGGTGTCAGACACCTATTTGCTGCGACGAGGGACTCCCGGTTCGCCGCGGGACCACGTTCGCAGCAAATAGGTGTCTGACACCGTTTTGCTGCGATATCCTCCCTCCCCATGACACGTGCGGAAACCGTTCGGACGCTGGTCGGCCGGCTCCACGCCGCGGGGGGCGCCCCGTTCACGGAGGAGCCCGCGGGCTCCGGGGTCCACCACTGGCACACCCGGATCGGCCGCTGGCCCTTCGAGGTGCAGGTGGACCGCTACGGGATGGAGGTCCGCTGCTACCTCGCCGACGAGCTCTTCTGCACGGGCCGCCTGCCCGAGGACGAGGCCGACACCCTGCTCGCCTCCGCCGCCGGCCGGGGCGACGCCGGGGCCCACGCCGCGCTCACGGCCTTCGTCCAGGAGCAGATGGGGTCGGATTCCCGCCGCTTCCTCACGCCCCCCCACGCCGACCGCCACCCCGACCGCCGCGGGGACCCGCGCCACGACGCCGCCATCCACGCGAAGCCGGCGCGCCGCATCGACCTGCGCTCCTAGCCCTATCCCGCCGCCGCCCCGCTCCCGCCGTCCTCGGCCTCGTGGCCGAACTGGATGTTGTGGAGCCTCCGGTAGAGGCCCCCGGGGATGGCCATCAGCTCCTCGTGGCTCCCCTGCTCGGCGATGGTCCCCCCCTCGAGCACCAGGATCCGATCCACCCCGCGGATGGTGGAGAGCCGGTGGGCGATGACGAAGGTGGTGCGGTCCTTCATGAGGTTGGAGATCGCCTCCTGCACCTTCTGCTCCGCCTTGGAGTCGAGCGCGCTCGTGGCCTCGTCGAGGAGGAGGATGGGCGGGTCCTTGAGGATGGCCCGCGCGATGGTGAGGCGCTGCCGCTGTCCGCCGGAGAGGCGCGTCCCCCGCTCCCCCACCACGGTCTCGTAGCCCTCGGGCTGGCGCAGGACCTCCTCGTGGACGAAGGCCGCCCGCGCCGCCCCCTCCAGCTCAGCCTGGGTCGCCCCGGGGCGCCCGTAGCGGAGGTTCTCCGCGACGGAGGCGTTGAAGAGGAACGCCTCCTGCGTGACGATGGCCACGTGGGAGAGGAGCGACGAGCGGCTGAAGTCCCGGGCGTCCACGCCGTCGATGGCGACGCGCCCCTCCTGGGGATCGTAGAAGCGGGCCACGAGGTCCAGCGTCGTGGACTTCCCCGAGCCCGTCGCCCCCACGAGCGCGACGGAGGAGCCCACGGGCACGCGGAAGGAGACGTCCTTGAGCACCCAGGGGGAGTCGTCGGAGTACCGGAAGGAGACGTTCTCGAAGGCGATCTCCCGCCGCGGACGGACGAGGGCGCGGGCCGACGGGCGGTCGGCCATGTCGTCGGGGGTGTCGAGCACCTCGAAGATGCGCTCCGTGCCCGCCAGCGACTCCTGCATCTTGTTGTAGTTGCCCGTGAGGCTCTTCGAGGACTTGTACATCCGCCCGATGAGGATGGAGAACGCCGTCAGGTCCCCGACCGTGCACTGCTTCTCCAGGATCAGGTACCCGCCGAGCCCGGAGATCACGGCCACGGACACGTTGGAGAAGAACTCCAGGAACTCCTTGCTCGTCACCTGGGCCCGCGCCACGCGCAGGGCCTCGACGAGGAAGTTCTCGGACACGTCGCGGATGCGCCGGGCCTCGTGGTCCTCCATGCGGAACGCCTTCACCACGCGGATGCCCGCCAGCATCTGGCTGATGGAGTGGGTGACGTCGGCCTTGCGGGCCTGGCGGCGCCGGGCGTGCTTCTTGATCTTCTGCCCGAAGTAGGAGATGGGCACGAGGATCATGGGGAGGCCGACGAAGACCACGAGGGCGAGGCGCCAGTTGATGAAGAAGGCCGCCCCCACCATGGTCACGATGAGGATGGGGTCGGAGATGACGTCCCCGAAGAGCATCTCCAGCCCGCGGTTGGTCTCCGCCACGTCGTTCTGGATGCGCGAGAGGAGGTCCCCCGCCCTCTGCCGCGAGTGGTAGCCCATGGGGAGGTTGACGATCTTCTCGCAGAGGATGCAGCGCAGCTCCACGACGAGCCGGTTCTGGATGACCTTGCCCAGGTACTCCTTCACCCAGTTCACGGCGAACATCCCCACGGAGACGGCGACCAGCAGCCAGCAGATGGAGACGAGCCTGTCGTAGACCGAGGCCTCGCCGCTGAGGATCACCTCGTCCAGGACCACCTTCCCCTGGTAGGCGAAGACGCCCTGCCCCATGGAGTACAGCGCCGCCGCCACGACGATGGCGATCATGTGGGGGATGAAGCCCCTGGCGTAGGTGAGGAGCCTCGGGATCTCCGTGTCCTCGCGGATGCGCCGCATCAGCGGGGGGATGAGGGGCCACAGGAGGAGGAGCCCGAAGAGGACGCTGGCTACGTGCCAGGGCTGGACGCCCCGGAAGTCCTCGAGGACCTTCTTCTCCTCGCGTTCGACGATGAGGCCGCCGTTGACGTACTCCAGCGCCCCGAAGGCCCCGATGACCCGGTCCCGCGCGAAGCCCTCGTACTCCTCCCGGGCCGCCGCGCTGCGGACCTTGATGCGCTGGGTGGCGAGGGAGGAGAGGGAGGTGCGCCCTTCGAGCTTCACCCTGTTGCGGATCTTCTCCGGGAACTCGGGGATGGCGTCGGCCACGGTGCCCGACTCGTCGGTGATGTACAGGCGGTCGCCCCAGGCCTCCGTCTCGAGGAGCCCCGAGGCCCGCAGCATCTCCGCGATGTCCTCGAGGGAGGCGTAGCCGAGCACGAAGACCCGCTCCGTCCTCTCCGTGCGGACCGCCCGCTCGACCCACTTCCCGTCCTCGAGGACCTTCCCCAGCCCCTCCCGCTCCGTCCGGAAGGTGCGCTTGATGCCGATGGCGATGCGCTTCTTCTGGGGGTCGCCGAGAAGGGCGGTCCAGGAGACCTTCACGGGGGGGGCCCCCGGGGGAGTGCGGAGGACGAGGCTGGTGCGGGTCTTCCGCATGGACTCGTCCACGACGAGTGCGAACTCCACCTCGCGGGGCACGGCGGCGGAATCCGCGGCCAGGGGATTGCCCGCCAGCCGCTCCGGCGGGGAGACCCCCTTCTTGAGGAACACCTCCACGGGGACCGGCGCCTGCCCCGCCGCGGGGGGGGAGGCGAGGGAGGCCTTCACGGTGACCTTGCCCTTGCCGCGGCCCACGAAGTCCAGCGCCATGGAGTACTCGACCCCGGTGAGGGTCGTCTCCCCGTTCTGGGCGAGGTCCGACTCGGGGCTGACGGTGCGCACCCAGAACCCGTTGGCGGGGAGGGCGGGATCGGGCACCACCTCCTTCATGTCCAGGGGGGGGTCGGACCCGGCGACGAGGAGGACCTTCTCGAACCCCGGGGGAATCTCGTCGAGGCCCCCCTCCCAGGTCTCGAGGCTCGCCTTCAGCTCCACCACCCGGGCCGCGATGAGGTTCCTGGCCTGGTCGTGGACGACGCCCACCCGGTCCCGGGCCTCCTTGACCGCCTTCTCCCGGTTGGTGAAGTGGAGGATGGTCAGGGCCGCCGTGGTCAGGGCGAGGGCCACGGTCAGGGAGCGGTGGAGGTCCCGCCGCTTGAGGCCCTTCAACGGACCCCCTCCGGGAGGAGGACGGGCTCGCCCCGCAGCATCCTCCCGTAGACGGACCGTGAACCCTCGACCATGGCCTTCACGCTGAACCTTTCACGAACATGGACCCTGCCCGCGGCGGAGAAGCGCTCCCGGAGGTCCCGGTCACGCAGGATCCGTGCCATGGCGGCGGCCAGCGCGGGGGGGGCCCGGGGGGGTACGAGGAGGCCGGTCCGGCCGTCGGCCACCGCCTCCACGAGCCCCCCCACGGCGCTGGCCACGACGGGGACCCCCGCGGCCTGCGCGTCCAGGGCGGAGGTGCAGAGGCCCTCCAGGATCGAGGGCATGACGAAGAGGTCGAGGGATCCCATCACCTCAGGTACATCGTCGCGGAAGCCGAGGAAGTGGACCGAGGAACCGGAAGGACCGAGCCGCCGGGCCAGCGCCTCGACCGCGGGGCGGCACTCCCCGTCCCCGATGAGGACGAGGTGGGCGCCGGGGACCTCGGCGAGGAGCAGAGGCCAGGCCTCCACCAGGACCTCCTGGGCCTTGTGCCAGCCGAAGGCGGCCACGTCCCCCACGAGGGGAGTGCCCGGGGGGAGGCCCAGCTCCCCGCGCAGATCCTTCCGCGCCGCCCGCTCCATGCGATGGGCGTCCACGCCGCTCCAGACGACCTCGATGCGGTCCCCGGGGATTCCGTCCTTCACGAGGACGTCGCGGACGGCCCGGCTGATGGCGATGTAACGATCCCCGAGAAATCGGTACTTGAGCCAGGAGGTCCGGAGGAAGTTCCGGTAGATGGAGAAGTCCACGCGGCGGGAGACCGCCAGCAGCGGGCGGCCGGTCCTCGACCGGGGCCGGCGGGCGGCGAGGCAGCCGAGGGTGTGGGCGTGGCTCGTGTGCATGTGGACGAGGTCGGGGCGGCGCTCCTCGAAGAGGCGGCGGAGCTCCCCCACGGCGCCGAAATCCCACTCCCCCCGCATGGCGACCTCGTGCACGGGGAGGCCGAGGGCCCGGGCCCGCTCGGCGAGGGGGGAGCCGGGCTGCGCCACGACCTCCGATTCCTCGCCGAGGTCGCGGAGCCCCGCGGCGAGCCAGAGGTTCTGCTGCTCGCCGCCGCGCCAGGTGCGCTCGGTGTTGAGGTGGAGGACCCTCACGGCCGGCCCCCCTCCGCGCGGGGCGGCGGGAAGAGGGCCAGGAGAGGGACCCGCCAGGCCGCCTCCAGGGCGACGGGGAGGCTCATCTTCGAGCGTCCCGCAACGCGCTCGGGGAAGACGATGGGGACCTCCACGACGCGCGCCCCGGCCCGGACCGCCCGGAAAGTGGTCTCCACCTGGAAAGCGTACCCCTTCGCCGCCACGGCCCGGGGATCCACGCGCCGCAGCAGGTCCGCCGTCCACCCCTTGAACCCCCCCGTGAGGTCCCGCTGCGGGAGGCGGAGCCAGGCTCTCGCGTAGAAGGTCCCCCACCGCGAGAGGAGGCGCCGCCCCATCCCCCAGCCCGCGGTGCCTCCGCCCTCGGCGTAGCGGGAGCCGAGGACGAGGTCCGCATCGCCCCGCTCGAGGGGGGCGCGGAGGGACGGGAGGATGGCGGGGTCGTGGGAGAGGTCGGCGTCCATCTGGAAGACGAGGTCGGCCCCCTCCTCGAGGGCCCGGGCGAAGCCCGCGGCGTAGGCCCGGCCGAGCCCCTCCTTGCGCTCCCGGTGGAGGACCGCCACGCGGCCGGGGTGGGCCGCGGCGAGGGCGTCGGCGACCTCCCCGGTGCCGTCGGGGGAGCCGTCGTCCACGACGAGGATCCGGAACTCCCCCGGCTGGTGGAGGATGCCCGCGGCGACGAGGGGGAGGTTCTCCCGCTCCTCGTAGGTGGGGAGGACGACGACGGCCCTCACCGCGCCGCCTCGCGGTAGACGGCCAGGGTGCGGCGGGCGGTCTCCTCCCAGGTGAGCTCCGCGGCGCGGCGGCGGCCCTTCGCGACGAGGTCGCGGACGAACTCCCCGCCGGCGAGGAGTCGCCCGATGCCCCCGGCGATGGCCGGGACGGAGAGGGGATCCACGAGGAGGGCGCCGCCGCCGGCGGTCTCCGGGAGGGCCCCCGCCGTGGAGGCCAGCACCGGCGTTCCGCAGGCGAAGGCCTCCAGCACGGGGAGGCCGAAGCCCTCGTCGAGGCTCGGGAAGACGAGGGCCCGGGCGCCGGCGTAGAGGGGCGCGAGGTCGGCCTCGGCGACGTGGCCGAGGAACTGCGCCCGGGGGCCGAGGCCGAGGCGGTGGTAGGCGTCGAGGACCTCCTCCCACCCGTGCTTGCGGGGGCCGGCGAGGACGAGGGGCGGCGCGGAGGCGGGGAGGGACGCCACGGCCTCGAGCACGCGGACGGCGTTCTTGCGGGCCG
The DNA here is from genome assembly GCA_964370855.1 of uncultured Planctomycetota bacterium. Lineage (GTDB taxonomy): Bacteria > Planctomycetota > JAJSAM01 > JAJSAM01 > JAKLKS01 > JAKLKS01. Next base: position 818 of record CAYJMF010000024.1, on the reverse strand, counting down.
AGACCTGGCCGAGGAAGAGGAGGTACTCCGGGGGGACGCCGAGGCGGGCGCGGGCGGCGGCGGCGGCGGCCGGGTCCACCCTCCCGAAGCCCCCGTCCACGCCCTCGGGGACGACGCGGACGCGGTCGGACTCCACGGGGTGGAACTCGAGGAAGCGGTCCCGGGAGTGGCTCGACACGAAGAGGAGGAACCGGGCCCGGGCGGCGAGGTCGGCGTAGGCGCGGCGCTTCTTCTCCCGGAACCCCTCGTCGGCCCACCTGTCGGAGTCGAGGCTGAAGACGTCGTGGACCGTGGCCACGAGGGGGACCCGGCCCAGGCGCGGGACGCGGGCGTCGGGCCCGTGGAAGACGTCGAGGGTGCGGGAGAGGCCGGGGGCCATGCCCTCCTGGAAGATGCGGTTGCGGAAGTTCGGCCGCTTCACCCGGTGGAACCAGCGGGCGCGGCGGAGGCGGGAGAGGCGGTAGCAGAGGGTGAACCGGTCCTCGGGGTCCACGGCGCCCAGCGCCTCGACGAGGCTGAGGACGTACCGCGAGACCCCCGTGCGCTCCTTCTTCGCGAGCGCCGAGGCGTCGATCCCGATGCGGAGGGGGGGAGGGACGTTGCTCACTTCGTCACTTTCCTGTGGATGGCTGCCCGCGCACCACGGTACCCGACCCGGATCGTCGGCGTCGGCAAGATGCCGCGTGGAGGGGAGAGGGGGGATCCCGGCCGCGCACCGTGCGTTCGGCGCATCCGAGGGCACCCCCCCTCGCCCGGGCGGTTCCGGGGGGGGGGGGGGGGCGGGGGGGGGGGGGGGGGGGGGGGGGGGGGGGGGGGGG
>CAYJMF010000023.1:33327-50448 GCA_964370855.1 uncultured Planctomycetota bacterium | reverse complement strand
AGCAGTCCTGCGATCCGCCCGCGTAGGCCTCCTGGAAGGCCCCCCCTGTCGTGGGGAGCCCGGCGTCGGGCGTGGCGCCCGCGGCGAAGCCGGCGCCCCTCCCCGCCCCCCGGTCCGCCTACAGCGAAAGACGCCTCCCCGCGGAGCCCGCCCTCCGTCTCCGCCTCCACGACGTAGGAGCCCGAGGGAAGGGGGAGGGAGGTCGGGAGGTTCCAGGTGAAAGTCCGCACCCACCGCCCCCCCGCGTCCCGGACGCGAAGCCGCACTTTCCCCTCGGGCTCGCCCCCGTCCGCCGTCCGCGCGCGGAAGGAGCGGCGGCCGACGAGGAGAAGCGTCACGTCGACGGACGTGCGCTCCCCGGCCCTGACCTCCACCGGAACCAGCGCGAGGAGGGTCTCCTCCGCGGAGACCGTCTCCTCCACCCGCAGCAGGTAGCTGCCCGGGGCCACGGGCCCCGCGCGCCCGACCCCGCCCTCGGAATGGAATTGGGCCGCCACCGCCCCGTCCCCGGCCAGGACCTCGCCCCAGGGCCGGTTCAGCGGCTTCCCGTCTTCCCGGCGGATCCGCGCCTCGACGGTCCCGCCCTCGCGCAGCGCGATCACGCCGAGGTCCACCTCGTCGCCGGCCTCGAGCCTCCTCCGGCCGAGGGACACGGGGGGCAACCCCTTCGCGCTGATCGTCACCTCCCAGTCCCCCGGCGGCAGGGGCCCGACACGGAATCGGCCCGTCTCCGGATCCGCGAACCTGTAGGGCGTGGAGAAGTCCACCCCCCTCGCCACCGCCACCTGCGCCCCTCCGAGGGGCTTGCCCGCCCCGTCCACGACGGCGCCCGCGAGGAAGGCCGTGGGGAGGTTCTCCTCGGGCACCGTGATCAGGAGTTCCCCGGCGCCGGGGTTCACCTCCGTGAGGACGAGGGAGGGGAAGTCGGCGAAGGAGCCCCCGGGCACGCGCGGCCGCACCTCGACCCGGAGCCCCGCCGACCAGCAGTTGCGGATGAGGAAGCTCCCGTCCACCCCGGTGACGGCGGAATCCTGCCAGGACGACCCGGGCTCCGCGGTGCGCGCGTGGACCGCCCATCCCGCGCGGGGGCTCCCGTCCGGCGCGAGGACCCGACCCGCGAGGATGGAGCCGGCGTCGAGCACCGGGTCCCAGCGGGCGGGGGCGTCGGCCGCGACCTCGACGGTGGCGGAGGCCTTCCCCCTCCCGTCCTTCTCCGCCGCGAGGAGGACGCTGCCCGGGGCGAGCCCCTCCAGCCGGTAGCGGCCGCCGGCGTCGGTGGAGGCGAAGGAGCCGAGGAATTCCCCGGGCCCATGGGCACGGACGTTCGCGCCCTCCACGGGGGCGCCGGTGCGGTCCTTCACGGTCCCCTCCAGGATGGCGCCGGGGCCGAGGCGGAAGTCGAGGGGGGTGACTTGCCCCGCGACCACCTCCACCGTCGCCTCCCCGGGCGCGAGCCGCTCCGTCCGGACGCGGACCTGGCTCCTCCCCGGCTCCACGCCATCGAAGCGGAACGCGCCCCGCCGGTCCGTCCGCACCTCGAAGCCGGCCTGGGGAACGGTCGGCGTGCCGTCCTCGAGGACGACCTGCCGGTACCAGAACTCCGGCCGCACCTGGACGCGGGCGCCGGCCACGGGGCGCCCGTCGGGTGAGAGGACGCGGCCCTCGATCGCTCCGCCGGGGCCCGGGAGGACCATGCGGAGGCGCACCGTGGCGCCCTTCGCCGCATCGACGCGGTGGATGGCCGAGGGGGCCCTTCCCGGGGCCCGGGCGCCGAGGCGGGTGTGGGGATCCACGCTCCCGATGCTGAAGGCGCCGTCGGCGCCGGACAGGGCGAGGACCGCTCCTCCCTCCGTCATGGTCTCGAGCACGACGGCCGCTCCCTCCACGGGGACCCCCTCCCCGTCCACGACGACCCCCTCCACGAGGACGCCCCGCCGGATGCGGAGGGAGAGCTCCGACCGTTCACCCCTCTCGATGATGGCGGTCCTTCCGAAACCACCGGGGCCGCGGAGGTCGGCCCTCCCGGGGGGCAGCCCCTCGAGGAGCGCGGTCCCGTCGGCCCCCGTCCTCGCGGAGCGCACGTGGAGGTAGGGGTCGGGCCCGTCCCAGGAGTGGACGCGCACCTCGATGCCGGCGGCGGGCTCCCCTCCCCCCTCCCAGGCGAGTCGGACGAGGAGGGAGCCTGCGTCGGCCGGGGTCGGGAAGGCCTCCACGGCGTCGTCGGGGGCGGAGGGGGGGAGGGGAGGAGCGGCGTTCCCCGCCGCCGCCCCCTTCTCCTCCCGCGGCGTGGACGCGATCGGGAGCGGGGCCGCCTCCACGCGGGAGTCCCGGCTTCCGGCTCCCGGGTCCTCCCCTCCTCCCCTCCTCCACCCGTACCACCCCCCGAGGAGCACCAGCGCGAGGACGGCGGCGATACCCAGCGTCTTCTTGGCCACGAGCGCACCTCCGAGGAGCAGGACCGAGGCCGCCGCGGCCTGCCCGGGGGCGGCGGCGCGGGCGGCCTCGAGGACGCGGGAGCGGACCTCCCCGAGGCCCCGTCCCGGCCGCGCGTCAAAGTATCCAAACATGATACACCCGAGGGCGGCGCGCAGTTTCCCCGCGGCGCGGGAGAGGAGCGACCGCACCGTGCCCGGGGGGACCCCGCGGGCGTGGGCGATGGCGGCGGGCTCGACCCCGTAGCGCCACCGCAGGATCGCCACCTCGCGGTAGGGCTCCGGGAGCGCCTCGAGGGCCTCCCGCACGCGGGCGGCCTCCTCGGCCCGGGCCGCCTCCGTGGGAGGGTCGGAGGCGAGGATCCGGGGCTCGAGGCGCAGGGGATCGGGGAGGCGGGCCGCCGAGCGCCGGCCGCGGAGCACCTTGTTCCGGAGCGTTCCCGAGAGCCAGGGCCCGGCGGCCCGCACCTCCGCGCCCCTCCCCGCGGATTCCAGCAGCGCGAGGAAGGTCTCCTGCAGCGCGTCCTCCGCCGCCGCCGCGTCGGGCGCGAGGTGGAGCGCCATGCGGAAGAGACCCGGCGCCGCCGCGTCGAAGATCTCCGCCATGACGGCGGGCTTCCCCGTCGCCCGCCAGCGGGAGAGGAGGGCGTCGAGGTCGGGGCCGGCGGCTGCGCGGGTCTCCACGGACTACTTGTTCCACGGGAGGGTGACGGCGTTGCATCAATCTCCGGCGCCGGGCTTGCCCCGGGCCGGGTCGGTCTGGAGAATGTCGCCATGGAGAACGGCCGCCGCTTCCTGCCCGCCGCGTTCGCGCTCCTCCTCGCGTCCTCCTTCATCGGCCCTGCCCCGGCCGCCTCCCGCGCCGAGGGCAGGGAACCCCCTCCCCTCCCCGACCAGGTCCGCCGCATCGTGGACCTCCTCGAGGAGGGGCCCGCGGAGGTCCGCGCGAAGGCGGCGAAGGAGCTGACCGGGCTCGGCCTCCCCGCCATCGAGTTCCTCCCCGCGCGCCTCCCCCGATCCGCCAACGCCGAGGCGTGGATCGCCCTCGAGGAGGCCCTCGCCGCCATGGGGCCGGTGCAGGCCGCGGCGGACCTCCGCGCCGCCCTCGGAGCGGCCGCCGGCACCGTCGGGGAGTCCCTGCGCGGGCTGGCGGACCGGCTGGAGGCCCGGGGCGGGGGCGGGTTCGCCGTCCCGCTCCAGCGCACGAGGAACGCCGACGCCACCCTGGTGCCGCCCTCCGCGGCGATCCCCCTCGAGGGGGAGGGGGAGTTCTCCGTCTCCCTTCTCCTCCCCGGGGCGCGGTGGTCCGTGGAGAAGGGGAAGCTCCGCCTCGACACCGGCGGGAAGGGGAAGTACGACCGCACCCTGACGCCGGGGAAGCCCGCGGTGGTGGACCTCGGGGAGGGGGCGTCGGCGCGGCCCGTGCTCCTCTACACCCTCTTCGACCGGTGGACCGCGGCCCCCGCCGGCGCCCTCGTCGGGAAGCTGTGGCTGGAGCCGGTCCTCCTCCTCGACGTCGACGGGGACGGCCGGCCGGGCCCGGGCGTGGACTGGATCCGGGTGGGGGAGGGGGGCGCCTTCCGCCGGTTCCGCGCAGGGGAGCTGCACTGGACCCCGCGGGGCTGCCTCCGCATCGGCCCCGGGCCCGACGGCGAGGGGCCCTCGCTCCGCTGCACGCCGGAGCCCCTCCCCTCCTGGGCCGACGAAGGGGCGGCGGCGGGCCTCGCCTGGCTCAACGGGTGGCGGCGAGGCGTCGGCCTCCCTCCCTTCCGCCTCGACCGGCGGAGGTCCGAGGGCTGCCGCCTGCACGCCGAGTACATGGCCTTCCACGGGGTCCGCCACGACGAGGAGGAGGGCCACGAGAGCTACACGCCCCTCGGCGCGGCGGCGGGGATGAAGAGCAGCATCGGCGGCTACCGGGAGCTGACGGAGCTCCTCGGGCGGATCCATGGCACCGTCCTCCACAGGGACACCTGCATCGGGAGCGCGGCGGAGGGGATCGGCCTCGGCGCCGGGAGGGGGGGCACCGTGGCCTGGGCCAGCCCCCCCGCGCCGGACCGGGAGGCGGGGCTCCTCCTCGTGCCGGGGCCGGGGCAGACGGGGGTGGCCCAGCGGTGCGGGTCGGAGATGCCGCGCCCCGACCTCGATCCCGACTTCTACAAGAGGCCCCGCGGCTATCCCGTTTCCGTCACGCCCCTGGACGGCCGCGTCCTCGCGGACTGCTCCGTGGAGCTGTTCGAAGGGGGCGCGGGGAGGCCGCTGCCGGGGACCCTCTTCACCCCGTCGAGGCCCTACACGTCGGGGTACGGGCTCGAGGGGAACAACGGCACCGCGCAGTTCGTGCCCGACGACCCCCTGCGGCCGAAGACCCTCTACACCGTGCGGTTCACGGGGCGCCGGGCCGCGGGGGAGGTCGTCGCCGTCTGGTCCTTCACCACGGGCGAGGGCCGGTGAGTCAGGCCGCGAACTCGGGCACGACGCGCTTCGGCAGGATCCCCGCCTCGAAGCCCCGCGCGAGGAAGAGCGTGATGGCGCGGCGGCCCGCCTCCCCGTAGTCGAGGGTCCAGTCGTTCACGTACATGCCGACGAAGCGGTCGGTCTTCTCCGGCGCGAGGCCGCGGGAGAAGGAGGCGGCGTGGGCGAGCCCCTCGGCGCGGTGGGCGAGGCCCGTGGCGATGGAGTCGCGGAGGGTGCGGGAGATCTTCGCCGAGAGGGCGGGGCCGAGGTCCTTGCGGATCCCGTTGCCGCCGAGGGGGAGGGGAAGGCCGGTGTCGGCCTTCCACCACTCGCCGAGATCCACGATCTTCGTCAGGCCCTCCTCGGCGTAGGTGAGCTGGCCCTCATGGATGATGACGCCGGCGGCGACCTCGCCGGAGTGGACCGCGGGTTGTATGGCGGCGAAGTCCATGACACGCGTCCGGAGGCCCTTCCGCCAGAGGGCGAGGGCCATGGCGGCGGAGGTGCGGGTGCCGGGGATGGCGATCTCGGCGGTGGCGAGGTCGGCCTCCCGGAACCCCTTCCGCGCGACGAGGACCGGCCCGTACCCGTCCCCCATGGAGGCGCCGTGGGGGAGGAGGGCGTAGCGGTCGGCGAGGTAGGCGTAGGCGTGGATGGAGAGGGCGGTCACCTCGTAGGTGGAGGACTTCGCGGCCTCGTTCAGGGTCTCGATGTCGCGGAGCACGTGCTCGTAGACGAGCCCCCCGGTGTCGATGCGGCCCTTGGCCAGGGCCCAGAACATGAAGGCGTCGTCGGAGTCCGGGGAATGGGCCACGCGGATGGGGGTGGGGGAGGTCATGGGGAGCAGGTTAATGGGCCCCGGGCCCGCGGAGCCTAGAATCCGCGCCGAAGCGGAAGGAGGCCCTCATGCGGAACTGGATCCTGGCCGGGGCGCTCGCCGCCCTGGCCCTCGGAGGTGCGGCCATGGCGCAGTCGAAGGAGAAGGAGTCGATCGAGGTCGGCGCCGGGATGCCGGACTTCCGGCTCAACGATCAGGACGGGAAGGCCGTGCGCCTCTCGGAGTTCGAGGGGAAGTCCTGGGTGGTGCTCGCCTTCTTCCCGAAGGCGCTGACCGGCGGCTGAACCCTCGAGGTCGATTCACTGCGGGACGCAGTGAAGGAACTCGACGGCATGGGCGTGAAGGTCCTCGGCGCGAGCCTTGACGACGTGGCGGCCCAGGCCGCCTTCGTGAAGAAGGAGGGGCTCAACTTCCCCCTGTTGAGCGATTCCGACGCGAGCGCGTCGGGGAGGCTCGGCGTCCTCATGGCCGACAAGCCCTACACCAACCGCTGGACCTACGTCATCGACGACAAGGGCATCCTCCGCCACCTCGACAAGACCGTACAACCAAAGACCCACGGCCAGGACCTCGTCGCGAAGATCAAGGCGATGAAGTAGGGAAAGGGGACGCACCCAACTTTCCAACTTTCCTGTGGATAACTCCGGAGCCGTCCCGGAGTTATCCACAGGAAAGTTGGAAAGTTGGGTGCGTCCCCTAGTACATCTCCCGGTTCCAGGGGGCGGGGCCGGCGAAGATCGTGGCGAGGGCGGCGAGGGCGGCGTCGGGGCCGTCAAGGGGGGCCCAGGAGCGGACCTCCCACGGGGCGGCGTACCCGGTGTAGACCGAGGCCAGCGCGTTGACGTCGCAGCGCACCGTGCCCGCGCCGCCGCGCACCGCGCGGCCGCGGCCCTTCGCGACGCGCAGCACCCACCGCCCGGCGTTGCGCTTCACGAGGGGATCCTCGACTTCGATCTCCACCTCCGCCGACACCCCCGCCGCGTACCCCCGCGCCGCCACGGCCCGCGGGAGGTCGGCGATGCGGACCATCCAGTGCATGTACGTCTCCACCTTCACCCTCTGCTCCCGGAGCAGCGCCGCCAGCGCGTCCTGGGGGCCGCCGTTCCAGATCACCGTCTCGACGAAGGAGCGCTGGGAGGCGATGAAGGAGAGGATGCGCCGCCCCGCCTCGGGCCGCGTGAACGCGAGATCGACCAGGTGGAGCTCCTGGCCGATGCCGGAGGTCTTCCTCGGGAGGATGACGACGTACCCGACCGCCTCGCGACCTTCGTGGAGGATGTAGGGGCGGGCCGGCCCGTGGGAGGGGGCGACGAGCCGGTTCCAGAGATGGTCGTTGCGCGCCACGAGCCCCGCCGTCCCCCGGGCCATCTCCTCGTAGAGCCGCACCAGGGTCCGCCGGTCCGAGGGCCGCCCCTCGCGCACCGCGGGCTCCCGCTCCCGGGCGTCGATGGAGGCGCAGGGCACGGCGTAGTGGAGCCAGTGGCCCGCCCGCTCGTAGCCGGCGCGCCGGTAGACCGGCTGTGTCGCCGGGTAGAGGGAGGAGAGCGCCATGCCCCGCCGCGCCGCCTCGAGCACGACGCCGCGCATGAGGTCCGACCCGGCCCCCTGCGCCCGGTGCTCATGGGCCACGCCGACGCCGGCGACGCCGATGGAGGGGACGACGCGGCCGCCGAGCCAGAGGCCCATGTCGTAGAGGACGCACCCGCCGGCGACCCGCCCGTCCACGCGCACCGCGCGGAAGTTGCCGGGACCGGCGCGCCGCATCCACCTCCGGAACCCCCCCTTCTCGAACTGGTACGTGAAGGTGATGATCCCGTCCAGCGCCGCCGTCTCCCTCGCCCCCTTCAGCGGTCCGTAGTCCATGGCCCGAGGATAGGGGACGCGCACCACTTTTTCACTTTTCCACGGATGATGCGGGAGATGGAAACCGGGTTGCCGGTGCGCCCGCCCTCACGGCTTGCGGACGAGGATGGGGGCGCGGATGTCGAAGGTGCCCTCGCGGATGAAGCCGGACATCATCCCGCCGGAGGTGCGGAGGCGCAGGGTGAAGTTGCCCGCGATCCTCCCCTGGTCCGCATCGAAGGTCGTCACCTCGAAGACCGACCCGGTGGATATGGACAGGAAACTGTAGGCCATGATGCTCGCCGCCATGTCCGTGTCGAAGGTGCCCGAGGGCTCGTAGAACCCGACCCCCGTGAAATCGGTTGCCGTTCGAAGCCGCAGCTGGGAGCTGACGGGGCCGCCGCCGGGGGCCTGGACCATGAAGATCTCGAAGGCCACCGGAGCCCCCTCGGCGTCGAGGGTCACCGTCGCCGTCACGAGATCGGGAGTCCAGGCATAGGGAAGGGCGGGGGCGCCCACGTCCATCACCAGGGAGCCCGAGGCCAGGGGCGCCCCCGCTCCCTCCTCGAGGGCGAGGAGCCCCGCATCCACCTCCCGCATTGCGGCCTCGAGCAGCCGGATGCGGCGGGCCCGTGTGGCGGCGGTCTCGGCGGCGGCGAGACGCCGGTCGGCGCGGGCGAGGTGAAGGAGGGCGTCCGCGGCGGCTTCAGCATCCGTCTCCGCGGCGAGGCAGGCCTCCAGCCCGTCCCGCGCCCCGGCCGTCAGGGCCGAGGCCCGGTCCGCGTACTCCTCGACCATCCCGAAGAGGGGACCGTCGGTGCCGAAGGGGCGGTCCAGCGCCTGCGCGGTCCAGCGGGCGATGCGGAGGTCCCCCTGCAGCGTGGAGGAGGGGGAGTCCAGCGCCAGGAGCGCCCGCTCCAGCCCCAGCTGCTTCCGCTTGAGGGCCGCGTCGAGCCTTCCCGTGTAGCCCGCCTGCCTCCTCACGATCTCCGCACGGAGCGCCGCGCCGTCGAGGAGGAGCGCCTGGCCCGGGGAGGAGGCCGCCGAGAACACGACGGCGGCGAGGAATCCGACGACGGCGATGCCCTTCATGGCGTCCCCCCTCCGGGCCCCCCGCAGGACCCGTCCCCCATCTTAGGGACTCCCGCGGGCTGTCAACGGGGGAGCGTGACCGAACAGGGGAACGGTTCAGAAAAGTGAAGAGTGGTGCGCGTCCCCATTTTCACTTTTCCGCGATTTCGCGGAGGAGGGCGGGGGTCATCTGGTCGAGGGTGGCGAAGCGCGGGGCCCAGCCCCAGTCGCGGCGGGCAGAGGAGTCGTCGAGGGACTTCGGCCAGGAGTCGGCGATGCGCTGCCGCGGATCCCCCGGGAGGAACGCACCCTCGAACGGGTACCCGGCGTGCTTCGCGATGCTCGCGGCGATCTCCCGCGCGCTCGGGGAGAGGCCGGCCACGTTGTAGGTCCGCCGCGTCAGCCGCGCCGGATCCGCCGCGGCCAGCTCCAGCAGCGACCGCACGGCGTCGGGCATGTACATGAAGGGGAGCCGCGTCCCCGCCGCGAGGAAGTCCCTCGAGGGGCGCCTCTCCGCGGCGGCGAAGTACATCTCGTTGGCGAAGTCCGTGGTGCCGCCGCCGGGGGGAGTCGCGTTGAGCAGCCCCGGGAAGCGCAGCGACCGGAAGTCCACCCGCCCCGTCCGCGCGTACCAGGCGCCGAGCAGTTCGCCGGCCACCTTGGTCACCCCGTACATCGTCGTCGGGAAGCAGGGGGTGTCGTCGGTGACGGGATCCGGCAGCCCCCCCTCGAAGCCGGGGATGGGGCCGTAGGCCGCGATGGAGGAGGGCCAGACGAGCCGCGCCTTCGGCCCATCCATCCCGTCGATGGCCTCGAGGCAGAGGCGGAGCGAGCCCATGTTCACGTCGAGGCAGAGGCCCGGCTTCCCCTCGCCCACGGCGGAGAGCAGCGCCGTCAGCAGGTAGACCTCCGCCGGCCGGAAGGAGCGGATCAGCTCCGGGACCGCGGAGCCCCGCGCCGCGTCCGCCGTCGTCCACCACTTCTCCCACCCCGCGGCGCCGGCGCCCCGGAAGTACCCGTCCAGCGCCCGGAACCCGCTCGTCTCCCGGGGCTCCTTGAGATCGAGCATCCGCACCTCGTCGCCGCGGCGGTGCAGCGCGGGCACGAGATCGCTGGCGATCTGTCCGCCGGCGCCGATGACGAGGGAGCGTGCCATGGACCGTCCTCCTGGGTGGGCCGGCGATTCTACCGCCGCACCCGGGGAGCCCCGAGGGGAGCGGGGCCGCCGGTCACGGGGATCCCGCCTCCCGTCCGGGCACCGGCTTCCGCCGGTCGAGCACGTCCCGCACCTTCCCGAGGAGCGAGGCGGGCGTGAAGGGCTTGGCGAGGAACTCGATGCCCGGGTCCAGCACCCCGTGCCGGGAGATGACCTCGTCGGTGTAGCCGGACATGTAGAGGACCGGCACCCCGGGCCATCGCGCCTGCACGAGGTCCGCCACCTGCCGCCCGTTCCTGCCCGGCATCACCACGTCCGTGAGCAGGAGGTCGATGTGCTCCGGCTCCTCGGCGAGGATCCGGTCCAGGGCCTCCGGCGTGAAGGCCGGCAGGACCCGGTAGCCGGCCCCCTCCAGGGAGTCCCTGGCGACCTCCGCCACGGCGGGCTCGTCCTCCACGAGGAGGATCCGCTCCCTCCCCCCCGCGGGGACCGTGTCCGGCGCCGGCGCCACCCCGGCCTCCGCCCCGAGGCGGGGGAGGAGGATGCGGATGGTCGTGCCCGCGCCGGGGGTCGAATCGACCTCGATGAAGCCCCCGCTCTGGTGCACGATGCCGTGGACCTGGGCGAGCCCGAGCCCCGTGCCCTTCCCCTTCTCCTTGGTCGTGAAGAAGGGTTCGAAGACGTGGTCCTTCACCTCCGGCGACATCCCGGTCCCGGTGTCCGCGACGGAGAGCGCCACGTACTCCCCGGTGCGGGTGCCCCCGCGGGAGCGGGGCGAGGCGCCGTCCAGGGTCACGTTCTCCGCCGCGAGGACCAGGGTCCCGCCCCCCGGCATGGCGTCGCGGGCGTTCACGCAGAGGTTGACCACGGCCTGCTCCATCTGGCCGGGGTCCACCTTGACGGTCCCCAGGTCGGGCGAGAGCCGGAGGATGATCTCGACGTCCTCGCCGATGAGCCTCCGCAGCATCTTCTCCAGGCCCGTCACGACCGCCCCGAGGTCCGTGGGGACCGTCTGCAGCACCTGCCGGCGGCTGAAGGCCAGGAGCTGGCGGGTCACCCCCGCGGCCCGCTCCGAGGCCTTGGCCACCTCCTCCAGGTAGGGCCGCACGGGATCGCCGGGGGGGAGCTTCCCGAGGGTCAGCTCCGTGAACCCGGAGATGACGGTGAGGAGGTTGTTGAAGTCGTGGGCCACGCCGCCCGCCAGCCGGCCCACGGCCTCCATCTTCTGGGACTGCCGGAACTGGTCCTCGAGGAGCCGCCTCTCCGTGACGTCCACCTTCACGGCCACGTAGTGGGTGATGCGCCCCGAGGCGTCGGCCACGGGGGAGATGGTGGCGGATTCCCAGAAGAGGGTCCCGTCCTTCCGCTTGTTCCTGAGCTCCCCCCGCCAGTCGCGGCCGGAGGTGATGGTCCGCCAGAGGGAGGCGTAGAAGTCCGGGGGGTGGTGGCCCGACCGGAGGATGCGCGAGTTGGCGCCCAGCGCCTCCTCCGCCGCGAACCCCGTCGCCCGCGTGAACTCCGGGTTGACGTAGCGGATGGACCCGGCGGTATCGGTGATCACGATGGAGACGGGGCTCTGCTCGACGGCACGGGAGAGGGTCAGGAGCCGCTCCTGCTCCCGCCGCCTCTCGGAGACGTCGCGCAGGATGGCGATGGCGTTCCAGCGGCCGCGGATCCGCGTCGCCGAGAGGGAGATCTCCGCCGGGAATTCGGATCCGTCCCTCCTCAGGGCCTGGATGTCGACGGTCCTGCCGACGAGGTCCCCCTCCCCCGTGTCGGCGAACCGGCGGAGCCCCTTCTCCCAGGACGCGTGGTGGCGCTCGGGCACGAGGAACGTGCGGAACTCCCGGCCCATGGCCTCGTCCCGGGGGATTCCCGTCATCCGCTCCGCCCCCCCGTTCCACAGCGTGATGCGGCCGTGGTCGTCGAAGAGGACGACCCCGTCGGGGGCCGCCTCGGTGAGCCTGCGGAACCGCTCCTCGCTCTCCCGCAGCACCTCCTCCGCGTGCCGCCGCCGCTCCTCGGTGGCGAAGTGGTCGAGGGCGAAGGAGACGTCGGAGGCGACCTCGTCGAGGAGGTGGAGCTCGTCGGGCCCGAGGGAGTCCCCCTCGCGGGCCACCACGACGAAGGCCCCCGCCGGCCCCTCCTTCCCCAGGAGGGGGAAGGCCGCGATCACCCGTCCCGGGACCCCGGGGGCGGGAATGGGACCGGCCGGGGGGATCGCGCGGAGGACCCGGTCCCCGTCCCGGAGCACGGCCTCCGCGGCCTCCGACTCCGCGGGGTCCGCCGGGCCGCCGGTCCGGGCCGCGGTCACGGGCTCCCCGGTCGCCGCCCTTCCGAGGAGGATGGCCGCGGAGGTGAAGCCGCCGATCTGGACGGCCACCGAGCAGGCCTTCCGCAGCGCCTCCTGCAGGGAGGGGGAGCGTACCAGCACCTGGTTCGTCTCGCTGAGCGTGGCGTAGAGCCGGTTGAGCCGCTCCAGGGCCCGTTCGTGGGCCCGGCGCTCCGAGATGTCCCTCAGGACCGCGAAGCCGCGCCGCTCCCCGCCCATGTCCACGAGCCGGTTCCTCACCTCCACCGGGAAGGAGGTGCCGTCGGCCCTCCGGTGGATGGTCTCGAAGGCGGCGGCCCCCCCGGTGGGGAGGAAGGCGTCCCCCGTCCCCTCCGCCCCCGGGGCGTTCAGATCCCCGAGGCCCAGCCCCGTGAGGGACTCGCGGCTGCGCCCGTAGGCCTCCACCGCCCGGTCGTTCGCCGCCAGGATGCGCCCCTCCCCGTCGGTGAGGAGGATGATGTCGTTGGCGCTCCGCATGAGCTGCTCGATCTGCTCCGCCATGCCGCGCCCCTCCTCCTCGGCGGCCAGGAGCCCCAGGATGTGGCGGGCCTCCCTCCTCCGCCAGAGGAGCGCCACGCCGAGCCACGCGGCCGCGACCAGGACGACCATGAAGAGGAGGATCGCCTGGGTCGCCGAGCGGTTGACGGACAGGACCTCGTCCCGATCCACCTTGGCCAGGAGGAACCAGGCGTGCCCCGGCACCGGGCGGAGGACCGCGAACACGACGGAGCCCCGGTCATCGATGCCCTCCACCATGTTCGCGCCTCCGCCCGCGTCGGCGGCGGCGGCCAGGGCGAGGGCGGCCCTTCCGCCGGAGAGCCCGGCATCGGTGCCGGGGGCCCCGCGCGGGGAATTCATGATGCGCAACCCTGCCTCCCCCCTCGCGAGGAGCAGGGTCTCGGAGGATGGGCTGAGAGCGGGCCCGGACCGGGCCAGGGGAAGCAGGTGGTGGCCCGGGTCGAGGTGGAGGACGAGGACCGCCCCCGGGGCTCCCTTCCCGTCCTCCGGTTCCAGGAGGGGGACGAAGGTGTCCAGGTCCGCCTCGCCGCGCGGCCCGCAGGGATGGAGATCGGAAAGCACCACCTCCCGGGTGAGCAGCGACTCCCCGGCGAGTGGGCGGTCCTCCTGCTCCAGGGGGGAGTCGGTCTGCGGGGACTCGAGGCGCACGGTCAGGGAGGAATCGAGGAGGGCGGCGCGCCGGTAGTTGCCGACTTCCCGGACGAGATCGAGCCACTCCTGCGCCTCCCGGCGCGAATCCCCCGGGGCGGGGTCCTCCAGGTAGGCCCGCACGCGGCGGAACACGAAGGGGGAGCGGAACTGGTACTCGGCGTTCCGGCGGTGCTCGAGGAGCCACCCCTCGATGGCGGCCGCCTTCGCGTCGGCCACCGCCGCCAGGTTCCTCCCGGCGATGTCCCGGGCCTTCGACTCGGTGCCGTTGAGCAGGAGGAAGCCGATGACGCCGATGGCGGCGGTGGTGCCGAGGGCCGCGGCCGTGAGGAGGAGGTCGGGCCGGGGCGCGGCGTCGGCCTCCCGGGTCAGGGCCCGGAGCACCCATGCCTTCGGATCCCCCCCGACGAGGAGGGCGGTGCCCAGGAGGATGAAGCAGAGGGCCGTGGAGGCCGCCATGGGGATGAGCCCGCTGCCGTAGAGCAGGGGGGTGCCGGCGGCGTAGCCGGACAGGGTCGCCAGGCCCATGGCGGCGACGCCGAGGGAGATCGTGGAGGTGGCCGTGCGCGCCCCCCGCAGCAGGGAGAGCGGAGGAAGGGAGAGGAGGAGCCCCAGCCCGGCGAGGAGGAAGGTCGCGGCCGTCAGCAGGGACATCCTCCCCACGGGAATCCCCGACGCCGTGGCCCCGCCGGCCGTGAGCCGGGACTCCATGTCGAGGGCGGCGGGAACGGCGTCGGCGGCGAGGACCAGGAGGGAGACCAGGATCGCGACGAGTGCCGCTCCCGCGACGGCCCACCGCACACCCGGACGGTCGGGCCAGCGCCCCCTCAGGATCGTCCCGCCGGCGAGGAGGAGGAAGAGGACGGCCGTGCTGGGGGCCATGGGGACGTAGGAGGGCCCGAGGGTGCCGATCTGCCATCGGCCGAGCGCCCAGGTGGCGAGCACGAACAGCGGTATCAGGGCCGAGAACCCCGCGCAGAATCCCTCCAGCCGGCGCATCGAGTTCGCCGGGACGGGACTGCCGGTCATGCTCCCCCTGCGGGTGCCCTGTGGGCGGACTCCCCCGCTCACACCCTTTCAGGGGAGGATCCTAGCCCCCTCCATGACGTCCATCACACGGGGCTTCGGAGGGAGCGGTGTGACGAGGATCCGGCCAGGGGGAGGGTCCACCGGAAGCGCGCGCCCGGCCCGTCCCGGCGCACGGCCTTGAGTCCCCCCCCCTGGGCGCGGGCGAGGGCCCGGGCGAGGCCGAGTCCGAGCCCGGCGCCGCCGGCGGAGCCCGCCTCGTCCCGGGGGAGGCGCCGGAAGGGCTCGAAAATCGCCTCCCGCTCCGCCGCGGGGATGCCGGGGCCGCCGTCGGAGACGTCCACGAGGAGCCGTCCGCCCTCGACCCGCGCGTCGAGGCCGACGCCGCCGCCGCCCGCCGCGTACTTGCAGGCGTTGTCCACGAGGTTGAGGAGGATCTGCTCCACGGCCTGCGGGTCCGCCGACACGGGCGCGCCCGCGCCCACCGCCCGGCCTACCCGGAGCGCAAGCCCCCCCTCCGCCGCCCGCCGCTCCAGCACGGGGATCACCCGGTCGAGGAGGGCCGCCGCCTCCATCACCTCCGTGCGCGGCCCCCCCTTCCCCTCCTCGAGGCGGGCGTAGAGGAGCACGCTCTCCACCACGCGCGCGAGGCGCCCCGACTCCCGCTCCAGGGTCGCGAGGTACTCCCCCTCGGCGCCGGGCGGCGCCATGCCGTCCTTCAGCATCTGGGCGTACATCCGGAAGGTGGTGAGCGGCGTGCGCAATTCGTGGGTGACGGCGGAGACGAAGCGCGCCCGCCTCTCGGCGTCGTCGAGGGCGGCGCGCAGGAGGAAACCCGCCACCGCCGCCGCGCCGAGGGCGGCGATCCACAGGAGCGCCAGCATCCGGCGCGTGGGGGACCAGCGGGGCAGTACCGTCGGCACCGCGGGGCCCGGCTCGAACCGGGCGGGGACGGAGGCGAGGAAGCGGGGGCCGCCGGGGCCGGGTTCGGGGACGGGAACGAGGTCTGCGCCGGGGAAGTCGTCCTTCGCCTCGGCCAGGAGCCAGCGCTTGAGCTGCGTCCAGTCCACGAGGAATCCCTGGCGGAAGACCGCGCCTTCCGCGTCCTCCACTCTCCGTTCGAACAGGAGTTCGGGGGGCCCTTCTCCCGGCGGGGAATGCCACGAGGCGGCGAGGGGGCTGATGCGGACACCGGATCGGATCGAGGCGGTGGCGGGGCGAGCCGGGGCGATCGCCTGGCGGAGGTTCGCGTTGTCCTGCACCTCCTGCTGGGTCTGGACGTTGCGGGACTGGCGGGCGGCGTAGCCGGCGTCGAGCTGCGGTGCGGCGGGTACCGCGCTCCCCGATCCTGCTCCCCGGGTGATGTCCAGACCCTGGAGCAGGGACAACTCCCGGCCCATGTGCTCCCAGTAGCCCGCATCCGGTCCCGCGATGGAGATTCCGGGCTCCTGTACCCAGGAGGATGTCAGGCGTCCTTCGAAGTCGACCTGGTAGGAGAGCCGGATGAAGGGCGGGGCCAGGAGGATGGGGGGAGCGGACTTCCCCTTCAATTTCATCCCCACCTCCCACGGAGGAGGAACCGAAGGAGCCGCCCACCCGGAGTACTCCTCCGGCGGCCGCGCCCCCTCCGCCGACAGCACCGCCGCCATCGCCCCGTCCATGCGCCACAGGGCGACCCGCACCCGCTCCTCCCGCAGCGCCCCGGCCTGCGCGTCGGCCTCCCCCTGCTCCCGCTGGAGGGTCACGGCGGTGATGCCGAGGAGCGCCGCCAGCACCGGGCCCGCGGTGAGGAGGAAGACGGTCCAGGCCCGGGTCCGCGCCCTCACCCCTCCCCCCCGGGGAGCGCCAGCATGTACCCCTCGCCCCGCACCGTGAGCACCACCTCCGGCGCCGCCGCCGGCTCCCGCAGCCGCTCGCGCAACCGCGCCACGAGCATGTCCACGGTCCGGGTCTCCAGGTTCCCCGGGTCGATGCCCCAGACCCGCTCCAGCAGCTCCTCCCGCGGGACGGCCCGCCCGCGATGGGCGGCGAGGTAGGCGAGGAAGGCCGCCTCCTTCTCCGGGAGCTCCGCCCGCCCGCCGTCGGCGAAGCGCACCTCCCGCCGCTCGAAATCCAGCGTCCGCCCCGCCACCGCCAAGGACCCCGTCCCCCGGGGCCGCGCCGGGCTCCGCCGCAGCACCGCCTCCACCCGCGCCAGCAGCTCCTTCGCCGAGAACGGCTTCACCACGTAGTCGTCGGCCCCGCCGCGGAGCCCGCGGACGCGGTCCTCCTCGGCGCCGCGGGCCGTCAGCACGATGACCGGCAGCGCCGGCCGCGCGCGGCGCACCTCCTCGAGCACCGAGAACCCGTCCCGGCGGGGGAGGAGGAGATCGAGGAGGACGAGGTCCACCTCCCGCGCGAGCGCCGCCCGGAGCCCCGTCTCCCCGTCCGCAGCCTCCAGCGGCTCGTACCCCCCCCAGCGGAGCGCGTCCACGATGCCGCGGCGGACCGCCGGATCGTCCTCCACCACGAGCACGCGGGCGCGGGTCATGGGGAGGATCCTAATCCCAGAAGTAGTGCCAGGCGTAGCCGAGGCTCTTCTTCTCCCCCGGTTCGATGGCCACGCTCCAGGTGATCTTCCCCGCCCCGTTGAGGTGGCTCCACCACGAGGGCCAGTGCCACCAGGACCACCACGGGGGGAGTCCGGACCCGCCGGGCCCGCCCCGCCACACGTCGTCCCCGCCCCGGGGGGCCCCCGCGGCGCGCCCCCCCCCCCCGCCCGGCGCCACCCCCCCCCGCCCCCCCCCCCGGCCCGCCCCCG
>CAYJMF010000023.1:0-33317 GCA_964370855.1 uncultured Planctomycetota bacterium | reverse complement strand
GTCCACGCGGCGGCCTCGCCGAGGCTGACGGCTCCGGCGCTCCCGCCCCCCTCGACGGAGTCCACCGCCCCCAGCACCCACCGCGTGACGGCCACGGTGACGGGCCGGTCGAAGCGGTTCTCCAAGGTGACGGTGCCGGCGAGGTCGATGCGGCCGTACTTCCGGCCGTTCCAGTTCATGGCCGCAGGAGTCCGCCCGGTCTCCCGCTCCGACTTCGTGACGCGGATGTCCACCGCCGCCGTCACGTCGAGGTCCACGGTGGATCCCGGCGCGGCGTAGGTCATGGTCCCCTGCCCGAGGACCCGCCCCTCCTTGAGGAGGAGGGCCGGCGCCGTGGTGAGGGGGGCGGTCCCGGTGTTGCGGATGCAGAGGCGGTGCATCACCTTCGGGCGTGCCATCATCCGCAGCAGCGCCGCGAGGCGCGGGTCCTGGTTCCCCTGCCGCATCTCCGCCGGCGGGGTGAAGGGGAGGTCGAGGGCCCAGGCGTCCTCGTAGGGAAGCACGGTCTCCGAGACCGGCACGACCATGCGCTCGCCGCGCCGGAGCGTGACGCCGCGCAGGGTGAAGAGGAAGAGGTCCTCGCTCTTCTCCCCGTCGGCGCCGCTCCCTTCCTCGTCCCCGCCCCCTCCGCCCTCACCGCCGCGGGATTCCCCCATGCGCATCGCCTGTTGTGTGACGACGTAGTTGGAGGCGATGGCGGCGTTGGTGAGGGCGCCGCCCTGGGCGTTCTGGAAGAAGGGGGAGAGGCGGGCCAGGGTCCCCTGGAGGCCGACGGGGTCGGGGGAGCCGGCGAAGTCGAAGGAGGGGACGCCGACGACGAGGTGGGCGGTGACGCCCTCGAGGTCGGCGAGCTCGTTGATCAGCGTGCCCTGGAGGCGGACGGAGACCTTCCCGCCGCCGAGGATCTCGATGCGGTAGGAGGGAATCCACCGGAGGCCCTTCTGGAGGTAGCCCATGCCGACCTCCGCCGTCGCCGGCGGCTTCGCCCCCTTCCAGTCGAGGCGGAGCGTGAGGAGGTCCCGCTCCTCCTCGACGGCGACCTCCGTCTTCATGCCGTCGCGGAAGAGGATCTCCTCGATGCGCGCCGCGGGGACGGCGCGGGTCCCCTCGGGGGTCTTGAGAATCACGAGGGCGGAGTGGACGGGGAGGGGGACCGGATCGCCGGGAAGCGTCGTGCGGGCCAGCTCCTCCGTGGACCGCGCGGGCACGCCGACGAGGGTGGCGGCGTACCGCTCGCGGCCGGGCTCGCGGACGAGGACCTCGGCGCCGGGGTTGGCGCGGAGGATCTCCTCCATCTGCAGCGCGGTGCGGGGGACGAGGACGCGGCGTCGTCCGGCGACGACGCCCTTGAGCGTCGCGCCGGGGGCCTCGGCCCAGGGCCAGAAGGTGCCGAGGACGGGGGAGGGGAGGTCGTCGAGGACGACGTTGCCGGCCGCGTCGAGGGGCATGGCGCCGCTGCGGACGACGAAGGCGTGGCCGTCCTTGAATACGGTGACCTCGCGGACGGGGAGGCGGCCCGCGGCCCCGAGGGGGACGGCAGGAGCGACGCGGTCGGCTGCGGCGGCGGGGGCGGCGAAGAGGCAAAAGGCGAGGGCGAGGGGCGGGATCCTCATGTTCGTTTCCTCCGTTCCGGTGGCCGTCCACTCTGACGGGGGAGGGGGCCCGGCGGCGGTAACGACCGGGTAACGGTCAGGGGTATGACGCACATGCCGGCGGATGCAATTCTGGTGAGCAGTGTCGTAACATGCCCAGATGAAGCAAGTATATGGCGCATCGTCGTCTTCGCCGCTCTGGGTGGCAGCGCTAGTCCTTATCGGGTGTGCAGGAGGTCGTGGGTCTTCCCCGGGCGGTGCACTGGATGTCACGGACCGTGGCATGCAGGTCGGCCATCAGGAGGTCGGTAACGGCGTTCTGGCGCGGCCCACGAGAATATCTGGAACCGTTGCCGACCACGAGTCATGGGCCAGTTCACGTGAAGTTCTGCTCCTGTGTGAGTGGAGCCGGAATCCTGTACTGAAGGAGCCCAACCCGGCGCGATACGAAGGCAAGGCCCTTGTCTCCGAGAACGGGGAGTTTTCGGTCAGCGCTCCTTTCTGCATATGGAGCACGAACTGGACACTGTGGTTGAAGGGTGGTGGCGATACGTGCCTGCTGGAAGTGGATGCTCAGGACGAGGATGCGTGGGACCTGGATGACGATGCGGTGGTCGTTCAGTGTCGTTCGGTTCCCATGGATGGCGTGGCCCGTGTCCTCGTGTGCGGGCCTGGTGGATCTCCCATTCAAGGCGCTCAGCTTCGTCTCCACAGCATGGACAGTGGTGGGTCCATTCCTTACGTTGAGCCGGGAGTGACGGACGCGAAGGGAACGCTCCGGTGGGGGGGGTTGCCGTGTTCGCTGGATTTGATGGTGAGTGTCACTCGATCCGGTTACGCGCCGACCTTCGGGTTCATTTCCATCCAGCCCGGGAGCAAGGGGGACGGCCCGGTGTGCAAGTATGAATTGGACGCGGGCAGGAAGTTCCTTGGACGTGTCGAATGGCCGGAGGCAGACGCAGGGCGGATGGCGGAAGTCGTGGTGAGTTATTGTCCGGTAGGAGCCCTGGTACCGACGGAGTGGTCGGTATTCGCAAGTGGCGGTGAAGTATTCGAATGCGACGTGCCGAGCGGAGTCGAGATCGTGTTGCAGGCCATGGTCGGGGATGAAGCTGGAGACCGGGTCAGGAAACCCCCATCGAGACAATGGGGTATCGAAGTCATTCCAGCCCCCGTCCTCGGGGGCCGATGATGGGTGGGGATTCCGTCGAGGAGTTCGTTGCCGGCGACGTCGTGGGGGATGGAGCCGCTCCTGCTCAACGGGGTGGAGGCGGGGAGGATGAACTTCCTCCAGAAGCCGTTCCCGCCGGCCGTGCTGGCACAGCACGTGAGGTTCCTTCTCGACTCCTGAGGCCAGAGGCGGCGCCGGGAGTCGACGGGATTCCTGGACCGGTCCGGACCCGGCGTCCGGCTGATCCATGGATGCAGAGGGAGAATCCCGTGCCGGACTGGAACATCGACGACCTCCTGGTCCACCGGGAGTGGGTGGGCCGCGTGGCCCGCACCCTCGTGCACGGGGAGGCCGCCGCGGACGATCTCGAGCAGGAGGCCTGGGTGCGGGCGATGGCCCACCCGCCCGCGGCGCCGCTCCGCGCCCCGCGTGGCTGGCTACGCTCGCTGTTGCGCTTCGCCGCCATCGACGCGTCGCGCGCCGCGCGGACCCGGCGGCTCCACGAGGAGGGGGCCGCCGCCCGGGAGCGGGTGGAGGCGACGCCGGATTCCCTGGTCGCGCGGGCGGAGATCCTGGAGAGGCTCGTCCACGCGGTGCTCGCGCTGGAGGAGCCCTACCGGGGGACGGTGCTGCTGCGCTACTTCGAGGACCTTCCGCCCGCGGAGATCGCGCGCCGGCAGGGGGTTCCGGTGGAGACGGTGCGGACACGCCTGAAGCGGGCGCTGGAGCGGCTGCGGGGGCGGCTCGGCGGGGGACGGGAGGGGCTGTCCCTCCTCCTCGCGCCCCTGCTCCCGCCCGCGGGCAAGGGGCTCCCTGCGGGGGCCGCGGGAGGAATCGTCATGACCACGGCGGCGAAGGTGGGAATCGCGGCGGGGGCGGCGGCGCTTCTCCTCGGCGGGGTGGTGGCGTGGAAGGCGATGGAGGCTCCGCCTCCATCGCCTTCGGAACCGCCGCCGGTCGCCGCGGCGCCTCCCGTGGCCTCGCCGCCTCCGGCGGAGGGGCCGCCGCTGCCCATGGAGCGGCCCCGCGAACGCGCCGCGCCGGCCGTCGCCGCGGAGCCGGCGCCCGCGGGGCCCACCATGGAGGAGCGGCTCAACGCGGGGTCCGGGGAACTCGACTTCGAGCAGGGCACCGTGGGAGAGGTGCTGCGGAACCGGGCCGAGGCCCTGGGGCTCGCCGTGGAGTACGCGGACGCCTCCCTGGAGCGGATCTGCTTCGCGACCCCCTTCGTCGCACGGTTCCAGAACGTCCGGTCCCGGGACGTCCTGGACCTCGCCGTCGGAGCGGTCCCGAGCCCCGAGGTCGGAAAGGTGCTCGGGTGGGAGGTCCGGGAGGAGCGGCTCTTCGTCCTCCTCCGGGAGCCCCCGGCGCGGCCGACGGAGACGGTGGCGGAGGTGCGGAAGAGGATCGCGGAGGAGGAGAGCCTCCTCGCGATCCTCAAGTCCCGCCGCACGACCCTCTCCTTCGACGGGAACGTGAACCTGACCGAGGTCCTCTCCTACCTCTCGGCGCTCCACGGGCTCAACTTCATCGCCGACGAGGCGGTGGGGGAGCGCTGCCGCGCGCTCATGGTGAAACTGACGGTGAAGGACATGCCCCTCGACGAGGCCATGAACGAGCTCGTCCGCCTCGACGCCGACCTCCGGTGGGAGGTGCGGGGGAACGTCGTGCTGGTGCGGGGGCGGTAGGTCCCGCTACCGGAACCGGCCCGCCGCAGTGTCTGCGACGAGTCGCCGGCCCTCCGACGCCCACCAGTCCTCCCACGCGCGGACCGCCGCTCCGCGGGCCTCCTCGGGCGCCGCGGGGTCGAAGCCGTGGGTCAGGCCCGTGGTCTCCCGGAGCGCGTCCAGGGCCGCGCCGCGGACGGCCGCCTCCGCGTCGTCGAGCCGGAGCATGAGGAGGGGGAGGGAGCGCGTGCCCATGCGGACGAAATCCGCGGCCCGCTCCCGCCTCTCCCCCGGGGCCGCCGCCGCGAACCCGCGGAACACGGCGGCGAAGAGGTCGCCGAAGTCCCTGTCCGGGAGGTCCGCCGCGCCCCGCAGATCCAGCCGGTCCTCCGCCTGCACCGTCGCCACGGCCGCGCGGGTCGCCCTCTTCAGGAAGAGGAGGGCGAAGCAGGAGTCGAGGAGGTTGCCCCTCGCATCGTCGATCCGCGCCTGCACGTCCGGGGGCAGGGGGCGGGGCGGGTCCCGGCCGGGGGGGCCCGGGGGCGGCGGATGAAAGGGCCCGTCGAGGAAGGAGTGGTCCTGCTGCCAGGCCCCTCCCATCGTCTGGTGCTCGAGGAGCCAGGCCGCGCCCTCCCCGTACCAGTCGTGGCTCCCCATCCGCTCCGCCCCGGCCAGCACGCCGGCCCGCTCGAGCCCGTAGAGGTAGTAGTACAGCCAGAACTCCCGGCCCATGGGCGCCCCCACGGGTCCGGGGTTCTCCGCCACGGTGAAGTGATGCCCGAGCCAGGCGAGCCCGTCGAAGACCGCCTGCTCCGATCGGGCCGCGAGGTCCGCGTCGTACTCCACCGCGCCGGGGAGTTCGCTCCGGCAGATGGCCAGGGAGGAGACCCCCCCGGTGGTCATGGAGCCCGTGGCCGGGTTCCCGTCCGCATAGCCCCAGCCGCGGGCCCGGTCCCCGACGGTCGAGACGGCGCCCTTCTTGCCGCCGCCCGGACCGGGGTCAACCCCCCTGGGTACCCTGGGCCCGTTCCGTTCCTGGCACTCGAGAAGATGGAGGAGAGCCCGGAGCCAGATCGACCGATCCATGCGGATCCCGTTCATCCGCGCCGCCTTGAGACCGAGGAGCGCGTACTGGGTGTTGGAGTGGTCCTCGTAGGCGAGCCTGGCCGGGGCGGTCTCGGCGTAGTCCCCGGCGGTGTTGTACCCGAAGCCGCCGTTCACCGCCTGGGCCCCGACGAGGAGGCGGGCCAGCTGCTCCATCCAGGAGAGCTCCTGCTCCGCGGTGAGGGGGGCGGGCGGGGCCTTGCCCTTCTTCCGCGGCCCGCTCCCGCCCTCCTTCCACGATCCCGGGTCCATCCCGGGGATCGCCGGAGCGCGGCGCTGGGCGTCCAGCGCCAGGAGGGCGAGGGAGAGGTCGTACGTCTGGAACTCCGATGGCCTCCGCTGGAGTCCCTTCGGGGCCGTCCGGTCCCCCCGGCGCAGGTCGAACTCCGCCCGGAGCCAGGCGAAGCCTCTCTGCACCGGCTCCGCGTCCCGGGGGAGCCCGCAGGCCCTCAAGGTGTAGAGGGCGAGGGCGGTCTGCCCCCACGTCATCGATTCCGACTCGGCCCTCCCGGCCGCCCGGTGCTGACGGGCGGGGTCCCCGGCCTGGACGAACCACCCCTCCTCCGTCTGCCACCGGAGGAGCCGGCGTGCGCCGCGCTCGATGGCCGCGTCCACGCGGGCGTCGAGGTCGTCCCCCTTCGCCGCCGCGGCCCCCTTCCTCCCGCCCTTCGCGGGCCCGTCCCCGGCCTGGGCCGGGAGCGGGAGAAGAGCGGCGGCCGCCAGGAGGAGCACCGTCCCCGTCCTCATGGCCGCACTGTACACCGGGGCGGCGGGAGCGGGAGGGGGGGAACCCGGCGTCCGTCACGGCGGCGCCGGGAATGGGTTCCGGGGGGGCGGGGGAGGGGGAGAGTGTATCACATCATGATACTATCGACGGGTCCCCCGCCGCTTCAGAGCAGGAGGGCGTACAGGAACGAGACGAGGGCGAGGATCGCCCCGACGGCGAGGAAGACCCTCCCCCGCCAGAACGGGCCGGCGGGATCCTGCTCCCCCTCCTCCTCTCTCCCGTATCCCGTGGGGATGTCCACGCCGTCGAGGTGGGAGTCCGGGGTCCCCTCGAGATCGGCGTCCCAGCCGCAGGCGCGGCAGAACCGCCCGGAGAGGGCCGTGGGCTTCCCGCACTGCGGGCAGGGGGGCGGGGGCGGGGGAGGGCGGCGGCGCCGCTTCCGGAACCACATGGCAGGTCCATCCTGCGGCCTCCGGGGGGCGGGACCAAGATCCCCGCGCAGGGTGGGGAAAGGAGGACGGTGGCACGGATTCCGATCCGGGGGATTGACCTCGCAGGCCCCGGGAGTACGATCCGGGGAATCCGGGAGGGTACCGCCATGCGAGACCTGATGCGCGCCGCCGTGCTGGCCACGATCCTCGTCGCCGCGGGGGCCGCGCCCACCGGGGCGGCGACCGTCGCGAGGGAGCGGGTCGCGGAGGGCGTCGAGCTGGAGTACCACTCCGCCATCGCCGTCGGTTCCGACGGCGTCGTGCACCGGGTCTTCCAGGACGTCAATGGTTCGCTGGTGCATGCATGGCGCACCGACGGCGCGCTGGACGGCGCGTGGGTGTCGGAGGTCGTGGACTCGAGGGAGACCCTCCTCGACGACGACGACATCGCCGTGGACGCCGAGGGCCGCGTGCACGTGGCCTATTTCTGGAACAACCGGGAGGACTCCTCGGAGCCGCGGTTCGCCGTGATCCACGCCGTCCGCGAGACCGGGGGCTGGGTCCGCACCACCCTCGCCACGCCCAACGTCCTCTCGACCTGGACGATGGACCTGGACGCCGACGGCCGCCCCCACGTCGCCTGGCTGCGTTCCCTCGACGACTCCCTCGGCTCCGGTCCCGCCGTCGTCGCGGCCTTCGACGGCGCCTCCTGGAACATGGTGGAGACGAGCGTCAACGGGAGCCCCCGCGACCTCCGCGTGGACGCCGAGGGGAACTCCCACCTCATCCTCATCGGGGACGGCGGCAGGGTCTTCCGCTACCTGACCGACGCCTCGGGCACCTTCGCCGAGGAGACGCTGCCCGTGACCCTGGATCTCCCCCGGCTCGCCCTCGACGGGGACGGGCGGGCGCACATCGCCGGTTTCCTGGCCGGGGCGGCGCGCCCGGGCACCCTCCGCCACCTGGTCCGCGGCTCCTCGGGCTGGGAGGTGGACGCGACGCTCTACGACTCCGGCGCAAACTTCAGGCGTTCCGACCTCCACCTCGAGACCGGCCCGGACTCCCGGGTGCACATCCTCTACGATCAACTGTCGCAGGAGGTGTGGGACGGGGATGCCGAGCGGTGGCTCCTGTCCTTCGACGGCTCTTCCTGGGAGCGTCAGCGGTTCGGCACCCGCCTCGAGTCGGCGGAGCTGGACGCCGCCGCGGTGGGGCCCGACGGGATCCTCCACGTCGTCTGCGGCGGCGCGGAGGCCCCGTCCATCGACTACTTCCGCATCGGCGGTCCCGAACTGGAGGTGGACGCCTCGGGGCTGCGGGTGGCGGCCGTCAAGGGCGGCGTCTCCGTGAGGGGGAGGATCCGGCTCCGCAACGTGGACGAGAACCGGTCGGCGGCGCGGGTCCTACGGCTCGCGCGGACGGCCGGGGAGGAGCCCGTCGGCCGCGATCGCCGGATCCCGTCGCTCCGGCCCGGCGCGCGCCGCTCGATCCGGGTGTCGATCCTCGTCCCGGACCCGGCTCCGGGGGAGCGCCTCCTCGGGGAGATGGATTTCCCCGGGCGCGCCGGGAGCCGCTCCGGCGTGGACGCCGCGCTCGACCTCCCGCTGGGGGAGTAGACCGGCCGCCGGCGCAGGGTGCGCACGGGGGGCTCTGGATGGGGATTCGTCCATGGAGACCCGGATCCTCCAGGACCTTCCTCGTGTGGTCCTTCCTCGTCGTCGGGACGCTGGTCCTGGTCCCCGTCCGCGGATCGAATGCGGACGGCGCGCTCCTGTCGAGGTTCACGGGTCCGGGGGTGAACGCGGCGTTCGGGGTGGCGATCGCTCCGGGCGGGGACTTCGATCAGGACGGGACCGGGGACCTGCTCGTGGGGGCCCCGCTCGTTGGAAACCCGGTCGGATTGGTGGTCGTGCTCTCCGGGAGGGACGGGTCGGTCCTGCATTCCCTCACCGGCGAGTCCAGCCAGGACGGGTTCGGCATGGCCGTCGTCGCCGTCGGTGACATCGACGGCCGGGGGACTCCCGACGTGCTCGTAGGGGCTCCGCTCGGGGCGACGGGGATCCCGGAGGTCCCATGGCGGACGTACGCGAAGGTGTTCGCCGGGGAGGATGCTGCCGTCCTGTTCGACTCCGGAGACATGCCCTCGGGCTCCGGCTACGGCTCCTCCGTCGCGAGCCTGGGGGACCTCGATGGCGACGAGACCCCGGACTTCGCGGTGGGGCGTCCGGAAGGGACCGGTATCCACGACAGTCCTCCGGGGACCGTGTACGTGTACTCCGGTGAGGACGGGAGCCTCCTCCATCTGCTGACGGGCCCCGCGAACGGCGATGGCTTCGGAACCTCGATCGCGGCCCTCGGCGACCTCGACGGAGACGGCGTCCCCGAGTTCGCCGTGGGGAGTCCCGGATTCGTCCGGGGCAAGGTGCTCGAGGCGGGAAGGGTCGCCGTCTTCTCGGGGGCGACCTTCGAGGAGATTCGCTCATGGGAGGGGCGGGGTCGTGGCGAAGGGCTCGGGTGGTCCCTCGCCGCGCTGGCGCCTCCGGGCCCCCTGGCCCGGACCCTCGCCGTCCGGTCCTCCGGCGGCCGGGATGGCCCCGACAGCGTCCTCCTCCTCGATGCCCGGACGGGGCGGCGCCTTCGCAGGCTGAAGGGGGGAGACCGCGTAGGGTTCGGTGCGAAGTTGGCGGGCATGGGCGATGTAGACGGCGACGGGTTTCCGGACGTCGCGGCGCTTTCCCACACCGTGGGTGACCCCGCGGCCCACGATGACACCGCCCTGGTGGAGGTCTTCTCCGGGGCGAAGGGGCGGCTCCTCTTCGCGTACCGCGGGTTTCCCGGGGACGCCTTCGAAATGTCCCTCTCCCGGGCGGGCGATCGGGACGGCGACGGGACGGAGGAACTCGTCGTCGGGATTCCCCGGAGGAACGAAGTCGCGATCTTCCGTCTCGGCGCGGACCCTGTCGCCGGGCTCGTCCGGGTGGCGCTCCAGAGGCCCGCGGACGGTCCCGATGCCGACGCCGGCGGGATCATCGAGTTCGGTCCCCACGCGATCTCCCGCCCGTTCGAGGTGGCATTGAACCGGCTCGACGAGGCGGCATGGTTCCCCCCGTACTTGTTCCTGGAAGCCGCTCCGGGGAGCGGGTCCTTCATCGACCTGGGCTATCTCAGAAGCATGTCCTCCATCCTGTCCGACTGGAGGTTCGAGGGCGGGGTGGATGCGTGGGACCCTCCCGAGTCCCTCCGCTTCGCGACCCTCGAGGACTTCGCCGGCTGCAGGGTGGAGGTTCGCGACCCGTTCGGGGCCGTCCTCCTCCGGGCGATCCTGCCTGTCCCGGGGGCGCAGGACTTCCGCGGTCGTGCCGATCTCGCGCCTCCGGACCCCGGGGCCTTCTCCCGTGCGCGCGGGACGGTAAGGGTCGTCTCCTCCTCCCGACGGGGAGCCGTGAAGGTGATCGTGGCGGCCCGGGGACTCCCGGAGGGGCCGGCGTACACCACGTGGTGCGAGGACGCCCCCTCGGCCGGGACGTTCACCGGCCTGGGGCCGCTGGAGCGCGGGCGCCTCCTGATCGACACGGCCCGCGGGGATGCGCTCCCGGGGGCCGCACCCGACGGAGCCTCGCTCTCCGGACGGATCCTCGAGGTCCGGGACGGCGGGACGGTGGTCCTCCGCTGCATGCTTCCGTAGCACGGGTGACGACGGAATGGCCATCGGACCCCGTCTCCCGCATCCGTGGGCTTCCCACGCCCATGAGAGGGGAGTTACACTTCGGCCATGTCGGGAACTCCAGGGGGATCGACGGAACGGAGCGCCCGACTCCACCCATCCTCCTGCCCGATCTGTGGACACGAGCTGGCGCACCACTCACCCGGCACATTCCGAAGAGGGGGATGGAGCTGGTTCGGCTGGGCCTTCCTGGTGGCTGCCGCCGGGAGTCTCGGGGCCCTGTCCCTGACCAGCGACCACACGTTCCTCGGCCTCGCACTCGTCGTCGTTGGAGTCGCGATCCTCCTCCAGGGGATGGCCGTGGATCGCATCCTGAGAGCGGCCAGCCGGTCCGACTGCACGGAGTGCCCGCCACCACCGATGATCATCGACGCCCGCTCGAAGTTCTGCCACAACCCGCATGCAACACCCCGGACCCGCGCACCGTGATCCGCGTGACGGCGACAAGGAGGACGAGATGGAAAAGCGCCCGAAGTGCCCCGACTGCGACACGGCGATGGAAGCCGGGTTCGTGCCCGATCTGACCTACGGCGGCTACGACAGGGCCCACTGGCACCGCGGAGAGGCGGTGCCGAGGAAGTTCATGGGGATCCAGGCCGGAATGGCCGTTTCGGCGAAGGACATGGCCCCCATCCGGGCGATGCGGTGCGCCGCCTGCGGGCTCCTGCGCCTCTACGCATCCCCCGGTCGCGGGAAGTAGGAGCACCTTCGACCGCGGTCCCCGGCCGCCCCGCGCCCTCGCGGGCGGGGGGCGCCGGGCCGTGCGGCTACTCGGCGAGGATTGACTCCACCTCGAAGATGGTGGTCGTTCCGCTGACTTCGTTCCCCACGATCAGCATGGCCGGGACGGAGCCGCGGCCGGGAACGAACTCCAGGCCCTCGGGGCCCAGGTCGCCGGCGTCCCCCTCGCCCGGGGCGACGGAGAAGTCGCGCCGGTTCACGTACTGGACGAAGGTCGCCTCGGCCGGGACGGTGACGTCGTAGATCATGACCCCCCCGATCCGCTCCAGGCCGATGAAGGCGTAGGTCCGGCCGCGCACGACGCCGAGGACCACGCCCTCCGGCTCCGGGCCCTTGTTGTCGCTCCGGTTGTCCATGGAGTTCGAATCGTGGCTGGCGTTGAAGTTCGCGGGGTGGGCGGCGGCGGTGACGGTCTCGAAGTCGTCGCCGCTGTCGAAGACCAGGTTCCCCCCGTCGTCCCAAATGGAGAAGGAGCGGGCGCCGAAGGCGTAGAGGGCGTCGAAGTCCTCGTCCCCGTCATCGTCCCCCAGGGTGGTGGTCACCGTCAGGCGCCCGAGCTGGGCGTTCTGCTGCAGCGCGGCGGCACCGGGGAACGCGACGGGATCCAGGTCGAGGGAGTTCACGCGGGCCTCCTCCTCGTACCAGTCCTCCCGGGAATCCCCCTCGTTGGCGGTGACGAAGTAGTCCCGGCCCTTCACCCGGTAGACGGCGATGGCGTCGGGCATGTAGAGCCCGCGGACGGGCCAGTTCCCGATGGCCGCCGCTGGACCGGAGTCCTCGCCGTCGCGGTCGCTCGGGTCGAGGCCGCTCCCCGGGAGGGAGTGGTCCTTCCAACCGAGGGGGAGGATGTCGGTGAAGGCGAGGCTCCGGAGGTCGAGGACCGCGACGGCGTTGTTCTCCTGCAGGGTGACGTAGGCGGTCCGGCTGTTCGCGGTCACGGCGATGTACTCCGGCTCGAAGTCCATGGAGGCCGAGGCGCCGGGACCGAAGATCCGCACCCCCGCCGCGCGGAGCGCGTCCTCCTCCCCGTCGAATTCCCCGAAGCCCACCTCGACGGCGTCGAGGCGGCGGAAACCCGCGCGGGGCCGGATGACGGTGACGCTCCCCGCCGGATCCACCGAGTCCTCCTCCCCGTAGGAGTTCGGCTCCCCCTCGTTGGCGACGAGGACGAACTTCCCGTTGGGGGAGAAGGTGATCATGTCGGGGAGGGGGCCGGCCTCGACCCAGGCGATGAGGGAGAGGTCGTCGGTCCGGAAGAAGGCGGCCCACCCGGAATCGGTCTTCGGGTCCGCCTCCACCGCCACGGCGAGGATCCCCTTCCGGACGGCGATTCCGTTGGCCCCGGCGACGGCGCCGGTGAATCCGTCGGCCTCGGCGAGGCGGGCGGCGACGTCGATGGAGGCGACCTTGACGGGGTCGCCGGGGTCGGAGGCGTCGAGGACGTCCACGGCGGCGGCCGCGGCGTTCACGGCGAAGATCCGGCGGGTCTTGCGGTCGTAGCGGACGATCTCTGCGCCCCCGGCCTCGAAGATCCCCGACGCGTAGTGGCCGACGGGGGTCGCGGAGACGGTGCGTAGGGGGGGAGCGGCGAAGGCGGCGGCGGCGGCGACCGCCACGAGGGCGGCGGTGGCCGGGACTCCCCTGCGGCGGGGATGGCGGCGGCGGTCGGTCATGGGACTCCTCCTGGGTGGGCGGGAAGCGGTTCCGCCGGACGCACGCCCGGCACCGTCGAGGATAGGAGCCCGGATCAGGCGGAGATGAACGCCCGGTCAATTCCCGTCGCATCCGGAACCGTGGACCCCGGAACGGGCGCGGGATGCACCCTGGGCCGGGATCGGGGGGGACGGTTCCGTCACCGGAGGCGGCGGCTCCCCACCCGCAACCCTTGCGAGAACACCTTCTCTCACCGAGGGACGGCTGAAGCGTTCGCTCCGCTACCCGGCGTGGAGGAGGGGACCGGGAAGCCGCCCGGTGGTTTTCAGCGCGTCGTACAGGTCGCACGCCTTCTGCGCGTTCAGCCAGAAGTCCGGGCTCGTCCCGAACGCCGCTCCGAGCTTGAGCGCCATCTCCGCCGTCACGGCGGAGCGGCCGTTGACGATGCGGTTGACGACCTTCACGTCGCAGCCGAGGTGGTCGGCCAGGCGCTTCTGTGTCATGCGCAGGGGGACGAGGAACTCCTCGTGCAGGATCACCCCCGGGGTCGTCGGTCGGCGGTTGCGCGGGATCATGGTCGAGGTCCTCTCAATGGTAATCGCGGACGTCCACCTCGGACGGCCCCGACTCCGTCCAGCGGAAGACGATCCGCCACTGGTCGTTGATGCGGATGCTGTGGAGGCCCCGAAGGTCCCCCCGGAGCGCCTCGAGCCGGTTCCCCGGCGGGGAGGCCATGTCTGACAGGCGGTCTGCATAGTCGAGCACGTCCAGTTTCCTCGTGACGATCCGGGAGACGCCCGCCCATCCGGCCCGCCGGGGAACGGCGCTCTCGCGGAAGAACCGCTCGACATCCGGGTTGGCGAAACTCTGGATCGCCATCGGGGGACTATACCGTATAGAGGTATACCGCGTCAAGGGAATGCCCGTCTTCGTGCCCCGCAGCCCGGTGCCTGGCTCGCTCGGAGAGGTCCGCCTCCTTGGTGACCGGCACCTTGCAGGCTGCCTCCTCGACGGCCAACCTCCAGACGCGTGCTCCAGCAGGAAAGCGTCGGCCCGAGGCTTGTGCATGCAACCATGGGCCCTCGATGCCGATCGTGGAGGGACGCCGTTGAACACCTCCGGGACTCCCGAGGCGATGCCCGTGGAAGACCCTGCCGCAGTCGGCAGGGACGGGACTTCCGTTCTCCCCATCCCAAGATGGAGGAGCAGGATCTACTGGATCTGCTTCCTCCTGGCCCCGGCGGCGGCCTTTGCCATCGGGTTCCTCGCGGGGCCCAGCACCCGTCCGGCAGGGGATGGGAGGGTCATCGAAACGGAGTTCGGGCCGCTCCTATGGATGCCTCTCAAGGGGATGCTCGTGGGTTCCTGGCTCGGCATCTGGATCCTGGGAACCTGGGCGAGCCTGGGCAGACGGAGCCTCCCGGACATCTTCTCACACCTCGCTTTGGCCGCACTCGGAACGCTCGTATTGACGCCGGTGGGATTCTTCGCCGGGCTCAACTTCAACGGGAGAGACTGGATGCGAATCGCCGTTTCGCCGCGGATCGAGTTGACCGACGACATGGGCTGCTCCTGGGTGGTCGAGGGGGAGGGACTCCAGGATCCGGATTGGGAGATACGGAGGACCCTCCAGGACGGCATCTGGACCGTGAAGACGGAGTTGCTCGGACGCGTCTCCGTGGACGAGTACGAGCGTGGTGTCCCTGTCCTGAACCCGGAACCAGGACGAATCCTGGAGACTCACCCGCTCCGCGGGGGGAAGGTCGTACTCCTGAGAGATGGAGGCCTGGCGGTGTTCACGAGCACCGGGGACTGCTCCTTCGCCTACGACCGCGGTTGCGACAAGGCGTGGGGAGTGGACCTCAACGGTCCTGCGGGTGCCGGCTTTCCACCGTTCCATGCACTTCTCGGCACCTCGGACGAACCGGGCACGGAGGACTCCGTTGCGCTCCTGGATCGCGTGCGACGGGCCGTGAACGAAGGGCGCTCGGCCATGGAGGACGGGATCGAACGGTCGGGGACCGTTCCTTCGGATGAGGCGGTCGCGGCCGCCTTGGGCCACGGGAACCCGCGGGTACGGGACCTGGCAGTGCGGATCCTCAAGCTCGGTGGCCCGTCCTTCTACCCGGAGTCCGCGAAACGGGCCGCCGGCTCGGCTCCGAAGGCACCGGACGAGGAGCCCCGCTGACTCCCCCCGGCCCGGCTCACCGCCTCCGGTACACGTCCCCCCGGTGTCCGACCTTCTCCACGGTCACCATCCTCGCCGCGTCGTCCACGGTGTAGATCACGCGGTAGTCCCCTGCGCGCACCCGGTACTCCCTCCCCGTCCCCGCCATCTTCTCGGAGCCCGGGGGGCGGGGGTTCCCGGCCAGGGAGTCGATCCTCCTGACCACGCGGTCCCGTTCCCGGTCCGCCAGCCCGTGCAGTTCCTTGAGGGCCGAGGGCCGGATCCGCAGTCCGTAGCGCACGGGTCAGAGCCCGAGGGCCTTCTTCGCCTTCTCCCACGGGATGGGCTTCTCCTTCGCCCGGTTCCGCACGTCCTCCAGGTCCAACCGCTCCTCGATGGCCTCCAGGGCCTCCGCGTCCTCGACGGAGACGAGCACGGCGATCGGCTTCCCGTTCCGGGTCAGGGTGATGCGCTCCTTCCCGTACGCCGCGCGGGCGAGGAGGTCCGCGAAGGTCCTCCGCGCCTCCTTGGCAGACACAGTGGTCATGGTGCACCTCCTGTAGAGAGTATACACTATGTACCCACGCCATGGGATTCCGCGGCGCCCACTTCTGGATGGCGGCACCGCCGGGCCTTCCTCGGGGGGGCGGTGCAGGCCGGGAACGGTGCAGCCCCGCACTTCCATGGACCCCGGGACCGGACCCGATTCCCGGATGGGGAGGATCGCAGGGAATCACGAACCCAGGGGTGGCCGACAAGGGAACTACGTGCGTTCCTCGCCCTCGGACCTCCGAAAGTCCAGGGTGCGCCAGGACCGGAACCCCTCGACGAGGATCACTGCGACCAGGATGAGGAGGATCCACGATTTGCCATGGATGGCCATG
This sequence comes from uncultured Planctomycetota bacterium, assembly GCA_964370855.1. Classification (GTDB taxonomy): domain Bacteria; phylum Planctomycetota; class JAJSAM01; order JAJSAM01; family JAKLKS01; genus JAKLKS01. Next base: position 17,456 of record CAYJMF010000023.1, on the reverse strand, counting down.
ATGATGCCGAAGGCGGCAATTGAGGCCTTGCCGTACCAGAAGTCGGGTGTCCGACCCGGTCTTCCCTGTCCCAGCAGGGCGAGGACCGCAACCGGCACCAGGCCCGACAGTACGAGGTACGAACCATCACGGCAAGCCGCGAAGATGACGACCGCTGCCATCCCGATCAGGCTGGACCAGCGGAGCGCGCTCATGCACCGGACGTTCCGCCGCTTGATCGCCTGGATGGCCTCGGGCTCCATGCCCACAGCATATCTCCCTGCACCGGGGAATCGGCCCCGGACTTCATTCAACGCGGACATCGGCGCGGGGCGGTTCCGAGAGTGGTGCGTCCCCCTTCCCCCGTCCTCCCGGGAGCGGGTGAGAGGAAGAGGACCGGGTTAGAATCCTCCCGTCCGGAGGAGGGTCGCCAGCGATGGGAGAGTCGAAGGTCACGACAGTAAATGGAGCGCGGGTGCTCCTCTGCGGCCTGCCTCCGAAGCCGGGTGATTCCCTGGCAGACCTCCTGCGCCGGAACGGGTTCCCCGTGGACCTGGCCGCCGATGGGGAGGGCGCCCTGGATCGCGTCCGGCGCGAGGACCACCTGGTCGTCATCGTGAACCTCCGCTTGCCCGGCATTTCGGGACTGGACTTCCTCGGCGAAGCGAAGGGCATCCGGCCCGGGATTCTCGTTGCGTTCCTCGCGGAGAAGGCGGATCTGGAGATGGCCTTCGAGGCCATCCGCCGCGGCGCCTGGGACTACCTCCGGGCCCCCGTGGATCCCGAGGACGTGCTGGCCGTCGCGCGGCGGGCGGCGGAGGTCCGGCGCCTCGAAGGAGCCGTGGATCCGGCGCTGCGGAGGCTGCTGAAGAGCCAGTACCACGCGGCGCTGGCGATGCTGAAGGAGGCCGTCGAGCGCTGCCCGGACGCGCTGTGGGACGACCCGCGCCACACCAACCGCACCTGGCAGATCGCCTATCACGCGCTCTTCTTCGCGCGGTACTACGGGGGCCGGGACGAGCGCTTCGACGACTTCTGGCCGGGACACCGGCGCGGGTGCCAGAACCCGGACGGGCTCGGGGGGCCGCACCCGGAGAGCCCCCTCCCGGTCCTCCCGGAGCCCTACACGAAGGCCGATGTGCTCGCCGCCTGGGCCCACTGCGACGCCGGGGTCGATGCCGCCGTCGACGCACTCGACCTGGCCGCCCCGCAGTGCGGGTTCCCGTGGTATCCGATCCCGAAACTGGAGCACCAGTTCGTCAACCTCCGGCACATCCAGCATCACGCCGGCCAGATCTCGGAACGCCTGCGGCGCGAGGCGGACATCGGCGTCCCCTGGGTCGGAGCGCGGCGGCGGTAGGGAGCCCACGGTCCCCGCGCCCCGGGCCTCCCGGTTGGGGGGAGCGGACTGCCGACGGGCCTCCGGAATCGTGGACCGTTTCGCGCCCCGGCGGTGCTTCCCCACGTGGGGCTAGAACAGGGAACTCCAGTTTCCTCATCAGCCTTGCCCTGCACGTTCCAGGTCCGCTACGCTACCGCCGTGCCGGGAGATCAAGAGGACTCGATGGATCCGGGTGCCTCGACAGCGAGCCCCTCGTCCTGCCCTGTCTGTGGGCACGAAGTGGCGCGACACTCACCCTGCACACTCCGAAGGTCGGGATGGAGCTGGTTCGGCTGGGCCTTCCTGGTAACTGCCGCCGGCAGTCTCGCAATTCTGGCCCTTCTCAGAGACCACACTCTCCTGGGCCAGGCACTCGCCATCGTCGGAGGCGTGATCCTCCTCCTGGGACTGTCGGTGGATCGCACCTTGCGTGCGGCCTGCCGGTCCGACTGCACGGAGTGCCCGCCGCCGCCGCCATTCATCGACGCCGATTCGAAGTTCTGCCACAACCCGCATGCGACACGACGGGACCCCAGGAACTGAGGCAGCGGTGCATGGCACCGCCGGGACCGGTTCTCACGGGTGTTCGGCGAGCCACTCCGTAGCCTTGCGCACGGCGTTCGCCCACTTCGGCTGGTCCGCGTAGTCCGAAGCGATCGTCTGGAACAGGATTCGCGCCCGGCCCCTGTCCCCTGCAGCCTCCGCGCAGAGCCCGGCGGCATGGAGCACCTGGACGCGGCGCGCCGCCTCGATGTCGGGGTGTGAAGCCAGTCGATCGTACAGGTCGAGGGCACCGGCGTGATCCCCCTTCCTCCTCAGGAGTGCGGCCAACTCACCGGCGGCATCACGGCCCGTTCCCGACTCGAGCGTGACCATGGCCATCGCGTCCCGGAGAGCCTGTTCCACACCCGCATCGTCCTTCCGGAGTCTGAGGAGTGCCGCCCGGTCGAGCAGAGCCCGGGCCCTCCCCTCGGGTTCCGCGGCACGGGCGAATCGGTCATTGGTTTCCTGGAGGCCGGCATCGGACTCCTCTCGTCCCCGCTGTTTCAACTCTTCGATCCTGCTTTGAAGAACCTCGTGGGATTCGATTGCAGGATCGGGGGGCACTCCCTGATCCGCGGGCCGGTCCCCCTCCACAGGCAGGGGGTCGGCACTCCCGCTAGCCCTGGCCGTCAACCCATCGTCGGGAGCGGCCATGGGCGCGGGCGGCGGAGCGGAAGGGGAGACGGAGCCGGGGGTGGCAGGCGGAGCCGTCGCGGTTGTCTCCCGTTCGGCAGAGCACGGACCGCACCCCGCAATCCCGGCAAGGATGGCGAAGGTCCAGACCATGCCGAATCGCGGCCTGTGCCTGGCATCCATGCCGTCATTGTATCCACGCCCCCCCAGTGCACGAGCCTCCGTGAGTTCCGCGATGGGATTGCGAGCGGCATGAGGTGCGGCCCCCCGGGCAGGACGCGAACCAGCGAACATCCGGTGAATGGGCTGGTCCTTCCTGCCCTCACATCGGGCATGTCCGCGCCCGAGGGTCAGCCGCTTCCCGCCGCCAGCTCCGCGATGGCCGCGGCCAGCGGCGTCCCCCATGCCGCGTCCAGCAGAAGGGGGGAGCGGACGTCCCGGGATTCGTGGAGGATCTCGACGCGGGGGCGGAACCGGGACTTCCGCTCCTCCACGGCCCGGATGCGCTCCCGCTCGACGGCGAAGGCCGGGATCCCGAAGGGCTTGAGGTGGACCCCCCCGGGATGGACCGAGACCCGGATCATCGGCCCCCCGAAGTTCGCCCAGCCGAGGCGCCCCCCGATCCTCCCCTCGGCGACCGCGGGCCCCGACCGGAGCACCCGCTTCACCGCCGCCGCGCGCTCCTCCGCGCCCCGGAGGAAGATCACCCGCGGGAGGAACTCGGCGAAGAGCAGCCACCCGATGCCGGCCAGGCCGAGGGGGGCCCCGGCGAAGATCGCGATCCCGAGGAGACGGCTCCGGTCGTACTCCTCCCGGGAGACCTCGGTCCGCTTCCCGTGGTTCGCGACGAAGAAGCGCCCGCCCTCCTCGCCGCCCTGGAACGCGTCCCCCCCGATGCGGCCGGAGTGGATGAAGAACAACACGAAGACGGCTCCGTGGGACAGGAAAACGCAGACTGCCAGGGCGGTCAGGAGGGGGCGCATGGGGGAATCGTACACCCGGGGATCCGCGTACAATCGGGTCCCTGCCGGAGGCGGACGAAGCCGGCAAGCTGGAGGCGTGCCATGCGTTCTTCGAGGTGCGGGGAAGGGGCCCGGGTCAGGGACGTCCGCGTGGACGCGGAGCGGCTGACCGTGGACCTCGAGGACGGAAGGACCCTGTCCGTGCCCCTGACCTGGTTCCCGCGTCTCCGGAAGGGGACTCCGGCGGAGCGCCGACGCTGGGAGCCCTGCGCCGGGGGCACCGGGATCCACTGGCCCGCCCTCGACGAGGACGTGAGCGTGGCCGGACTCCTGCGGGGGGTGCCCGCCGCCCGTGGACCGGGGACGGAGGGGCGATGAGGGCGGGCCGCGGAAGCCTGGACCTCGACCGCGTCAGGCGGATCCTCGGGGAACTGCTGCCGGCGGGGGACTTCCGGTTCGGGGAGTTCGAGCGCCTCGCTGCGGACGCGCCGCCGCGCCCTTGACCCCGCGCGCCCCCTCGGCTAGACTCTCCCCCGTGAAGCCCGCCTCCTTCCGGACGACCACGACCCGCACGACCCGCCGGACCACTACCGGCCGGGCGCGGGCGTAGTCCGGAACGAGAGGCCACCCCCTCCGTAGCCCACGTCCGGGCGCCCCCCCCGGGAAACCGTTTTCGGCGCCCCGATTCCGGCGGGTCGCTATCCTGCGTGGCTTCCCCCGAAAGGACGACTCCCATGAGCGACGAGAAGGAACTCGAACTCCGATTCCCCGACGGATCCCCGCACCGCTACCCCCCCGGCACGCCCGGCCGCGCCGTCGCGAAGGACCTCGGCGCCCCCGCCGCCCTCGCCCTCCTCGTGGACGGCGAGTTCCTCGACCTCCACTCCCCGCTGCGCAAGGCCGGCGCCGTCCGCCCCGTGCTCCGCGGCACGGAGGAGGGCCTCGAGGTCGTCCGCCACACGGCGGCCCATGTCATGGCCCAGGCCGTCGCGCGCCTCTGGGGCAAGGACGCCGTCGAGTTCGCCATCGGCCCCGTCATCGACGAGGGCTTCTACTACGACTTCGACATCGACCACGCCTTCACGCCCGAGGACCTCCCGAGGATCGAGGAGGAGATGAGGAGGATCGTGAAGGAGGACCTCCCCCTCAAGCGCATCGAGGACGACGGGAAGGGGAAGCCCTGGGCGGTCTCCCTGCTCGAGGCGTCCGGCCGCGTCTCCTTCAAGAAGGAGATCGTCCGCGATCTTCCGGAAGGCGCGATCCTGTCCTTCTACTCCCAGGGCGAGTTCACGGACCTCTGCCGCGGCCCCCACGTCCCGTCCACGGGCGCGGTGGGGGAGAACTTCAAGCTCCTCTCCGTCGCCGGCGCCTACTGGCGCGGCGACGAGAAGCGGAAGATGCTGCAGCGCATCTACGCCACGGCCTTCTTCGAACGCGCCGAACTCGACGAGTGGGTGCGCCTCAAGGAGGAGGCGAAGAAGCGGGACCACCGCATCCTCGGCCGCGAGCTCGGCCTCTTCAAGTTCCCCGAGGCGTCCCCGGGCGCCGCCATCTGGCTCCCGAAGGGCATGGTCTGCTGGCGGGAGCTCGAGAAGGTCATCCGCGAGAAGCTCGACGCGCGGGGCTACGTCGAGGTCCGGACGCCGATCCTCCTCGACTCCTCCGTGTGGAAGGTGACGGGCCACATGGACCACTACCGCGAGAACATGTACTTCCTCGAGAAGCAGGAGGACCGGCTCTTCGGCATGAAGCCGATGAACTGCCCCGGCTCCGCCATGGTCTACCAGGAGGGCCAGCGCTCCTACCGGGAGCTGCCGCTGCGCCTGGCGGAGTTCGGCCTCGTCCACCGCAACGAGAAGTCCGGGGTGCTCGGCGGCCTCACGAGGGTGCGCTCCTTCGTCCAGGACGACGCCCACATCTACTGCACGCCGGACCAGCTCGAGGCGGAGCTCCGCGACCTCGTCGCCTTCGTGCGGGAGATCTACGCGCTCTTCGGCTTCGCCGACATCCGCATGTACCTCGCCACGCGGCCCGCCTCCTCCACGGGCTCCGACGACATGTGGAGGAACGCCGAGGCGGCCATCGAATCGGTGCTGCAATCCTCCGGGGCCCCCTTCGTCATGGACCCGGGCGGCGGCGCCTTCTACGGGCCGAAGATCGACTTCAAGGTCCTCGACTCCATCCGGCGGGAGTGGCAGCTCGCGACGATCCAGGTGGACTTCTCCCTGCCCGAGAAGTTCGACCTCGAGTACGTGGCGCGGGACGGGACGCGCCAGCGCCCCGTCGTCGTCCACCGCGCCATCCTCGGCTCCTTCGAGCGGATGTTCGGGATCCTGGTGGAGCACTTCGCCGGCGCCTTCCCGCTCTGGCTCTCGCCGGAGCAGGTCCGCGTCGTCCCCGTGTCCGAGGAGAAGCAGGCCGACGCCTGCCGGGCCGCCGTGGAGTCACTGCGGGCGGCCGGACTGCGCGCGTCGGCGGACCTCGGGCAGGGGAAGATGGGGGCGAAGATCCGCGAGGCGACGATGGCCAAGGTCCCCTACGTCTTCGTCATCGGGGGGCGCGAGGCGGAGTCGGGGCAGGTGGCGGTCCGGCGCAGGGACGGCCACGACCTCGGCGCCATGCCGGTGGCGGAGGCCGTGGAGTCGCTCCGGAGGGAGGCCGCGGAGCGGAGGCTCGAACCCTCCCTCGGGCCGCCGCCGGGGACGCCGCTGCCGGAGAGGAAGAAGAAGGACGGGAAGGGACAGGACCCGAAGCCGGCGTAGCGGACAGGAGGCGGCCATGCTGAACCCGAGGACCGTGGAGCGGCTCGACGCGACGCTGTCGGAGATCCGCGATTCCGGCGTCTGGAAGGAGGAGCGGGTCATCGCCTCCCCCCAGGGCGCCTCCATCACCGTGAACGGGCGGCAGGTGCTCAACTTCTGCGCCAACAACTACCTCGGCCTCTCCTCCCACCCCGACCTCGTGGCCGCGGCCCACCGCGCGCTGGACGAGCGGGGGTACGGGATGTCGTCGGTGCGGTTCATCTGCGGCACCGAGGACATCCACCGTGAACTGGAGTGCCGCCTCAGCGGCTTCCTCTCCACCGACGACACCATCCTCTACTCCTCCTGCTTCGACGCCAACGGGGGGCTCTTCGAGACGCTGCTCGGCCCCGAGGACGCGATCATCGCGGACCGGCTCAACCACGCCTCCATCATCGACGGCGTGCGCCTCGCGAAGGTCCCGAAGGAGCGGCGGCTCGTCTACGAGCACGCCGACATGAAGGACCTCGAGGCGAAGCTCGTCGCCGCCGCCGGCGCCCGGGACCGGCTCGTCGTCACCGACGGGGTCTTCTCCATGGACGGGGACATGGCGCCGCTGCCGGCCATCTGCGATCTCGTCGAGAAGCACGACGCGCTGCTGGTCGTGGACGACTCCCACGCCACGGGGTTCGTCGGGAAGAAGGGGCGCGGGACGCCGGAGCAGTTCGGCGTCCAGGCACGGGTGGACGTCGTCACCTCGACCCTCGGGAAGGCGCTCGGCGGCGCGTCCGGCGGCTTCACCAGCGGGCGGGCGAAGATCATCCAGCTGCTCCGCCAGCGGTCGCGGCCCTACCTGTTCTCCAACTCCCTCCCGCCGCCCATCGTGGGCGCGGCGCTGGCGGCGCTCGACCTCCTCGAGAAGTCCACGGAGCGGCGGGACCGCCTCGAGCGCAACGCGCTGCGCTTCCGCAAGGGCATGGAAAAGGCCGGCTTCGACCTCAAGCCCGGCTCCCATCCCATCGTCCCGGTCATGCTCTTCGACGCGAAGAAGGCGCAGGTCGTGGCGAAGGACCTCCTCGCCGAGGGGATCTACGTCATCGCCTTCACCTACCCGGTGGTGCCGAAGGGCCAGGACCGCATCCGCGTCCAGCTCTCCGCCGACCACGACGACGCCATGATCGACCGCGCGGTGGCGGCCTTCACGGCGGTGGGGAAGAGGAACGGGGTCGTGAAGCAGGGATAGGGCTCACGCCCTCCCGGGGGTGCGTATGCGATCCCGGAGGTCCGGCGCGACGCGGCGGAAGTCAACGAGGTTCCACGTCAGGACGAGGTCGGCGCGGACCTTCCGGGCCGCCTGCAGGTGGAGGGCGTCGTAGACGGCACCGCTGCACCATCCCGCCCGGCTGACGGATTCCATGGCCGCGAAGTAGTCCTCCACGGTGAGCGGCACGATCTCGATGACGCCGCGGAGCCCTTCGCGGAGGCTCTCGAGCACCTCCGAACCGGTCAACCGGGGGAGGAGAGGGAGACTCGATGCCACGGCCCAGGTCTCGGCGAGGGCGTGGGTCGTCGCGAACCCCTTCACCTCCCCGCGAGCGGCCTCCTGCAGGGCAGGGAGGGCGAGTCCGTGGTTCTCGTGGGCCTCCACCAGGGCGGGGACGAGGACCGAACTGTCGAAGAGGACCCTCATTCCCCGCCCATCCCCCCGACCCGGCGGTCCCGTTCCTCCCGGATCCGGCGGAGGAGGTCCACGACGTCCATGGGGCCATCGGGGGTCCGGCCCGTGAACACGGGGACTCCCTCCCGGACGGCGACCCCCGGCCGTTCCAGCGGGTGCCTCCGGAGGACGATGCTCCCTCCCTCCACGGAGAGGTCGAGGGGATCCCCCGGCCCGATGCCGAGGCGGTCCCGGACCTCCTTCGGGAGGAGGACCCGGCCGAACCTGTCGAGGGTGGTGCTGTCCACGCTGCTCCGTCGCTTTCGTTTGGCCATGATTGGCAATCATAGCCTTGGAATTGCCAATCTACAAGGGGGATCACCTCCCCCATGATTCAAGACGCGACCCCGGCTACACTCCCGCCATGCCCGGCACCATCGTCGCCATGGGCGGGGGCGGCTTCTCCATGGAGCCGCGGAACCCGCTCCTCGATCGCTACATCCTCTCCCTCGCCCGGAACCGCCGGCCGCGGGTCGCCTTCGTCGGCACGGCGTCGGGGGATTCGCCGCTCTACGCCGCCCGCTTCCTCCGCGCCTTCCGGCGCTTCGACTGCCGGCCGTCGCTCCTCTCCCTCTTCGACCCGCCGAAGGAGGGGCTCGCCGCCTCCGTCGGCGCGCAGGACGTGCTCTACGTGGGGGGGGGCAGCACCCGGAACCTGCTCGTCCTCTGGAGGGAACACGGGCTCGACCGGCTGCTGCGGGCGGCGTGGCGGGAGGGCGCCGTGCTCGCCGGCGTCAGCGCGGGGTCCATCTGCTGGTTCGAGGAGGGGCTGAGCGATTCCGTGAAGCCCGGCGTCCTGCGGCCGCTCCCCTGCCTCGGATTCCTCCCGGGGTCGAACTGCCCCCACTACGACGGGGAGCCGCTGCGGAGGCCGACCTACCGCCGCCTGGTGGGGTCGGGGCGGATGCTGCCCGGGCTCGCCGCCGACGACGGGGCGGCGCTGGTGTTCCGGGGGCGGGCCCTCGACCGGGCCGTCGCGAGCCGGCCCGCGGCGCGGGCCTTCGGCGTGGAGCGCATCGACGGGCAAGTCCTCGAGTCGGAGATCGAAACCGACTACCTCGGGTAGAGGATCTCGACGAGGATCGGGGGGCGGGGCGCGGCCTCCCCTCCCGGGGCGAGGGCGGCGCGGACGAGGGCCCTCCGGCATCGGGCGGTCCTCCCCGTCAGGAGCTCCACGACCTCCACGGTGCCGGGGATCTCGGAGCGGGCGAGGCCGAGGGCCCCGGCGTCCTCCTCACCGACCATGGCGGTGCCGGACCAGCCCCGGGCGAGGACCAGCTCGAGGAGCGCCCCGCGGCCGAGGCCCGAGGCGGGCTCGAGGATCACGCGGACCGACCGGGCCGCGCCGTCGGCGGCGGGAAGCCCGAGGGCCGCCAGCAGGCCCTCCCCGGCGAGGCGGGGCTCGTAGATCGCGGGGGGGCTCTCCTTCCGATCCCCCGCGGTGCCGAGGACGAAGAAGTAGGCGTGGTCCGGGGCGGGTGCGGCGGCGCGGAGGAGGCCGGCGGTGTCGTCGGGGAGGAGGGTGCCGCCGAGGACCTTCCCGCCGGCCACCGCCAGGAAGTGGCCCTCGAGGGGGGCGAGGGAGGAGCGGGCCTCCTCCAGCGCGGCGTCGTCGGCGGCCCGGGCGGCGGTGCGGGCGGGGTGGGGGTCGGGGGCGGAGCGGGGTCCGGAGGAGGGGGAAGGGGGGGCGGAGGCGCAGGCGGAGAGGAGGAGCACGGCCGCGATGAACCTCGTCACTCCTCCCATGTGGCCTTCCTCCCCGCTGGATTGCCACCATCGTACAATGGCCGGCTTCAGGGGCGATGCACGCGGATGTTCAAGGAGGATCCTCCCATGGGCCTCGGCGCCGGCGCACGGTTCACGTGGCTCGGGCACTCGACCTTCCTCGTGGAGACGCCGGGGAAGAAGCAGCTCCTCCTCGATCCCTGGGTCGAGGGGAACCCGGCCTGCCCGGCGCGGTTGAAGAAGCTGCCGGCCCTGGACGCGCTCCTCGTCTCCCACGGGCACTTCGACCACATCGCCGACGCGGTGAAGCTGGCGAAGGAGCACGCCTGCCCCGTGGTGTCGAACTTCGAGACCGCCTGCTGGCTGAAGTCGAAGGGGGTGACGACCACCGTCGAGATGAACAAGGGGGGCACCGTCGAGGTGGCCGGCGTCAAGGCGACCATGGTGGCGGCGGACCACTCCTGCGGCATCAGCGACGGGGACGCCATCGTCTACGGAGGGGAGGCCGGGGGATACGTCGTGACCCTCGAGAACGGCTTCCGCTTCTACTTCGCCGGCGACACCAACGTCTTCGGGGACATGGCCCTCATCGGGCAGATCTACAAGCCCGACCTCGCCCTCCTCCCCATCGGGGGGCTCTACACGATGGGGCCGTTGGAGGCGAGCCACGCCGTGCGGCTGCTGGGCGTGAAGAAGGTCATCGGCATGCACTGGGGAACCTTCCCCCCGCTCACGGGCCGCCCCGAGGAGCTCCGCGAGCTCTGCGGCGGCGTGAAGGGGCTCGAGATCTTCGACCTCGAGCCGGGGGACAGCCTGGAGTAGCCGCGGGGGCCGCCGCTCGCGTCACCCCTCCATCACCCGCGGCAGTTCCGCCTCGACCTTCTCCAGCAGGGTCTTGAGGCGCAGTTCGTCGGAGCGGGGGTCGATGCGGGTGCCCGGGGGGCGGTCGTAGACGAGGCGGACCCGGGAGCCGCCGTCGGTCTCCTCCACGGAGAGGGTCACCGCGGCGTGCTTCCCGCCGGGCACCGCGTCCACGGCCATGACGAGCCGCTCGTCCCGGTCCACGAGCCGGACCTCGATGCCCGCGGAGACGAGCCCCCCGAGGATCCCGTCCACCATCCGGTCCGGGGGGACGCGGAACCCCACGGTCAGGAACTTCGGCGGGGGGTTCTCCACGGTCTCGGGGCGGTAGTCCCCCTTCTGCCAGCGCGTCGTCGAGGGCGGGGTGCCGTCGGTGGGTTCCATGGCCGGTCCTCCGGGACGGAGGAAGAGTACCGCGGGGAGGCGGTCCGGCGCCAGCCCCCCTCCGTCACCGCAGCGCGTTCTCGAGCCGGCCCCGCGTGTGCTCGATGACCCTCCGCCAGTCGGAGTCGTAGAGGTTGGCGTTCTGGTCCATGAGGGGCTGAAGGGGAAGCCAGAGGTCCGGGGCCAGCTTCTCGAGGGGAGCCATCGTGGCCAGCACGGCGGCGGGGTCGAGCGGCCTCCGGCCGGACCACCGCCCCTCCTCGTCCTCGGGCTCGACGGTGACCGGGTCGGGGATCTCCCCCGTCGCGAGGACGGACTTCCCTTCCCGGCGGAACAGGTAGGAGACCGAGGGCGAGGCCGCGCCCCTGACGGGGAGGACGGACACCTCGATGCCCGACACTCCCGGGAGGGACTCGGCCGGGCGGAGATCGACCCCCGCGGGGCACCTCGTCCGGACCTCCTCCAGCCCCCCGGCGGGGGCGTACACGACGCAGGGGGACTCCTCCAGCAGCGCCCGGAGCCCTCCCGTCGCGTGCTTCCAGGAGGAGGTGAGGAGGACCACCGCCGGGAGGCGGCTCCCCGCGCCGGCCGCGCGCAGGGCCTCCCGGAGGCGCCCGGCACACTCAGCGTCCCCCGGTGCGTTCACGAGGATCAGCTCCCCCTTCGCCCCCCGCAGCGCGTAGCAGGCCGTTCCCCCGAACTGGCCGAGGGAGTAGAGGCCGGGGAGGAGCTCCCGGGGGGTGCGGTCCAGGAAGTCGGTCCCGTCGGTCCGGAGGCGGTCCCGGTTGCGCCGGATCTTCGTGATGCCGTCCTCGATGAGTTCCTTCCACCACCAGGCCTGCATCCGGGGACTCTGCGGTTCGAGGTCCGCCGCGGGATGGCCGGGGAGGACGAGGTCCGGCGGGGGGAGCGCGAGGAGCATCCGGAGCGTGGACTCGTAGGCCTCCGCGTCCCCCCCGAATCGCGGGGAGAGGGCAGTCGAGTAGACTCCCGTGCCCGTGAGCGGGCCCTCGTTGGAGAGCGACATGATGACGTCGCCCGGGAAGAGGATGCGCATCCCGCGGAGTTCCAGGAGGTAGCAGACGCCTCCCGCGGAATGTCCCGGTGCCGCGAGGGCCCGGAACACGGCCTCCCCCAGCCGGATCTCCTCTCCCCCATCCAGGGGGACGTCGACCTCCGTCCGGTGGAGTTCGCGGCGCATGTGGAAGATGCTGTAGATCGCCTCATCCGAGACGCCCTCGCGGAGGATCCCGGCGGCCTTCCGCCCCGCGTACAGGGTGGCCCCGGTCAGTTCGCAGAGGCGCGCGGCGCCCATGGAGTGATCCCCGTGGGCGTGGGTGAGGAGGATCATCCGGAGCCGGGCCGGGTCCAGGCCGAGGGCGTCCATCTGCTCGAGGATCGGACCCGCGTCCGCCTCTCGGCAGGTGTCCACGAGCACCAGCCCCTCGCTCGTCTCCACCACGTAGGCGGCGTTGGGGAAGGTCCGCCCCAGGAGGTGGACCCCGGGGACGATGGTCATCGCCTTCCTGGCGAGGGCGGGGATCTGGAGTCCGGCCAGGGCCGGGGAGGGCGGCGGAAGCCCGGCCTCCCCCTCTCCCGCCGCCGGCGGTCCGCCGGGAGGAATGAGCAGTGACCCGGAGGAAGGCGGGGGCTTCAGGGACCACGCGGCGAGGAATCCGGCGGACAGGAGGAGGAGTCCGGGGAGAAGCCGCCGCCCGCTGCTGCGCGCCGGGTGTCCATCACCGGATGGGCTGCTCATGCATGAAGGATAGGCGCCTCCGTCGGGCGTGGAGGGGATTGTCGGGAATCGCCCATTTACGAAGTCACGGGCCGCCATACTGAACCCGACCCAGATTGGCGGCGGGGGCGGGGGCGAGACCCACCCTCCCTGGGCATGATGGTTCGCCCCCGCTCCCGCCGCCAATCTGGGTCGGGTTCAGTATGGCGGCCTACCGCAGCCGCGCCTCCAGCAGCCGGAGATCCTCCGGCTCCAGCACCCCGGCCTCCGCCAGGGGCCGGCAGACCGCCATGAAGTCCGAGAACCGGGTGGTGTGGCGCAGGGCCACGCCGGAGAGCAGGCTCCGCTTGCGCGCCGCCCACTCCTCGTCGGGGAGCCAGCCCTGGTCCCAGGATTCCCACGCCTCGCGGAGCTGCTCGATGAAGTGGTCCTCCGTGAGGGACTCCCCCTCGCCGACGATGGGTGCGGACCGGGCCGCGGAGGGGTCCATGGCGGAGGCGCCGTCCGCCGCCAGCGCCGCCTCCGTGCGCTGCAGGATCTCCCGGAGGATGGCGTCGTCCCGCTCCGGGGAGAGGGGGGAGCCCTCGGGCCGGTCCACGAGCAGGCGCACCCGGGAGCCGGAGGGTGTCTCCTCCACCTGGGCCACGGCCGTCGTGTAGAGGCCGCCGCCGAGGTCGGCGGATCCGCGGACGCGGAGGCGCTTGCGGTCCACGCCGAGCACGAGGAGCCCCGCCGCCTGCATCCCCCGGGCGAGGGCTTCCACGAGGGAGGGGGCGGGGACCGGGAAGGCGGCCCGCATGAGGCGGGGCGGCGGATCGCCGAGGGGCCCCGCGGGGGCCGCGCCGGGTGCCGCGCCGGGGGCGGCCCCGGCGGGCCCGCGGCGGACCGCCTCGTCGAGGATGCGCGCCACGTCCGACGCGCTCTCGCGCCGGCCCCGGATCTCCTCCCGCTCCTCCCGGTTCGCGGCCTCGGCGGCGCGGGCGGCGGTGGCGGCGCAGATGAAGTGGAGGACCACGGCGATGGGGGCGAGGGGGGTGGTGTAGAGGATGAAGATCGCCGCGAGCCAGGCGATTCCCGCCCCCACCCGGCCGACGTAGAGGTGGCCGAGGCCGGGGATCACGGAGAGGAAGAAGGCCGCGGCCGGGCTCTTGCGGTCCCCCTCCATCCTCGTCCCCCCCGGCTTCCGGTGACGCCCCTACTTCGCGATGTGCACGGACTTCCCGTGCAGCGCGTGGGCCGCCTCCATGATGGCCTCGGGCAGGGTCGGATGGGGATGAATCGTCCCTCCGATGTCCTCGGCCCGGAGGCCCGCCTCGATGGCCAGCGCCCCCTCGGAGATGAGGTCGCATGCGTGGGGGCCGACGACGTGCACCCCGAGGACCAGGTCGGTCTTCCGGTCCGCCACGATCTTGGCGAAGCCGTCGGTCTCGCCGATGGCGAGCGCTCGGCCGAGGGCCGCGAAGGGGAACTTCCCGACCACGGGGTCGTACCCCGCGGCCTTCGCCTGCTCCTCGGTCATGCCCACGGAGGCGATCTCCGGGTCCGTGAAGATGACCGCCGGGACGGAGCGCCAGTCCCGCGCGCTCTTCAGGCCGGCGATGACCTCCGCCGCGATCACGCCCTCCCTGCTCGCCTTGTGGGCGAGCATGGGCTGGCCCGCCACGTCGCCGATGGCGTAGACGTGGGGGACCGTGGTGCGGCAGGTCTCGTCGATGACGATGAACCCCTTCTCGACCTTCGCGCCGGTCTTCTCGAGGCCGTAGCCCTCGACGTTGGTGCGGCGGCCGACGGTGGAGAGGATGACGTCGCAGGGGATGTCCTGGGGTCCCTTCTTCGTCTCCACGGTGATGACGGCGCCGTCCTTCCCGTCCTTCCAGGACTTCGCCTTCGTCTCCAGCAGGATCTTCACCTTCCGCTTCTTGAGGGAGCGCTCGACGATGCGCACGAGGTCCGGGTCCTGCCCGGGAAGCAGGCCCGCGGTCAGCTCCACCACGGTCACCTCGCTCCCCATCTTGGAGAGGTAGATGCCGAGCTCGAGGCCGATGTAGCCGCCGCCGATGACGACGACCCGCTTCGGGATCTCCTTCAGGTCCAGCGCCTCCGTGGAGGAGAGGACCCGCTTCCCGTCCACGGCGAAGCCGGGGATCTCGATGGGGCGGGAGCCCGTGGCGATGATGACGTCGGCGGCCTCGACGGTCTCGACGCCGCCGGCCCCCTTCACCTCGAGCCGTGTGGGGGCGGTGAAGGTGCCGTGTCCCTGCAGCACGACGACACCGCCCATCTTCAGCAGGGTGCCGATGCCGCCGGTGAGCTTCTTCACGACCCCGTTCTTCCACTCGACGAGCTTCGCGAGGTCCACCTTGAGGTCCGTGAAGGTGATCCCCATCTCCGCCCCCTTGCGCGCCTTGTCCACGAGGGAGGCGGCGTTGATGAGGGCCTTGGAGGGGATGCAGCCCACGTTCAGGCAGACGCCCCCGAGCTCCCCCTTCTCGACGAGGACGACCTTCTTCCCGAGCTGGGCCGCTCGGATGGCGGCCACGTAGCCGCCGGGGCCGGAGCCGAGGACGAGGACGTCGCACTTGTGGGCTGCCATGGTGTTCTCCTTCGGTGGGTGGTCCCGCGGCGCGGCGCGGGCGGGGCCCGATTCTCGCCTTCAGCTCCCCCGGACCGGGACAAATCGGGTCCGGTGCGTCACAGCGGGAAGGCGCCCTCCGCCTTCCCGCCGGCCCGGAAGCCCGGGCGGACCTCTTCGAGCTGCCTCTCGAGGGACGCGGGCACCGCGGCGTACACGTGCTCGACGAGGCTCTCGAGGGGGGGCTCCGGGGCGGCCTCCGCCTCGAGGACGGCCGCCTTGATCTCCGCGCCGATTTCCTCGACGGCCTTCGCCTCCTGCCGCGCGCTCCAGAGGCGCCTCTTCTCGAGGTACTTCCGGAACCGGGCGAGGGGGTCCTTCCGCTCCCACTCCGCCACCTCCTTCTCGTCCCGGTAGCGGGAGGGGTCGTCGGAAGAGGAGTGGCCGAGCCGCCGGTAGGTGACGAGCTCGAGGAACGTGGGGCCGCCGCCGGCGCGGGCGCGCTGCATCGCCTTCGACACCGAGGCGTAGACCGCCAGCACGTCGTTCCCGTCCACGCGCACGCCGGGCATCCCGTAGGCCCGCGCCTTCACGGCGATGGTCTCCGAGGCGGTCTGCATGGAGACGGGGACGGAGATGGCCCAGCCGTTGTTCTGGCAGACGAGGACGACGGGGGCCCTGAAGACGCCGGCGAAGTTCATCCCGACGTGGAAGTCCCCCTCGCTGGTGGCGCCGTCCCCCAAGTAGGCGAGGACGACGACGGGATCCCCGCGCAGGCGGGCGGCCATGGCGGCGCCGACGGCCTGGGGGATCTGGGTCCCGATGGGGGAGGAGAGGGAGACGTGGTTCCCCGCGCGCCAGGAGAAGTGCATGGGCTGCTGGTGGCCGAGGCACTCGTCGGCGGAGTTCCCGTAGAGCTGGCCGATGTAGGTGCGGAGCGGCATCCCGCGGAGCAGAGCCGCCCCCCCCTCGCGCAGCGCCGGGAACACCCAGTCGCCGGGGGCCGCGCAGGCCGCGCTCCCCACGACGGCCGCCTCCTGGCCGAGGGAGGCCCCGTAGAAGGCGATGCGCCCCTGCCGCTGGAGGCCGAGCATCCGGGCGTCGAACTCGCGGAGGAAGAGCATCCGCCGGTAGAGCTCCGCGCAGCGCTCCGGCGGGAGGTGCGGATCCGCGGCGCGGTCCGAGGAGCCGTCGTCGCGGAGCACGCGGAGGAGGCCGAGGTCGGCCTCCCCCGGCGCGGTCGGGGACTTCCGGGGCGCCATCGCTCCGCTAGATCTCCCCGGCGAGGATCCGCTTGGGGTCCTCGAGCATCTCCTTGACGACGTTCATGAAGCGCGCGCCCGTGGCGCCGTCGTTGATGCGGTGGTCGATGGAGATGCTGAGGTACATGACGTCGCGGATCGCGATGCGGTCGCCGACCACGCGGGGGGTCTTCTGGATCTTGTGGACCCCGAGGATGGCGACCTCGGGGAAGTTGATGACGGGGGTGGCGAAGAGGCCGCCGATGTTCCCGGCGTTGGTGATGGTGAAGGTCCCCCCCTGGAGGTCGTCCAGCTTCGACTTCGAGTTGCGGGCGTCCGTCGCCACGCGCTCGATCTCGAGGGCGAGGTCCACGAGGCCGCGGGAGTCCACCCCCTTGACGACGGGGACGATGAGGCCCGGCTCCGAGTCCACGGCGATGCCGAAGTTGCGGGCGCCGCGCACGGTGTAGGCGCCCGCCGCCTCGTCCACGGTGGCGTTGAGGGTGGGGAACTGCCGGAAGCCCTCGACGATGGCCTTCATGATGAAGGGGAGGAAGGTGAGCTTCGCGCCGCGGAGCTTCGCCCGCTCCTTCATCAGGTTGCGCAGCTCGACGAGCTCCGTCACGTCCACGTCGTCCACGTAGGAGAAGTGGGCGGCGTGGCTCTTGGCGATGGCCATGCGCTCGTAGATCTTCCGGCGGAGGCCGCGGATGGGGACCACCTCGTCGCCCCGCGCCGCGGGGGCGGGGGCCGGCGGAGCGGCGGGGCGGATGGCGGAGGGTGCGGCGGCTGCCCCGCGGGCGGCGGGGACCGCGGCGGCGCCCCCGCCGGCGAAGCCGGCGACGTCCTCGTCGGTCACGCGGCCACCGGGCCCGGTGCCGGGGATCTTCTCGATGTCGAGGTCCTTCTCCCGGGCGAGGCGGCGGGTGAAGGGGGTGGCGATGGCGCGCTGCCCGCCGGGACGGACGAAGGCGGGGGC
>CAYJMF010000022.1:9781-52054 GCA_964370855.1 uncultured Planctomycetota bacterium | reverse complement strand
AATCGTCCCGTGAGTCCGGGACGCTTCCTTTCCGGGACCGAGGATGAGGAAGAGGCGTGGGGCTTCCTTGAGGAAAGCGGGAGGTTGGCCCCGGGATCGGGACGGTGGGTCGGGGGGGACGGCGGGCATCTACAGGCGTTCCAGATGTTCCAAGGCCAGGGAAGGTGAACGCCGTTCCCCCCTGCCATGGGTACCGGCCACGGGGGCGATTCTCCGCATTCCTCAAGGAAGCCCCACGCCTCTTCCTCGCCAACGCCCGGGGAGGGTCCCACGCGATTCAGCGTGGACCCGCGGGGCCCGCTGACGGCGGATCCTGTCGGGCGCCGGGGGGGGACCCCCTATGATCGGGGGATGGGAAGGAAGGCCCGGCGCCACCTGGCGCTCTTCGCCTACTACTACCCGCCCCTCGGGGGGGCGGGGAGTCTGCGGGCGCTCTCCTTCGCCAGGCACCTCCCCGCCCTCGGCTGGCGGGTCACGGTGATCTCCCCCCGCGAGGGGGTCTTCGGCGAGGACGCCTCCCTGGGGGACGGCTCCCTGCCCGACGTGCGGGTGGTCCGGACGGGCACCCTGGAACCTGCCGTCGTCCTGCGGAAGCTCCGGGGACGGGGGAAGGGGAGCGAGGGGGCCCCCGGCGGCTCCTACGTCGAGGAGGCGAAGCTCGGCCCCGTCGGCAGCGCCATCCGGTCGGCGGCCAGGAGGTGGTTCTACTTCCCCGATTCGGCCCGGGGGTGGATCTCCTCCGCCGTCGCCGCCGCCCGGAGGGTCCACGACGGGGATCCCGTGGACGCCGTCCTCTCCTCCAGCCCCCCCGTCTCCGCCCACGTGGCGGCGATGCGCTTCGCGCGCAAGGGCGGCCTTCCCTGGGTCGCGGACTGGCGGGACCCCTGGTCGGGGCACATCGAGGAAGGGGACCCCGGGAAGGGGAGGGCGGCCGCCCTGGAGAGGAGGCTGCTCCACGCGGCAGACGGGCTCGTGGCCGCCACGGGAGGGGTATCACGGATCCTCGCCGGGGTGCTTCCCCGGGGGAGGAGCGCGGTCCCGGTGCGGAACGGGTTCGAGCCCGGCTCCTTCCCTCCTCCTCCGCCCGGGGAGCGGAACGGCTCCGTCCAACTCCTCCACGCCGGCACCGTCTACGGCCGCTCCCAGGACACGGCCCCCCTCCTGCGGGTCCTCGCGCGGCTCCGGGGGGAGGGGGTCCGCCCCCTCCGGCTCCGTTTCCTCGGGAAGGTGGACCCCTACACGAAGGAGGCGGTGGCGGCGGCGGGGCTCTCCGACCTCGTCGAGTTCACGGGGTTCGCCACCCACGGCAGCTCCCTGGCAGCGATGGCGGCCGCCGACGTCCTCCTCCTCCTCACCTGGTCCGTGGATTCCCCGGTGGGGCGGGCGATCTGCCCGGCGAAGATGTACGAGTACCTCGGTTCCGGAAGGCCGATCCTGGCCCTGGCGCAGCCGGGCTCCGAGGCCCTGGAGCTGCTGGAGGGCATCCCCGGCGTGTTCCGCTCTTCCTTCCACGACGAGGCGGCCATCGAGGAGGCCCTGCGGGCGGCCGTCGCGGCGGCCGCCCCCGGGCCCGTCCGCCCGCCGGAGTCCGTGGCCGCCTTCACCCGGGAGAGCCAGGCGGCGGTCCTCGCCTCGGTGCTGGACCGGGCGGCGGCGGAGCGCCGGTCCTGAGCGACCTCCTCCCTCCGCTGGTCGCCGGCGCGGTCACCGCCCTCCTCGCCCTCCCGGCGCAGGCCCTCGCCCGCCGCATCGGCCTCGTCTCCGTCCCCAAGGAGGATCGGTGGTCGAACCGGGTGACTCCCCTTCTCGGGGGGGTCGCGCTCTTCGGGGGCGTGGCCGCCGGGGCCCTCGCGTTCCTCCCCCTCGGGGATCCGAGGGTCCGGGCGGTCCTCGTCGGGGCGGCCCTCATGTTCGCGGTGGGGCTGTGGGACGACCTCAGGCACCTCAAGCCGTCCACCAAGCTCGCGGCACAGCTCGCGGCGGCGGCGATCCTCATCCTCGGGGGGATCGAGGTGGAGGTGGTGGGGCGGCGGATCTACGGGATCCCCCTGACCCTCCTCTGGGTCGTGGGGATCACCAACGCGCTCAACCTCCTGGACAACATGGACGGCCTCGCGTCGGGGGTGGGGGCCATCTCCGCCCTGGTGCTCGCGGCCTTCGGGATGACGACGGGGGTGCCCTGGCTGACGGCGCTGGCGCTCATCGTGGCGGGGGCGGCCCTCGGGTTCCTGCCGTGGAACGTCAGCCCGGCCCGCCAGTTCCTGGGCGACGCGGGCTCCCTGCCCCTCGGGTTCCTCCTGGCGGCGGCGGGGATCCTCGGGACCTACCGCGAGGCGGGCAACGTGCTGATGGTGCTGGCGGCGCCGGTCTTCGTGCTCGGGGTCCCCATCCTGGACACGACCCTCGTGACCCTGGTCCGGAAGTACCACGGCCGGAAGGTCTCCCAGGGGGGGAAGGACCACCTCTCCCACCGCCTCGTGGCCCTCGGCATGAGCGAGCGGCGGGCCGTGGGGATCCTCTGGGGGGTGGCCGCCGGCTTCGGGGGGATCGCGCTCCTCGCCAGCCCCTCGGTCAGGAACGAGGTCTCGCCGGGGAGCCTCCTCCTCTTCGGGCTCGGCGCCGCGGGGGCGGCCATCTTCGGCGTGGTCCTCGGGGAGGTGAAGGTCTACCACCCCCTCGGGGAGGTCGGCGGGGAGCGGGCGGCGAAGGAAGCCCGCGCCATGGAGGCCCGGGACACCTTCCTCTACTACTTCCGGGCCGTGGCGGTGGTCTTCCTCGACCTCGGGTTCATCATCGGGGCCTACGCCGGGGCCCACGCCCTGGTGTTCGAGGGGAAGGGGGCGGCCTTCGACCAGGTCCGGTTCTTCGAGGCGCTGCCCGTGGTGATCCTCGCCAAGGTCGTGGCGCTCCAGGCCCTCGGCCTCCAGAAGGGGTTCTGGAGGTACTTCGGGCTCCGGGACCTCGCCGCCGTGGGGAAGTCGGCGCTGCTCGGGACCTGCCTGGCCGTCCTCGGCCTCCTCCTCCTGCTCGGGCCCGGGGGGTTCTCGAGGAAGGTGCTCCTCGCGGACGCCATCCTCCTCTTCCTCTTCCTGGTGGGCAGCCGCGCCCTGTTCCGGCTCATCGTGGAGACCCTCGGGGGCTTCCCCCCCGGCGGGAAGCCGGTGCTCCTCCTCGGAGGGGGGGTGGAGGGGGACCTCGCGCTCCGCGCCCTGCGGATCCGGGGGAACGCGAGGCCCGTGGGGTTCCTCGACGACGACCCCCTCCTCAAGGGGCGCTCCTTCCACGGCATCCCCATCCTCGGAACCTCGGCGGACCTCGCCGCGGTCCTCGCGCGCCACCCCGAGGTGAAGGAGGTCGTCCTCTGCCGGGCGCCGGAGCCCCCGGAGCAGGACCGGATCCGGACCGTCGCCCGCGCCGCCGGCGCGAGCCTCCTCCTGGCCCCCAGCGCGCTGCAGTTCACGGAAATCGGGTGACCCGGTGCCCGCGGAGGGAGGGGCCCGATCCGCCCTATCCCACTGCCCACAAATCGGGTTGTGTCCTTCGCGGCCGTGGTGCTATCCTCCACGGACCGCGCCCCCGTCGAGGGGCCGGGCTCAGGGTATGCGCCTGACGGCGGCGCGATTCCGCGTTCGTGGTGGTTCGCGGGTTCGAGGGGAAGGGACTTTGGACAGGAACGCCCGGATTCCAGGCGTCGGACCGTCGGTCAGGACGCGGCGATTCCGCCTCCTCGGCCTGGTCCTCGCCTGCGGACTCCTTCCGGCCGCCCTTGCGGCGGTCGCGGGAGCGCAGGACGGGAAGGCCGAGGCGCCCGTGGACCTCCGCCGCCTCAAGTTCGAATTCAAGTGCTTCTTCGACACCAAGGGGTGGGAGGGGAAGGGGGAGGAGGAGTTCCTCCGCCGCCTCCGCGCACAACGGGCCGCCTACGCCGCCTCGAGGAAGGCGGAACTTCCCGGGTTCGAGGACCTCATGGCCGAGGCCCTCTGGCGGCGGGCCGGGTTCCACCGCGCCGGGAAGGACCTGAAGTCCGCCAGCGAGCGGGCCGCCGAGATCCTCGCCCTCGAGTCCACGTCCGGCCGCGTGGAGGAGCTGAGGCCCCAGGCCGACGAGCTCGTCATCTCCTGGAGCCTCGCCGAGGCGAAGCGGTACGAGAACGTCGAGAGGAACGACAAGAAGGCCCTGGAGGCCTACAGGCTCTGCCTCCGCACGGGGAACGACGAGGCCCTGAAGGAGGCCATGGCGGGGGTGGTCCGCATCGAGCTGCGGATCAGGAACTACGAGGGGGTCCGGGCGACCAACGACCTCGCCGCCGAGGGAGCCGCCATCCAGCTGGTCCTGGCCGACCTCGCCGCGATGGTGCCGCCGAAGGTCCTCTCCCGGGGCTGGCCCGACATCCAGGTGCTCCGCGACCGCCAGACCCAGATCGAGGAATCCACCGGCTACGTGGACATCTCCTTCCTCCCGGTGGCCGGCGACCTCCAGAAGTACAAGGGACCCGCCGCCCCCCTCGACATCGCCACCGCCCGCTTCCGGTTCGTCCCCGTCTCCGAGGGCCAGCGCTGGCCGCCCACCACCGACGCACCGGCGACGCCCCTGAGCCCGGCGCTCCTCCTCATCCGCGGCACCTACGACGTCCAGGTCTTCGCCCCCGGCGCCACGGAGCCCTCCTGCATCTGGCTCCGCGTCCCCGTGGGCAAGGCCCGCTACGCGCTGGAGATCCCCGGCCGCGCCCCGGAGGGCATGGTCTACGTCGGCCCCTGGCAGGGCGGGGGCGGGTTCTTCATCGACCGCACCGAGGTCACCGTGGGGCAGGTGCTGGCCGCGGCGGCGAGGGACCCCGGACTCGAGGCGCTCGCCAAGAACCAGGAGAAGCCCGACGCCAACCTCCCCGCCTGGTTCCTCGACGACAAGAAGGCGGGCGCCGAGGCCGCGGGCATGACGGAGAAGTTCGCCGCCTCCGTGGGGAAGCGCATCCCCACCATCAGGCAGTGGAAGGACGCCGCCTACGGGCCCGCCCCGGCCGCCTATCCCTGGGGGAACGAGGCCCCGGATCCCGCGAAGCACTTCGTGTTCGGGGGGGATGAGCCCCAGCCCGTGGGCTCCCGGCCCGCGGGCGCGTCCCCCTTCGGCTGCCTCGACATGGCGGGGAACGTCAACGAGTGGACGGAGGGCCCCGGCGGCCTCTGGTCCATCGGGGGAGACAAGGGCGCCGCCCTGGACGCCGACGCCATCCAGCGCCTGAAGGACGCCATCCCCGGCTCCGTCGCCTACGCGAAGCTGAGCGACGCGGAGAAGAACCGGTTCACCAAGGTCAAGGAATACTGGGACGAATACTGGACCACGGGCCTGCGGCTCGTGATCCCGGTGAAGTGAAGGTCGGCCGCCCGGGCGCACCCCCGCGGCGGCGTGCAAGGAGGACGAACATGAAGCGCGCAGGCATCGCGATCGCGGCCGCGGCGGCCCTGGCCCTCGGCGGCTGCAGGGCCCTCGGGTTCACCGACGAATCGACGAAGGACTGGTCGGCGGACACCACGAAGGCGGGCACCTACATCAAGCTCGACGCCCCGCAGAAGGTGAAGGTGGTGGACTTCAAGACCGACTTCGCCTCCAACCCGCCGAAGGCGGTGGTGACCCTCAAGAACGAGGGGGAGCCCTACGGGTTCTTCTCGGTGGACGTGGAGTTCGGGTTCCCGGCGCCTCCCGGCTCCTTCGCCCCCTACAACCCGGACTTCCAGTCCATCGACATCGAGGACTTCAAGAAGGACGAGACCAGGACCGTGACCGTCACCGGCGCCCCCGGGCAGAGCGGCGCCCCCCACTTCGCCCGGATCTCGCCCATCGGCGGGTCCGAGGTGCGGATGACGACGGATCGCGAGAACAGCATCCGCGGCCAGCGCCGGGGGACGATGCTCCTCGGCAACCGGATCGAGGTGGTCGACATGAAGGCGGCCCTGGACCTTGAGAAGCCCGTCCTCACCTACACCCTCGAGAACGTGGACGAGAAGGGCGGGGAGATCGGCAGCCTCAAGTACATGGTCCAGTTCTACAAGGACGGAAAGCTCATGGACCTCCCCAGGAAGTTCTCCTCCTTCCGCAACGTGGGCAAGCCCCTCGGGAAGAAGGGCGAGACGGTGGTCGTCGAGGTCGCCGGGCTCGAGGACGTCTCGGGCATCGCCGCGGCCTTCCCGGTCCTCCGCGTGAAGCAGTAGGCGCGAACGGGGGGTATCCCGGAGAGCACCATCCTTGGCTGAACTGTCCGTCACCTGTCCCAAGTGCCAGGCCTCCAACTCCGTCGCCCTCGGCGCCGAGGTGGAGATCTACGTCTGCAAGGGCTGCGGCTCCGAGAACCCCCTCCTCGACACGGGGCCCGTGGAGGCCGCCGTCGACCCCCTCATCGGGGCGGTGATCTCGGAGTGCAAGGTCGTCGAGAAGCTCGGCGAGGGCGGCTTCGGCGCGGTCTACAAGGCCATCGACCAGAACCTCCAGCGCCCCGTGGCGCTGAAGGTGATGCTGCAGTCCCTCACCAGCAGCCAGGAGTTCGTCCAGAAGTTCATCCGCGAGGCCATCACCGCGGCCCAGCTGAACCACCCCAACATCGTCGCCATCCACAAGGTCGGCCGCGACGAGAAGCGGGGCATCCACTACCTGATCATGGAGCTCCTCGAGGGGAAGACCCTCGAGAGCATCGTGCACGACAAGGGGGTGCTGAAGCCGGAGGAGGCGGTCCCCCTCATCCTCCAGGCCGCGGAGGCCCTCGCCGCCGCCCACGACAAGAAGATCGTCCACCGGGACATCAAGCCCGAGAACATCATGGTGGACAAGCGGGGCGTCGTGAAGATCATGGACTTCGGCCTCGCCAAGGTGGTCCAGCCGGACATGAAGTCCACCAAGGTGATGGGCACGCCCCACTACATGTCCCCGGAGCAGTTCGAGGGGAAGCAGGTGGACGGACGGACCGACATCTACTCCCTCGGCGTGACCCTCTACTACGTCCTCAGCCGCGCCCGCCCCTACGAGGGCACCAACACCGTCCAGATCATCTACGCCATCCTCACGTCGGACCCGAAGTCCCTCCTCGAGGCCAACCCCACCGTCCCCGCGGAACTCTGGACCATCGTCCAGAAGATGATCGCCAAGAAGGTGGAGGAACGGTACCCGGACTTCCGCGAGGTCCGCAAGGACCTGCTCGTCTACCAGGAGAAGACCCTCGCCGACCGCATCACCTGCCCCGGCTGCGGCGCCCGCAACCAGAGGGGGAAGAAGTTCTGCCGCCAGTGCGGGGGCAACCTCCAGATCAAGTGCCCCGCCTGCGGGGCCGACGAGGTGGCCGGTGCGCAGGTGTGCAACGCCTGCGGCGCCGCCATCGAGACCCTGCTGGCGGTCCGCCAGAACATGGAGCGCGCCCTCCGCCTGAAGGCCGTGGGGGACCTCCGGCGCGCCTACCTCCTCCTGAAGGAGGTGCTGAAGCTCGACCCGGAGAACGCGGAGGCGAAGAAGGAGGTCGACGAGATCGACCTCGCCCTCCGCGAGGTGGAGACCGTCAAGAGCGAGGCCCTGGAGCTCGAGAAGACGGGGAACCTCGAGGACGCCCTCCAGAAGGTCGAGCAGCTCCTAGGCCGCTACCCCGGCTCCGACGACATCAAGCGCCAGCGGGACGTCATCAAGCGGGCCTTCGACGCCCGCATCGTCGGGCAGCACCTGAAGCGCGCCGACGAGGCCATCGCCAGCGGCAACCTGCCGGCGGCCCTCGTCGCCATCGACGCCGCGCTGCGCCTCGGGCCCGACCGCGAGGACATCATCGCCCGCCGCAGGGACCTCGACGCCCGGGTCAAGGCCGCCGAGGACGCCCGGACCCAGGCCCGCCAGGCCTTCGAATCCAAGCGCTACCCCGAGGCCTTCCGACGCGCGACGGAGGTGCTGCGATCGGACCCGACGGACGCCGAGATGGCGCAGGTCCTCGAGAAGTGCCGCGGGTTCCTCGAGTCCAGCGAGGAGTTCGTGCGCAGGGGACGGGAGCACCTCGAGGCCGGCTCCCTCGTCGAGGCCCGCAAGGAGCTCGAGGCGGCGGTCCAGCTCCGCCCCGGGGACGCCGAGGTCGAGAAGATGCTCGCCGACGTGGACGCCCGCCTCGGGCGCTACCGCGACCTCCTCTCCGAGGCGCGCACGGCCCTCGGCGACGCCCGGTTCGACGTCGCCCGCGCCAAGGTGGCGGAGGTGCTCGGGGTCCTCCCCGGGGACCCCGAGTCCCTCGGCCTCATGGCGACCATCGCCCGTCAGGAGCAGGAGGCGCGCAAGGCCGGGGAGGTCCGCGTCGCCCTCGAGGAGGGCGAGGCCCTGGAGAGGAAGGGGGAGTTCGAGGCCGCCCTGGCGGCCTACCGGCGCGGCGTCGATGCGGACCCGGACAGCTCCAAGGCGGTCCAGGCCCGCGACCGCCTCGAGTCGCGGCTCCGCGAGGTCTCCTCGATCCGCTCCCTGGCCGACGAGCACCTCCGGGACGGGCGCTTCGAGGAGGCCCTCCACTCCCTGGAGAAGCTCCGCAAGCTCCTCCCCGAGGACGAGGCCGTCCAGGGCGAGGCCGAGGAGGCGCGGGAGAAGGTCAAGCACATCCAGGACAGCCTGCGGAAGGCCGAGAAGGGCGCCGCGGAGCGGAACCACCCCGTCGTCGTGGCCGCCGCGAAGGACATCCTCGACCTCAGCCCGAACCACGTGCGGGCCCAGGCCCTCAAGCGGGACGCCGAGCGGGCCCTCGTGGCCATCGAGCGCCACCTCAAGGAGGCCGAGCGGCTCATCGCCTCGGAGATCTTCGAGGACTCCCTGGAGCAGCTGAAGAAGGCGCGCACCAAGGGCGCCACCCAGGAGGTCGTGGCGGACCTGGAGAAGACCGCGGTCAACGGGATCACGGCCGCCCTCAAGACCGAGGCGACGCGGTTCTACTCGGCCCGCGACTACGGCGCCGCCCTGGACGCCTACGAGAGGATCCTCGAGCTCAGGGGGGACGACTCCGACGCGCGGAAGGGCCGCAACGAGGCCGAGAAGCGGCTGCGCTCCCTCACCAGCGAGCCCATGACGCTGCGCTCCGTCGTGGCCGGGGCGGCGGCCGTGATCCTCCTCATGTTCCAGTTCGCCGCCGTCCAGTTCCGCCAGGCCCCCCAGCTCGAGCGGACCGGGGGGGGCTCGACCGCCGTGAAGCCGAACTTCAAGGTGCTCAAGGTGGATCCCCTCCTCGCCGCGGAAACCAAGGGCTACGGCCCCGCCGCCTTCGCCGCATGGAAGGAGCAGGACGACGACCCGGCCAGCGCCACCGGCGACTTCGACAACAGGATGATCGTCGCCAGGAAGGTCCTGTTCGTGCTGCGGGACCTGCAGGGGGAGGTCGCCGACCCCCTGGAGGCCCTCCGCAAGCTCCGCGCCATCGACGGCGACCTGGACAGGGACCCGGCCTTCGCCGGGCTGCGCACCGCCGAGGCCGCCCGGCTGGTGGATCGCGTGACCGACGCCATGCTCGCGAAGCTCGAGGATGCGATGAAGACCGACGTCAAACTGGCCGGGGAGCTGGAGGTCGCCTACTCGGCCCCGGAGCTCATCGACCCGGGTCTCAAGTACACCGGGGCGCAGAGGCTCGTGGACTCCGTGAAGCAGAGGAGCACTCTCGTCAACGCCGGCATCACCGTGGACGCGGCCATCAAGCGGGCCTCCACGGCGCGGACCATGGCCGCCTGGGTGAAGGAGGGCGAGATCATCCGCGAGGCGGAGGCGGGGCTCGGCGACAGCCACGAGGCCGGCGCCAAGGCGAAGGAGTTCGAGGAGCGGTACCGGGGCGAGTGGCTGAAGGACCTGAAGAGCCGCATGGCCGGAAACCCGGAGGGGGAGGGCTTCTCCAGGGGCGTGATCGAGGCGGGCGCCTTCCTCGAGGTCTTCGGGCTGCTGGACGATCCGAAGGCGCAGGAAGACCTGATCGGGGATCTCAAGGCGAAATAGGCAACGGGAGCGGGGCATGGGCAGCAGCCAGGAATCGAACATCCGGTACACCGCCGTCGGGATCACCGACGTCGGGCGCGTACGGGAGCACAACGAGGACAACTACCTCGTGGTGGACCTCGCCACGGACCAGCGCGCCACCAGCGGGCAGGTCCTCTCCGGCGCCGTGCAGCAGAGGGGGCTCTCCCTCGTCGTCGCCGACGGGATGGGGGGGGCCGCCGCCGGCGAGGTCGCGAGCCAGATGGCCGTGGACGGGCTCCACGGCGAGTTCAAGAACGCCGACCTCGGCGGGACCGTCCGCTCGGAGCCCGACGTCATCGGGCTCCTCGAGACCGCCATCAACAAGGCCAACGAGGGGATCTTCCGCAAGGGGCAGGACAGCAAGGAGCACCAGGGCATGGGCACCACGCTCACGGCCTCGGTGGTGCTCGGCGACTCCCTCTACCTCTCCCAGGTGGGGGACTCCCGCGGGTACATCCTGCGCAAGGGCAAGCTCGTCCAGATGACCCGCGACCAGTCCCTCATCGGCCAGCTCATCGAGGAGGGGACCCTCACCGAGGAGCAGGCGGAGAAGCTCGGCGGAAAGAACATCATCCTGCAGGCCCTGGGCGTCGAGGAGACGCTCAAGATCGACAGCAAGCGCTACGAGATCCTCCGCGGCGACACGCTCCTGCTGTGCTCCGACGGCCTCTCGGGGATGGTGCCCGACGCGAAGATGGAGGAGATCCTCACCTCCGAGGCGGACATCGCCGCCGCCGGCCGGAAGCTCATCGAGGCGGCCAACGCCAACGGCGGCAAGGACAACATCACCTGCATCCTCGCCCGGTTCGAGGGGGAGGGGCTCCGCGAGCCCCTGCAGCCCCTCACCGACGCCGAGAAGACGGGGGGGACGTTCCACGCCCCGCCCCCCCCGAAGTCCCCGGCCGGGCGGAACGCCGTCATCGCGACGGCCGCCATCCTCGGGGTCATCGCCGTCATCCTCTTCCTCCCCAAGGCCGTGCTCCTCCGCGTGAAGGCGGGGCCCGTGGAAGCCGCCGTCGCCGTCAGGGCCGCCCCCGACGGCGGGCCCGAGGGCTTCGCCGAACTCGCGGGGAAGGCCGGTCCCGGGGGGGCCGCCGAGTTCAAGCTCGACCGGGACGAGAAGTTCCTCCTCGTCGTCTCCGCCCCCGGCTACACGACGGAGGAGCGTACCGTCAGCACCGCCGTGGAGTTCGCCGAGATGGAGGAGGCCTTCAGCCTCCAGAGGATCCCCGCGAAGTCCTTCGATCTCGTTCCCCCCGTCCAGGGGGGGAGGGCGCTCACCGGCGTCCGCGTCCAGCTCGTCCCCCTGGAGGGGCAGTCGATGCTCCCCGAGGTCGTCGTTAAGGACCCCGAGATCGAGTTCCGGGACCGCTTCCCGGCGGGCCGCTGGATGGGCAAGCTCCAGCGGGCCGGCTTCGAGCCCGCCGACACGAAGGAGTTCGACGTCCCGTCGGACGCGAAGTTCGAACTGCGCCTCGATCCCATGACCGAGGCGACGGGGACCCTGGTCGTCAAGGACGCGGCCCCGGGATCCACGGTGCAGGTGCTGGACGGCGAGGAGCCCCTGTTCGCCGCGCCGGAGCCCATCAACGCGACGCGGTCCACGCGCCCCCTCGCCGTCCGGGCCACGGAGGTCACCGTCCAGGTCGTGAAGGAGGGGCACCGGCCCTTCACCCAGAAAGTCGTGGTCGAGAAGGGGGCCTCGAAGGAGGTCACCCTCGTCGGCCACATGGCCTCCCTGACGATCAAGGGGCCGCCGGGGACGCTCCTCCGGGTCAAGTCCCGGGAGCGCCCCCGGGGCGGCGGGACCAGGACCATCGACGACAAGGGGAAGCCGGAGAACTTCAACCTCGAGCCCGGCGAGTGGGAGGTCAAGTACACCCTCCCCGGCTCCCCCGACGACGTGCCCGTCACCCTCAGCCTCGAACCCGGCCAGATCATCGAGAAGGAAGTCACCGAGCTAGGGAAATGAGCCCCTCCCCCGAAGCGCCGAACGCCGATCCCTTCCTCGGCCGGACCATCGCCGGCCGGTTCCACCTCGTCGCCGTCCTCGGCGAGGGAGGCATGGGGAAGGTCTACACGGCCAACGACAGCGAGACGAAGCAGCTCGCCGCCGTGAAGGTCGTCGTCGGGAAGCTCTCGGGGAACGAGGAGTACGTCGCCCGCCTGAAGCAGGAGGCCCGCACCGCGGGCCGCCTCCGCCACGAGGCCGCGGTGCGCATCCTTGCCCACGGCGAGACGGAGGAGGGCGAGCCCTACCTCGCCATGGAGTACTGCCCCGGGAGGAGCCTCAAGGAGGTCATCGCCAAGGAGAAGCACTTCCCCTTCAACCGGGCCTGCAACATCATCTCCCAGGTCCTGGGCGCGGTGGGGGCGGCGCACCGCCAGGGCATCATCCACCGCGACCTCAAGCCCGAGAACATCAAGATCGCCCCCGATCCCCTCCGGGGGGAGGGGGTCAAGGTGCTCGACTTCGGCGTCGCCAAGTTCGTGGGCGGCGACGGCGTTCCGGAGATGGAGAACGCGGTCAAGACGAAGACCGGCATCATCCTCGGCACGCCGAAGTACATGGCCCCGGAGCAGATCCGCGGCGAGCAGGTGGACGGGCGCTCCGACATCTACTCCTGCGGGGCCATCCTCTACGAGATGCTCTCCGGGTCCCCCCCCTTCCAGGCCGACGACGTCTTCGGGTACGTCTCCAAGCACCTGAAGGAGCCGGTCATGCCGCTGGTGGAGCGGTGCCCCGAGTTCCAGATCCCGAAGGAGCTCGACGACCTGGTCCTCTGGATGCTGGAGAAGAACCCCGTCCAGAGGCCGAAGGACACCTCCCAGGTCGCCGACGTCCTCGACAAGTTCGCGCGGGGCTCCTCCTCGGCCCGCTTCCAGTTCCTCGCCAAGGTGGGGGCCTGCTGGTTCCTCCCGGCGGCGGCGGGGGCCTTCGCCGTCTCGGTCCTGGTCAAGGACACCGTGGACATCCAGGTGACGGAGGGGAAGGGCACGCCGGCGGAGGTCACGAAGACCCTCGCCTACGGGCTCGGGCTCCTCCGGATGCACTCCGTGGCGGCGGCCCTCGGCCTCGGGATCGCGGGGACGGTGGGGGTGGTGTTCC
The DNA here is from genome assembly GCA_964370855.1 of uncultured Planctomycetota bacterium. Taxonomy (GTDB): domain Bacteria; phylum Planctomycetota; class JAJSAM01; order JAJSAM01; family JAKLKS01; genus JAKLKS01. Next base: position 38,949 of record CAYJMF010000022.1, on the reverse strand, counting down.
AGCCCCGGCTCTCCGTGGCGGCCTACGTCCGGCGCCTGGTCGTCGCCGGGATCCTCCTCATCGTCGCCCAGGGTGTGGCCGTCGCCCTCGGGGGGGAGTTCTTCGCCGCCGCGAGCTTCGCCCTCTCCTCCCTCCTCGTCTTCGTGGCCTTCTCCCTGTCCTGGCCCATGGACAAGGCGGGGTTCCGGTTCCTCTGGACCGGACTCGCGGCCCCCCTCGTCGCGGCCCTCCTCAACCCCGTCCCCCTCCGCCGGGCGGCGGAGGAGGGGGCCGCCGTCGCCGCCGACGCGCCGGCCTTCTTCCTCCGCCTGTGGCATCCCGACCTGTGGAAGGGGGCGACCTTCCTCGACAGCGCCGGCGGGGCGGCCCTGGTGGCGATCCTCGTCCCGGGCGTGCTCATCGGGCTGGGGACGGTTTTCCTTCCGAAGCCGGGGCGCGGTTCGGCGGGGTGATGGGCGGCCGCTCCCCTTCCCCCCGGCGCCCCGCGGGGGGGATTCGGACCCAAGTGGTTGCCCAAACGGGGCTTTGCGGCGGGCCCGACGCTGTGGTAACTTGGCCCGTTCCTGAGGGTGGACAGTGCCCGCAGGTCGTTGCGGGAGGAGAGGATTCATGAACAGGATCTGGGCTTCGCTGGCGGTACCCGTACTCCTTGCTGCAGGTGTCTCCGCGGCGGAAGCCGCGACGGTCACCTACGACGGCAAGACCGAGAAGCTCGCTCCCAACAAGGAGATCACGGGCCCCGCCGTCGTGAAGAGCGACGACGGGAAGGACTCCATCACCCTCCGCAAGGGTGCGGTGGTCCGCTACCTCGGCACGGAGACGAGCGACAAGGGCGCCAAGTCGGAGATGTTCTTCCTGAAGAGCGGGGGGGCCACGGCCGACATCGGCTACCTGACCCGCCTCTCCACCCCGTCCTTCTGGGCCTTCCCCGAGAAGGAGGGGGCCCGCGCCTCCTTCTACGCCGAGACCTTCGGCGTCAACACCGGGTACGCCCGCGCCGACGGAAAGACGGGCCTCGTGAGGCTCCTCTGCGACCGCGACAACATGACCGAGGTCCAGCTGAAGGCCGGGCAGGGGGTCACCGTCGAGAGGGATCCCCGCAACCCCATGACCATCGGCTTCACCACCGACGCCGACAACGAGTGGCGCAAGGGCCTGGTGCGGGTGGTCTACCCCCTGCCCACGGGGCTCATCATCGACCTGTACGTCCCCAAGGCCACCTCCGGCGCCATCCGCCCCAAGGCGGGGGTCGTCGGCAAGACCGAGGTCGAGAACAAGGTCACCTCCTGGAAGAGCGGGAAGATCCGCATCGTGACCGTCCTCGGCGACTCGGCCACGGGCGAGGGGGAGATCGGCCCCGGCGTCATCGCGACCATCGACAACGCGTCGGGCCGCATCGAGATCGGCTTCGTCAAGGTGGAGTTCGCGACGCTGAAGGCCGCCGTCGGCCTGACCAGCGAATTCGAGTCCCTGGCGACGAGCCCCATTTCGAAACCGGACTAGGGAGCCTGCCGGGCTTCGCGGGGCAGGGAAAGGGCAGTTCCGGCCGGAGCCGTGCGTTCCGGGCGGAGACCATCGGAGGGTGAAGGGATGCTTCAGTCAAAGGGCCTCTTGACGAGGAAGGGCCGCATCGTCTCCCTCGCGGCCGGGCTCGTCGTCTCGACGGCCCTCGCGGCCGCGGCGGCGGCCTCGGAGGGCGCGCCCGCCCCCGCGGGCGAGAAGAAGCCGGCGGCCTCGACGACGGAGGCCCCGAAGACGGCTCCCGCGAAGGAAGCCCCGAAGAAGGACGCTCCGAAGACGGACGCCAAGGCCCCGCCCGCCAGGCCCGCCGCCCCCCCGGGCCCCGGGATGTGGGCCTCCATCGACGACTTCATGAAGCGGACCGGCAAGGGGCTCGAGGAGTCCCGGCTGTTCGGGATGCGCGTCCGCCTCCACGCCACCGAGGAGATCGCCTGGTCCGACAACATCTTCTACCAGGACCGGAACGAGGAGTTCATCGTCGACCTCGACCCCGACGACGACGGGATCGACGCGATTCCCGGGATCGACCAGCCCCGGGGGCGGGTCAACTCCTTCGTGAACAACTTCACCATCGGCGGCGACCTGGAGATGGCCGTCAACGCCAACCTCATCCCCCTCCTCGGGGAAGGGGAGACCACCCTCAAGGTCTTCAGCGCCGAACTGCAGAGCGTCATCTACCTCACCGAGCCGGACGGGCCCGACGCCCTCAACTACAGTTTCCACGTCGACTTCCCCGTGTTCCTCAACACCATGCTCCGGGGGCTCCTCCCCCAGGGCGGGAAGAACAGCTTCTATTTCCGCGTCGAGGGCGACTACCAGACCACCACGGACCCCCTGGACGTCGCCAAGTACGAGTACTCCCTGTCGCTCCCGACCCTGTCCGCGGGGGGCGAGCGGAGGGACTTCACCCGGACCGAGTGGTACGGCAAGGCGACCCTCGGCTGGAAGGGGCCGCGCTTCGACAGCAAGGTCTCCTACCGCTACTACTCCTTCTCCGTGGACGACGATTCCCTCGACTCCGCGGACCACATCGAGGAGCAGTTCTACGGCGAGATCGGCTGGAGGCCGCCCTCCACGGAGCACCGCTTCTACGGCTTCGCCGAGTGGACCCTCTACGACTTCAAGGACCGCGGACCCGGGGAGTCCTCCGAGCTCCTCCGCAACTACAACCTCTGGCGCGTCGGTCCCGGCTGGGAGGGACCCCTCCTGACGAAGAAGGTCAGGGGCAGGGCGGAGGTCTACTGGCTCGGGCAGCACATCCTGGACAACCACGTCTGGCCCCTCCCCGTCGCCGACAACGGCCAGTACCGCCCCTACGACCAGTACCACGGCGTCGGCGGCATGGTGAGGCTCGCCTACCACCCCTTCACCACGAAGGCGACCCAGCTCCAGGCGGAGTACGCCCGCGAGATCCAGTGGTCCGTGGTGGCCGACCACAAGATCGTGGACAAGGCCTCCCTCACCCTCACCCACCCCGTCAACGAGAAGCTGACGCTGGAGGCGATCTACAACGTCGAGTTCACCAACGTCTCCGAGGGCGAGTCGCGCATCTACCAGGAGGCCGGCTTCGGGCTCCGGTACAAGCTGTGGGCCTACACCGAGGCCCACTTCCGCTACACCTTCCGCTACCAGAACGGCCACGGGGAGAAGTCGACCATCTACGCCGACTCGCTCAACAGGCCCTTCGAGGTCCGGTCCAAGTCCGACTTCTTCGCCAACATCGTGAGCGTCGGGATCGACGTCAACTTCTAGGATGCGGACGCCGTCCCGCAGGATCCGCCGCCATCGGAGCCCGGGGGCCCCCGGCCCCCGGGCTCTCCTCGTCCTCGCCGCGGCCGGGGGCCTGCTCGCGGGCTGCGTCGGCAACGCCCCGCTCCTCACCGGGGGCGGGGACGGGCGCCCGGCCGCCCTCCTCCCGCCCCCTCCCCCGGGAGGGTACGACCTCGACAGGCCCTACCCGCTCCTCCCCGGCGACAGGGTCTCCGTCACCGTCCGGGACGACCCGGACCTCAACATCGACATCACGATCCCCCCCGACGGCTTCATCGAGGTGTGGAAGTCGGAGAAGGCCGGGGGCGAGCGCCAGAGGATCCAGGCCCGCGGGCTCACGGTCACCGAACTCCAGGACGCCATCGCCGGGGTCTACCACCGGACCCTCTTCGAATCCCGCCCCTACGTCCAGGTGACCCTGGCCGCCGCCGTCCCCCGCGTGGTCTACGTGCGGGGGGCGGTGAAGGCCTCCGGGTCCGGGGCCGACAGCGGGATCATCCCCCTGCCCCAGTCCGGCGCGAGGCTCACCCTGTTCCGGGCCGTCCAGGCCGCGGGCGGGGTCAACGACGACGCCGACCTCACGCGCGTGGTGATCTCCCGCAAGGACCCGTCCACGGGGGCCGAGGTCTCCCTTCCCACCTTCGACCTGGAGACCATGAGGGAGACCGCCGCCTACGACCGGGATCCCCCCCTCGAACCCAACGACATCATCACCGTCCCCGTGCTGGGCCGGGTCTGGATCACGGGGAACATCAACCAGCCCGGCTCCTACCTCTGCCGCCGCGGGATGACCCTGACCAAGCTCATCGCCGAGGCCGGGGGGCTGAAGAGCTTCAGCAAGCTGAGGGACATCCGCGTCATGAGGGGGGAGGGCTCGGTGGACTACCGCGCCTACCGCGTCGACTACGGCGACGTCCTCGACGGGGATGCTCCCGATCCGCTGCTGGACGCCGAGGACCGCGTCAACGTGGAGGAGGACTGGAAGTAGGGGCGACGGGAGCCGGCGGGCCGCCGCACGCCGCTCTTCCCCCTCCCCTCCTCCCCGGGTAACCTGTCCCCGATGCGACCCCAACTCCCCGTCGCCTCCTACGTCTTCATCCTCCGCAAGCACCTGTTCCTGGTGCTCGGGACGGTGGCGGCGGTCGTGGGGGCGGGGCTCCTCTTCGCGGAGACGCGGGAGCGCATCTTCAGCTCCGTCGCCATCGTCCAGATCCAGCCCCGCTCCAAGTCCGACGAGCGCGCCCCCGGCGCCGTACCGGACCAGATCTTCATCCAGGACCAGGTGTACCTCCTCCGGAACGACATCAACCTCGCGGGGAGGGTGCTCCGCCACCTCCGCGGGGAGCCGGGGGAGGGAGCGCCCGGAGGAGAGCCGGAGGGAACGGCGGTGGAGCGGCCCGCCGCGGAGCCCGACCGGGAGGCCCCTCCCTCCTTCCGGCCGCCGGGGCCCAGGGAGCCGCCGCTCCCCGATCCCGCACTCTTCAAGGACCTGCAACCCCGGAGCCTCCTCGGGCGGGTCGCGGTCCGGAACATCCCCCCGACCTCCTTCTACGAGTTCACGGTGACGGGGCCCGATCCCGTCGAGAACCACGCCCTGGCCAACGCCTACGCGACGGTGTTCGCCGAGGTGTTCCGGGAGGAGACGGAATCGCGGCTCATGGCCACGCTGGGCGATTACTCCAGGCGGAGGGAGGCCCGCAGGGCGGAGCTGGAGAAGGCGGACGGGGCCATCGCCTCCTTCAAGGAGGCCCACTCCGCCATCGACCTCGACCAGGTGAGCACGGGCGCGGCCCGGGAAAGGCTGGAGGCCCAGCGGAAGCTCCTCTCCGAGGAGCGTTCCCGCCTCCAGGTCCTGAAGCGCGAGCAGCGGGACGTCGACGACACCCTGGCCGCCGTCGGCCTCCGGATCCGCCGGCCCGAGGGCTCGGGCCCGGTCCTCGAGGCGGCGGACGGCGGCGAGGCGGGATCCGCCCCCCTCCTCTCGGAGCGGGTGCAGGCCCTGGACATCGTCGCGGCCAACGCCTCCGTGCGGAAGGGGCTCGACGGCATCGAGGCGGCCGACGACCAGTACCGCCGGATGAGACCGCCGCTCGGGTTCCTCAAGGAGGACGCGCCGGAGGTCCTGGAGAACCGGCGCCAGCGCACCGCCTTCGAGAAATCCGTCCTCCGCGGGACGGAGGCGGCTCTCCTCAAGCACGCCCAGGACGTCGCCCGGACGGAAGGGGTCGTCCTGGACTGGACCCGGCAGGCGGAGGACCTCGACACCGCCGCCGCGGAGGAGACCGTCGCCCGGGCCCAGCTCGAGAAGCTGAAGAAGACCGCCGACGGCATCCGACTCGACGTCGAGTCCCTCACGGGGCTCATCCTCGAGACGGAGCGGCAGCGGAAGGAGCGGGACGGCGAGGCCGGCCTCGTCCGCGTCAAGACCTACGCCACCGCCGCCCAGGCCCGGCTCGTGGCCCCGGACAAGCCCGTCATCTACGGTGCCACGGCGGCCCTCGCCCTCCTCCTCGCGGGGGCCCTCGCCTACACCCTCGAGTTCCTCGACGACACCGTCAAGACCCGCGAGGACTTCGACCGCCTCGTCCGGCTGCCCTTCCTGGGGTACGTGCCCCACCTGAAGGAGGGGGCCCTCGGGGAACGGGACCTCGTCGTGGCCCACGGGAAGACCGGCAGCCCCGAGGTGGAGGCCTTCCGGGCCATTCGCACGGGCATCCAGTTCTGCCGCCCGGACCGCGAGGTCCGCGTCATCCTCGTCACGAGCGCGGGCCCCGGCGAGGGGAAGACCACGGTCTCCATCAACATCGCCTCGGCCTTCGCGGGGGGGAAGGGGCGGGTCCTGCTCGTGGACGCCGACCTCCGTAGGGCGAGGGTCCACGCGGCCCTCGGCGTCGAGAACCGCCGCGGCATGACCAACGTCCTCGTGGGGGAGGCGACCCTCGAGGAGGCGGTCCAGGCCTCCTCGGTGAAGGGCCTGGACGTCCTCTCCTCCGGGCCGATCCCTCCCAACCCCGCGGAGCTCCTCGGGAGCGCGAAGATGCGGGAGCTCCTCTCCGCGGCGTCCGTCGCCTACGACCACGTCATCGTCGACTCCCCGCCCATCGTCGCCGTGACGGACCCGGCCCTGCTCGCCAACTACGTGGACGCGGTCTTCCTCGTGATCTCCATCGGGAAGACCTCCGTGCGCACCCTGCAGCGCGCCCGGGAGGCCCTGGCGGCGGTGGGCTCCGCCATCCACGGCGCCATCCTCAACAACGCCGACGTCCGCTCCGCGGGGTATGCGGGGTACTACGGCGGCTACGGGTACGGCTACGGGTACGGCTACGGCTACGGCGAGGCGAAGGAGAAGGCCGCCGCCGCCGAGCCCGGGGCGTGAACCCGGGGCCGGGGCCGCACCTCCGCCCTTCCCGTGCGTTCCCGTAGAATGGACCCGTCCCGGAGGCCGGCCATGACATCGCGCACCTTCTTCCTCTTCGTGTCGCCTCTCCTCCTGCTGGCGGCGGGGCTCGGCTACCTCGCCTCCGAGGCGCGGGCCCGGCCCGGCCCCACCATCTACTGGTCCGACGACGTCGTGACGGAGATGCGCTCCCTCGTCGAGCAGGCCTACGTGGACGAGGTCCCGCCGGAGCAGGCACGGGGGCTCTTCTTCGCGGCCTGCAAGGGCTACCTGAACGGGCTCGATCCCTACTGCGAGTTCTACACCCCCGACGAGCGGCGGGCCATGGAGCAGGAGACGCAGGGGGAGTTCGGGGGGGTCGGGATCATCGGGTCGGCGACGGAGGACGGGATCCTCGTCCGCGCGGCCCGCCGGGGGGACCCGGCGTGGACGGCCGGCATCCGCGCCGGGGATCTCCTCCTCTCCATCGACGGGGCGTCCACCACCGTGGAGGCCCGCCGCGACGTGCTGCAGCGCCTGAGGGGGGAGCCGACCACCCCGGTCCGCGTCACGTGGCGGAGCCCCGGCTCCGCGGGGGAGCGGAGCGCCGTCGTCGTCCGGTCGAAGGTCAAGATCGACAGCGTCGTGGGCGTGCGGATGGTCGACGCGGAGGCGGGCATCGGCTACCTCCGGATCGTGCGCTTCCAGGAGAACACCGCGGCCGACCTCCGGACCGCCCTCGCGAAGCTCCGCAAGGACGGGGTCCGCTCCCTGGTCCTCGATCTCCGGTCGGACTACGGCGGGGTCCTCCCCGCGTCCGTCGCCGCGGCGGACTGCTTCCTCTCCGGGGGGGCGGTGGTGATCACCCGGGGGAGGAACGGGGACGACCCCCAGGCCGCCGACGCCGACCCCGACGACATGCTCGAGGAGCCGCTGGTCCTCCTCGTGGACGGGACCACGGCCAGCGCCGCGGAGATCCTCGCCGGGGCCCTGCAGGACCACCGCCGGGCGGTGCTGGTGGGGGAGAGGACCTACGGGAAGTTCCTGGTGCAGCGCATCGTCCCCATCCGCCTCCAGGGGGAGGAGGTGGCCGTCCGCCTGACGACGGCCCGCTACTACACTCCCTTCGGCCGCAACCTCCAGAGGGACGACGCCCGCGGGGTCCGCGGGGGCATCGTTCCCGACGTCCCCGTGGCCGCCGACGACGCCCAACGAAAGGCCATGGACGCCGCCTTCGAGGCCCAGATGGGACTCGACTGGGATGCCCTGCCGGAGGGGGCGGAACCGCCGCCCGACGTCGTCCTCGACCGCGCCCTCGCCGTCCTCAGGGACGGAGCCGCCGCCGCCGGAAGGTGAGGGAGGCGAGAGGCGAGAGGCGGGGAGAGGCGGGGACGTTCCTTACTAACTAACTAACTCCACCACCCACCTCACGAGGTGCCGAGGGTGTCCGTGGAGTTAGTTAGTTAGTAAGGAACGTCCCCGCCTTTCGCCTTCGCGATGAGCTCCCGGAAGCGGTCGAAGAGGTGCAGGGAGTCGTGGGGGCCGGGAGCGGCCTCGGGGTGGTACTGCACGGAGAAGGCGGGGACCTCGAGGTGGCGCATCCCCTCGCAGGTCCCGTCGTTGAGGTTCACGTGGGTCTGCTCCACGTCCCCGCGCTTGAAGAGGTCGGGGTGGGCGGCGAAGCCGTGGTTCTGGGCGGTCACCTCGACCCTGCCCGTGGCCAGGTCCTTCACGGGGTGGTTCCCGCCGTGGTGGCCGAAGGGGAGCTTGTAGGTCTTCCCCCCGTAGGCGTGGGCGAGGATCTGGTGCCCGAGGCAGATCCCGAAGACGGGCACCTTCCCCAGCAGCCCCCGGACGCACTCCGCCGCGTAGGTCACCGCGGCGGGGTCCCCGGGGCCGTTGCTGAGGAAGACGCCGTCGGGGGAGAGGGCGAGGACCTCGGCCGCCGTGGCCTCCGCGGGCAGCACCGTGACCCGGAAGCCGCAGTCCACGAGGTTCCGCAGGATGTTCCGCTTGGCGCCGAAGTCCATGGCCGCCACGTGGAACTCCGGCCCCGCCGCCTTCCGCCGCTCCGTGGCGAAGGCGGAGACGTGGCCCTCCGTCCAGGGGGCCGCCTCCTTGCGGGTGACGAGGCGGGCGAGGTCGAGCCCCTCCATGGAGGGGACCGCCTTCGCCCGGTCCACCAGCGCGTCGGCGCTCCTCTCCACGGTGGAGACCACGCCCCGGAGAGCGCCGTGCTCGCGGAGGATCCGGGTCAGCCTGCGGGTGTCCACGCCCTCGATGCCGACGACCCCCTTGCGCTCGAGGTACGTCCCCAGTGGCTCGGCGCTGCGGTGGCTGGAGGGGACCCTGCAGGCCTCCCGCACGACGAAGGCCTCCACCCAGGGGCGGTCGGACTCGTCGTCCTCGGGGGAGATGCCGTAGTTCCCGATGAGGGGGTAGGTCATGCAGACGACCTGGCCCTTGTAGGAGGGGTCCGTGAGGATCTCCTGGTAGCCCTGCATCGAGGTGTTGAAGACCACCTCGCCGGAGGTCTCGCCGGGGGCGCCGAAGGAGGTGCCGCGGAAGACGGATCCGTCCTCCAGGGCCAGCAGGGCCGGGGCGCGCTCTTCGCTCAAGGGTGATCTCCTCCGGGGGCGGACGGGTCGCGGGGCGGCGCGGACGAGGGCGGGGCGACCGTCGCGCCCTCCATCCGGTTGATCCGGCTCGCCAGGTAGCCCGCGCCGAACCCGTTGTCGATGTTGACCACCGCGACCCCGGCGGCGCAGGAATTCAGCATGGCGAGCAGCGGCGCGAGCCCCCCGAAGGAGGCGCCGTAACCGATGCTCGTGGGGACGGCGACGACGGGGACGGAGCAGAGCCCCCCGACCACGCTGGCGAGAGCCCCCTCCATGCCCGCCACGACCACGACGCAGCGCGCCTCCCGCAGCATCTCCGTCCGGGAGAGCAGCCGGTGGAGGCCGGCCACCCCCGCGTCGTAGAGAGTGCGGACGCGGCTCCCCGTGATCTCCGCGGTGACGCGGGCCTCCTCCGCCACGGGGAGGTCTCCGGTGCCCGCGCAGACGACGAGCACCCCTCCCACGGGCTCGCGGGGTTCGCGGTCCCGGAGGACGGTCACGCAGCGGGCCCGCTCCTCGTGGCGCGCGTCGGGGAAGGCCTCCCGGAGGGCCGCCGCCGCCGCGGGCTCGACGCGGGTGACGAGCAGGCGCTCCGCCCGGGCGAGCACGGCCCCGGCGATGGCCACGATGTCCGAGGGGGTCTTCCCCTGCCCGAAGATCACCTCGGGGAAGCCGCACCGCTCCTCCCGCTGGTGATCCACCTGGGCGAAGCCGAGGTCCTCGACGGGGAGCCGGCCCAGGGCCGCCAGGGCCCGGTCCACGGGGACCCTTCCCGCGGCGACGTCCTCGAGGATCCGGCGGGCCTCGCCTCCGGTCACGACCGCACCGCCGGCGCCGAGGGGCGGCGGGCCACGGGCTTCTTCTTCACGGAGGGGTTCCGGAGGAGCCTCGGGTGGACGTCGAGGTCGAGGCCGTCCCGCACCCCGGCCTCGAGGAGGCGGGTGCCGAGGGCGGCGATCATCGCCCCGTTGTCGGTGCACAGGCGCGGGGCGGGGAGGATCACCTCGAGGCCGGCGCGGGCCCCCTCCGCGGCCAATCGCTCCCGGAGGCGGCCGTTGGCGGCCACGCCCCCGCCGACCACCACCTGGGCGACGCGGGAGCTCCGGGCCGCCTCGAGGGTCACCTTCACGAGGGAGTCCACGAGGGCCTCCTGGAAGGAGGCGGCGACGTCGGCGGGGCGCACGCCGGCGCGGTTCGTCCCCTTGCCGGGCCGGGCGTCCTGCCCGCGGAGGTGGTAGAGGACGGCGGTCTTGAGGCCGCTGAAGGAGAAATCGAGGCTCCCGCGGGCTCCCCGCGTCCGGGGGAAGCGGACGGCTTCCCGGTCCCCCTCGCGGGCGAGGCGGTCCACGGCCGGGCCCCCGGGGAAGCCGAGGCCGAGGAGTGCGGCCACCTTGTCGAAGGCCTCGCCGGCGGCGTCGTCCACGGTGGCGCCGAGGAGGGTCTCCTCCAGGGGGGAGCGGCAGAGGTAGAGGCTCGTGTGCCCCCCGGAGACCACGAGGGCGAGGAAGGGGAACCGCACGTCGGCTCCCCCGAGGCGGCAGGCGTGGGCGTGGGCGAGGACGTGGTTGACGCCCACGAGGGGAAGGCCCGTCACGAGGGCGATGGACTTGGCCGCCTGGACCCCCACGAGGAGGGAGCCCACGAGCCCCGGCCGGTTGGTGACGGCCACGCCGTCGAGCCCGTCGAGGCCGATGCCCGCCTCCCGGAGTGCCCGCGCGATGACGGGGACGACGGCGGCCTCGTGGGCCCGCCCCGCCACCTCCGGGACCACCCCCCCGTAGGGGCCGTGGAGATCCTCCTGGGAGGCGACGACGTCGGACAGCACCCGCACGCCGTCCTCGACGACGGCGGCGGCGGTCTCGTCGCAGGAGCTCTCGATGCCGAGGACGCGCACGGCGGGATCATATTCCGGTCCGATGGCGACGGGCACCTTTCGGCGTGCCGGGTCGGGCGGGCATCGCCCGGGACCTGCGCGCCTCCGGCGGGGGGGGCCCGGAAGAAGGAAGGCGTCCCTGAACGACGGGACGCCTTCCTTCTTCCGGGACCGATGGAGAGGCAGAGGCGGGGATTCGAGACGCCTTCCGTCGCCGCGGGAGAATCGCCGGGATCGGGGCCATGGATCATGGGGGACGGCGTTCACCGTTCGTGCCTTGAACCACCGGAATCCCGGAGGTTGCCCGCCGTCCCCTCCCCCCCCCCCTCCCCGCATCGAGGTCCGACCGCCGGAACCCGCCCCGCGACAGGAAGCACGCATCCGCGGTCCGGCGTTCTTGACCCCGCGGGCTCCCCGAGGCGAAGATCCGCCCTTACGCCAACGAGTGAGGAGGCGCCCGCACCATGCCCGTGACCTGCGTCGTCGGAGCCCAGTGGGGCGACGAGGGGAAGGCCCGCATCGTCGACCTCCTGTCGGAGGACGCGGACATGGTGGTCCGCTACCAGGGCGGCGCCAACACCGGCCACACCGTGGTGGTGAACGGCAGGACCGTCAAGCTCCACCTCATCCCCGTGGGGGTCCTCCGCGAGGGGTGCGTCTCCGTCGTCGGCAACGGCTGCGTGCTGGACCTCAAGGTCCTCTTCGAGGAGCTGGAGATGCTTTCCCGCTCCGGCTACCCCGTTGACCCGGCCCTCCTCCGGATCTCCGACCGGGCCCACCTGGTCCTGCCCTACCACCGGGCCCTGGACGCCGCCTACGAGAACGCACGGGGGGCGGGGAAGATCGGCACCACGGGCCGCGGCATCGGCCCCTGCTACTCCGACAAGGTGGCCTACAAGGGCATCCGCGTCTGCGACCTCTTCGACGACGCCTCCCTGGAGGCGCGGGTCCGCTCCAACTGCGAGGAGAAGAACCTCCACCTGGCGGCGCTGGGGGCGGAGCCCGTGGACGCCGCCGCCGCCCTCTCCGACCTCCGCGCCAGCCGCGACCGCGTGGCCCCCTTCGTGGAGGACACCGCGGGCTTCCTCCGCGCGGCCCTGGCCGCGGGGAAGCGGCTCCTCTGCGAGGGCGCCCAGGCGGTGCTCCTCGACGTGGACCACGGCACCTATCCCTACGTGAGCGCGAGCAGCTCCTCCGTCCTCGGCGTCCCCTCGGGGAGCGGCATCCCCCCCCGGGCCATCTCCCGCATCGTGTGCGTCGCCAAGGCCTACGCCACGCGGGTGGGCGAGGGCCCCTTCCCCACGGAGGACGCGGGGGAGGAGGGGACCCGGATCCGCGAGCGGGGCCGCGAGTTCGGCACCACCACGGGGCGCCCCCGCCGCTGCGGGTGGTTCGACGCCGTCTCCGTGCGCTACTCCACGGCCCTCTGCGACACCGACGAGATCGCCCTCACGAAGCTCGACATCCTCTCCGGGATGCCCCGCCTGCGCATCTGCACGGGGTACGAGATCGGGGGCCGCCGCACGGACCGCTTCCCCGCGGATCTCGCCTCGCTCCGCGCCGCGAAGCCCGTCTACCGGGACTTCCCGGGGTTCGAGGGGGACCTGTCCGCGTGCAGGAGCATCGACGACCTGCCCGCGAAGGCGCGCGCCTTCGTGGACGGCATCGCGGAGGAGACCGGGGTCCCCGTGCACCTGGTGTCCGTGGGCGCCGATCGGGCCCAGTACCTCATGAGGTAGCGGTGCCGCGGCTTCCCCGGTTCGATCCCGTGCAGCGGTGCGGCCTCCCCCCCGAGGCCCTCCCCCGGCACGTGGCCATCATCATGGACGGCAACGGGCGCTGGGCGCAGCGCCGCCGCCGTGCCCGCATCTGGGGGCACCGGGCCGGCGTCGCCTCGGTGCGGGCCGTGGCCATGGAGTGCGCGCGCCTCGGCATCCAGAGGCTCACCCTCTACGCCTTCTCCCAGGAGAACTGGAAGAGGCCGGAGCGCGAGGTCTCCATCCTCTGGAAGCTGCTCCGCTCCTTCCTCGTCCGGGAGCGCCGCGAGATCATGGAGAACGACATCCGCTTCACCGCCATCGGGCGGCTGGAGGGGCTGCCGGACTTCGTCCGAAGGGAGCTCCGCGAGACGGAGAAGGCGAGCGCCGGGAACCCGGGCATGACGCTCTGCCTCGCCCTCAACTACGGCGGGCGCGCGGAGATCGTCGACGCCGCCCGCTCCCTCGCCGAGGACGTCCGGCGGGGGCTCCTCGCCCCCTCCGCCATCGACGAGGCGGCCATCCAGTCCCGCCTCTACGCCCCCGGCGCCCCGGATCCCGATCTCCTCGTCCGCACGGCGGGGGAGATGCGGGTGTCCAACTTCCTCCTCTGGCAGATCTCCTACGCCGAGTTCCACGTCACGCCGACCTGCTGGCCCGACTTCCGCGAGGCCGACCTCCACGAGTCCCTCCGCGAGTACGCCCGCCGGGACCGGAGGTTCGGGGCGCTCCCCGCCGAGGCGCCGGCGGGGTGACCGGTCCGAACGAGCCCGGCGGCGCCGCCGCCTCCACGGCCTCCCCGGTCTCCGGCGTCCGGGTGGGGGTGGGGCTCCTCCTCGCCGTCATCGTGGTGCTGGTCATCCTCCTCGACGTCCTCCTCGCCGGGAACCCGTCCCTGCGGGGGGCGGCCCCGGGCACGGGCCTCCTCCTCGCCCTCGTGGCGGCGGCCGCCGTCCGGGAGGCCTGCGACCTGTTCGCGGCGGCGGGCATCCCCACCCTGCCCTCCTGGACCGCGTGGGCCTCCTTCACCCTGCTCGCCCTCCGCGCCCTGCTCCCCGCGGCGGGGGTCCGGCCGGGGGACGCCGCGGCCCTCTCCCTCGTCGGCCTGTTCCTCGCCGTGGTCCTTCCCGTGGCGGGCCGCATCTCCTGGCGGAAGCCGGGAGTGGAGTCCGCCGACGGGGAGGCCGGCGAGCTCCGCCCCCTCGCGGGCACCGCCTTGGCCCTGCTCCTCGTCCACCTCCCCATGGCGCTCCTCCTGGAGCTGCGCCTCTCGGGATCCGTGGATGGGATGGACTCCCGCGTGCCCCACGGCCTGGCCCTCGTCACCATGGCGGCGCTGGCCTGCAAGTTGGGGGACTCGGCGGCCTACTTCGCCGGACGCACCGTGGGGCGCCGTCCCCTCTGCTGGGTGAGCCCGAAGAAGACCTGGGAGGGGGCCGTGGCGGGGCTCCTCGCGGGCACCGCCGCCGCCGCGGCCACGGGGGCGGCCCTCGGCCTCGATCTCCGCCACGGCCTCGCCTTCGGCCTCGTCGTGAACCTCGCCGGGCAGGGGGGGGACCTCGTGGAATCCTGGGTCAAGCGCCGCTGCGGCGCCAAGGACTCGGGGCGGACCTTCGGGGAGATGGGCGGGGCGCTGGACCTCGTCGACGCCCTCCTCCTCGCCGGGCCCGCGGCCTTCCTCTTCCACCGGATCGTGCTCGCCTGATCGGTAGGATCCGGGCATGAACGGAAAGACGACGGTCCAGACCATCATCAAGCTCCGGTCCCCGGAGGAGGAGCGGGCCCTCTACTCCCTCGGCAACGGGCTCCTCCGGAGGCTCCGGGAGCGGCTCGGCGTGCGCGTCACCGCCCGGGGCGGCTCCGTCACCGTGAACGGCGCCCCCGCTGCGGCCCGCTCCGCGCGGCGGGTCCTCGAGGCCCTCGTCGAGCGCTCCCGGAGGGGGGAGGACGTCCCGGACCTCCTGGTGGACCAGCTCATCGCGGGGGAATCCCTCGGCGAGGAGGCCGCCGCGGCGCCGTCCCCCGGCGACGAGCGGGTGGTGCGCGCCCTCGACGACTCCTACGTCGTGCCCCGCACGGAGGGGCAGAAGCGCTACGTCCAGGCCGTCCAGACCCACGACATCACCTTCGCCATCGGCCCCGCGGGAACGGGCAAGACCTACCTCGCCGTGGCCGCCGCCGTGGCGGCGCTCCGCCGCGGGCAGTTCCGCCGCCTCGTCCTGACGCGCCCCGCCGTGGAGGCCGGCGAGCACCTCGGCTTCCTCCCCGGGGACTACCAGGCCAAGGTCAACCCCTACCTCCGGCCCCTCTACGACGCCCTCGAGGACCTCATCGACTTCGACGAGGTCCGGCGCACCATCGAGCGGGACGTCATCGAGGTGGCGCCGCTGGCCTACATGCGCGGCCGGACCCTGGACCGCAGCTTCATCATCCTCGACGAGGCCCAGAACACGACGCCGGAGCAGATGAAGATGTTCCTCACCCGCATGGGCCGCTCCTCCCGCATGGTGGTCACCGGGGACGTGACCCAGGTGGACCTGCCGAAGGGGGTGCGCAGCGGCCTCCTCCACTCCCGCGAGGTGCTGAAGGACGTGCCGGGCATCGCCTTCGTCGCCCTCGGCCGCCCCGACATCGTGCGCCACCCCCTGGTGCAGGAGATCGTGGACGCCTACGAGGCCGCGGAGGAGGGGGCGGGCAGGCCCCCCGCGAAGGGGGAGTCCCGCCGGTGAGCGCGCCGCCGCGGGTCCTCGTCTCCGACCGCCAGCGCTCGCTCCGCATCGACGCCCGGCGGCTGGCGGGGGAGATTGCCGAGGTCCTGCGGCGGGTCCGCTGGAGGGGGGGGCTCTCCCTCTCCCTCGTGGACGACGCCGAGATGGGGCGGCTCCACGGGCGGTTCTCCGGGGACCCCGCGCCCACGGACGTGCTCGCCTTCCCCCTGCCGCTCCCCCCCGGCGCCCCCGCCGACGCGCCCGCCGGCGAGGTGGTCCTCTCCGTGGAGACGGCGGTGCGGGAGGCCCGCGCCCGGGGCCTCCGCCCCCGGGGGGAGGTGCTCCTCTACGCGGTCCACGGGATCCTCCACCTCTGCGGGGAGGACGACCACGACCCCGCGAAGGCCCGCCGCATGGACCGCCGCACGCTCCGCCTCCTCGCCGCCCTCGGAGTCCGGCACACCATCGATCGTACGGAGTAGGATCCGGGCAGGAGGTCCACCATGCGACGCCGCCGCGGCAGGTCGGTCTTCCCGGGACGCGCCGGGGGAGGCGAGGGGGACGACGAGGAGGCGCCGGAGAAGGCGCGCGGGAGGGCCGCTCCGTCGGCGGCTCCCGCGCCGGCCCCGGCGCCCGCTCCCCCGCACGTTCCCCCGCCCGCTCCTCCGCCGGCCCCCCTCCCCGTGGAGCAGCTGGCCGGGTACCGGCTCCTCTCGCCCCTCGGACGCGGCTCCATGGGTTCGGTCTACAAGGCCGTCCAGCTCTCCCTGGATCGGACCGTGGCCCTCAAGGTCCTGAGCCCCCACCTCTCCCACAATCCCGCCTACGCGAGGCGCTTCGAGCGGGAGGCCCTGGCCTCGGCGAAGCTCAACCACCCCAACATCATCGCCGCCCTCGACGTGGGGGAGGACCGGGGGTACCGCTTCCTCGTCATGGAGTACTGCGAGGGGCAGACCGTGGCCGAGATGCTCGGGGGCGGTCCCCTCGACGAGCACCGCTCCGCCGGCATCGCCATCCAGGTGGCCCGCGCCCTCGACCACGCCCACCGCTCGACCATCGTCCACCGCGACATCAAGCCGGCCAACATCCTCGTGACGAGGGAGGGCGTGGCGAAGCTGTGCGACCTCGGCCTCGCCAAGGAGGTCTCCGCCGACGGCTCCCAGACGGAGGAGGGGATGGCCATGGGCACCCCCTTCTACATCTCGCCGGAGCAGGCGCGGGGGGACCGGCGCATCGACATCCGCACCGACATCTACGCCCTCGGCGCCACGCTGTTCCACATGGTGACGGGGCGTGCGCCCTTCCCGGGGCCGAACCCCGCGGTGATCATGACGCGCCACATCAACGATCCGCTGGATCCGCCGGACGAGGTGAACCCGCGGGTGTCGCGGGGGCTCGCGCAGGTCATCGAGAAGATGATGGCCAAGGCCCGGGAGGAGCGCTACCAGTCCCCGGCGGACCTGATGACGGACCTGCAGGCGTGGATGGAGGGGAGGCTCGCCGTGAAGCCGCCGACCATCGACATCAAGTCCCGGCGGCGGTTCCGGAGATTCAGGTAGGGGGATACGGTACCCGACCCGATTCATCGGGGTTGGGCGATGGGCTCCCGCCTGGCGGGAAGTCGCGAGCCCAACCCCGATGAATCGGGTCGGGTACCGTATCCCCCTATACGGCCTTCCGGACCAGGCCCGCCTTCAGGCACTTCGTGCAGACGCGCTTGCGGGTGGGGGTCTTGCCGACCATCACCTTGACGCGCTGGATGTTGGGGCGGAACTTCCGCTTGGACCGGCCGGTGATCTTGCGGCCGACGCCGCCCTTGGACTTGGCGAGGCCTCGGCGGGTGACGTGGTTGCCGACACGGGTCCTCTTGTTGCAGACATCGCAGGTGCGCGCCATGGGAGACTCCTCTCGAGCCCCGCGGTGGCCGGTCACGGCCGCGCGCGGAGGGGTGCTTGCGCCCTTAGGCCCGGGGCGCGAAAAAGAAGGACCGAATCTAAGGAGGGATCGCCCGTGAGCGCAACGATTTCGCCCCGTCAGGCCGGAGCTCTCCTCGCCCTGGCCGCCCTCCTCCTCCCCGCCTGCGCCTCCGCCCCTCCCGGGGGGGCGGCGATGGTCTCCCCCCGCCTCCACCACCTCCTCGACCTCGAGGACGCCCGGGCCCCCCTCACGGAGCTGGAGCCCATGACCCGGGACGCCGACCCGGAGGTCCGGGCCCGGGCCGCCCTGGCCGTGGCCCGCAAGGGGGGGGTGCGGGCGGCGGCGCTCCTCGAGCTCGCGGCCCGGGACCCGGAGGCACGGGTGCGGGAGGCCGTGGCCCTCGCCCTCGGCTTGACGGGGGAGGGGGACCTCGCCGGGGAGGCGCTGCGCATGACGCGGCGGGCCGACGGCAGCCCCGCGGAGCGGGCGCTGGCGGCGGGCTCCGCCGTCGGGCTCGCCGGGGATCGGGCCTGGAAGGAGCCGGAGTTCGCGGCCCTCTTCCTCCACGGGGAGCCGGCCGTCCGCCGCGCGGCCCTCCGTGCCGCGGTCATGGCCGCCCGCGCGTGGAAGGAGAAGCCGGAGAGCCTTCCCCGCTGGGTGACCGCCGCCTTCGCCGATGGGGCGACCCCTCCCGACGGGCGGGCCGCCGCCCTCCTCGTGGCGCGGACCCTGCTGGCCCCGCAGAAGGCCCCCCGGACGCTGCGCACGGAGGCCGCGGAGGACGCCCTCCCCTTCCTCACCCGCGTGCAATCGGCGGTGCGCGAGGACCGGGACCCCGACGTGCGTTCCGCCGCGGCCCTCCTCCTCGGCGCCCTGGCCCACGGGGGGACGGGGGGGCTCGACGACCTCCTCCCGACGGAGCCCCTGGGGCGGGTGCGGGTGAACATCGTCCGCGCGCTGGGCACCGTGGAGGACCCGGCGGTGGCAACGCCCCTCCTGCGCGCCCTCGCCGGGGACCCCGACTTCGGGACCCGGGCGGCGGCGGCGGAGGCACTCGGCGCGAAGGAGAGGACTTCCCTCCCCGGGGTGGAGGAGGCCCTGGCGAAGGCCGCCATCGACGACCCTTCGGGCCTCGTGCGGGTGACGGCGACGGGGGCCCTCGGGAACCCGAGGACGGTGATCGGGAAGGCGGCCCTCCGGCTCCAGGCGCAGTCGAGGTTCTCCATGCACCGCGCCGCCGCGGCGGCGGGTGTGCTGAAGCAGGGGGGGCTCGAGGCGCTGTCGCCCCTGCTCCGCGACCCCTCGGTCCGGGTGCGCGAGGCCGCCGTGGACGCCGCCGGCTCCCTCGGCCGGGAGGGGCTCGGCGCCTGCCTCGACGCGCTGGACGACGAGGACCCGGTGGTGGCGGCCATCGCCGCGGGGTACCTCGGGGCCATGGGGGCGACGGAGGCGCGGGACGTGCTCCGGGCGGCGCTCCGCCGCGCCATGGAGGACGTGCGGTTCCCCGACGACGGGGCGGACCTCCGCGCATCGGCCCTGGAGGCCCTCGGCCGGGTCGCGAAGGAGGAGGCGCTCCCCTTCGCGCGGACCCTGCTCGGCGATCCCGATCCCACGGTCCGCTTCATGGCCGCATCGGTCATCGCCGGCCCCGACGGGCCGAAGCCGGAGATGCCGCTGCCGCCGCGGCTGCGGGAGTTCCCCCGGCGGGAGGATCTGCGAGTCACCGATGCCGGCGCGGCCCGCATCCGCTTCACGACGGAGCGGGGGGAGTTCGTGGTGCGGACGCTTCCCTCGGCGGCCCCGGTGGCCGTCGCAAGGCTCCTCGAGCGGGTGCGGGAGGGGGGGTACGACGGGACCGTCTTCCACCGCATCGTGCCGGCCTTCGTGGCGCAGGGGGGGGACCCCCGCGGCGACGGCTCCGGCAGCGGCGGAGCGACGGTGCGGGCGGAGTTCTCCGGGGTGTACTACGAGCGGGGGACGCTCGGCGTTCCGCGGTCGTCGGAGGCGGAGTCGGGGGGGTGCCAGCTGTTCTTCTGCCACGGGAGCACGCCCCACCTCGACCGCGGGTACACCGTCACGGGGATCGTGGTGGAGGGGATCGAGGTGGTGGATGCTCTCGACCTCGGTGACATCCTCCTGACAGCAAAACGGTGTCAGACACCTGTTGGTCGTTCGCCCGACAGGTGAGCAGCAGAACGGTGTCAGACACCTGTTGGTCCTCTACTCCGCCATGAGGGAGACCGCGTCCGCAGGGGCGGTGAACACCCCCAGGTTCACCGACGCATTCCGTTCCTGGATCCAGGCGCGCAGGTGGACCGGACCGGGAGGGAGCCCGCGCAGCGTGAATGCGCCGTTCCCGTCGGTCGTGGCGACGGGATCCAGTTCGGAGGGGATGCCGTCCAGGTCCACCCGGACGGAGACCTCCTTCAGAGGGTTCCCCGCGGGATCCCGCAAGGTCCCCGCGATGGCGACGCCGCGCCGGAGGCGCAGCTCCGCCGGCGGCCCGCCGGGGCGCAGGGTCCCCTCCGCCATCCGCGGCTGCCACTCCGACCCGCAGCCTCCGGCCCCCACCCGGTAGGTCAGGGTGGCATCGCCTGTGAACCGCACGGCGCCCGTCGCGTCGGGCATCCGCAGGAGCCGACGGTAGGGATTCAGGGGGTCGGCGTCCTCCGCCAGGGCGAGGGCCTGGACGGTCACGCGGTTCCCCTCCTCGTCCAGGACGAGGAGGACGGCATCCTCCAGCCGGGGGAAGCGCACCTCCAGGTCCCGGGTCCCCGCCGCGACGTCCCGCCTGTAGGCGACTTCCATGCCGCCGGACCTCGTCGCCCGGACCCGATAGATCGCCGAGGCGTCGAGGGGGATGGAGGCGAAGGAGCCGTCCGCGGCGGCGGCCCCGCTCCACCAGGGACCGTTCTCCCCGACCCGGACCTCCACCTGCACGGGGCCCCGCGCGGGACCGCCGTCCGCCTCCAGGATCCGCCCCTCGATGGGCGCGAAGACCGGGAGAGTCACCTCGACGTCCTCCCCTCCCGCCACGGCGTCCACGGTGGTCTCCCCCTCACGCCGCACGTGCAGCCGAACCGGTCCCGCGGGCAGTCCCTCGAGGATGAACCCCCCGTCCACGCCGGTGACCGAGGGAGGGAAACCCCCTCCCGGCCCCTCGAAGGTCCCCGCCCGTTCGGCCCACACCCGCGCTCCGGCGACCGGCATCCCCGCGGGATCCCGCACCCTTCCGCGGAGCGGGGCGGCCGGTTCGAGCACGAGGGAGAGATCCTCCCTCCCGTCCATCACGATGACCCCCTTCGGCGTCCCCCGGCCGCTGGGCTGGATCAGACCCGACCACGCGGGCGCGCACCCCTCGGCCGTGGCGGCGAGGATCCAGGGTCCGGAGCGCACCCCCTCGATCCGGAAAGTGCCGTCGGCAAGCACCGGCAGCGGCGAAAGACGATCCAGCGCGGACCAGAGGGCCTGGCCCCCGTCCCCGCCGGCGAGAAGGTAGAGGGCGGCACCGCGCACCGGCGCCCCGTCGGATCGCGTCACGCGGCCCGCGAGGGTGATCGTGGGAAGGAGGACCACCACCTGCCCACCGGCCGTGCCTCCCTCCTCGAGGTCGAAGGGGGAGGAGGAACCGGTACCGCCGCCGGGAAGGGAGCCCCACACCCGCAGCCCCTTCCCCGGCGCCACCGCCTCGACGCGGAAGGTCCCGTCCGGTGCCGAGGTCGCGGGAAGCCCGCCGCCGCCGAAAAACCCCGGTCCGAACTGAACGCCGACGCTCGCCCCCGCCACGGGCATCCCCGCGTCGTCGAAGACGGTCCCCTCCACGGTCCCGGAACCGCGCGCGAGGCGCACGTCGTGGAGGGCCTCCACCCCGGCCGCAACGGTGAACACGTGGGGCGGCCCGGG
Source organism: uncultured Planctomycetota bacterium (assembly GCA_964370855.1). Taxonomy (GTDB): domain Bacteria; phylum Planctomycetota; class JAJSAM01; order JAJSAM01; family JAKLKS01; genus JAKLKS01. The sequence goes on along the minus strand of CAYJMF010000022.1, from coordinate 17,506 downwards.
GAAATCGTAGAGGAAGATCGGCAATCCCTCCTGGTGGAGCCCGCGCCAGGGGGGTGCCGGGTGCACCAGGAGGACCGCCTCCCCGGGCGGAACGGGTCCCGAGCGGTAGGTCCCGTCGGGCCCGCTGACGACGGTGTCGGTGCTCCCGAACCGGCCCGTCGCCTCGACCCTCGACCAGGTGACGACGTTCGCCCCTCCCACGGGCTTCCCCTCGGGGTCGGTCACGGTTCCCGTCACGACACCGCCGCGCACCATGCGGATCTCCAGGGCCGCGGTGCTCTCCGTGGGGACCGGATTCGGAACGGGGGGGGTCCGCAGGGGGTCGGGCCAGGGGAGGTATCCCTCGGCTCGGCAGGTCGCGTGGGAGAGCCTCCCGTGCGGAAGGCCTTCGATCCGGAAGGTCCCGTCCCCTCCCGTCACGGCTCCCGCGCGGGCCGCAGGGCCGGCCGGTCCCATGGCAAGGGGCTGCGGTTCGAAGGTCTCGACGGCGATGCCGACGGAGGCCCCCGCGACGGGTTCCCCCGTGGCGGCGTCCAGGACGTTTCCCGCGACAGCCATCCCGCCCGCGGGAAGCCGGATCGTGAGGGAGCGCTCGTGGGGCAGCCAGGCGGTCCAGGAGGCCCAGGCCAGGGAACCGCGGCGTACCGTGAGGGACTGCGCCACGGGCGGGAGTCCCTCGATGCGGAAACGCCCGTCCGCCTTCGTGGTCGCGGAACCGCCGTTCCAGGGCGGCTCGGCGGGAGGCCGCTGGTTCCTCGCGCCCACCTCGGCGCCCTCCACCGGGAGTCCGAGGGCGTCGAGGACGATCCCCTCGAGGGTACAGGCAGGTTCCAGGACCGCATGGACGACTGTGGTTCCGCCGACACCCGCGGCAAGGACGAAGGTCCGCGCCCAGGCTGCGAAGGCCGGGGCCCGCACCAGGATCGCGACCTCGCCGGTTTCGGGGACGGGAATCGCGCAGCGGCCCCCGGCGTCCGCGATCGCGGAGCGGAGGGGGGGCGTCGGGGAGGGGGGTGCGAAGGCGAGGTCGAAGAGGCCCGCCACGATCTCCTTGCGCGGATGCCGGTGCAACGTCGCCGTGGCCCCGGGGAGGGGCGTGCCGGAGAGGTCCGTGACGGTGATTTCGAGAAGGTGGGCCGACTCCGCCAGGGGAATCCCGCCCTCCATGTTCGGGGTGGAGGGCTCCGGGGCGGCCCGTGGGGTCGGATGCGAGGCGAGGGGGGGGGAACCCGGAGGGGGCGCTTCAGAATCTTCCCCCTCCCTGCCGAGGAGGATCCACCCCGCACCCCCGGCGAGGAGCAGGAGGGCGGCGGCCGCGACGGCGCCGGCGGCGACGTTGGATTTCAGGGCCATGGCGATTCCTCCGGCGAGGACGGTCGGTGCGGCGGCGCTCGCCGGGGGGCCCCCGGCGCGGGGCGGGGGCGGAGTCTCCCGGGGCATCGACCCGGCGGCGCGGGCCAGGGGGAGGAGCAGCGCCATCCACCGGCGAGGATCCCCGTCCTCCTCGGCGGTGAGCCGCTCCCGCAGCCGCTCCTGCGCGCGGCGGAGCCGGGACTTCACCGTGTCCACGGGGATCCCGAGGCGGCGGGCCATCTCCGTCGGGGGCAGATCCTCGAACCAGCGGAGGAGGATCGCCGCCCGGAAGGGCTCCTCCAGGGCGAGTACGGCCTTCACGACCCGCTCATGGGTCTCGGCGGCGGCCACGAGGTCGGCGGGGGAGGGAGCGGACCCCGGCGGCGGGACTTCGGCTTCGCGGCGACCCCGGCGCTCCTCGGACCGGCGGTCGTTCCATGCCGTGTTGCGCAGGACCGTGGCGAGCCAGCCGCGCAACCCCCGGTCCTCCCGGGGAGGTTTCGTCAATGCGCGGAGCCAGACCTCCTGTTCGAGGTCCGCCGCCCGCGCTTCGTCGAGCACGAGGGTGCGTGCCACCCGCCGCACCCAGTCGCGGTGGGCGAGCAGCGTCTCGATCTCGACCGGATCCCCGGGGCTTCCCATGGCATCAAGGAAACACCGCCGGGGGGGGCGGAGGGTCCCGGGCCGCGAGGATGCCGGGGAGCCCCTGGGTCAACGTCCTACCAGCTCCCCCATGCGGTCGTGGGCCTCCGCTCCCTCCGCCCCCTCCGCCCCCCTCCGCGCCGCCCGCCGCGCCAGGGCCCATGCCGCGGCGAGGGCGACGGCGGCGATGGCGAGGCCGGCGACCACGTCCACGAGCCAGTGGTAGCGGAGCACCACCGTGGAGACGGCGGTCCCGACGCCGACCACGGCCATGGCCCACCGGAACCACCCGCCCACGGGCCAGGCGAGGGCCCCGCAGAGGAGCCCCAGCACCACGTGGGCGCTCGGGAAGGCGTCGAAGGGCTGGGGCTCGAGGTCCCGGATGAAGTCGTGGAGCGCGCCCGTGATCCACCCGCGGGGGAGGGGCTCCGACAGCCCCACGTAGGCGTGGCGCGGCCCCGCCGCGGGCACCAGCAGGTAGAGCATGTAGCAGCCGTAGGCCCCCACGGCGATGGTGAAGGTGGCCCGGTAGGTCAGGAGCCGGTCGCCGCGACTCGCCAACCCCCACAGCAGCGCCAGGGGCATCACGAAGTAGAGCGCGTAGAAGGCCATGAAGAGGTCCGCCACGGGGGCCGTCAGGAACCCCTCGCTCCAGCGCGGGACGTCCACGCCGAACCAGCGCCGGTCGAGGCCCCCGAGGAGGAGGTCGAAGTCCGTGACCCCGCGGGAGCCGTCCATGAGCGCCGCCGGGACGAGCCACCGCAGCGCGTTGAAGGACAACGGCAGGACCACCAGCGCCCACACCAGGTGGAGGTTCCGGAGCCCGGCCCCCATCTCCCCCGCGGCGGCGCGCCGTGAAAGCCAGCAGGTGGCCGCGACGAGGAGCGCGAAGGCCGCCGTCCCCTTCCCCGCGTCGGGGGCCCCGCGGACCCACCCCGCCAGAGCCATGCAGAGGAAGAAGCAGAGCCCCACCAGGTGGACGGCGTCGTGGGCCCGCGCGAAGGGCGAACGGTGGGGCTCGGGGGCGGTCACGCGATCGCAGCGCGGGGGTTCCGGGGAGGCGACCCCCGTCCTACTCCCCGAGGGCCGTCGCCATGGCGAGGTCGTGGGTGTGGGTGATGGAGAGGAGGATCTTCCCGATGCCGAGAAGGCGCGCCCGGTCCTCGGCCTTCCCGTGGAGGTGCACCAGCGGGACCCCGTCGCCGTCGGCCAGGACCTCGATGTCGCGCCAGTGGATCCCCTGCCCCCACCCGGTGCCGAGCACCTTGAGCACCGCCTCCTTGGCGGCGAACCGCCCGGCGATGTGGATGTGGGCGTCGGGGGCGCCCTCGAAGAGCCCCTGCTCGTCCCGCGTGAAGACCTTCTTCTTGAAGGCCGTCCCGCGCTCCGCCAGGAGGGCCCGGATGCGCGCGACCTCGACCGCGTCCACGCCGATTGCCTTCGTTGCCATCCTGGGGGGGACCTCCGTGTCCGGCTGACGCTCCGTGGAGTCGAGGATAGCCCGCGGAGGGGGTCCTTCCAAGGATGGCGGGGGGAGGTCCTGCGACGGCGGTCTCCCCCCCGTGGTACCCTCGCCCCTCCGGACCCCTCCCCGTGGACGATCTCCTCTCCGACCTGAACGACGCACAGCGCGCCGCCGTCACCCATGGCGAGGGGCCCCTCCTCATCGTGGCCGGCCCCGGCTCCGGGAAGACCCGCGTCGTCAGCCGCCGCGTCGCCTGGCTGATCCGCCAGGGGGCCCACCCCCGGGAGGTGCTGGCCGTCACCTTCACCAACAAGGCCGCCGCCGAGCTGAAGGAGCGGGTCGGCCGCCTCGTCCCCTCCGGGGGGCTCTGGGTCTCCACCTTCCACTCCGCCTGCGCCCGCATCCTGAGGGACCACCACGAGGCCCTCGGCTACCCCGCCTCCTTCACCATCTACGACGAGGAGGACCGCCGCCGCACGGCGGGGAGGGTGCTGCGGGAGATGGGCGTCGCCCCGGAGACCCTTCGCCCCGCCGCCCTCGTCAAGGCCGTCTCCGCCTGGAAGTGCGCCGGCACCGATCCCGCGGAGGCCGGGAAGGCCGCCTGGGGCCCGAGGGACGAGGTGCTCGCGAAGGGGTACGCACAGTACGAACGCGTCCTCCGCGAGGCCGGGTCCATGGACTTCGACGACCTCCTCGTGAAGACCCACCGCCTGCTGGAGACCGACCCCGGGGTCCTCGCGGAGTACCGCGCCCGCCTCCGCTGGGTCCTGGTGGACGAGTACCAGGACACGAACCGCATCCAGTTCCTCCTGGCCCGCGCCCTCGCCTCGGGCAGCGGCAACCTCTGCGCCACGGGGGACCCGGACCAGTCCATCTACGGGTGGCGGGGGGCGGACATCCGCAACATCCTCGACTTCCGGACCCACTACCCCGACGCCACCCTCATCCGCCTCGAGCGGAACTACCGCTCCACCCGCCACATCCTCGACGCCGCCTCCCGCCTCATCCGCCGCAACGTGGACCGCCACGAGAAGGAGCTCCTCACCGACGCCCGCGCCGGCGAGGAGGTGCGCGTCACCATCCACCCCGGGGCCGACGAGGAGGGGGAGGGGGTCGCCGCGGAGATCGCCGAGCTCCTCTCCGCCGGGTTGTCGGCCTCGGACATCGCCGTCCTCTACCGCGTCAACGCCCGCTCCCGGGCCGTGGAGCTGGCGCTGCGCCGCCGCTCCATCCCCTACCAGGTGCTCCGCGGCGTGGAGTTCTTCCAGCGGGCCGAGGTGAAGGACCTCGTGGCCTGGCTCCGCATCCTCGGCAACCCCCGTGACGTGGAGGCCGTCGCCCGGGCGCTCCAGGCGCCGCGGCGGGGGGCGGGGGACGGGGCCGTCTCCCGCATCGTCGCCTGCGCCTCGGAGCGGGGGATCCCCGTGCGGGACGCCCTCCTCTGCGGCGGGGAGGCCCTCGAGATCCGGGGGAAGGCGGGGAAGGCCGTGGACCTCGCCGCGGAGGCGGTCCGCGAACTCCTCCTCGGAGCCACGGAGGAGGTCGCTCCGCTGCTGGACCGGGTCCTCGCCGTCGTCGGGTACCGCGAGTGGCTCGAGCACCACTGGCCCGAGGACCACCAGGAGCGCTGGGACAACGTGATGGAGCTGGTGGAGGCCGCCCGGGCCCACGACGCCCGCGAGGAGAGCGCCGGCCTCGCCTCCTTCCTCGAGGAGGTGGCCCTCGTCTCGGACCAGGACCGCTTCGATCCCGACGCCCCCCGGGTGAACCTCATGACGCTCCACACCTGCAAGGGCCTCGAGTTCCCCGTGGTCTTCCTCGTCGGCGTGGAGGAGGGGGTGCTCCCCCACGCCCGCTCGACGCGGGAGGAGTTCGGCGAGAACGCCGCGGGCATCGAGGAGGAGCGCCGCCTGCTCTTCGTCGGCATGACCCGGGCGCGGCGGATCCTGCGCCTCTCCGGGGGCCTCCGGCCCGCGGGCTGGACGGGGGGCATGGACTCCGGCCCCTCCCGCTTCCTCGAGGAGATGGCGGGGGAGGGGGTGCGCCGTGTGGACCGCTCCGCCGGGGGCGCCTCGGGAGGGCACCCCTTTGCCCGCCGCGGCGGCCCCGGCGGGTGGGGCGGCGGCGGCGGCTCACCGTCCCGCCCGTCGTGGAGCGCCCCCCGCGCCCGCCGCTCCGAGGAGGCCGACGCCCCCTTCTCCTTCGACCCCGACCCCGCGCCCCGGGAGGCCGTGGCCCGGGTGGAGGGGGTCGCCCTCCGGGTCGACCAGCGGGTCCGGCACGCGAAGTTCGGCACGGGGAGGATCCGCCGCCTCGAATCCCACGGCTCCTCCGTGAAGGCGACCGTGGAGTTCCGGACCGGGATGAAGACCCTTGATCTAGACTTCACCCGGCTGGAGCCCATCGGAGACGGGTCATGAGCACTTCGAAAGACCCTCTGAAGCACCCCGCCGCGAAGCCCGTCCCCGAGGCAAGGGCCGTGGAGCCCGAGGGCGACATCCCCGTCAGGGAGGTGGAGCCCGGGGAGCACGGGCCCGGTCCCGACCTCCGGCGGTTGACGGAGATCGCCCGGGCCCTCAACTCCGAGCCCGACCTCCGCCACCTCCTCGACCTCATCCTCGACCGTGTGGTGGACATCACCGGGGCCGAGCGGGCCTTCCTCATCCTGCGCAACCCCGAGGGCCGCCTCGAGGTGCGCGCCTCCCGCAGCCTCGATCGCGAGGACATCAAGAAGCCGACGGACAAGGTCTCCCGCTCCATCCTCGTGCAGGCGGAGAAGTCGGGCCGCCCCGTCCTCACCACCAACGCGACCCAGGATCCCCGCTTCGCGGGCTCCGACTCGGTGGCCTACATGAAGCTCCGCGCCGTCGTGTGCGTCCCCATGTCGGTGCGGGGGAAGAACATGGGGCTCCTCTACCTCGACCACCGCTTCGAGGAGGGGGTCTTCCAGGATCTCGACATGGGACTGCTGGAGGCCTTCGGCGCCCAGGCCTCCATCGCGCTGGAGAACGCCCGCCTCAACCAGGAGAACCTCCGCCGCCAGGCGGAGCTGGAGCGCTCCAAGGAGAAGGTGGAGGAGCTGAACCGCGTCCTCCGCGACAAGGTGCGGCGGCAGAGCGCCGAGCTCGACCAGGTGAAGCAGGTCCTCCGGGAGCGCCACGGGGAGGTGAAGCTCAAGTACTCCTACCCCGAGATGACGGGCCGCAGCCGCCGCCACGTCGACCTCCTCCGGCTCCTCGACCGGGTCATCGACACCCAGGTGCCGGTGCTCATCCACGGGGAATCGGGATCCGGCAAGGAGCTCGTCGCCCGCGCCATCCACTACCAGGGCTCGAGGAAGGACGGCCCCTTCATCTCGGAGAACTGCTCCGCCATCCCCGAGACCCTCCTCGAGAGCGAGCTCTTCGGCTACGCGCGGGGGGCCTTCACGGGGGCGGACCGGGACAAGATCGGGCTCCTCGAGCAGGCCTCCGGAGGCACCCTCTTCCTCGACGAGATCGGGGACATGCCCCCGGAGATGCAGTCCAAGCTCCTGCGCGTGCTGGAGACCGGCCAGGTGCGGCCCGTGGGCGGGAAGGACGTGCGCACCATCAACGTGCGTGTGCTGGCGGCCTCCCACCAGGACCTGCGCAAGCTCGTCGAGACGGGGAAGTTCCGCGAGGACCTCTTCTACCGGCTGGCGGTGATCACCGTGGAGGTGCCGCCGCTGCGCGAGCGGCGCGAGGACGTGCCCCTGCTCGTGGAGCGCTTCCTCGAGGTCTACGCGGCGGACTCCGGCGGGCAGCGGCGCGAGGTGGCCGAGGAGGCCATGGCCCTCCTCCAGGACTACGACTGGCCGGGCAACGTGCGGGAACTGCGCAACGAGGTGTTCCGCGCCTGCGCCTTCTCCGAGAAGGTGATCCTCACGGAGATCCTCTCCCCCCAGATCCGCGAGCGGGCGGTCCCCCGCGGGGTCCCCTCCCGCCTCGACGACCGGCCCCTCAAGGACCTCGTCAAGGACACCGTGGAGTTCGTGGAAAAGCGGGCCATCGGGGAGGCGCTGGAGAATTCCCGGTGGGTGAAGGCGGAGGCCGCCCGGCTACTCGGGATCTCCAGGCCCACGCTGGATGCGAAGATCCAGCAGTACGGGCTGGAGAAGTAGGGCGGGAGGGGGCGGGGGGTTCCCGGGGGGTGCGCGCCTCCGGCGGGGGGGTCCCGGAAGAGGAGGCGTCCCTGAACGGAGGGGCGCCACCTCATACGGGTCCGCCGGAGAGGCAGGCGGGGAG
>CAYJMF010000022.1:9421-9771 GCA_964370855.1 uncultured Planctomycetota bacterium | reverse complement strand
GGGGGGGGGCCGCGCCTCGGGGGGGCGCCCCCTCGGGGGGCCCCCCCCCCGCGCCGGGCACCGCAGGAGAGGCAGGCGGGGAGAGACGGGTTCCGGCGCAGCGGGGAACTCCCGGTATCGGGGCATTGGATCCTGGGGGACGGCGTTCACCGTTCGTGCCTTGAATGAACCGGAACTCCGCTTGGGTGCACGCTTTCCCCTCCTACCCCGGGCCCCGATCCCGGAGACTCCCCCGCGGCGCTCAAGGGCGTCTCGGATTCACCGCCTCTCCATCGGTCCCGGGGGGGGGGGGGCGGCCCGCCGGTGCGGGGGGGCGTGCGTGTTACGGGGCCCCCGCGCCGGGGGGGGCG
>CAYJMF010000022.1:0-9411 GCA_964370855.1 uncultured Planctomycetota bacterium | reverse complement strand
CAGCGGCCCGGTAATATGTATGGCGCCCCCCCGTTCCGGGCGGCCTTCCTTCTTCCGGGACCCGCGCGCCGGTCGGCGCGCAGCGCCCCGCGACCCACCCCCCACTCCTCTTCCCCCCCGTTGCCCCGGGGATGTAGGATCGTCCTTCTCCTGCCGGAACCCCGCGGGGGGATGGTTCCCGTCCGGAATCGGAGGCTCCCGAAACGATGCGCATCCCGTCGGCGTCCCTTCCCTCCCTCGTCCTCGCCGTCCTCCTGGCAGCCTCCTGCGGCGAGAAGCCGGCCCCCGTCCCTGCGGCCCCGGGGGCCGCGGGGGGCGCCGCCTCCCCCGCCGCTGCCCCCGCCCCCGCGGGGAGCGGCGCCGACCCCCTGGCCGGGTTCACCTGGGATCCCGATGAGCTCCTCGCCCTTCCCGCGGAGCTCGTCGCGCAGCCGGGCACCGGGGACACGTGGATCGAGGGCGTCGTCGAGGACCCCGAGGGGAAGCCGCTCCCCGGGGCCCTGGTGACCGTGGAGGCCCTCCCCTACGGCGCCTCCCCCGAGGTGCCCGCCGTCCACGCCACGGCCACGACGGGGCCCGACGGCCGGTTCCGGGCCGGCCCCGGGCCGACCCCCTGGGCCCCCGCCGGCCTCGTCCACGCCTCCGCCCCCGGCTTCGCCCGCACCTCCCTCGTCAACCGCGCCACGGCCGCCCACGACGAGCCATGGGCGGAGCCCGGCATGGAGGTCCGGATCCGCCTGCGCCCCGGCGTCCCCGTGAAGGGGGTGGTGCGCGGCGAGGACGGGGGAGTGCCGGACGGGCCCGTCATCCTGTGGGTCGTGGGCGCGACCCTCTTCTCCGAGGTCGTGCGGACCGACGCCAACGGCGGCTTCTCCTTCACGGCCCCCGAGGGGCCCCTCACCGTCACCTCCATGGAAGGGGCCCACCCCATGGCCCGCTCCTCCCTCCTCGTCCAGCGGGGCGCCGAGAACTTCGTGCAGGTCACCGTGAGGCGCGGCCGCGACGTCCCCGTGCGCATCCTCGACGACGAGACGGGGAAGCCCGCGAAGGGCGTGGTCATCCGCACCTTCTACGGCCACTCCACCGTCGAGAGAGTCCCGGACAGCGGCGAGTTCCTCCTGAAGAAGTACTGGTACACCGCCTTCCAGGCCCGGGCCCCGGGCCTCGCCGCCAAGTTCAACTACATCCCCGCCGACGCGGGGACCCCCGAGAACCCGGTGATGACGGTGCGCCTCCAGAGGGGGTTCGTCGCGCGGGGGCGGGTGCTCGACCTCGAGGGCCTGCCGCTCCCGGGGATCCGGGTGCGCTGCTACGCCAAGGACTCCGGCGGGGACTGGGTGGACATCATCGGCGGGACCACCCGGGCCGACGGCTCCTACACCATCGTCGGCCTCCCCGTGCCCGGGACGGGGAAGGAGATCCGCGTCTTCGCCATCGCCCCCGGCTTCGGCCAGGGCTGCTCGCCTCCCCTTCCCGGCGCCCCCGGGTCCCTCGTCGAGGGGGTCGAGATCCGCATCCCCCGTCTCGTGGAGGTCCACGGCCGCGTGGAGGACGGGAAAGGGCTCCCCGTGGAGGTCGGCCTGGAGGCCCAGTGGAAGCTCGCCCCGGGCCTCTCCTCCTACCTCGGCAAGATCCCCGATCGCGCCTTCGTCCGCGTCGTCGGCGACGCCACCTTCCGCACCCTCCTGCCGGAGAGGACCCCCTTCGTCCTGCGGGCCCGCGCCGACGCCATCGAGGACGCCCTCGTCGAGGGGGTCGCCCCCGCCCACCCGGGACCGGGGAAGCCGGTGCCGGCCTCTCCCCCCGTCGTCGTAAGAGTGAACCGGGGAGCGACCCTCCGCGGCGCCGTCGTGGACGCCGCCGGCCGGCCCGTGGAGCGGGGGGAAATCCGCGTGGAGCCGAGCCCCCCCACCGATCCCCGCCCCTCCAAGGACGGGTCCCTCGCGCACGACGGCACCTTCGAGATCGGAGGGCTCGCCCCGGGTCTCTACGACCTCTCCGTCCTCGTGCACCCGGAGTTCCTGCAGGAGGTGGTGCTCGGCGCGACGGCCGACGGGGAGCCCGTCCGGGTGGTCCTCCGGCGCCCCGGCGGCGTCGTGGGCCGGGTCCTTCCCCCGGAGGACGCCCCGACGGGGCTCCTCGCCGAGATCTCCGTCCGCGCCCTCGGCCCGACCCGCCCCCTCCCCCCGGAGCTGACCCTTCGCATCCCCGTGGGGACGGACTTCCGCCTAGGCCCCCTGGCTCCCGGTCCCTACTCCCTGGACATCGTGGCCGGGGATCGCCGCCTCCAGGTCGAGCGCATCGTGGTGGAGGACGGGGGCGCCTTCCCCCTCGGCGAGGTCGCCCTGGAGGACCCCACCGGGATCCTGCAGGGGACCGTCCGCGTGGCCGGCCGACCCGCCGCGGGCGTGCCCGTCGAGGTACTCCGCCACCTCCCCGGGGGGAGATTCGAGAGCGCGGCCCGCGCCTCGTCGGGGCCCGGGGGCGTCTTCCGGGTCGCGGGGCTCCTCGACGGGCTCCACAGGATCGTCGTCCACCCGCAGGACCGCCCCCTGGTGCAGAAGGACTTCGAGTCCCGCCCCGGGGAGCCCGCCACCCTGGACGTGGACGTGCCCGCCGGGGGCGTCCTCGTGGTCCGCGTCGTGGACGGGGAGGGGCGGCCCGTGGCCGGCGCCCGGGTGGTCCTCCAGGGACCGGCCGGGAGCCTCCTCTTCTGGAAGGCGGGCGTGCCCGGTCCCGGCCCCCACGGGACGGGGGAGGACGGTGTTCTCCGCTGCGCCGGCGTGGCCGCGGGGGAGGTCCGCGTCGTCGCCGACCTGCCGGGGGCGGGATCGGGGGAGGCGACGGTGGTCGTGGAGGAGGGGGGGGAGGGGACGGTGGAGGTGGGGATCCGGGGGAAGTGAGTCCGGGGCGGTGATCCCGCGGCGTCGCGGCGGCCCGGGCGCGCCGCTACCGCTTCACCTTTCCTGCCCACGTGCCGATGATGGGCCAGAAATTCTCCTTCGGCTCCTCCACTCCGTCCACGACGTGCCGGGTGGCGAGCAGGAACTCGGGATCCTCGGGGTCCGGCTCCCAGGTGATCTCCCACGCGACCGGGACCTTCGTGAGCTGGGTGGTGCCGTCCAGGCGCAGAACGGTGCTCCCCCCGCTCCCCTCCGAGACCTGCACCTTCCAACCGAAGGTCCGGTCTCCCCGGAAGACGGCGACGAGTTCCCCCATGGTGCAGCGGAGGTCCCGTTTCTCCTCGGCGCCCACGTAGGCCGTGACGCGAAGCTGCTTGCCGGCGACCGCCTTCTCCGCCGGGGAGGGCGCCGGACCGCCGCCGCACCCCGCAAGGAGAAGGAGCGGCAGGGCCCATCCGACGAACCGTGCAAAGACCATCATCGCCACCTCCCCTTCCGCGAATTCCCGATAGGGCCACTTTCGCGGAATCCCGCCGCCGCCACAAGGACCGACTTGCCTCCCCACGCGCAGGGGAGCGGAACCCCCCCGGACCGGTCACCCCCGGGGCCCTTTCCCTCTACCCCCGCCCTCGCCGCGCCGTAGGATGGAGTTCCGGTCCCTCAGCGGAGCCCCTCCATGCCCGCACTCGTACTCCTCGCCGACGGGAAGGAAACGCGGTACGCCCTCGAGGGTAGGCCCTTCACCGTGGGGCGATCCACGGAGTGCGACCTCCAGGTCTCCGAGGAGCGCGCCTCCCGCCGGCACTTCACCGTCGAGCCGACGGAGCGCGGCTGGGTCCTCCGGGACCTCGACTCCAGCAACGGGACGGCGCTGAACGGCTACGGCATCTCCCAGGCCCTCCTCACCCCCGGGGACGTCATCGAGCTCGGCGGGATGGAGTTCCGCTTCGACGGCGACGGCGCCGCCCCGCCCCCGCGGGCCCCCCGCGCCCCCCGCAAGGCCCCCTCCCCGGCCCCCGTCTGGATCGCCGCCGCCGTCCTCCTCGTGGTCACGGCCGTGGCCACGGACATCCTCGCCGTGGAGGCCGCCCGGGACGTGGACCGGGAGATCCGCGACGCCCTCGTGCGCGCCTCCCACGCGGAGTTCCTCCTCGCCTCCCGCCAGCGGGATCCGGCCGAGGGGGAGAGGATGCTGGGGGCGTGGCTCTCCGCCCACGCCGCCTCCCCGGACGCGGCCGCCGCGAGGGCGAGGCTCGATGAGGTCCGGGCCACCCGGGAGACCCGCGAGGCCGCCGCCGCCGACGCGGAGCACCTCCGGGCGTCGGCCCCGTCGCTCCATCCCGCCGAGTTCCGCTGGAGGCTCGAGTCCCTCGTCCGGCGGTGGTCCGACTCCCCCGACGCCCTCGAGGTGATCCGCGCCTCCATCGCCTCCGCCCCCCGGCCCGTCGCGCCGAGGGACGAGGGGCGCGCCCTCTTCCAGCGCCGCAAGGCCGAGGCCGACGCCGCCGCGGCGGCGGGCAACTACGGCGCCGCCCTCGACCTCTGGAGCGCCCACGCCGCCGGTCTGTCGGAGACGGACGCCTCCCTCGACGACGTGCGCTCCGAGGCCCGCCGCATGGACGAGGCCTCCGTCGCCGCCGCCGCCGCCGCCCTGGGGCGGGCGTACTCCCTCAGGGACGCCGGGAAGCCCGACGAGGGGATGGCCCTCCTGCGGGGGGCGCTCCCCCCCCTCGCGGGGACCGGGGGCGGACGGCGCGTCGCGGCCCGCGTCGCCGCGGGCATGGGGCTCCCCTCCCTCGGCCGGGACGCCGCCCGCCGGACCCCGGAGGCCGAGGGGGCAGGCTACGAGGGACAGCGGAAGCTCCACCTCCGGGCCCGGGACGTGGAGCAGTTCGTGGCGCTCCGCGACTACCGGGGCGCGCAGCAGGAGTACGCCGCCCTCGCCGCCGACGCCGCCCCCTGGCCCGCCGTGAAGGCGGAGATGGAGGAGCGCGCCCTCTGGCTCGGCCGGACCGCGGATCTCCTCGACGCCGTCCGGGCCCTTCCCGGGGGATGGAAGGGGAAGCCCTGGCCCGCCACGTGGGAGGCCGTCCCCCCGGCCGACCTCCACCCCTTCCTCGTCCGGGCCGTGAAGGCGCCGACGGACCGCCTGGCCGTGGCCTCCTTCGCCTTCGATCACGGCCTGAAGAAGGAGTCCGTGGAGGCCGTCTGCCGCGCCCTCGACGACCCCGCCCTCCACGACGAGGCCGAGAAGCTCTACTCCCGGCGGGCGGGGATCCCCGTCCCCGAGGGCGGCTTCGTGGCCGACCGGGGGGAGGTCGTCTCCCGGGGGGAGTGGAACCGGCGGCGCAACGCCGAGGCCATCGCGAAGCTCCGGGAGCGGGAGGGGGTCCTCGCGAGGAAGCTCCTCGAGACCCCCGTCGCCCGGTCCATCGCGAAGATCGCCACCCTCCGCGCCGAGCTGGATCGCCGCAGGGCCCACGCCCTTGAGCTCATCTTCGACGAGATCACCTACTTCTACCCCTACCAGGACCGGATGGGGGAGTACACGCCCGTGCAGCAGGAGGTGGACAGGCGGGTGGCCGCGGTCCGCGAGATCTGGGACGACAGGGCGAAGGTCCGCACGAAGGCCGACTCCGGGGCCGCCGCCATCCTCAAGGAGTTCGACGAGTCCGCGGCGAAGCTCAAGTCCCTCGGCGCCGAGCCCACCCCCGAGGAGGGGGAGGTGGCGCGTTTCCGGAAGTACCTCGACGCCGACCTCGACGTCCGCTCCTACTTCCTCGGCGACGAGGAGCAGGCGGCCTTCGCCTGGAACGCCGGCGTCATGAAGGAGAACGGGTCGAAGAAGACCGTGGCCGAGGAGTCGGAGAAGGAGCAGGTCTCGATCACCAACGAGTACCGGGTCATGTTCGGCCGCCGGGCGCTCCTCATCGCCGACAAGCTCGTCCTCTCCGCCCGCGCCCACGGGGACGACATGTCGAAGGGCGGCTTCTTCAACCACTTCAACGTCCGCCTGCAGCAGGTGAAGCCGGGGGAGAAGATCCCCGTGCAGGCCTGCGGCTGCTCCTCCGAGGCCCTCGTTCCCGGCTGCAGCCACGGGCCCGACGCCCGCATGCGCCGGCAGGGCTACGAGTTCATCGCCTGCAGCGAGAACATCCACGCCGGCAGCGGCGATCCGGAGGGGGCCCACAGGGGCTGGATCCACTCCTCCGGCCACCACCGCAACATCCTCGCCTCGGAGTGGAAGGAGATGGGGACGGGGCGGGTGGGCAAGTACTGGACGCAGAACTTCGGCCTCCCCCTCACCTACGAGGACGGGGCCCCCTCCGACGGGGCGGGGTCCAGCCCCTGGGACCGGTCCGGGGGCAGGGGCACCGGCGGCGACGGGAACCCCCCGCCCGACGACGGGGGCGGCCGATGAAGGCCCGGCTCCTCGTCCAGCTCTCCGGGGCGGAGTTCGCCTTCGATCTCCGCGGCGAGAGCGTGCGGGTGGGGGCGGCCTCCACCAACGGCCTCGTGCTGCGCGATCCCGGGGTCGGCCGCGAGCACTTCGAGGTCCGCCGACAGGGATCGGTGTGGCGCCTCGTGGATCTCGAGTCCGCATCGGGGACCCGGGTCAACGGCCTCTACGTGAACAGGCAGGACCTCCGCAACGGGGATGTCATCTCCGTGGGGGAGGCGCGGCTCACCTTCCTCGTGGACGATGCCCCGGAGCCGGCCCCGATCCACGGGGGGGCGCCGGCGCCGATCCCCGCGCCGATCCCGGCCCCCGTCCCCGCCCCCGTGCCCTGGTCCCCTCCCGCCGCCGCCCCGGCCCCGGTCCCCTGGAGGCCGCCCTCGGCGGCGCCCGCTCCGGTGCCGGCCCCCGCCTGGACGGCGCCCCCCGCGCCGGCCGTCCCGCCGCCGCTTCCCTACGCCCCTTCCCGTCCCCACCAATCCGCCCCGCCCCCGCCCTCCTACCGGGCCCGCGCCCCGCGCGGCGGCGGCGGCACGGCGGGGGCCGCCGTCGGGATGCTGCTCATCGTCGGACTCCTCGTCCTCGGGGTGGCGCTGGCCTGGGACAAGCTCGTGCCCCCGGACCCGGTGGATCCCAACCCCGCGCTGTTGTCGCGGATGAAGGCCCTCGCCGCGGAGGAGAAGCTCGAGGAGGCCGTGCGCGCCGCCGAGGAGGCCGACCCCCACTTTCCCCCCAGCGAGAAGCCCATCCGCACCCTCGCCTGGGAGCTCAGGAAGCGGTTGAGGGAGCGGGCCGAGGTGGCCGCGGAGCAGGAGGCCGAGGAGTACTACCAGCAGAGCATCCGGGCCTTCCGCGAGGGGAACCCCGACGACCACGCCAACATCGCGCTGCGGTGCGACGAGTTCATCCGCCGCTGGCCCGACCACGCCCGCGTGCCCGAGGCCTCCTTCGCGCGCCTGCGCGCCACGGGGGAGCCCTCCCCGTCGCTGGCCGTGAAGGGGACCTTCGTCTCCTGGGCGGAGCTGACCCGGGCCGCCGAGGCCGAGGCGTCGAGGCTCATCGCCGACGACCGGTTCGGCGACGCCTTCGCCGTCTACGACCGCTTCACCCGGGCCATGCCGCGCACGGTCCTCCCCGAGTACCAGGACAAGTTCATGGAGGAGGTCACCCGGGTCCGCGCGGCCATCACGAAGAAGGCGACGGAGGCCTTCGAGCGGCTCGAGGAGAAGGCGATGTACATGGAGGACAAGGGGCAGTGGGACGAGGTGGAGGACCTCTACCGCCGCGCCCGCGACGGCTACGGCGTCCCCGACGTCCGCATCCGCTGCGACGCCGAGCTGGAGCGTCTCCGCGAGCGGAAGATGAGGTAGGGCCGCTACTTCAACTCGACGGGGATGCGGGCCCCGTAGACGAGCCTGCGGTCGGCGTCCTCCGCGGCGCGGTCGAGGAGGAAGCCCGGGTCCGCGGCGGGGACACCCTCGAAGGCGGCCTTCCCGTTGACGAGGATCCGGATCGGCCTCCCCGCGACGACGCGATCCGCGGGCACCCACACCTCGAAGGAGCCGATGCCGGCGCAGGCGACCTCGAGGTCGTCCCCCTTCCACTCGGCGCGGAGGCTGCCCCACGGCCTGTCCCGCTTGAAGAGCGGCTCCCGCGTCTCGGCGGAAAACCTCCCCGTCCGCTCGAGGATCTCCGCGCCGCGGTCCACGACCACCGCCACGGCGTCCCCGGGCTTCTTCCCCGCGAGGAGGCCGCGCAGCGCGCGGGCGTCGGCGACCTCCTTCCCGTCCACGGCCCGGAGCACGTCCCCCCCGGCGAGGCCCATGGCCGCGGCGGCGGATCCGTCGGCCACCCCCTGGATGCGCGCGCCGGGCCCCCCGAAGGCCGGGTCGAGGATGATGCCGAGGCGCACGCGGGTGTCCGTGAGGATCGGGTTGACGTCCTCGAAGGGGGGCTCGCCGGCGCCGCCGGTCACGGCGGTGACGGAGAGCCCGTCGATGCGGCCCGGGGCGTCGGCGGTCCCCTCCCACCACAGCACGGCGGGGTGGGGCTCCCGCCGCACCCCCTCCATCCAGCGCACGATGGCGGGACGCTCCCCGGGGAGGTACGTGGGGTCGTGGCGGAATCCGGGAATCTCGTGCCAGATCACCGGGGCCCCGATTCCCCGGAGCGCGTCGAAGACCGGCCGCAGGGCCGCCGAGGGGTAGAGGGAATCCTGGTCGGTGTTGACGGCGTACATCGGGCGATTCATGAGGTTGCGGAGGTGGCCCTGGAGGCCGCCCATGGTGGCGACGCCGACGTGGCCGTTGAGGGGGATGAAGCCCGCGAAGGGGGTGGCCCGGGAGAGGGCCAGGTGGAAGGAGCCGGAGCCGCCGTCGGAGAAGCCCGTGGCGAAGACGCGGTCCTCGTCCACGTTCCACGTCCGGCGGGTCTCGCGGAGGACGGCGAGCACGTTGTGCACGCCGTTCCCGTTCCACCAGACGGCGTCCTGGTCGCCGGCGGGGATGGCGAGGAAGGTGCCCGTCTTCTCGCAGTGCTCCGCCCAGAAGTACTTCATCTCGAGGAGCTCGTCGTGGGTGAGGGGCTCGGGGCGGGAGACGCCGCCGTGGAGGTCGATCATCATCGGGCGGGGAGGGCCGGCGGGGTCGTACTCCTCGGGGACGTACAGGAGGAAGGCCCGCCGCTTCCCGTCGGTCCCCGTGACCCACCGCTCGAGCCACCCCTTCTCCTCCTCCGTCGGCGCCGCGAAGGCGGGCCCCGCGGCGACGGCCGCCGCGAGATCGGGGAGCGCGTGATCGAGGGCGAGGATCGCCTCCCTCTCCGCCGCCCGGGCCGCGGGATCGGGCAGGTCGATGAAGGCCTGCACCCGCGTCCGCAGCGCGAGGGCCTCCTCCGGCGTGAGGGGAGGGGTTGCGCAGGCGGAGGCCAGGATCGCGAGCGACGAAGCGCAGAGCAGGGAGAGCGCACGGTTCATGGGAGGACCTCCTGCGGGGGATGGTACCGCCATACCGAACCCGACCCAGATTGGCGGGGGGGGGGGGGGGGGGGGGG
>CAYJMF010000021.1:0-52245 GCA_964370855.1 uncultured Planctomycetota bacterium | reverse complement strand
CGCGCCGGTAGGCGCGCATCGCCCGCGAGAACCCACACGGGATAGCGAGGAGCCCCCCGGCACTCCGGCCCCGAATTCCCCCCACGATCCCTCCCCTCCCCATGGACAATGGCGGATTCCCATGCACGCACTGCGCAACATCGCCATCATCGCCCACGTCGACCACGGCAAGACGACCCTGGTCGACAAGATGCTCCTGCAGGCCGGCACCTTCCGCGAGAACCAGCAGGTGCAGGAGTGCGTGATGGATTCCAACGACCTCGAGCGCGAGCGCGGGATCACCATCCTCGCCAAGAACTGCTCCATCACCTACCGCGACGTGAAGATCAACATCATCGACACGCCGGGCCACGCCGACTTCGGAGGCGAGGTGGAGCGGGTCCTCAAGATGGCCGACGGCTGCCTGCTCCTCGTGGACGCCGCCGAGGGGCCCATGCCGCAGACCCGCTTCGTGCTCCGCAAGGCCCTCGAGCACCGCCTGCGCCCCGTGGTGGTCATCAACAAGGTGGACCGCCAGGACGCGCGCCCCGCGGAAGTCCTGGACGAGGTTCTCGACCTCTTCATCTCGCTCGGGGCCGACGAGAAGCAGATCGAGTTCCCCGTGATCTACTGCATCGGCCGCCAGGGCGTCTGCAGCCTCGACCCCGCGGGCCCCCTGACGGACCTCAAGCCACTCTTCGAGACGATCCTCTCCACGGTCCCGCCGCCGGCCAACAACCCCCTCGAGCCGCTCCGCCTGCAGATCTCCGCCATCGACTACAACGAGTTCGTGGGCCGCATCGGGGTGGGGCGCGTCTACGCCGGGAGCCTGCGCGAGGGCCAGGAGGTCGCCGTCTGCCGCCTCGACGGCTCCGTCGTGAAGCGGAGGGTGACGGCGCTGTTCACCTTCACGGGCCTCGGCCGCGAGCGCACCCCGGAGGTCTCCGCCGGCGACATCGCCGCCGTGGCGGGCATCGAGGACGTGGACATCGGGGAGACCATCGCCGATCCCGAGAACCCCGAGCCCATGGATCCCATCACCGTCGAGGAGCCGACGATCAGCATGGTCTTCGGCGTCAACGACGGTCCCTTCGCGGGCCGCGAGGGGAAGTACGTCACCTCCCGCCACCTCCGCGAGCGGCTCGTCCGCGAGACCCTCTCCAACGTCGCCCTGCGCGTGGAGGACACCCGCATCCCCTCGGAGTTCTGCGTGAGCGGGCGCGGCATCCTCCACCTCGGCGTGCTCGTGGAGACCATGCGCCGCGAGGGCTACGAGTTCGTCGTCGGCAAACCCGTTCCGATCTTCCGCGAGGAGAACGGCACGAAGCTCGAGCCCATGGAGCGGGTCGTCGTGGACGCCCCCGACGAGACCAGCGGCAAGGTGGTCGAGATCCTCGGCCGCCGTCGCGGCGACCTCCTCAAGATGGACCGCCGCGGCGACCGCATGCACATGGAGTTCGTCGTCCCCTCCCGGGGCATGCTCGGCGTGCGCACGCGCATCCTCAACGCGACCCGCGGCGAGGGGGTCATGCACGCCATCTTCGAGACCTACGCCGCGTATCGCGGCGGCATCCCCGGCAGGACCGAGGGGGTCCAGGTCTCCATGGCCCTCGGCCGCGCCACGGGCTACGCCATCCAGGAGCTCAAGGACCGCGGCCCCTCCTTCTGCCGCCCCGGCGACGAGGTCTACTCGGGCCAGGTCGTCGGCGAGCACTGCAAGGAGGGGGACATCGTCGTCAACCTCACCCGGACCAAGAAGCTCACCAACATCCGCTCCGCCGGGGCCGAGAGGCTCGAGACCATGCAGCCCCCCCGCACCTTCTCCGTGGAGGAGGCCCTGGAGTACATCGAGACCGACGAGCTGGTGGAGGTCACACCGGCCTCGGTCCGGCTCCGCAAGCGCCTCCTCGACGAGAAGGCCCGCAAGCGCGAGAGGAACACCGTCGATCAGGGGGCCTGACCCGGGGCCGTCGCGTTCCGCGACATCGCGGCGCAGGGAGCGACGGCGCCGGTCTCCCGGGCGCCGCAATTCGAGGCTGCCGGAGTCGGGAAGGGGTGGCACGCACCTTGCGCTTGTACTGCCGTCACTCAGGCAGCAAACCCGCCCCGGCCCCCTCGACTGAGCCAACTACCCCGGGCTCTTCGGTTCGAAGGGCAACCGGGGCGGGCCATCCGACTCCTCCCCCGCGGCCCGCGGCGCGAGGAAGTCCCGGATCCCGGCAACCTTGCTATGGACACCGCCGGGCCCCTCGCTATACTCGTTGGCTTTTAGGGCTTCCCGAACCCCGAAAGGCCTTATGCCCGCAACCCTGGAGACACGAGACCGCATGCTCTTCTTCGACACCGCGGACGAACGGGTGACCACCCGGAGGATCCTGGACTTCTCGATCTCCTGGAAGACCCTCACCTCGCAGTACTACGAGTTCCTCTCGAAGGTCGTGGGCGACCCCATCATGAAGCAGCGGTTCCGCCTGATGGCCAGCGAGGAGCGGGACCACCGGAAGATCCTCCGGAAGTACCGCCGGGAACTCTGCGGCCGGGGGGAGAGCACCCTCACCGAGGACGACGTCATGGTCCAGCGCAGCCGGTTCACCTTCCTCGAGGTGAACGATCGGCCCACGCTCCAGGTGGCCATCGACTGCATCATGGAGTCGGAGAACGAATCCAACCGGTTCTTCACCCACGCGTCGGGGAAGATCGAGAACCGCGAGGGGCGCATCTTCCTCCGCCTCCTGGCCGAGGAGGGGCTCATCCACCGCTCCATGGTGGAGGAGCTGATGGAGTACGCCAACAGTCGCGACATCCGGTTCTCGAAGAACTCCGCGGCCATCGCCGCCGCCGCCCGGCGGTGACGCCCGACGCGGTCCTCTCCCGTTAGCACCCCTCTCCCGCGATATACTCCTGAGGGCCCCCCCGGTGGGGGGCGCAGGCCGCACGACCGAAACCAGAACGTTCATGCCGGCGCCCGCGCCGGCGGAGGATCCCCATGGCCGCCGAAGCCTACTGCGTCAAGTGCCGCAAGAAGTCCGAGATGGTCGCCACCCAGGAGGTGACCATGTCCAACGGGAAGCTCGCCATGCGCGGCAAGTGCCGCACCTGCGGCACGGGGATGTACAAGATCCTCGGCTCCGCGAAGAAGAAGCCCGAGGCGGCCGCGGCCCCGAAGACCGAGGACGCGAAGTCCGAAGAGGAGTAGGGCCCGCCTCGCCCCCTACCGCGCCCGCGGCGCGTCGCGCAGGACCTCCTTCAGGGGGAACTTCCTCCCCGGGCAGTCCGTTTCGCGCACGTCCCGGTGGGTGCGGACGTTGGCGTCGGGGATCGCGCACCGCTCCTGGAGCCAGCGCACGAGGCGCCGGAGCGAGGCCATCTGCTTCGCCGTGGGCCGCTCCCTGCTGAAATCCCCCACGAGGCAGATTCCCACCCAGTGATCGTTGTAGCGCTTGAGGCCGGGGCCGGCGTGGGCCCCCTGGATCTGCGTGCGCCAGCGGTCCGACATCTGGATGAGCCCGTCGGGGCCGCCGTCCCCGTTGCAGATGATGAAGTCGTACCCCACCATGAGCCACCCGTTGACCTCGCGGTGGTGCTTGTCGAACTTCTCGAGGTTCCCCGAGGGCGTGGCCGAGTGGTGGATGAGGATCCCCTCCCAGGTCCGCTGGAGGGGGACGTTCCATGCGGGGTCCCCCACGGCCCCCCCCGCGGAGGGCGGCGGCGGGACCGGCGCGGCGCGCTTCGCCAGGGCCCTCCCCTTCGCTTCCACGTCGGCGACGGCGTCCCGCCAGGCGCGGGAGATGCGGACGGCGTCCTCGTCGAGGAGGACCACGTCCCCGTCCTTCACGCGGAGGGTCGCCCCCGTCTCCATGCGGTGCCCGTCCACGGTCACGGTCCTCGTCCCGTCGAGGAAGAGGATGCGGCCGGCGGCGCCCTCGATGACGAGGCTGCGGATCTCCGGCTCCTCCCGGAGCGTCGCACCGAGATCCGCCGCGAGGGCCCGGGCCGAGGTGGAGCCGGGGAGGTCGCCCGCGGGCTGCCAGGGGTCCGCGGCGGGGTCCTCCACGGTGGCGCAGGCGGCGAGCCCCGGGAGGCAGGCGGCCAGCAGGAAGGCCGCGAGGGCGGAGAGGAGGGGCCGTCCCGGGGCCAGGGAGTTGGGGGGGACGAGGTCAGCCAAGGTTCGCCTCCAGCGGGGCGGCCCCGGCTTCCTTCCCCCAGACCCGGGCGGCAGGGCGGCCCTCAGAGCCACCGCCTTTTCGGACGGGTCCTATCCGCCAAGTCTAGGGTCAGTACTGGGTATACACCCCAAGAATAGTGTTTTTTCACGCGGCTTCAAGAGCCTTCGGACCGGAATCCCCGACTTTCCACAGATTGTGGAGGGCCGGTGCACCGCCTCGGATTCCAGGGCCTGGAGACGCCCGTCGCCCCCCTTTCATCGGCCGGGAGGGGGCCGATGTCCACCGTCCTTCCGCCGATGCATCCCCTTGGGGTAGGGGGGGATGGGGAGTTCTCCACCGAGTTATCCACAACTGTGAACAGTCATAAGTCCTTGATAGAAAACAGATTGTGGATAGATTCCCGCTTGACGATTCCCCGGGACGGGGTACACTTTCCCCCGGTGGGCAAGGGTGCTTCTGGGACTCGTCACCGGGGTCTCGCCTGTTCGAAGTGCCTCTTTGACAACCAGGCAGCGAGTCGGGCGCGTGGGGCCTTCGGGTCCCGCCGCCCTGGGGGGCGACCCCCCTCGCGCCGGCGGGCCTTGTGCCTGCCGGAAACGCCTGGGTGCCTTCAGGGGGCACCTAGGGCGAGATCAGGTGGAAAACCTCAAGAAGGCCGGGGGTCCAGCGATGGATCCCCTGACCGGATCGTGCAGGGAAGCCCGGAGGCACAGGCGACGTCCCGTCTTTAGCGAGACGCGGCGGAGTCGAAGTGCGGGCGGGAAGGCCGGCGGAAGCGTCGGCCATGGCATTCCGGCGAGAGCCTTGAAGAGGCCCAAACCCAAGAGAGCATCGGCCTGTCAGCGGGGCGGCAGCCCCGCGGGGTACGGACTCGTCGGGAGGAGCAAGACCCTGTAGCTGCGGAGAACCGTGATCTTACAGAAAAACCTCAGAGTGTAGGACTGCGGTTGCTAGGAACGGCAAGAGGGTACAGGCGCCGAAAGGCGCACGGCTTCCCGATGAGGAGCAACGCTCTGTAGGGAGAACCCCAGGAGCGGCACCGGCCTGAAAAGGGCCGGAAGCCTGTTGGAGGAGCAAACCGTCGAGGGCGCGAGAAACGCCGAGGACGGATCGTGCCGGAGGTTGGACCCTCCGGGTGGAACGGACTCCGGCAGGTCGTGACCGCTGTAGGGGACGGGAACCCCATGAAGGTCGCCGCGCGGCTGCAAGGCCGCGTCGGCACGGGCAGCCAGGGTCATACCCTGTAGGTACGCCCAAGCCTGTGGGAGCAGCCGGGACCGCGGTCCCGGACGGTGTCGTGCATCGAAGACCTCGAGGCCGGAGGAACGGCGGGGAGGGAGCCGCGAACCAGAACGCG
The DNA here is from genome assembly GCA_964370855.1 of uncultured Planctomycetota bacterium. Lineage (GTDB taxonomy): Bacteria > Planctomycetota > JAJSAM01 > JAJSAM01 > JAKLKS01 > JAKLKS01. The sequence goes on along the minus strand of CAYJMF010000021.1, from coordinate 46,743 downwards.
GCTAGAGGCACGACGCGGAAGCTCCGAGAGGCAGGGCAAGACCATGAGGGGAGGCGCGTCGCCGGCAACGGCGGTGCGCAGCCTGCTGTACCGAGGACCTTGAAGTGGACCACCGAGCTCAGCCAGGTGCCCTTGCCCCCACTCCACATTCCGCGATCCCGCCCGCGGGGACGCTCCGTCCCCGCCCCCCCCGGAATCACGCTCACACACCTCCCCCCGATTCGTCCTCGCCGCTCCCCGGCGGGGGATACCATGGTTCGTACCGCCCCGCGAACGAGTCGGGGGCCGCCGAGAGGTGACGCGTGCGTCTCTCCGAACTCCTTCCCCCCGGCCAGATCCGGATCGGCCTCCGCGCCCGCTCGAAGAAGGAGGCCATCGAGGAGCTCGTCGATCTCCTCCCCCTCCCCGAGGGCAACGGCCGCGCCGACGTCGTGCGCGCCGTCCTCGAGCGGGAATCGGTCCTCTCCACCGGCATCGGCCGCGGCGTCGCCGTCCCCCACGGGAAGACCACGTCGGTCCCCTGCCTCATGGCCGCGCTCGCCATCGCCCCCGAGGGCCTCGCCTTCGAGGCCGTGGACGGGGAGCCCTGCCGCATCCTCTTCCTCCTCGTCTCCCACCCCGACAACTCCGGCCCCCACATCCGCGCCCTCGCCCAGGTCGCCCGCGTCCTCAACCAGGACAAGGCCAAGCGCGCGCTGGCCGAGGCGAAGACCCCCGAGGACGCCGTCGCCGTCTTCCGCGCCGACGAGAAGCGCGAGGGGCTGTAGGGGGGATTCCGGTCCGGCCCGTGGATCCCGGGGCCGTCCCGTCGTAGTCTCCCCCCGCCATGATCACCATCCCCGATGCGGCCCGCCTGGTCGGGAGGAGCCCGGGGACGATCCGCCGCTGGATCCGCGAGGGGCGCCTCCCCTCCCGCAGGATCGGCTCCCGGAGTTTCGTGGAGGATGCGGATCTCCTCGCCCCGATGAGGAATGGCACCGTCGCCCTCCCGCCGGCCTGGAGAAGGACGGCCACCGGCGAATCCATGCCCGACGTCGTGGGGGCGGTCCGCGCCTCCCGCCGTTGACCGGAGCGCGGACTCCCCGTAGCATCCCCTCCAGCGGCCCGGTGCCGCGGAGAGGAGCCGTGGGATGACGGAGACGGCGGTCGCCGCACCGGACGCACCCTCCCCGCTCTTCCCGAGACTGCAGAAGCTGTGGGACACGCTCCCCGCGCCGCGCCGGGACACGCGGTCGCGCATCGTCTTCGATCTCCTGTTCGGCGCCGCGGTGCCCGTGGCGCTCTTCCAGCTGGAGCTCCACTGGCTGCCCGATGCCCTGTGGGGGATGGTGGAACTCGGAGTCCTCCCCTTCCGCCCCTACGAGCCCGTCGCCGCCTTCGCCTGCGTTCTCGCGCTCCTCGCCTGGTATCCGCTCCGGAGGCGGGAGGGCTGGTGGCAGGCTGCCGCCGCGGGGCCCCTCCTCCTCGGGGCGGGGCTGGCATTCGGCATCGGAGCGGCCCTCGCTCCCCTCAGCGCCGTGGGCGCCCTGATGATGGGCATCGGGCTCCTCGGGTTCCTCCCCTTCCTCACCGCCGCGGTCTTCGCCGACGCCGGGTTCCGCGCCATCGCGACGGCGCGCCGCCATCTCCCGACGGGCCCGGTCTTCGCCCTGGCCCTGCTGGCGGCCGGGGTGTTCTCGGGGGCCTGCCTCGGCACGGCGCGGGTGGTGCGCATCATCGAGATCCGCGCGACGGAGGTGCTGGCGGGGGAGAGGGAGGGGGACGCGGCGGAGGCGGAGGCCCGCCTGCGGGCGCTCCACCGGTTCCCCGGCGTGGATCTCGATTCCCTCCGGCGCGCAGGTTGGGAGACTCTTCCCGACGGGACCGCCAGGTCCCCCGCCGCGGGGGAGGCGTGGGTGCGCATCACCGGGCGACCCCTCAGGCCGGAGGTCGACTGACCCCCCGCTCCCTCTCCCTCCAGTACGCGACTTCCGACTCCCCCTCGACGAACCCGAGGGAGCGGTAGAGCGCCAACGCCGCCGCGTTCCCCGCCTCGACGGTGAGGCCGACGGGCTCCCGCCCCGCGGCGTGGAGCGCGGCGAGGCCGCGCAGGAGGAGGGCCCGGCCGACGCCCCGTCGGCGGAACTCCGCGGCGACGACGAGGTCGTTCACCCACCCCGTGGTCTTCCCCTCGTGGTGGACCTTGCAGAAGCCCGCCGGCCTCCCCTCGACTTCCGCGAGGAGGTAGAGGGCCCCCTCCGTCGCGCGCTCGGCCCGAACCATCGCCGCCGATCCGGGGACGTACCCGAACTCCCCCCGGTAGCCCTCGTCGTGGAGGCGGACGAGGGACCCGTCGTCGGCCTCCGCCGCCTCGCGGACGGAGACCCCCGCCGGGGGCGGCGGAGCCGCCGGCGGGGCCCCCCTCCGCTCCATGTCGAGATCCACCTGCACCGCGCGAAAGCCCCGCTTCCCGAGGAAGGCCGCCGCCGCCGTCCAGGAGGCCGGCACCCGGGACTGGAGCACCGCCGGCGGGTCCCCCGGGTCCTGCCCCTCCACGAGGCGGAGCAGGGCCCCCCCGATGCCCCGTCCGCGGAAAGCCGGGTGCACGACGATGCGGAAGTGGCGCCGGTCCGGGCTCGCCCCCGCCGCAGGGATGCGCGTGGAGGTGAGCACGCCGGCGACGCGCTCCCCCTCGAGGGCGAGGGCGAAGTCCCGCCCGCCGCGGTTGAAGGGGCGGGAGAGGAAGGCCCGCCAGTCCGCCTCGGGCACGGCGCGTACGGAAGGATCCCCGGTGCGGGCGTCGGCGAAGAAGGCCGACACCGCGGCCCCGTCCCCGTCGCGGAGGGGGCGGACCCCTATGGCTTCTTCACCTTCACCACGAGGACGATCTCCCGCCCCTGCCCGAGGAACCCCGGCGCCGTGCGGCGGAGGGTGACCGTCCCGTCGGCGCCGAGGGGATACCGCCCCGCGATGCGCACCTCGCGCACCGCGGGCTTCTCGATGCGGTGGACGGTCCACTTCGGCGTTCCGGCGGCGGTGCCGCTCGGCGAACCGGCGGAACGGTCCATGGCGTCGAGGATGGGGAGGTCCTGGTTCTCGAAGCCCTTGAAGAGCGCCATCTGCAGATCCAGGTCCACGGCCGCGGGGGATCCGTCCTCCCCGTTCACGACCCGGAGGTTCAGGTAGTCGCCGGTCTGGAGGCAGTCCACGATGGGGTCGGGGATCCAGGAGCCCTGGGCCACCTCGACGTCCCAGTCCTCGACGTAGTGCCGCGCCTCGCCGGAGACGAAGTTCACGTCCATCCCGGCGACGACGGGCCCCGAGGCGGCGAAGAGGATCCGCCCCCCCTCCCCGGCCTGGCGCGCCTCCACCTCGACGACGGCGTTGGAGAACTCCCGGTCCATGTCCGCCGCGATCTCCCGGCCGGCGAAGGCGGCGTCGGCGCCGCCGAGGAGGAGGAGGCCGCCCGTGGTCTCATCCCCCGTGACGCTTCCTCCCTCCTTCAGCCGGCCGCGGACGCGCTCGATGCGATCCTCCACGGAGGGGCGGCCGCCGTATTCGGCCCGTCCGTAGCGGGCCGAGAGCTCGTCGGACTCCGCCCCCGCCGGGGAGAGAAGATGGCCGGTGTACCGCCGGTGGGGCGGGTCCATCTGGAAGAGCGGGGACCAGAGGAGCGTCGCCGGTCCGCGATCCTCCCCCGCAGGGGTCCATGTGATCGTCGTGCGCAGGCGCAGGAAGCGGCCGTCGCGGCCGGTCCACCCGTGCACCGACTCCTTCCCCGGCTCCGCCCGGAAGAGCAGCGCCGCCTGGGCGCCGAGGACCGCGCCCCGATCGAGCGCTCCCATCGACGCGTACCCGAGGGCCACCTCCTCCCGCGGGAGCGGCGAAGAGGCGCGGGCGACGGCCTCGACGACGGCGGCGCGGCCGCCGGGGAGGGGGGAGACGCGGAGGTCGAGGGAGGTCCCGGTGCGGCGGACCGCGACGATGGGATCGGGGAGCTGGGAGTCCTGGGCGAGCTCGACGTCGTAGTCGGCGAGGAAGGTCCCCTCGTCGGCCTCCACGAGGACGGCGCGGACCCCGGGCAGGATCGGCTCCGTTCCCGCCAGCAGGGTCTTCCAGCCGCCGGAGTCGGCCACCTCGAGGGCGTAGGCGAGGACGAGGGTGCGGGGGCGGAGGTTGCGGAGGCGCGCGAGGGCCTCCCGCACCGCGGGCGCCCGGGGTGCGGGGACCTGGAAGACGTCCCCGTCCATCCCGGAGACGGCGAGGTCCTCGCCGTCCAGCAGCGCCTCGACGAGTTCGCCGAGGTCGTCCGCCTCCACCAGGGGGAGCGCCCCCGCGTCGGGCTCCTCGGGGACGCAGAAGCAGCCCGCGGCGGCGCGGCCGTAGGCCGTCGTCTCCATGGGGAGGATGGAGACGGGCAGCGGCGCGGACCGGACCGGCAGGCCCCGGACGAGGTCCCCGACCGGGAGTTTCTCGAGGGGCGGCTCGGTCTTCGCGGCGTCCTGCGCGGCGGCGCCGGCGGCGGCGAGCAGGAACAGCACCGATGCGGCGGCGGTCCTCATGGCGTCTCCTCCCCTGGAAGATCGTGGAGCGTACTGCATGAACGCGGGGGCGTCAACGCGGCGGCCGCCACCGCGAGACTCTCACCGTGAGGACGATCCCTCTCCCCTCCCCGAGGAACCCCGGCGCCGCTCGGCGGAGGGTCGCCGTGCCGTCGGCGGCCAGGGGATAGCGGCCCGCGATCCGCGCCTCGCTCACCGCGGGCTTCTCGATGCGCATCGTGGCCCGCTTCGGCGGTCCCGCGGCGGTGCCGCTCGGCGATCCGCCGCCGCGGTCCATGGCGTCGAGGACGGGAAGGTCCTGGCACTCGAACCCCCGGAAGAGGGCCATCTGCAGGTCCACGTCCACGGCGTCCGGGACCCCGTCCTCCCCGGCCACGAGGCGGAGGTTGCAGAAGTCGCCGGTCTGGAGGCTGTCCAGGTTGGGGTCGGGGATCCAGGAGCCCTGGGCCGCCTCCACGTCCCAGTCCTCGATGTAGGTGCGGCGCTCGCCGGAGAGGAGGCAGACGTCGGTCCCCGCCGTGAAGGGGCCCGACGCGCCGAAGAGGAGGCCCTGCTCCCCGCCCGTCCCCCGCACCTCGACCTCCACGAAGGAGGGCAGGTACTCCTCCTCCATCTCCCGCGTCACCGCGGCCCCGACGACCCGCGCCCCGGGGCCGCCGAGGAGGAGCAGGCCCCCGTCGCTCTCCGCTTCCTCGATGCAGTCCACCCCGCCGCCGAGGGAGGCCAGGGCCCGCTCGAACCGATCCTCGGCGGAGGCGGCAAAGACCTCCTCCTCGCGGCCGAAGCGCTCCCAGGGGAACTCCAACTCCGCCCCGTAGGGACGGAGGAGGTGGCCCACGTGCCTGCGGTGGGGCGGAGCCCGGTGGAACAGGACGGACCAGAGCAGGGCTCCCTGTCCCGCGTCCGGCGGCGGCGGTTCCCACGAGAACGTGAGCCGCAGGCGGAAGGCACGCCCGTCCCTCCCCCTCCACGCGTGCACCGCCTCCTCCCCGGGTCCGGTGCGGAAGACCACGGCCGCCTGGGCCATGGAGACGGCGTACCGATCGATGGGTGCCATCCCGGGGAGGCCCGGCTCCGCCGTCTCCCCCGGGAGGGCGGAGGAGCGGGTGGCGATGGCCTCGACCACCGCCGACCGCCCCCCGGGAAGCGGGGCGAAGAGGACTTCGAGGGACGCTCCCGTCCGCAGGGTCGAGACGATGGGATCCGCCACGGCGGAGTCCTGGGCCAGCTCCACGTCGTAGTCGCCGAGGACGCTGCGCTCCTCCGCGTCGGCGAAGACGGTGTGGATGCCGGCGGTGACCGGCTCGGCACCGGCCAGGAAGGGACGCCACGCGCCGTCGATCTCCTCCTCCAGGCTGTAGGCGACCACAGTCGCCGGCCGGAGGGCCCGCAGGCGCGCCAGCGCCTTTCCGCCGGCGTGTCCCATCGCCGCCGGGACCAGGTAGACGGAGTCCTCGGTGACGCGGCCCACGCGGTTCCCGTCCCCGACCAGGCATCCGACGATGTAGGCCAGGTGATCGGCCTCGACCAGGGGGTGCCGGCCGACCTCGGGGTCATCCACGGGGAATTCGAAGGTCGTTCCTCCCCGTGGCTGGAGGTCCCGGTCCCATTCGTAGGAGGAGGCGAACACCTGGCGCACTCCGGATCGACGCGGCACCTGATCGACGAGATCCCCCACGTTGAATTCGACGGGTGGGGGATCCGCCTTCCCTTCCTCCCGGGCGGGGGCTGCGGCCGGGCAGAGAAGGAGGAGGAGGAGGAGGAGCGGGAAGGCGGCGGCGGGCTTCATCGGTCGCGTCCTCCCGGGAAGGGAGGAGCCTACCCCCGGGCCGCCGGTGCGTCAACGAGGGGAAGGACCGCTCTACCCGGCGGCGACCTTCAGCTGCGATTCCAGCCAGCGGCGCTCGTCCAGCAGGCGCTCGTACTCCGCGTCCGAGGGGGGGTGCTGCAGGGAGGCCACCACGGCGTCGAGGGCGGCCTTCGTCTTCGGCGCGTCCACGTCCTCGGCGCGCCGCGCCTCGGTGACGAGGAGGGTGATGCGGTTCCCGAGCACCTGGAGGAATCCGCCGCGGATGGCGAACATCTCCTCCCCCGGCTTGAGCCCGGCGTAGTTCACGCGCACGACGCCGGTGCCGAGCATCGTCACCAGCGGCGCGTGGCCGGGCTGGATTCCCATCTCGCCGTCGAAGGCCTCGGCGACGAGGGAGCCCGCCTCCCCCTTGAAGAGGGGCTTCTCGGGACCCACGACCTCGACCTGGAAGAGGGATTCCGCCACGGTGCGTCTCCTAGTTCGTCGCCTTCATCTTCTCGGCCTTCTCGAGCACCTCGTCGATGCCGCCCACCATGTAGAAGGCCTGCTCCGGCACGTTGTCGTGCTTGCCCTCGACGACCTCCTCGAAGGAGCGGATGGTCTCCTCGAGCTTCACGTACTTGCCCGCCATGCCCGTGAACTGCTCGGCCACGGAGAAGGGCTGGCTCAGGAACTTCTGCATCTTGCGGGCGCGGTTGACGATGAGCTTGTCCTCCTCGGACAGCTCGTCCATCCCGAGGATGGCGATGATGTCCTGGAGGTTCTTGTAGCGCTGCAGGATGCCCTGCACGTCGCGGGCGACCTTGTAGTGGCGGTCCCCGACGTACTGCGGGTCGAGCACGCGGCTCGTCGAGTCGAGCGGGTCCACGGCCGGGTAGATGCCGAGCTCGGCGATCTGGCGCGAGAGCACGGTCTTGGCGTCGAGGTGCGTGAAGGCCGTCGCCGGGGCGGGGTCCGTGAGGTCGTCGGCGGGCACGTAGATGGCCTGCACCGAGGTGACGGAGCCGCGGTCCGTGGAGGTGATGCGCTCCTGGAGCGCTCCCATCTCGGTGGCCAGCGTCGGCTGGTAGCCCACGGCGCTCGGCATGCGGCCGAGAAGCGCGGACACCTCGGAGCCGGCCTGGGAGAAGCGGAAGATGTTGTCCACGAACATCAGCACGTCGGCGCCGCCCTTGTCGCGGAAGTACTCGGCCATGGTGAGGCCCGACAGCGCGACGCGGAGGCGGGCGCCGGGGGGCTCGTTCATCTGCCCGTAGCAGAGCACCGTCTTGTCGATGACCCCGGACTCCTTCATCTCGAGCCAGAGGTCGTTGCCCTCGCGGGTGCGCTCGCCGACGCCGCAGAACACCGAGTAGCCGCCGTGGGCCGTGGCGATGTTGTTGATGAGCTCCATGATGATGACCGTCTTGCCGACGCCGGCGCCGCCGAAGAGGCCCGTCTTGCCGCCCTTGGCGTAGGGGTGGATGAGGTCGATGACCTTGATGCCGGTCTCGAAGATCTCCGTGCGCACGGCGAGGCTCTTGAACAGGGGGGGCGACTGGTGGATGGGGCGGCGCTCCATGCCCGCGGGAAGCGGGGGGCCGTAGTCCACGGGCTCGCCGAGGAGGTTGAACACCCGCCCGAGGCAGGCGTCGCCCACGGGCACGGAGATGGGGGCGCCGGTGTTCGTCACGTGGGTGCCGCGCACGAGGCCGTCCGTCGAGGACATGGCCACGGCCCGGACCTGGTTGCGCCCGAGGTGCTGCTGCACCTCGCACACGACCTTCACGGCCACGGAGCCCACCGCCTGCTCGATCACGAGGGCGGTGAAGATCTCCGGGAGCTGGTCCATGGGGAACTCGACGTCCACGACGTTCCCGATGACCTGCGCGATTTTCCCGTCCACGAGCGTCGGCATGTCGGTCTCCTACTTCTTGAGCGCTTCCGCGCCGCCGATGATCTCGGCGATCTCCTGGGTGATCTGCGCCTGGCGGGCCTTGTTGTAGGCCCGCGTCAGGGTGGTGACCATGTCGCTCGCGTTGTCCGACGCGAGCTTCATGGCCGTGCGCCGTGCGATCTGCTCCGAGGCCACCGCGGAGACGAGCACGCGGTAGACCGTGGTGCGGACGTAGAGCGGCAGCAGCTTCTCGAGGATGGCCTTCGGCGAGGGGGCGAAGATGAAGTCGCTCCCCGCGTCCGCCTTCTTCTCCGTCTTCCCCGTCTTCTCCGTCTTCCCGGTGCCCTTCGCGGAGGGGTCCCCCACGGGGCAGAGCTGGAGCACCGTGGGCGGCTGGGAGGCCATGGATTTGAAGTCGGGGAAGACGACGAGCACCCGGTCCACCTCGCCGGCGAGGAAGGGGGCCGTGAGCATCGCGGCGACCCTCTCGGCCTCCTCGTAGGTGGGGCGGTCGGAGAGGTCCGTGATGCGCTTCTCCATCGCCATCTCCATGAAGCGGAAGGCTGCGATGCCCTTCTTTCCGGCCATGTAGACGACGGGCGTGCGCCCCGCCTCCTCCTCGGCGCGGACCGCGTCGCGGCCCTTGCGGATGAGGTAGGAATTGAAGCCGCCGCAGAGGCCGCGGTTGGCCGTGAGGATGAAGACCAGGGTCCGCTCCGGCTTCTCGACGGTCCGGAGGAGCGGGAAGGCGGAGCGGTCCGGGACCCGGGAGGCCACCTCGTTCATCATGGAGACCAGGAGGGCGGAGTAGGGCCCGCTCGAGAGCACCGCGTCCTGGGCGCGCTTGAGCTTGCTCGTGGCGACCATCTCCATGGTCTTCGTGATCTTCCGCGTCGAGGACACGGACTTGATCCTCTTGCGGATGGCCTTCGAGTTGACGGGCACGGTGGCGGCTCCCTGACCCTTCCCTCTAGCCCTGCCCGCCGCCGGCCTTCAGGCGCGAGCGGAAGGCTTCGAGCTCCGACTTGAGCGCCTCGACGACGTCGGCGGAGAGCTCCTTCTTCGTCGCGATGAGGCCGAGGGCCTGGCCCGACCGGAGGGAGTCCACCATCTGCTTCTCGACCACCTTGAGGTTCTCGACCTCCACCTCGTCGAAGTAGCCGTTGGTGACGGCGTAGAGGACGGCGACCTGCTCCTCCACGGGCCAGGGGGCGTAGAGGCCCTGCTTCAGGACCTCGACGGTGCGCTCGCCGCGGGCGAGCTGGCGCTGGGTGTTCTTGTCGAGGTCCGACGCGAACTGCGCGAAGGCCTCGAGCTCGCGGTACTGGGCGAGGTCGAGACGGAGCGTGCCGGCCACCTTCTTCATGGCCTTGATCTGCGCGTTGCCGCCGACGCGGGACACCGAGATGCCCACGTTGATGGCCGGGCGCACGCCGGCGTAGAACAGGTCCGGCTCGAGGTAGATCTGGCCGTCGGTGATGGAGATGACGTTGGTCGGGATGTAGGCGGACACGTCGCCGGCCTGGGTCTCGATGATGGGGAGCGCGGTGAGGGAACCCCCGCCCTTCTCCGCGGAGAGCTTGGCCGCGCGCTCGAGCAGGCGGGAGTGGCAGTAGAAGATGTCGCCGGGGTACGCCTCGCGGCCCGGCGGGCGGCGGAGGAGCAGGGAGAGCTGGCGGTAGGCGACGGCCTGCTTCGACAGGTCGTCGTACACGCAGAGGGTGTCCTTGTTCTGCCTGTACATGAAGAACTCGGCCATGGCCGTGCCGGCGTAGGGGGCGATGTACTGGAGCGGGGCGGGGTCGTTGGCGCTGGCCACCACGATGATGGTGTGATCCATGGCGCCGTTTCGGGCGAGCCGGTCCACGACGCCGGCGACGGTGGAGGCCTTCTGCCCCACGGCGACGTAGACGCAGATGCAGTCCTTGCCCTTCTGGTTGATGATGGTGTCCACGGCGACGGAGGTCTTCCCCGTCTCGCGGTCGCCGATGATGAGCTCGCGCTGGCCGCGGCCGATGGGGATCATCCCGTCCACGGCCTTGATGCCGGTCTGGAGGGGGACCTTCACGGGCTGGCGGTCGGCGATGCCCGGGGCGCGGCCCTCGAGGGGCATGAAGTCCGTCGTGGCGATGGGGCCCTTGCCGTCCATGGGCTCGCCGAGGGGGTTCACGACGCGGCCGATGAGGGCGTCCCCCGTCGGGACGGAGAGGATGCGGCCCGTCCGCTTGACGAGCTGCCCCTCCTTGATGTCCTGGAAGCGCCCGAGGATGACGACGCCGACGCTGTCCTCCTCGAGGTTGAAGGCGAGGCCGAAGGCCCCGTTCTCGAACTCGAGCATCTCGGCGGCCATGACCTTCTCGAGGCCGTAGACGCGGGCGATGCCGTCGCCGACCTCGAGCACGGTCCCCGTCTCGGCCATCTCGATGGCCGATTCGAACTGCTCGATCTCCTTCTTCAGGACGCTTGTGATTTCTTCCGGGCGGATGTTCATGGGACTCTCCCTGGTGCGGCTGGGTTCAGCGGTTTTCCCCGACGAGGCGGCTGCGGAGCGCCCGGAGCCGCGTCCTGATGCTGCCGTCCACGACGATGTCGTTCACCCTCACCACGAGGCCGCCCACGAGGGCGGGGTCCACCTTCTCGTTGACGATGGGGCGCTTCCCCGAGGCTTCCGCGATGGCGGCCTCGATGGCGGCCCTGACGTCGGGGTCGAGCGCGCGGGCGGAGGAGATGTGCACGTGGATGCGCTTCTCCTCCAGGTCCTTCAGGCTGTCGAAGTAGTCGACGACGTTGTCGTACAGCGATTCGCGGCCCTTGCGGATAAGGACCACGAGGAGGCCGAGGATCTCGTCCCCGACCCTGCCCTTGAAGGCGCGCCGGACGAACTCCTCCTTCACGCCCCTGTCGATGCGGGGGGAGGTGAAGAGCCCGCGGAGCCGGGCGTCGGCGTGGAACACCGCCTCCACGGAACGGAGGTCGTCCATGGACGCCGCGAGACGGCCCTTCTCCTTGGCGAGCTGGAGGACGGCCTCGGCGTAGCTCCGGGCGGCGGGTTCGGACTTGTTCAATTCTTCGAGGCCCCCATGCGCCGGGCCCTCACCTCGCCCACGAGCTCCTCGGCGAGGCGCCTGTCGTCGGCGGCGGTCATCGTCCTCCCGAGGACCTTCGACGCCGCCTCCACCGTGAGGTCCACGACCTCGCGGCGAAGCGAGTCCCTGGCGCGGCCCTCCTCGAGGGAGATCTCCTTCTTCGCGCGATCCAGGAAGGCGTCCGCCTCGACGCGGGCCTTCTCCAGTTCGCGCTTGCGGTAGGTCTCGGACTGCTCGCGGGCCTCGTCCAGGACGGCCTTGGCCCGGACGTGGGCCTCGGCGAGCATCGCCTCCTGGCGGGCGGCGATCTCCGAGGCGGCCCGCTGGACCTCCTCGGCCTTGCGGAGGCTCTCCGCGATGTGATCCTCGCGGCGCTCCACGGCCTCCGTGATCATCGGCCAGGCGAGCTTGCGGAGGACGACCACCAGCAGGATGAAGATGATCCACAGCCAGATCACGGATTCCCACTGCACGTCGATGAGCTGGAATCCGGCACCGTGGCCGCCCCCGTGGGCGCCGCCCGCCGCCGCCTCCTCCTCGGCCATGGCCAGGAGGGGAATCAGGAATTGAGGCATGATGCGCCTCCCCTTCCGGATCCTCTAGACGATGCCCAGGGCCTTGCCGAACCACTTGTCGAGGTTCAGGACGATGAGGAGGCTGACCACCACCGAGAAGAGGCACACGCCCTCGATGAAGGCCGCCGTCAGCACCGTGGCGCCGCGGATGTCGCCGGCCGCCTCGGGCTGGCGCGCGATGGACTCGCAGGCCGTGGACGCGATCTTGCCGATGCCGTAGCCCGCCGCGATGGCCGACAGCGCGCCGCCGATGGCGGCGCCGAAGGCCGCCCACTGCATGTTCATCAGAGTCTCGGCCGTGTTGAACGCTTGCTCCTGCATGGTACTCCCTCCAGCTATGGCCCCCCGGGGGGGGGCCGGGACCCTTTCGGACTAGTGCTCGTGGGAGAGCATCATCCCCACGAAGATGGAAGACAGGATGGTGAAGATGTAGGCCTGAATGAGGGCGATGAGCACCTCGAAGGTGTTGATGAACAGGTAGAAGAGGAGCGACGGGATCCCCGCCATCGCCTTGTTGGTGGCCCACTCGCCCGCGGTCGCCCCGCCGACGAGCAGGAACCCGCCGAGGACCGCCAGCATCACGTGGCCGGCGGTCATGTTGGCGAAGAGGCGCACCGTGAGGGCGAAGGGCTTCGTGATGAGGCCCACGCACTCGATGATGAACACGAGGGGCCACAGGATCAGCGGGACGCCGTGGGGGACGAGCCCGATCCAGAACTTGACCGGTCCCTTCTCGACCATGCCGCCGATGAGCATCAGGCTGAGGGTGATGAGCGCGAGGCCCGCGGTGACGTTCACGTTCCCCGTGGCCGTGGAGCCGAAGGGGGGAGGCAGGAGCCCCAGCAGATTGCAGAAGAGGATGAAGAAGAAGAACGTCGCCAGCCAGGGGAAGTAGCGGCGGCGGTTCTTCGCGTCGTGGATCCCCTCGCCGATGACCTCGTCCCGGAGCCAGACGACGGCCCACTCGACCATGGCGGGGAAGAACGTCCGCCCCGTGCGCCGGTGGGCCACGCGCGCCGTCGTGATGGCGGCGAAGGCGGTCAGGGCGGCCGCGAGCATCATCATGACGACGTGCTTGTTGATGCCCGGGAACCACTCCCCGAAGGTGCCCTTGAGGAAGACGTTGATCGGGGTGAGGTCGAAGTGCCACTTCCCGAAGTGCAATTCGTAGGAGTTCGTCAGGTGGCCGATGATGTCGCCGGCGGCGAGGAAGGCGGAGGGGCTCATCCGTGCACCTCCCCGTGGACGGCAGGCCCGTGGACGGCGTGCCTCCCCGCCCCGGAAACGACCCCGATGGCCGGGAGGCAGGCGACGAAGCCCCCGACGAAGGAGATCGCGAAGGCGGTCTCGTCCACGGCGGGGACCCAGTGGAAGGCGACGGTGAGGAGCATGAGGACCAGGAACCGGAGCCCGAGGCCGGTGAGGACGAGGTTGACGGCCTTCCTCGGGTCCTTCCGGAAGGCGCGGCCCATGAGGAGGACCTCGAGGACGGCGCCGCCGGCGCCGAGGCCGAGGCCGATGGCGAGGCCGGCGATCACCGGGGCCGAGGATCCGAGGAGGGCGACGAGGGCGACGACGCACCCGGCCGCAAGGACCGCGCCCGCCGCGACGGCTCCGCCGATGGCCTTCCCGCTCATGGTCGCCGCTTCAGGAACCTTTCGATTTCGACCCCGTCTCCCGGATCACGATGTACAGCCCGATGCCGATGCCCGCCAGGCTGCCCACCACGGTCAGGATGGGGTCCGTCCCCCACTTGTCGTCGAGCCAGATGCCGCCGAAGACCCCTCCGAGGAGCACGAGGGTCATCTGCGTCCCGAGGTGCGTGAACTTGAGGTAGGCCCGGAGACCGGAAGCGTTGCCCTTCTTCCCCTCGTCGCCGGACTCGTCGCCGGGAGGACCGTCGCCCATACGTACCGGCCTTCCTCGGTCATCCCGGACGGGAACGCGGCCCCGAATCCCGCCGGGAAAGCGGGGAGATTAGCGGCGGCGGGGGGGGAGGGACAAGGATTCCGGCCCCGGGTCGGCCTTCCCGGCGGCGTCCTCCCGCCGGGAATCGAAGGAGGGCGCCGGGTGGCGCCCTCCGGGTTGCGATGGATCGGCGGTACTACTCGCCGGGGAACTTGTAGGCGTCGACGTACTGGGCCCGCATGTCGTCGGCCGACCAGGGGGTCCAGGAGTCCTTGTTGTCGATGAAGTGGGCCAGCTCGAAGGGGAAGAGGATGGTGTCCACGGGGACCGTCACCCACAGGGCCGGGTTGGTCGGTCCGCCCACGAGCTCGTCCCCCGCGATCTGGCGGGAGAGGTAGCAGCCCGACAGCCCGAACGAGCCGACGACCAGCAACGCCAGCGCGGCAATGCCCTTCTTCATGGTTCCACCCTCCTCCTGCGCCGGGAGACACCCCCGGAGTCAGGGTCAGCATACCGCACCGAATCGGCGGATGCCTCCCAGAAAACCGAACAGGGGGGACGTTCCTCAGTTCGTCACTTTCCTGTGGATAACCCCGGTCTCCCGGGGTTATCCACAGGAAAGTGACGAACTGAGGAACGTCCCCCCCTTGCGAAGAGATCTGCTCGAACGGGTACAGCTGACCTGCCCCGACTGCACGTGGGGGAAGGAGGTCCCGGCGGCGCTCCGGCTGGAACGGGGCGGCGGGGAGGGGGAGGAGGTCCGGGAAGGCTCGCTCCGCTGCGTCCGCTGCGGGGACAGGTACCCCATCGTGGACGGGGTGGCGGTCCTCGTCCCCGACGGATGGCGCAAGGTGGCCCAGGAGACCCACGAGGTCGAGGACCCCCTGCGGCTCCTCGGCCCCCACCTGCTGTCCCACTACGGGGACCTCCTCCCGGAGGGGGAGCGGGCGGGGCTCGGCCTCGGGGACTTCTGGCGGCGGCTCGGGGACCTGCCCGTGGAAGGGCTGGCCGTGGACCTCGCCGCCTCCGCCGGGCGGGCCGCCCTCGGACTCTCCCGGCGGGCCGGGTTCACCCTCGCCGTGGAGCCCTCCTTCGTCACGGCCCGGCTGGCGCGCTCCATCCTCCGGGAGGGGAGGGCGCCGGTGCGCATCGTGGAGGAGGGGGCCTTCGAGCGGGTGGTGGAGGCGGACCTCGGCGCGCTCCGCCCCGGCCCCATCGAGGTCGTCGTGGGGGACCCCGACCGCCCCCCCCTCCCCCCGGGCATCGCCGGGCTCGTGCTGGCGGCCAACCTCGTGGAGCGCCAGGCCGACCCCGAGGCCTTCCTCCGGCGGGCCGCCTCCCTGGCCGGGGCGGGGGGGCGGTTCGCCGTCGCCTCCCCCTGGTCCTGGTGGGAGGAGCAGGTCCCCCGCGCCCGCTGGCTCGGGGGAGGGGTCGAACGCAGCCGGGACGCCCTTGTCCGGATCCTCGGGCAGTGCGGCTTCCGCGTCGAGATCGAGGAGGACCTCCGCCTCGTTCTCCGCGAGCACGCCCGCCTCGAGCAGGTCGCCCGCCCCCTCCTCGTGGTGGGGCGCCGGGGGCCCTCCTCCTAGAGGACCTTCGAGAGGAAGGCCCGGGTCCGCTCCTCCCGGGGGGCGTCGAGGAGCGCCGCGGGGGGGCCCTCCTCCACGACGAGCCCGGCGTCCATGAAGGAGAGGACCGTGCCCACCTCGCGGGCGAAGCGCATCTCGTGGGTGACGATCATCATGGTCATCCCCGTGGAGGCGAGGTCGCGCATCACCGCCAGCACCTCGTGGACGAGCTCCGGGTCCAGCGCCGAGGTCACCTCGTCGAAGAGCATGGCCGAGGGCTCCATGGCCAGGGCCCGCGCGATGGCCACCCGCTGCTGCTGTCCGCCGGAGAGCCGCGCCGGCCACTCCCCCGCCCGGTCCCGCATCCCCACCCGGTCGAGCATGCGCAGCCCCCGCTCCTCCGCCGCCCCCGGCGCGAGGCCTAGCACCACCCGGGGCGCGAGGGCCACGTTGCCGAGCACCGTGAGGTGGGGGAAGAGGTGGAACCGCTGGAACACCATCCCCGTGCGGGCCCGGTGGGCGTCGGCGTCGGCGCCGGGCCCGTTCACGACGGCCCCTCCCACCTCCACGGTGCCCGCGTCGGGGACCTCGAGCAGGTTCACGCACCGCAGCAGCGTGGACTTCCCGCAGCCGCTCGGGCCGATGATGACGCGCTTCTCCCCGGGGGCCACCTCCATGGACACCCCGCGCAGCGCCTCCACGGCGCCGAAGCGCCTAGTGATGCCGCGGATCCGTATCCAGGGTTCCGGCACCGAACCTCCGTTCGAGATGCTTCTGCACGCGGGACAGGGCCAGGGTCACGACGAGGTAGAGGAGCGCCACGACGGTGAAGATCTCCATGGTGCGGAAGGTGCGCCCCGCCTCCTGCCGGCCGACGTGCATGAGCTCCGGCATGGCGATGACGCTGGCGAGGGAGGAGTCCTTGAAGAGGGCGATGGCCTCGTTGCCGAGGGCCGGGAGGACGTTGCGCACCGCCTGGGGAAGGATCACCCACCGCAGCGACCGGCGGCGGGAGAGACCCAGCGCCCGGGCCGCCTCCTCCTGCCCCCGGTCCACGGACTGGATCCCGGCGCGGTAGGTCTCGCCGATGAAGGCGCTGTAGCAGATCCCGAAGGCGAGGACCGCCGCCGCGAAGCCGTGGAGGGCGATGCCCGTCCGGGAGAGGAGGTCGGAGAAGACCCCGAAGTAGATCCAGAAGAGCAGCACGATGAGGGGGACGCCGCGCACGATCTCCACGTAGGCCGTCGCGGGCCAGCGCAGCCACGGCCGCGGGCTCATCCGGCAGAGCGCCACGAGCAGCCCGAGGGCGAGGGCCACGGCCAGCGAGCAGGCGGCGATTTGCAGGGACAGCCCGAGGGCCCGCACGAGCACCCCGAGGGCCCCCGCCGCGAGGGGGGGCTTCCCCTCGATCCAGACCTTGCGGAGGCGGTCGTACTCGCCCGACGCCCTCACCCGGCGCAGCCCCTCGTTCAGCTTCGCGAGGAGAGCCGCGTCGTCCCGGCGGACGGCGATGCCGTACTGCTCCTCGGTGAAGGGCGCGCCGACGATGCGGATGCCCCCGTGCTCCCGGGCGTAGAGGAAGGTCGTCGGGTCGTCGTTGATGACGGCGTCGGCGCGCCCCGCCGCCAGCTCCATGAAGGCGGGCTCGATGGAGGGGAAGGACCGCACCTCCGCGCCGGCGATCCTCTCCGCCTGCCGGTGGCCCGTGGTGTTGGCCTGCACGGCGACGACCTTCCCCGCGAGATCCGCCGGGGTGGAGATCCCCGTCGTCCCCTCCCGGACCGCGATCACCTGCCCGGCGTCGTAGTAGCCGTCCGTGAAGGCGACCACCTCTGCCCGCTCCGGCGTGATGGTCATGGCGGAGACCGCGGCGTCGTACTTCCCCTGCTGCAGGCCCGGGATGAGGCCGTCGAAGGGCTGATCCACGAAGACCGCCTCGAACCCCGCCTCCCGGGCCGCCGCGCGCACCAGGTCCACGTCGAAGCCCACGATGCGCCGCTCCGCGTCCACGAACTCGAAGGGGGGATAGGCGGCCTCGGTGCCGACGACGAGCCGTGGAGGCCCGCCGCCCCCCTCGGCCCCCCCGCCGCAGCCGGGGAGGGCGAGCCCGGCGGCGAGGATCAGCGCGGCTGCGCGCATGGGGCCTCCCTCCCGGGGGGTCCGGATCCGGGGTCGGGCCGGATTGTACGGTCCCGGGCCTGAAGGAGGACGGCCTCCGCGGCCGATGATCCAAGTCGGGAAGCAGCGTCCCCCGCGCGCCGCGCCGACGGGCCGTCTGGTACCCTGTACCGGGGGTGGGGGCCGGGACGCCCCCCGGCACCGCTCCCTCCGGAGGCAAGCGACATGAAGTACCTGAAGACCCTGGGGAAGCTCATCCTCTGGCTGGGGATCCTCGCCGTCATCGGGATGGTGGCCGTCTACTTCGGCCAGAACATCATCAAGTACCCCGGGAAGAGCTTCTCCGGGACCCCCACGGACTGGAACTCCCGAATCGCCGCCGTCCAGAACCGCGGCTATCCCGCCATCCACGCCCAGGGGGGCCCCGAGAACCTCAAGGTCCGCGCCGTCTGGTCCCAGAGCCGCGACGGGACCGTGCCCGCCCTCCTCTGGATGCACGGACGGTCCGAGGACATCACCGACACCCTCTCCCTCATCGGCCCCCTGGCGGAGCGCAAGCTCCACGTCCTCTCCATCGAGTACCCGGGCTACGGGGACGCCGAGGGGGAGACCACGGAGGCGAACATCCTCGCCCACGCGGAGGCCGCCTTCGACTGGCTCACCGCCAGGGACGACGTCGCCCCGCGCCGCGTCTTCGTCGGCGGGAGCGGGCTCGGCGCCGCCGCGGCGCTGAAGCTCGCGGCCCGCAAGGACGCCGGCGGGGTCGTCGCCTTCGGCACCCTCCCCGACCAGGCCCTCGCCGTCTCGGAGCGGCTGAAGGGGGTCCCCGTGGGGTTCCTCCTGCGCGACCGGTTCCTCGTGGAGCCCATCCTCTCCACGATCCCCTGCCCGGTGCTCTTCGTCCACGGGACCGCCGACGAACTCGTCCCCATGTCCGTCATCGAGGGTCTCGCCGGGCGGGTGGGGAAGTCCAGGGTCATGGCCGTGGAGGGCGCGGCCCACGGGAACGTCGTGGGGAACATCACCAGGGACCAGTGGGACGAGATCTCCCAGTTCGTGTTCGAGGGGCTGCGGTAGGGGCGCGGCGCCCCGGCACCCCGGACCCCGGCTTCCCCGAGTTCAAGGCCACGGAGAGACCATGATTCCATCGCGACGTTCCACCGGCTTCCTCCTCGCCATCGCCCTCGTGCTACCCCTCGCTCCCCTCCGGGCGGAGGAGCCCGCCCCGCCGCCGGCGGCCGCCGCGGCCCCCGCGAAGGCCCCCGTCCCGGGCCTTCCCTACGCTCCCGCCGTCCACGGGAAGGGCCGCCTCGAGGTCCTCCCCTCGGGCCTCGCCGTGCTCCACCTCGAGGGCACTCCCGAGGAAATGGGGGACCAGCACGGGACCCTTCTCGGGGAGGCGGTCCGGGCCCTCGTGCGGGACTACCTCCCCGGCATCCTCCGCGGCGACCGCGTCGAGGCGCTGGCGAAGGCCCGGCTCCTCGAGAAGTCCATCCCCGAGAGGCTCCGGCGGGAGATGGCCGCGCTCGCGAAGGCCGCGAAGGTCCCCTACGACGACATCCTCCTCGGCTCCGTCGTCGTCGAGCTCTTCGGGCTGAACCAGTGCTCCGGCGCCGCCGCCTCGGGCCCCGCGACGGCCGGCGGGCGCACCGTGGTGGGCCGGAACCTCGAGTGGCCGGACCGCGGCGTCCTCGGGCGGTACGGGCTCCTCCTCGCCGTCCGCCCCGAGGGGAAGCGGCCCTTCCTCTCCGTCGGGTTCCCAGCCTTCACCGGCGTCGTCACCGGGATGAACGGGGACGGCGTCTTCGCGGCGGAGCTCGTCGTCATGAACGCGCCCCCGCTGGACCGCGAGGCGGCCCTCGCGGGCGTCCCCTACCCCGTGCTCCAGCGGACGCTCCTCGAGGAGTGCGCCACCCTCGAGGAGGCGGTGAAGTTCGTGAAGGGGAGCCGGCGGACCGTGGCCCAGAACCTCCTGCTGGCGGACCCCGCCGGGGGAGTCGTGCTCGAGTGCGGGCCGGGCCGCTGCGAGGAGCGGCGCCAGAAGGACGGGCTCGTGGTCGTCACCAACTACTACGACGAGGCCGCCGCGCCGCAGGAGTTCGACCAGCGGTACGCGGGGCTCTGCGCCTCCTTCGCCTCCGCGGAGGGGGGGAAGGTGGACGCCGATTCCATGGAGAAGGCGATCCGCGCGGCTTCCTCCCACCCCCTGGCCGCGGCCATGAACCTCCAGTGCTGCGTCTTCGAGCCCGACTCGCTCCGCGCCCGAATCGTCGTGGGGAAGCCCCCTGCCTCCCGGCGCCCGATGACGGAGGTGGACGGGGCGGCGCTCCTCGGGGTGAAGGCGCCGGCGGACCGCGGGAAGGCGGCGCGGTGAGCCGGCGCCGCGCCGATCCCCCGCGCGTCGTCCTCATGACGGCCCCCCCGCGCCGCGCCCCGGCCCGCGCCCCGGCCCCCGTCGAGCCGCGCCACGCCGCCCGCGTGAACATCCTCCCGGGAGCGCGGAGCGTCTACCGCTGGAAGGGGGCGGTGGAGGAGGCGTCGGAGACCCTGCTCCTCGCCAAGACGACGGCCTCCCGCACCGCCGCGCTCCTCGCCGCCGTGGAGGAGCTCCACCCCCACGAGGTGCCCGAGGGGATCCTCCTCCCCGTGGCGGGGGGCCTCCCGCGCTACCTCGCGTGGGTCGCAGCCGAAACGCGCCCCGCTACTCGCCGCGGCTGAGGGCCTTCTTCCGCTCCCGCTGCTCGCGGTGGTACCGCGCGCGCTCCCCGTCGCCGATCCGGATCGCCGCCTGGAAGGCCTCCCCGTGGGCGGCTATCTCGTCGTGGAGGGGCAGGCCGACGCGCAGGGCCGCCTCGATCTCCTCCAGCGCCCGCACCCAGCGCCGCTCGGCGAGGTGCCACAGCCCGAGGTTGAGGTGCGCCTGGGGGAGATCGGGCTGGCGGCGGACGGCCTCCTGGAGGAGGGCGACGGATTCCGCGGTGCGGCCCTTCACGTTCAGCAGCCAGGCCAGGGCGACCAGGGGCCCCCCGGAGTCCCGATCCGCCCTCTCCACGCCGGTGCGCAGGAACCGCTCCACCTCCTCGTCCTTCCCGGGGCCGCCGATCTGGTGGAGGCGGTTGCCGGCGTGCACCCAGTAGGCGGCGTTGCGGGGCTCCACCTCGACCATGCGTCGGTAGGAGGCGAGGGCCTCCTCGCCGCGGCCCGCGAAGGCCAGCGCCTCGCCGCGGTTCATCCAGACGCGCCCCACCCCCGGGGAGACCGCGGCGGCGTTCTCCCAGAGGGAGACGCCGTCCCTCCACACGAGGCACTGGCGGGCGGCCAGGAGGGCGAAGGCGGCGGCGACGGCGGCGAGCGGCGCGGCGGCGGCGCGGGGGGGGGGGGGGCGCCGCCCCGCCCCCCCGCGCCCGGGGGGGGGGGGGGGGGCGCGGGGGGGGGGGGTGTGGGTGGCGGGGGGGGCGGGGGGGGGGGGGGGGGGGGGGGCGCGCAGCCGCTCCCATCCGAGCCCGAGGAGGGCGCAGGCGCCGAGGGAGGGGAGGAAGAGGTAGCGGTCCGCGGAGACGTTGGCGATGGGCACGAGGACGTTGGAGACGGGGAGCAGGAGCCCGAACCACCAGAGGGCCGCCATCCCCGCGCGGGGCCGCCGCAGGGCGAGCCACGCCGTCCCCGCGAGGCCCGCGGCGAGCACGGCGACGCCGGCGAGGTTCGCGGCGGAGGCGGCCCCTTCCTCGTCCACGGCGTAGTCCGCGGCCATGCCCGAGGGGAGCGCCGCCTGGCGCAGGTAGCGCAGGTGGACGCCGGCCATGACGAAGAGGTTCGTCAGCCAGTTCCCGCCCCGCCAGGGGGCGTGGACGGTGGACCGGGACTGGTGCCAGCCGTTGAGGGCCGCGCCGGCCGCGGCCACGGCCATCATGGGCGCCGCGCGCCGGAGCGCCGTCCCGACCCGCGCGCGGAGGGGGATCGCCCGGTCCCCCGCCATCACCTCCCACGCGGCGAGCACGAAGGGGAGCGCGGCGGCGGAGGTCTTCGAGAGGGAGGCCAGGAGGAACGCCCCGGCGGCGCCCCACGCGGGCCCCCGGTCCCCGCGGCGCACGGCGCGCAGGTGGAGCACGGCGGCGAGGAGCGCGAAGACGGCGTTGAGGAGGTCCTTCCGCGCCGAGGCCCAGGCGACGACCTCCGCGTGGAGGGGGTGGACGGCCCACAGCAGCGCCCCGGCGAGGGCCGCGCCGGGGGAGCGGAGCGCCTCGAGGAGGAGCACGTAGGCCAGGCCCGCGGCGAGGCCGTGGAGGAGCCAGTTCCCGAGGCGGTAGCCCGTCGGCTCCACGCCGAAGAGGAAGTGGTCGACGACGTTGGAGAGGTCCCGCACGGGCAGGTATTCGGCCCCCATGAGGACCCGGTCCCCGAAGGGATCGAGGATCTCCGGCAGGTGGGAGAGGCCGCGGATGTAGGGGTTGCGGACGATGAGCCAGGCGTCGTCCCAGTTGACGAAGGAGCCGTGGAGCGCGGCGGCGAAGGCCAGCAGCGCCGCGCCGACGACGAGGAGGAGGGGGGTCCGCAGGGAGTGCCCGGGCACGGGGGCGATGATACAGGCGCCGGCGGGGGCCGCCGCGCTACGCTCCGCGCGTGGAGCCCCGCCCCGACGTGGACCTCGTCATCCTCGGAACCGTGCTCACGGCGGACCCGTCCCGCCCCCGCGCGGAGGGGGTCGCCTGCGCCGGCGGGCGGGTCGTCGCCGTCGGGGGGCGGGAGGAGATGCGGGCCCTCGCCGGGCCGGGGGCGCGGATCGAGGACAGGGGGGAGGAGGAGATCCTGCCCGCCTTCCGCGACGCCCACCTCCACCTGCTCCCCCTCGGGAGGCAGGCGTCCCGCGTGGATCTCCACGGCCTCGGGCTCGACGCGCTGCGCTCCGCCGTGGCGGCCCACGCGGCGGCCCACCCCCACCACCCATGGGTGGAGGGGGCGGGGTGGAGCCTCGACGCGCTCTCCCTCGGGCGGCTCCCCGACGCGGCGGACCTGGCGGACCTCGCCGGCGGGCGCCCCGTGCTCCTCTTCTCCCACGACTTCCACACGGCCCTCGTGTCCGTGGAGGGGATGGCGCTCCTCGGGATGCTCGGGGAGGGGCCCCTCCTGGTCCCGCCCTCCTTCGAACGCGACGGGGCCGGCGCGCCGACGGGTCTGCTCCGCGAGGAGGCGGTCTTCGCCGCGGGCGGTGCCGCGCAGGGGGCGATGACGGAGGAGGACGATCGCGAGGCGGTGCTCGCGGCCTGCCGGTCCCTGCTCGCGCGGGGGATCACGGCCTGCGACGACATGGACGGGGGCCGGACCTTGCGGGCGCTGGCGTCGCTGCGGCGGAGCGGGCGGCTGCCCCTGCGCGTGCGGGCGGCGCTGCGGCCCGCGGACCTCGGGGTCTTCGAGCGGACCGGCCTCGCGCCCCTGGTGGAGGACGAGGGGCTCCGCGTCACGGGGCTCAAGGTGTTCCTCGACGGCGCCCTCGGATCCCGCACGGCGTGGATGCTCGACCCCTACGACGACGACCCCTCGAACCGCGGGATGCGGACCCTCGAGCCGGGGGCGCTGGAGGACCTCGCGCGCCGGGCCGCGGCCCTGGGGCTCCCCTGCTTCGTCCACGCCATCGGGGACGCCGCCGTGCGGGCCGCCCTGGACGCGCTCTCGGCGGCGGCGCCGGGGCTCCCCCACCGCATCGAGCACGCCCAGTGCATCCACCCCGACGATCTCCCGCGCTTCGCGGCCCTCGGGATCACGGCCTCCATGCAGCCCGCCCACATGGCCACGGACATCCCCGTCGTGGATCGCGCCTGGGGGGCGCGGGGCGCGCGCTGCTTCCCCCTGCGCTCGCTCCTCGATTCCGGCGCCACGGTGATCCTCGGCAGCGACGCCCCCGTGGAGCCGGCGGAACCCCTGCGCTGGATCGCCGCCGCCGTGGAGCGCCGCACCCCCGCCGGCTTCCCCGAGGGCGGCTGGTGGCCCGCGGAACGCATCTCCCGCGACGAGGCCCTCCGCCTCTGCGCCGCCTCACCCCTCGTCCCCGGCACCTCAGTCGAGGCTCAGCTCGGTGTCGGCGAAGCGCCAGCCTCGGGGGGTCTCGCGGAAGACGCGGATGGGGATGAGCTCCTCCTTCGGGATGGAGCGGAGGAGGCCGGCGATCTCGTCGGCGCTCTCCACGGGGATCCCCGCCATCATCGCCACCACGTCGTCGCGGCGGATCTCGACGCGCTCCGCCGCGCTCCCCTTGCGCACCTCCCGGACCAGGAACCGGACCGTGGAACTGCCGTCCCCCTGGGGCATCATCCGCGGCTCCACCTCGACGCCGAGGCGGCTGCGCAGCAGCGTCAGCCCGGGATGCTCGGCGAGGGGGACGCGGACCTCCAGCACCTTCTCCGCCCCCGCGCGCCGGAGGCGCAGCGCCACGGCCTCCCCCGCGCCCCTCTTGAGGAGCGCCGCCTTGAAGGCGTAGACCGTGCAGGGCGCCCCGCCCTCGCAGCCGAGCAGGACGTCGCCGGACTTGAGCCCCGCCGCCTCCGCCGGCCCCCCTTTCTCCACGACGTCCACGACGAGGGCCTGTCCGCTGTTCTTCACCTCGAAGCCGGCCCAGACCTGGCTCGCGCGCACGGGGTCGATGAGCCCGCCGAGGGCGGACTTGACGCGGTCCACGGGGATGGCGAAGGCGATGTTGCGCCCCTCCCGGAAGACCGCCGTGTTCACGCCGATGAGCTGGCCGTGGATGTTGACGAGGGGCCCCCCGGAGTTGCCCGGGTCGATGGAGGCGTCGGTCTGGATCATCCCCTCCACGGGCCCGAGGGGCAGCTGGATGGTCCGGTTCACCGCCGAGATCACCCCCGCCGTCACGGTGTTGGAGAAGCCGAAGGGGTTCCCGATGGCGATGGCCGGCTCCCCGATGAGGAGGTCGTGGCTGGATCCCATCTCGAGGAACGGGAAGGGCCCCCCGCTCTCGATCTTGAGGAGCGCGAGGTCGCTCCGGGGGTCCGTGGCGATCACCTTCGCGAGGAGGCCCGCGTCGCTGCCGTCCTCGACCCCGCCGGGGGCGCGGAACTTCACGTGGATGGTGTCCCCCTGCGCCACGACGTGGGCGTTGGTCACGACCCAGCCGCCGGGGTCGACCACGAAGCCGGTCCCGAGGCTCTGGGTCTTCACCTGCCAGCGCCGCGGGGTCCCCGCCATCCAGTCCCGGAGGCTCGGGAAGCCCTCCTTCTGGATGAAGCGGTCCGAGGCGATGTTCACCACCGCCGGGGAGACGACCTCGACGGCCCGGACGACGGCGGTGCGCCGGAGGTCGTCCCCGGCGCCCGGGGGGACGGGCACCCGGTCGTCGGCGAAGGCCCCGGGGGCGAGGATCGCCGCCCCCCCGAGGGCGAGGGCGAGGGCTGCATGGATCCGGCGGTTCTCTGTCACGTTCTGCTCCTCCTTCGGCGGCGGGGAGTGCTGCCCCCCGTCGGATTGGACGATCATCCCCCCATTCTCCATCAACCGGCCCGTCGGCGGATCCGATGGATCCTCAGGTGTCCCCCGCGCGCTCCCCGTCCGCCCTCGCCCCGCCCCCGGGCGCGATCCACGCCCCGGCCCCCCCCCGGCCCGCGCCGGCTCCCCCGGCCCCGGAGGCGGCGGGGGTCCTCCGTTCCGCCCGGGTCGTCTCCGGGGGCACCCTCCTCTCCCGGGTCCTCGGCCTCCTCCGGGACGGGGTCATCGCCCACGTGCTCGGGGCGGGGGCCGCCGCCGACGCCTTCGCCATCGCCTACCGATTCCCGAACCTCCTCCGGGAGATCCTCGGCGAGGGGGCCCTCACGAGCTCCTTCCTCCCCGTCTACGCGGGCAGGAAGGCCTCCGGGGACGGGGAGGGGGCGGCGCGCCTCTTCCGGACCACCTTCACGCTCCTCGTCGCGCTCCTCTCCCTGCTCACCGCGGGGGCCGTGGCCTTCTTCCTCCTCGCCCCGCCCGGGGCCTTCCTCCCGGAGGATCCCGCCAAGGCCACCCTCATCCTCGAGCTGGCGGCCTGGTGCTTCCCCTACGCCATCCTCGTGTGCGCCGCGGCCCTCTTCGCCGCCGTCCTCCAGGCCGAGGGCCGCTTCGGCATCCCGGCCCTCGCCCCGGCGGCCATGAACGCGGCCTGGATCGCCGGCGCCCTCCTCCTCCTGCCGGTCTTCGGAGACTCCCCCGCGGGGCGCGCCCGGGCCGTGGCCGCGGCGGTGCTCGTGGCCGGCGTCGCCCAGGCGGCCCTCGCACTCCCCCTGCTCCGCCGCCTCGATCTCCTGCCTCGTTTCACCCTCGCGCTGCGGGACCCGGCGCTCCGCACCATGCTCCGCCGCATGGGGCCCGCCGTCGTCGGCCTCGCCCCGGTGCAGGTGAACCTCCTCGTGAACGCCCTCATCGCCGAGGGGCTCATCGCCGGGGACGGGGCCAACAGCGCGCTGTGGTACTCGAGCCGCCTCCTCCAGCTGCCGCTGGCCCTCGTCGGGGTCTCCCTCGGGGTCGCCTCCTTCCCCGCCTTCGCCCGGATGGCCGCGGAGGGTCGCCGGGGGGATCTCGGGACCACCGTGGCGGCCTCGCTCCGGGCGACGCTGCTGCTCTCGCTCCCGGCGGCGGCGGGCCTGGCCGTCCTCGGGGTCCCCGTGGCGACGGCCCTCTTCGCCCACGGCCGCTTCCGGCCCGAGGACGCCGAGGCCGTGGGCGCCGTGCTCCGCTGCGCCCTGGTGGGGCTGCCGGCCTTCTGCGCCCTGCAGGTGGTGACGCGGCTCTTCCACTCCCTCGGCGACATGGCCACGCCGGTGCGCGTGGGAGCCTGGACCGTGGCCCTCTGCTTCGCCCTCAACCTCGCCCTCGTCGGCCCCCTCGGCGCCCCCGGCCTCGCCCTGGCGACGGCCCTCACGGCGTGGGTGAACCTCGTCGTCCTCGTCCGGATCGCCCGCCGCCGCCACCGCATCCGCGGCCTCCGGACCCTGGGGGGGACGGCGCTCCGCGCGACCCTCGGGAGCGCGGCCTGCGCCGCGGGGGCCTTCCTCGCCGCCGCGGCGGCGGGGAGCCTCCTCCCCGGCCCGGGGACCGCGGCCATGGTCGCCGCCTCCGCGGCGGGGGTGGCCGCGGGGGGCCTCGCCTACCTCCTCGTCGTCGTCGCCCTCGGGGATCCCGACGCGGAGCGGCTGAGGGCCTCCTTCGCGCGGCGCCCCGGCGTGTAGACTCGGGCGCGTGGAGCGCTCCCGGCTTCGGCGGCTCGCCGACCTCTCCGGCCTCTGGATGATCCTCGCCCCCGCGGCCGTGGTCGGGGCCGGGTTCTGCGTCTGCATCCTCTGGGCGGGGATGGACAAGCACCACGACCCGCTTCCCCTCCCGGCCCCCGTCCCGCCCCCCCCATCCGCCGCCCCGCCGCGCCGCCCCACGGACCCCGCGGAGATGCACCTCCTCCGCTCCCGCGACGAGGTGATCGTCCTCCTCCGGCGGACCGACTTCGGCCTCCCCGTGGGGGACGCGCCCGTGCGGATCCTCGACGGGGAGGGCGCCGTGCTCCGGGAGGGCCTCACCGACGGGAGCGGGGTCCACCGCGGCCCTCTCCCCGCCGGCGCCGCGGCCGTGGAGACGGAGTGGAAGGGGGTCGCCGTGCGCCGCGCGCTGCCGGCGGCGCCGGATCCCCTCCCCCCGGACCTCCCCTTCCTCGTGGACCGGTCGATCCTCCGGCCCGGGGACCGGGTGCGCCTCCTCCTCCTCGCCGCCGGCGGGCCGCCGCCCGCCCCCCGCCTGATGCTGCTCGACGGGGAGGGGGAGGAGGTGGAAGGCGTCTCCCTCGCCCCCGCGGAGGACCCCGCCGTGGAGGAGCCCTGGGCCCTCTTCGAGGGGACGGTGCCCGACGACGTCCCGCCGGGCCGCGCCCGTTTCTCGGCGGGGGAGGTGTTCCTCGAGTCCCTCCCCGTCGTCGCCCGTTTCGGGGGACCCGCGAGTCTCGAGGACGGCGGCCCCCCTCTTCCGCCGCCGCAGGCGGCGGCGCACGGCGACCTCGCGTTCCGCGACGGGGAGTGGCGCCTCGCCGTCCCCTCCGCCGAGCCCGGCGCCCGGGTGCTCTTCGCCGCGCTCTCCGGCGACCGCCTCCTCTCCCACGCCGCCGTCGCCGTGGAGCGGGGGGAGGCCGCCGTCACCCTGCCCGCGGCCATCGACGGCGGCCCCGTCACGGTGCGCGCCGTCGCCATGACCCCGGCGGGCTTCCTCGAGGCCGGGGCCGCGGTGCCGGCGTCGGGGGACGGGGCGCGGATGGAGATCCGGTCCGACCCCGGGGCCGGGGGATGGACGATGCGCCTGCGGCCCGCGGGACGGGCCCCGGAGGCCGCCCCGGGGCCCTCGGCGGCGGTGGCCGTCGCGGCGTCGGACCCGACGGGGCGGCGCCCCTTCACGGGGATCGTCGCGGCGGCCTCGGCGGACCGGCTGTCCCTCCCGTGGCGGAGCCCGGAGGAGGAGGGGGAGGGCATCGTCTTCGTCCCCACCATCGACCCCATCTCCGCGACGGAGGGGATCCCCGCCCGCCTCCGCGCCGTCGCCGCGGGAGGAGGGCTCTCCGCCGTCCTCCGGGGGACGGGCGCTCTCCCGGGATCGGAGGGGGCGGCCCCGCGGGTCATCCACCTCGGGCGGAACCGGATCGGGATCGGGACCGGGGACAGGGGGGTTGAGACATTCCGTCTCTGGGGGGACGACCGCTCCACCGTCCTCCTCCTTCCGGGCCGCGAGGCCTCCTGGCCCGGCCGCGGCCGGGTGGTAGAGGAGCCGCTCTGGCCACCGTCGGCCACCGCCGTCGCCTGGCGCCTGGAGGCCCCTCCGGAGGCGGAGGGCCCCTTCCGGGTCACCGCCGACGGCGGCATCGTGATCGAGGGGCATGCCCGGCCCGCCACCGGAACGGAGGACGACGACGGGGACGACGACGGGGACGACGGCCGGACGGGGACCGTCGACGCGGCGGCCATGGCGAAGGGCCCCCTCCTCCTCGAGGCCCGCATCCCCGGCCTCCGCGGCCTCCTCCTCGAGGGACCCTCCGCACCCGCCCCCGAGGATGCGCCCGCCGAAGGCGAGGGGATCTCCGTCGAGCGCTCCTTCCCGGCCCGCGGCCGCGCCGGGGGGACGGCGGAGGCCGTCCTCGTGCTCCGCACCCCGGCGGCCCGCGGCCCCCTCGACGTGGAGCTGCCCCTCCCCGGCGGCACGGCCCCGGCGGAGGACGGGTGGGAGATCCGCGCCCGCGCGCCGCAGGGGACGCGCGTCTCCATCCCCCGGGACGGGGAGTGGGGCGTGGCCGGGTCGGTGCGGTGGCGCCTCCCCGGCCTCGCCGCCGGGGAGACGCGCCTCGCGGTGCGGCTGCGGCTCGAGGCCCCCGGGGACTACGCCGCGCCCGCGGCCACGGCGGACAGCCTCGACCCGACGGGGCCCTGGGGCCGGTCCGGGGCGGGGCGCCTCGTCATCGAGTAGCCGAGGGCCTCCGCCGTCTCGCGGAGCCGCCGGAAACCGTCGGCCTGGGCCCGGGCGAGCACCTCCACGAACTTCCGGAGATGGCGCTCCCCGATGGCGTCGAAGACCGCCCGGTACTCGTCGCGGGCGGCGGCGCGCAGGCGGAGGGATTCCCCGATGGCCGCCTCCGGCGTCACCGTGGCGCCGACCCTGGCCACACGCGCGCCCGGCGCCGGGGCCACGATGCGGAGCCCCCGCACGACGTCGAGGCGGTGGCGACGGAGGATCCGGGCGTGCTCGCGATTCTCGTAGGCCTCGAAGCGGAGCCGCTCCCTCGCCTCGTCCTCGAAGGGCCCGCGGGAGGCGCGCCGGAGCAGGGCCTCGAGGCGCCGCTCCCGCCGGATGGAGCGGTCGAGGAACTCGAGGAGCGGATCCCCGGGGGAGCCGGGCTCGAAGCGCGTCATCGGGGGCGGCGACGTCTCGGTCATGGGCGGCATGGCGCTCTCCTGCTCCTCTCCTTCGGGGGGACACCGCTCGATCCCGTGCACACTACCTCCCCGGGCGGCATTTGTCCAGTTATTTAACTGGATATTCACCACTCCCCGCTCTACGCTCCCCCCATGAAGCGCGCCGACCCCGCGGGCCACGCCGACCTCCTCTCCATCGGGGAGCTCGCCGGGGCATCGGGCATCTCCACGGACACGCTCCGCGCCTGGGAGCGGCGCTACGGGAGGCCCGGGCCGGTGCGGCTCCCCTCGGGCCACCGCCGCTACCGCGCCTGCGACGTCCCCTGGCTCCGCCGCGTGGCCGAGGCCCTCTCCCGCGGCCACCGGGCCGGGACCGTGGTCGCCCTTGCGCCGCGCGCCCTCGAGTCGCTCCTCGCCGGCGGGAACGGGGACGGGAGGCCCTCCCGCGAGGTCGCCTCCCTCCTCGCGTCGCTCCGGGGCATGCGCGGGGAGGCCCTCGACCGGGCGCTGCGCCGCGACGCGGAGCGGCTCGGCCCCCGTGAGTTCCTCCGCGCGCGGGTGGCTCCCCTCCTCGAGGCCGCGGGCCGCGCCTGGGCCGACGGGACCCTCGAGGTCCGCCACGAGCACCACCTCGCGGAGGTCGTCGAGGACCGCCTGCGGGGGCTCCGCTCCGGGGCCCCGGTCCCCGCCGACGCCCCGTCCGTCGTGCTGGCCACGCTCCCCGGCGAGTTCCACGGGCTCGGCCTCCAGATGGCGGCCCTCGTCTGCGCGCTCCGCGGCGTGCGGCCCCACCTCCTCGGCGTCAACGTCCCCCTCGCCGACATCGCCCGGACGGCGGCCCACCTCCGCGCCCGCGCGGTGCTCGTGAGCATCTCGCTCGCCACGGGAGGCGTCGCCTCGGACCGGATGCTGGCCGACCTCGCGCGGCTCCTCCCCCCGCGGATCCCCCTCGTCGTCGGCGGCGCCGGCGCCCGCGGCGCGCGCCGCGGCCCCCGCGGCGTGGAGTTCGTCGCCGGCCTCGACGGGCTCGACGGGCGCCTCGGCACGCTGTTCCCCGCCTGAGGAGGGGCGTCGCGGGGCTACAATCGCCCCCCATGAAGGTCATCTGCATCGTGAAGATCCCCAAGCTCGAGGCGGTGCTCGGGGCGCTGGCCGCCTTCCCCGTCGAGGACGTGATGACGGAGGAGGTCCGCGGCTTCGGCCGGCAGAAGGGCCACCTCGAGCTCTACCAGGGGACGGAGTACCGCGTCTCCTTCCTGCCCAAGGTGCGCGTGGAGTTCCACGCCCTCCCCGGCACCGCCGAGACGGCGGCGCTGGCCGTGGCCGAGGCGGCGCGCACGGGGCGCATCGGCGACGGGAAGATCCTGCTCCTCGACGAGACGCCGGTGTCGGCGTGAGGGATCCGCTGGAGGAGGCCGTGCTGCTGCGCCGCCGCGGGGAGCGGTCGGCGCTGTGCACCGTGACCCGCATCTCCGGCTCCACGCCGGCGCGGGAGGCGATGCGCATGGTCGTGCGCGCCGACGGGAGCGCCCTCGGGACCGTGGGCGGCGGCCGCTTCGAGGAGGAGGTGCGCCGCGCCGCCCTCCTCACCATGGTGGACGAGACCTGCCGGACCCTCGTCTTCGAGCTGACGGAGGACGACGAGGCGGAGCCGGGCCTCGTCTGCGGCGGCACCCTGGAGGTGTTCGTGGAGCCCCTGACCGTCCCGCGGCTCGTGGTGCTCGGCGCCGGCCACCTCGGCCTCGCCGTGGCGCGGACGGCCGCCGCCGCGGGCTTCCGCGTCTCCGTGGCCGACGACCGCACGACCCACGCGACGCGGGAACGCTTCCCCGCCGCCGCCGAGGTGCTGGCGCTGCCCTGGGAGGAGGCCTTCGAGGTCCTCCCCTCCGACGACACGACATGGATCGTCATCGTCACCCGCACCTGCGCCATGGACGAGCGGTGCCTGCGCTGGGCGCTGTCGTCGCCGGCCCGCTACGTCGGGATGATCGGCTCCTCGCGGAAAGTGGCGAAGGCGCGGGAGCGGCTCGTCCGCGAGGGGGTGCCGGAGGAGGCCTTCGAGCGGCTCCACGCCCCCGTCGGCCTCGACATCGGGGCGCGGACGCACGAGGAGATCGCCGTGGCCGTGGTGGCGGAGCTGATCGCGGTGCGCCGCACCGGCGCGTCGCCCCGGCCCGCGGGGGCGGCGCGGCTGAAGGGGAAGTCCGCCCCCGCCGCCGGCGCTCCCGCCCGGGGGCGCTAGCCCGGCTTGCGGAACAGGTAGAGCGCGTCCCCGAGGACCTCCCGCCCCTCCTCGAGGTGGGAGTCCCGGAACCCGCGCATCCTCCGGAGGATCTCCTCCCGGTCGGGATCCTCCGGGTGCTCGCGCGCCCACTCCTCCGCCGCCCGCCACTGGAGCCCCTCGTAGCGATCCCAGGCCGAGGAGGGCGCGACGCGGGCGTGGAGGAGGAGGAGCCCCTCCTCGATCCCCGCGGCGGCGTTCCCGGCGTGGCTCCCGAAGGCGTCGGCCCGGAGATCCTGCGCGGCCAGGTACCGGCCCGAGGGGGGCCGCACCCAGAAGGGCTCCGCGACGAGCACGATCCCCCCGGGCCGGGCCCACCCCGAGAGCGCCCGCAGCGTGCCGCGGTGGCCGCCGAAGATCCAGGACGCGCCGAGGCAGGCCGCGAGATCGAAGGAGCCGGGGTCGGCGCGGAAGGCGGCGCCGTCCTCCTCGATGATGCGGAAGGGGCCGTCGCCGAGCCGCCGCCGAGCCGCCGCCGCGAAGTCCGGCGAGAGATCGACCCCCACCCCCTCCCCGGCCCCCCGGTCCCGGAGGCGGCGGAGGAGGGAGCCCTTCCCGCAGCCGACGTCGAGCACCCGCGCGCCGCGGGGGATCGCCGCGAGGTCCAGGACCTCGTCGAGGTCCCCGGGATCGACGGGGTTCATGATGTCGTGGTCGCGGTGGGTGACGGTCCAGTACTTCCAGCGGTCCATGGCGCCCTCCGGGAGGGAGTCTACCCGCCCCCGGAGTCCGGAATCGCTTGACGGATCCCTCCCCCGGGGGGAGGATGAACCTTCACCTCTCCCGTGTACGCCGGTGGCGGGGCGTCCCCGTCCGGGGGCCGCCCCCATTTTTCGAGGAATCCCCATGAACCGCAACCGCTCCGCCGTCGTCGCCGCGGCCCTCCTCCTGCTCGGCGGCGCCTCCTCCGCCCTCGCCGGGGACTACGTCCAGAAGAAGGACGGCTCCTTCCAGCCCCCCCTCAAGAGCCAGACCCCCTCGGCGCAGGACTACGAGGCGAGCAGCTGGAACATCCTCGACGCGAACCTCAACCAGGTCTCCTACCAGCTCACCCTCAACAACAGGCCCATCAACCAGAAGATGAACGCCGCCGAGGTGAGCGACATCTGGCTCGCCCCGGAGCGCTACCCGCCCCGTTGGAAGGACGCCTCCGACGCGCTGGCCGGCGGCGACTACGGGAAGGCCTACGACCTCTTCAAGTCCATCGGCGACGACAAGCAGGTCCACGCCGTCGTCCGCCAGAAGGCCCTGCTGTCCTCCGCCCGCGCGCTCGTGGCCGCCGACGGCGGCGACCGCGTGAACCAGGCCTACGACTACCTCCTCAAGTCCTTCCCCGAGACCTTCTACGCCCGCAGCGCCTGGAAGGACCGCGCCAGCTACTGGATGGACAAGGGGGACGAGACCCAGGCCCTGGACGCGCTGAAGAAGCTCCTCCAGCTCCCCGGCGTGTCCGACTCCGACAAGCTCGAGGCGCGCCTCCTCCAGAACACCGTGGCCGCCAAGAAGGCCGCCGCCTCCAAGGACGCGGCCGCCCTCCAGAAGTGCCTCGACGAGTACAAGGCCATCGGCTCCGACACCAACGGCAAGCCCGACCTCGTGGACGTGAACCGCATGGCCCGCCTCGGCATGGGGAGCACGCTGCTCGAGATCGGAAACGCCAAGGAGGCCAAGGGGCTCTTCCAGGAGATCTCCGAGTCGGCCCAGGAGAACGGGATCCTCGCGGCGGCCTTCAACGGCCTCGGCGAGTGCTGGTACCGCCAGGGCAACCCCGAGGGCTTCGCCGAGGCGCGGCTCTGCTTCCTCCGCACCGTCACGATGTACTCCGAGGGGTCGAGCCCCGACCACGTGGCCAAGGCCCTCTACTACGCCGGGGACTGCTTCTACCGCCTGCAGGACTCCGACGACTGGGCGGCCAACGCGAAGCGGGAGCTCGACGACTGCCAGCGCCGCTTCCCCAAGTCCGCCTGGGCGACCAAGGCCCGCACCCTGAAGCTGAACATCAAGTAGCGGGCCGCGAAAGGCGGGGACGTTCTCAAGTTATAAAGTTATTCGGGGGGAGGCCGAATCCCGCCCAGGGGCGAGACCCTGCCCCCCCCGAATAACTTTATAACTTGAGAACGTCCCCGCCTTTCGCGCCACAATCCCCTGCATGATGCGGATGACCGTCCGCGAAGGGGGGACCGTGCGCTCGGTCCGCCTCGAGGGCACCCGGGTCGAGGTCGGGAACGGCCCCGCCTCGGGCCTCAGGCTGGCCGGGGCCGGCGTCTCCCACCGCCACTGCCTCCTGCGCGGACTTCGCCGCGGGTTCGAGGTGCTCGACCAGGACTCCGCCGAGGGGACCATCCTCAACGGCACCCGCGTCTCCCGCGCCGCCCTCGCCCCCGGCGACGTCCTCACCGTGGGAAGCGCCTCCGTCGTCATCGACGAGCTCGTCGCCGACCTCGCCCCGGGCCACCGCCGGTGGGACGAGCCCCGGGCCCCGGCCCCCGAGGTGCCGCCCCTCACCCCCCGCGCCGCGGGCCCTTCGGCCCCGGACCCCTTCGAGATCCAGCTCTACCGCGCGGTGCGCCGCTCCCCGCCCCTCCTCGGGTCCGCCGGGTTCCACGCCGCCGTCGCCCTGGCGGCCCTCCTCCTCGTCCCCGACCCGCGGGCCGCACCCCCGGGGCCGGCGACGGTGCACGTGGTCCGGGACTTCGCCGTCGAGACGGAGGATAGCCCCCGCCTCCCCCTGGCCGCCGAGGAGCTCCCGGCGGAGGACGAGCCCGTCGTCCCCGACCCCGCGGCACCCCTCCCCGACGACGAGCCCCCGCCCCCGAAGGACCGGGAGGTCCCGCCGCCGTCCCCCGCCGTCACCAGGGGAGGGGACGTGGCCGACGGCATGATCACCGTGGGAGGAAGGCGGAGGGCGGATCCGGACCGCAAGGCGACCCTTCCGGAGAACCGCTCCTTCGGCGCCGACGGCTCCGGGGACGCCAACCGCGCCGCCGCCGGCCTCGTGCTCGAGGGGCTGGGCTCCCGGGGGTCGGCGGAGCGCACCCTCCTCGCGAAGCTCGACGCCCGCCGGGTCCTCGTCGTCAAGGGCACCTACGACCGCGTGGAGGACACCCTGGCCCTCCTCGGGATCCGCCACGACACCCTCACCCCCGAGGAGGTCGCCGTGGCCCCGCTGTCCCCCCAGGCCATCCTCGTCATCGACTGCGACGCCGACCCCCTCCCGCCGGAGGCCTGCAAGGCGGTGCGCGCCTTCGTCCACGCCGGCGGCTACCTCTGCACCACGGACTGGGGCCTCGAGAACGTCCTCGAGAAGTCCTTCCCCGGGATGCTGCGCTCCCTCGCCCGCGGCGGCATGGGGGTCTCGACCCAGAACGAGGTGGTCCCCATGCGCGTCACCTCCCCGGGGCACCCCCTCGTGCGCGGCATCCGCGCCGTAAGCGAGGACGCCTCGTGGTGGGTGGAGGACCAGGCCCACCCCGTGGAGGTGCTGGACAAGGAGCACGTGACGGTGCTGGCCGAGAGCCCGGAGTTCCGCAAGCGCTGGCGCAGCGGCGTGCTGGCGGCCACCTTCCCCTTCGGCAAGGGGAAGGTGCTCCACCTGCTGGGCCACGCCTGGCAGAAGGAGGGCAACCTCCGGGGCACCTACGCGCTCCAGAGGATGATCCTCAACTTCTTCGTGGACCGCGCCGCGACCATGGAGTAGCGGGGGGCGCGGGGCCCCCGCTCCCCTAGAATCCGGACATGGCCAGCGGCCCCATCCTCCTCACCGGCGGCACGGGATTCCTCGGGCGGTGGATCCTCCGCGCGCTGTCCGCCCGCGGCCTCCCCGTGCGGCTCCTCGCCCGGGATCCCGCCGCCGCCGCCGGCCTCGCCGGCCCCGGCGTCGAGATCCTCCGGGGCGACGTCACGGACCGCGCCTCCGTCGAGCGCGCCTGCGCCGGCGCCGCCTCCGTGATCCACGCCGCCGCCGCGGTCTCCTCCTGGGAGAGGGACCCCCGCACCTTCGATCGCGTGAACGTCGAGGGCCTCCGCGCCGTGGCCCTCTCGGCGCGGGCGGCCGGGGCGGCGCCGCTGGTGGCCGTGTCCTCCTTCTTCGCCCTCGGCCCCACGGACGGCATCACCGGCGACGAGTCCCTCTCCGGCGGCCCGCGCGGGAGGTTCTCCAACGACTACGAGCGCACGAAGACCCTCGCCGAGGCCGAGGGGCGCGCGCTCCTCGAGCGGGGGCACCCCGTGATCACCGTCTACCCCGGGGTCCTCTACGGGCCGGGCCCGCGGCGGGAGTCGAACCTCGTCGGCGCCCTCCTCGAGGAGGCCGGGGCGGGGCGCCTGAAGGGGCTCCCCGGGGGGGGCGACCGGCGCTGGTGCTTCACCTACGTGGAGGACGCCGGGGAGGGGGTCGTGCGGGCCCTCGAGGGGGCGGCGCCCGGGGACCGCTTCGTGCTCGGCGGCGAGAATGCCACCCTGAGGGGGTTCTTCGACCGCGTCGAGGAGAGCGGAGGCCCCGCCGTGCCGCGCCGGAGGATCCCCTACGCCGCCATGAGCGCGCTGGGCGCCGCGAGCGAATGGCTCGCCGGCCTCGGGGGTCCGCGCCCGAAGATCACCCGCGGCGCCGCCGCCGTCTTCCGCCGCGAGTGGGCCTACTCCTCGAGGCGCGCGGCGCGGGCGCTGGGCTGGTCCTCGCGCTCCCTCGCCGCGGGGATCCCGCCGACCCTGGCCGATCTCCGCGCCGGCGGGAGGATCCCGTGAGGCTCTTCCTCCCCTCCCCGGACCTCGTGGTGCAGGGCCTCTGCATCACCTTCGCCGTGGCCGGCGCCGCGCGCCTCGCCGGCGCCGTGAGCGCCAGCGGCTTCTGGGCGGGCATCGCCGTCGGCTTCTGGGTGAGCCTCTCCACCGGTTCCCCGGGACTGCTGGTGGTGGGCACCTTCTTCGTGATCGCCAGCGCCGCCACGCGCTGGAAGTACGCCGAGAAGCACCGCCGCGGCATCGCCGAGCCCGGCGGCGGGGCCCGCGGTGCGGGCCGCGTGGCGGCCAAGGGGGCGGTGGGCGCCGCCCTCGCCGTGGCCTCGGTGTTCGACGCCTTCGACAACGGCCTCGTCCGCGCCGCCTTCGTCGGCGCCTTCGCGGCGGCGGCGGCGGACACCCTCGGGACGGAGGTGGGGCAGGTCCGGGGGAGGAACCCGAGGACCCTCGTCCCCTTCCGCGCGGCCCCCCCGGGCACCCCCGGCGCCGTCTCCGCCCAGGGGCTCCTGGCGGGGCTCCTCGGCGCCCTCGCCGTCTCCCTGGCCGGCGCCTGGGGGGGGTTCCTTGAGCCCGGCGTCCTCCTCCTCGCCGCCGCCGCCGGCCTCGCCGGATCCCTCGTCGAGTCCCTCGCCTCGCCGCTCCTCCGCAGGTCCCCCTCCGCGGGCCTCCTCGGCAACCTCGTCACCACGGCCTCCGGCGCCGCCCTCGCCGCCCTCCTCCTCGCCGCGGTCCGGGCGCGGGGATCGACGCCGTGAGCGTCGGCGCCTACGTCCGGCTGTCGCGCCCCTTCACGCTCCTCGCCCCGGCCGTCGGGATGGTCTCCGGCTCGCTGGTGGCCCTCGGCACGCTCCGCGGGCGGCCCGGCGTCCCCGCCGACGGGGAGCTCCTCCTCTCCCACCTCGGGCCCGTCCTCGCCGGGGCGGCCCTCGCGGCGCTCCTCAACGCGGCGAGCAACGCCGTCAACCAGATCTTCGACGTCGCCATCGACCGCGTGAACAAGCCCGATCGCCCCCTGCCGAAGGGGGAGATCCAGGCGGGCGGCGCGTGGGCCTTCGCCGCGGCGACGGCGGCGGCGGCCCTCGGCATCGCGGCGCTCCTCAACGCGGCGACGCTCCTCGTCGTCGCGTTCACGGCGCTGGTCGTCTACGCCTACTCCGGCCCCCCCTTCCGCACGAAGCGGTTCTGGCAGCTCGCCAACCTGACCATCGCCGTCCCCCGCGGTACGCTGCTGTTCGCGGCGGGGTGGATCGCCGTGGACGGGGACGCGAGGCTCGACTCGATGCTGCTCCGGGTGCTCGGCGCCATGTACGGGCTCTTCATCCTCGGCGCCGCGACCACCAAGGACTACGCCGACATGGAGGGGGATCGGAGGGAGGGCTGCATCACGCTGCCCATCCGGTTCGGGGTGCGGCGGTCCATCTGGATCATCGCCCCGTTCCTCGTCCTCCCCTGGCTGCTCCTCGTCGTCGGCGTCGTCGCCCACGGCAACACGACGCCGCAGGGGTGGTTCCACGCCGGGCTCGGCGTCGCCCTGGCCGGGTGGGGGGCGTACATCGTCCGCCTCCTCCTGCGCGATCCCGACTCCCTCACCACGGCGAAGACCCACCCCTCCTGGCGGCACATGTACCTCCTCATGGTGGGCGCCCAGGCGGGCGTGGCCGCGGGGTTCTGGCTCCCGCGATGAGGGAGGAGCGCCCCCTCCGTCCGGCGGTGCACGCGGCGATGCTCCTCTTCGTGCTCCTGACGCCGGCGGTCGGAGGGTGGGGCATGGCCGGGGTCGCCCTGGGGGCGCTCCTCCTCAACGCCTTCGTGCTTCCGCGCACCCGCCTCGGCCGCGCGCTGGCGCGGCCCGGCGAGGGCCGGTGGAACGGGCTCCTCTCCTACCCCGCCGCCGTGGCGCTCTGCTTCGCGATCCTCCCGGCCGAGGCCGCCGCCGGCGCCTGGGCGGCCATGGCCCTCGGGGATCCCGCGGCGGCCTGGGCGGGGCGGCGCGGCGGCGGCCGCGGCCGGCTCCCCTGGAACCCGCGCAAGTCCCTCCCCGGCACCGCCACCTTCGTCGCCGTCGCCTGGGCCGGCATCGCCCTCGTGGCCCTGGCGGCCTTCCCCGAGTTCCGCGGCCTGCCGCGCACGGCCCTCGCGGCGGACCCGGCGGCCCTCGGCTTCCTTCTCGGCTGGGCGCTGGCGGGGGCGCTGGCGGGGGGGCTCGTCGAGTCCTTCCACCTCCCCGTGGACGACAACCTCCCCGTGGCCCTGGCCACGGGGACGGTCCTCGCCCTGCTTGCCCCCGGCTAGTTCCGGGTTACCATCGGGGTCTTCCCCGGAGGACGCCCATGCGCCGATGGATCGCCGCAACCGTGTCGACCGCCGCCGTGGCCGCCATGGCCGCCACCGCCGCCGCCACCATCGTGCTCCGCGTCACGCCGCGGGAGCTGGCGGACGCGGCCCACCTCGTGGTGGAGGGCCGCGTGGCCTCGGTGGACGTCCGGTGGGACGACGACCACACCTGCATCAACCGCTACGTCGCCTTCACCGTGGACCGCACCCACAAGGGGCGGGCCCTCGCCTCCGTGACCATCAAGGTCCCCGGGGGACGGGTCGGCGATGAGGAGGTCCGCGTGGAGGGGACCGCGTCCTTCGCCGTCGGCGAGGAGGCCGTGGTCTTCCTCTGGAAGGACGGCCGCGGGGAGTGGATCGTCCTCGGCGAGGCGCAGGGCAAGTTCCTCCTCAAGCGGGACGCCGAGACGTCGGTCCGCATGGCCTCCAACAGCCTGAAGGGGCTCTGCATCGTCGTCCGGGGGGATCCGAAGGACGCCGACGTCGAGAAGGCGAAGAAGCCCGACACCCTCACCTGCGACGACCTGGTCGAGGTGGTGAAGGCCTCCGTGGAGGCGGCGAAGAAGGCCTCCGCGACGGGGACGGGGACGGGGACGGGGACGACGGGCACGGGGACGGGGACGGGAACGCCTCCGGCCACGGACGCGGAGAACGGCGAGGGGCGGGATCCGGCGCCGCCTGACGCGACGCCGGACCCGCCCGCTACGAAGCCGACCGCCGGCGAGGCCCCACCCCCGACGAAGGACGCCCCGGCCCCACCCGCCGGAAAGCCGGTGCCGCCCGCCGGCGACGAGCCGAAGCCCGCCTCCGAGGTGCGCTGACCGGCGCCCCGCCGAGGGCGGGGCGGAGGAGGGAGAGCCTTCGGGGTGGTTCCGGGCACCCCGCGCTTCTCCCCATGGGAGGCCGCAGACGGACGGCCCAGCCCGCGCGAGGCGGGCGCGGTAGCGAAACGGGGCGGGCGGCCTTGATGGACGCCCGCCCCGTTGCGCACCGGTGAACGAAGGAACCGCTCACGCAGCCGGTCCCCTTTCCGCCGCCCGGATCCTCGCGGTGCTCATCATGCCCCGGGCTTCACCTCGACCCTTCGTCTCGTTGCATTCGCCGGATCATCTCCGTTCCGCGGGCTACCCCGCGCTCCTGCGCGCGGGCGCGACCTTGTGGAGGTGCTTGCTGCAGGTCTCGCAGACGAGGTGGGTCGGGCGGTCGTAGAACCGCCTCGTGCGGAGGCAGGTGGCGCAGTAGGAGTTGGTCCAGGAGCCGCCCGTAAAGGCCTCCGGGGCTCCCTGCAGGCCTCCCGTCAGGACGACCGGCTTCCTCTCGGTCATGGCGCCACCTCCTGTCGAAGACGGAGTACGCAAGGGGGATGCCATCGGGAGGACGCGGCGGGAGACGAGGGAAACGGAGGAGGGGGAGGCGGGGATCCACTCCCCGCTGAGTACGGCCGTGTGCAGTGGGTGATGCCCCTGCTTATCCATCCGGCCTCCGTGGACTTCCACGTGACGGCTCCCGCTTCCGTTCTATATCGAGGATTCGACCCCGCGAGTTCAACAATATATTGAGGGTGGTTCCCGCCGACCCCCATCCTGTGGTGCAAGTCCCCCTCACCGCCGGACTTGCGCCCCCGGCCCCGGAACCGGGGCGGTAGATTGGAAAACATGCCCCCGAGGCTCCCTCCCCCCGGCTGCTGGTCCTGTGGATCCCTGCCCTCGGAAGAGGACATGGTCCTGCTCGCCGTGCTCACCCCCCGCTCCGCCGCCGAGGGGGGGCCCTGGACCCGGCTTCGCTGTCCCACCTGCTCCGCCGAAACCGTGGTGGAGGCGGCGCCCGGCGGGTCCCCGGTCCTCGCCCCGCCCGAAGCCGCGGGGGTCGAGGTCCCCGTGCTCGCGGCCTTCCTCGACGGAGCCCTGGAGGCCCGGAGCCGGGCGCGGGAGTGGATGGACCGCTGGTCCGCGGGCCTCGAGCGGCTGCGCCGGGAGCGCGGCCTCCCCCCGGGGGGAGGCGCCCCGCCCCCGCCCCCTGCCCCGGGCCGGGCC
This sequence comes from uncultured Planctomycetota bacterium, assembly GCA_964370855.1. Lineage (GTDB taxonomy): Bacteria > Planctomycetota > JAJSAM01 > JAJSAM01 > JAKLKS01 > JAKLKS01. The sequence goes on along the minus strand of CAYJMF010000021.1, from coordinate 5,961 downwards.
GGGCGGCGGAGGACTCCCCCCCCGCCGGCCTCCCCTTCCCCCGGGCCGCCCCCCGCGCCGCCTTCCCCCCCGCCCCCTCCCGCGGAGATCCCCCTCCCCCGGACCCCGGCGGAGGCCCGCGCCCTCCTCCGCGTCGGCGCGGATGCCGGCCCCCGCGAGGTGGACGCCGCCTTCCGGAAGGCATCCCGGAAGTGCCACCCCGACCTCGTCGCCCACCTCGACGAGGACTTCCAGCGCCTCGCCCACGGGAAGTTCCTCCGCCTGAAGGCGGCCCACGATCTCCTCCGCGGCGGAGCGCCCCGGGATCGCCCGGGCCCCCCGGGGTAGATATTTGTTGCAACAATCATTGTTGCCACTATCATTGCCCCCGTGACCCTCGGGACCGAGATCCGCCAGACCCGCCCCTTCCGCAGCCTCCGCGAGGAGGTGCACCTCAACGCGCTGCGGACGGCGGACCACCTCCTGCGGGACTTCGAGGGATTCTTCCGCGAGCGGGCGCTCACGGCGCCGCGCTACAACGCGCTCCGGATCCTGCGCGGCGCCGGGCCGGAGGGGCTCCCCTGCCTCGAGGTGGGCACGCGCATGGTGACCCGCGCCCCCGACGTGTCGCGCCTCCTCGACGGCCTCGAGCGGGAGGGGCTCGTCGAGCGGCGCCGCGTAGACGGGGACCGCCGCGTCGTCCGCGTCCGCGCGACGGCGAAGGCGCTCCGCCTCCTCGACTCCATGCAGGACGACCTCGACGCGCTCCACCGCCGGCAGTTCCCGCGCCTCACCGAGGCCGAACTCCGCCGGCTCAACCGCCTCCTCGAGAGGGCCCGCGCCCCCGCGCCGGCCGGAAAGGACTGAGATGCCCCACACAGGACCGAAGGTCAGCAGGCTCGAGCCCGGCCGCCGCGCCATCTGCGCCTGCGGGAAAACCGGAAACGCGCCGTTCTGCGACGGCAGCCACAAGGGCTCCGGGGTCTCCCCGGTGATCCTCGAGGTCCCCCCCGAGGGGCGCCCCTGCGCCTGGTGCACCTGCCGCACCAGCGGGAACATGCCCTTCTGCGACGGCAGCCACAAGAGGCTCCCCTGATCCGGAGACGCCCATGATCACGCTTCGCCGATCCGACGACCGCGGCCGCTTCGACCACGGCTGGCTGGACACCCGCCACACCTTCTCCTTCGCCGACTACCGCGACCCGGCCCACGACCGGTTCCGGACGCTGCGGGTGATCAACGAGGACGTCGTCGCCCCCGGCGAGGGGTTCGGCATGCACCCCCACCGCGACATGGAGATCCTCACCGTCGTCCTCTCCGGCTCCCTCCGCCACGAGGACTCCATGGGCAACGGGTCCGTCATCCGCCCGGGAGAGATCCAGCGCATGTCCGCGGGGACCGGCGTCCTGCACTCCGAGTTCAACGCCTCCGCCGACGAACCGGTCCACCTGCTCCAGATCTGGATCCTCCCCGAGCGGAGGGGCCTCGAGCCCGGCTACGAGCAGGTCGCGATCCCGCAAGGAGGGGAGGGGGGGCTCCGGCGCATCGCGTCCCGCCGCCCCGGTGCCGGGGAGGTCGCGATCCACCAGGACGCCGAGGTCCTCGAGGGGCGGCTCGCCGCGGGCGCCGCGGCGGAGCACCGCCTCTCCCCGGGGCGCGGCGCCTGGATCCAGGTCGCCTCGGGGTCGATCCTCCTCGACGGGGTGCTCCTCCGGGCCGGGGACGGCGCTTCGCGGGAGGAGCCGGGGACGATCCGCGTCGAGGCCGCGGAGGACTCCCATCTCCTCCTCTTCGACCTCGCCTGATCCCCTACCGGAAACGATCTCCCTGCGCCACGGGGAAGCCGTTGAGGAAGGAGGCGGCGTCGAGGACCTTCCCCCCGGGCCGCTGCAGCTCCGTGACGAGGATGCTGCCGTCCCCGCAGGCGACGAGGATCCCCCTCCTCGACGCGCCGAGCACCGTCCCCGGCTCCCCGTCCACGCCGGCCAGCGCCACGGGCTCCACGCGGTGGAAGGCGACGCGGGTGGGCTCCCCGCCGGCGTGCGCGATCTCCGCGGCGACCAGCGGCCAGGGATGGAGCGCCCGCGCCTTCCAGCAGAAGGCCGCCGGCGACTGGGCGAACTCCGCCCGCCCCTCCTCCTTCAGGATCTTCCGCGCGCGGGTGGCGAGGGCGGGATCCTGGGGCTTCCCCGGGATGAGCGTCCCGGTGTCCGCGACGTGGGCCACGACCTCCGCGAGGAGGGCGGCGCCGAGATCCGCGAGGCGCGCCTCGAGCTCCCCGCCGCGCTCCCCGGGGAGGATCTCCGTCTCCCGCACCGCCACGACGGGCCCGGCGTCGAGCTTCGCGGCGACCCGCTGGACCGTGACTCCCGTGGACGGGTCGCCGGCCTCGAGGGCCCTCTGCACGGGGGCCGCGCCGCGCCACCGGGGGAGCACGGAGAAGTGGAGGTTCAGCGCGCCGAGGCGCGGCATGGCCAGGAGGTCGCGGCGGAGGATCTGCCCGAAAGCGACCACGACCAGGAGGTCCGGCCGCCGGGCGTGGAGCATGCCGAGGGAGGCGGCCTCGTTCACGTCGCCCGCGGCGTGGACGGGGATGTCCGCGGCCTCCGCGGCGGCGGCCACGGGGCAGGGCTCCTCCCTCCCGCCGCGCCCGCGGCGCTTCGCCGGCGGCGTCACCACGAGCGAGGGCGGCACCCCCGCCGCGACGAGGGCGCGCAGCGCCGGGACCGCGGCCTCCGGCGTGCCGAGGAAGATGGAGGTGAAGCCGTTCAGCGGAGCGTCTCCAGGAGCTTCGCAGCCTCCTTCGCCGCCTCGGTCCCGGGGTACATGTCCACGATCTCCTTGAGCTTCGCCCTCGCCTCGTCCTTCCTGCCGCCGTCCACCATCCCCTTCGCCAGGGTGAGCGCGGACCGGGACGCCCGTTCGTCCTCGGCGGCCTTGATGGCCCCCATCCGCCCGGGATCGCCGCGGATGACCACGGCCTTCGCCGCCGCCTCCTCCCCCACGGGGAGGCCCGCGTACTTCTTCGCGATGGCGTCCAGGGACCTCAGGGCCTTCGCGTCGTCCTTCCCCGCGGCGGCCAGGGCCTTCTCCATCTCGGAGCGGCCCTCCTTCTCGCGGGCCATCTCCTTGACGGCCTTCTTCCCCCCGGGGCTCGTGCGGAACTCCTCCGCCGCCTTCGCCGCGGAGGCCGCGGAATCCGTCCCCGGGTAGTCCTCCGCGATCTTCTCCAGGGCCGAGATGCCCGCCAGGGGGTTGTCGGCGAGCATCGCCTTCCCCTTGGCGAAGGCCGCCGCCGCCTCCCGGTCCACGCGCACCAGGAGCTCCTTCCCCGCGGCGACGATGGCGATGTTCTTGCGGTAGTCGCTGACGGGCTTCAGCGTCTTCGCCGCCTCGGACATCCGCCCGTTCTCGACGAGGGTGCGGGCCGACGCGACGAGCTTCTGGAACTCCCCGTACTGCGCGTCGGAGAGGCCCGGGCCCCCGGACCTGGCCAGGAGCTCCTTCAGCCCCTTCACCATGTTCGGGGGCGGTACCTCGCTGAAGCCCGCGGCCAGGGTGCCGTTGTTGATGGTGCCGACGACCTTGCCGTCCCCGTCCACGACGAAGTGGCAGGGGGTGCGCAGGGACGAGGCCTTGTCCACGCAGACGTCCCCGTAGGCCTTGTAGATCTCGTCGATGGCGCGCTTGTGGTCGGCGCAGGTGATGGACGGCGCGAGGGCGCAGACCTTGGCGGGCTTGCCGCCGATGGTCCCGTCCTTCGTCCCGTGGGAGTCCTCGTGGTTGCAGAGGACGACGAGGAACCCCTTCATGGCCTTCTGCACGTCCTTGTTCTTCAGGGTCTCCTGGTCCGCCTTGTTGGAGGGGTCGTCGTCGATCACCGCCCAGACGAGGATCGGGTTGCCGCGGTCCTTGGCGATGGCGAAGGCCCTGGCCAGGGTGGGGATGAACTCGGGGCCCTCGTCGGCGGCGGCGGCCGGGGGCGCGCCGGCGGGCAGGACCGCGGCGAGGAGGAGCGCGGCGGCGGGGAAGCGGATCATCGGTCACCTCCGGGGGGATCGCGGTCTGCGCCGATCTTCGCCCCGCGCCGCGCCGGGATCAAGGGGCGCCGGAGGGAGGCTGTGACGGGGGCTCGTCCGGCGGAGGCCCGGCCGGCGGCGATCCGCCCGGCGCCGCATCGGCGGGCGCCGCACCCGGCGAAGGGCCCGGCCCGGCGCCGGCGCCCTCCGCCTTCCCCTCCTCCCCGCCCTTCGCCCAGGGGGGGCGCCGCTTCGGCCTCCCTTCCGGGGTCTCCTCCTCGAGGCGGCGGGCCCGGGCGCGGATGGACTCCAGCACCGCGCGGCCCTCCTCGGAGTCCTGGAGGATGATCTCGATCTCCAGCGGCGGGGCCTCGCCGGTCCCGCCGGAGGCGGCCCCGCCCGCGCCCTCCCCCCCGCCCTCCGCCGCCGGCGGCGGGCGGTGGACGGCGAAGATCCTCCCCTCCTTCATCAGTTCCAGGATGGCGAGGAAGGTGCCGAGGACGAAGCGCCGGTCCCGGCGGGCCGTGAGCAGCGCGAGGAGGCCGCAGCTCCCCCCCCCGCGGGCGACCTCCCCGAGGATGCGGTCGATGTGCCGCTCCATGGGAACGTCGTCGTAGAGGATGCGCCGCGGCTCCGCGGCCTCCGTCTCCCGCAGCAGGCGCTGGAAGGTGGAGAAGATGTCGTAGAGCGTCGCCTCCCGCACCCCCGGCGGTCCGGCGAGGTCCGCCGGCGGCTCGGGGAGCGGGCCGCGGCCGCGGGGGAACCGCAGGGCCGCCTGCTCGCGGAGATCCTGGAGGATGTGCCCCGCCTGCTTGACGCGGCGGTACTCGATGATCTGGCGGACGAGATCCTCGCGGGGATCGATGAGCTCGCCGATTTCCGGATTCTCCGTGGGGAGCAGCATCGCCGACTTGATGGCCAGCAGGGTCGAGGCCATCACCAGGAACTCCCCGGCGCGGTCGAGGTCGAGGACCGGGGAGGAGCGGAGGACCTCGAGGTACTTCCCGAGGATGCGCGCCACGGGGATGTCGTGGACGTCCACCTCCTCCTTCTGGATGAGGTAGAGCAGCAGGTCCATGGGACCCGTGTAGGCGTCGAGCTCGATCCGGAACTCCTCGTCAGCCACGGGCCACCCCGTTGACGACGGAAACGGCGAAGTCCACGGCGGCGCCGACGACATCCGTGGCGGGCCCCAGGACCTTCCCCAGCACCCCCGTCACGAGGAGGATCCCGAAGAGGATCCAGGAGTGGCGGCGGAAATCCTCCCAGTGGACCCTCAGGTCCGCCGGCAGCAGGAAGCCCACGAGGTCGCTCCCGTCGAGGGGGGGGATCGGGACCAGGTTGAACATGGCGAGGAAGAGGTTGAGCTGGACCGCCATGTAGAGGAGGTTGAACACCCGGAGGCCGCCCTTCGGCGTGCCCTCGTCGATGCCCCCGACGGCGAGGAGGCCGACGGCCAGGACGACGAAGGCGCCGAGGGAGACCGCGAGGTTCGCCGCGGGGCCCCCGAGGGAGACGAGGAGCCCGTGGAGGCGGGGCTTGCGCATCTTCCACGGGCTCACGGGGGTCCACGCCGCCGCCATGAAGGCGCCCTTCGTCCAGAAGAGGACAGCGGGGAGCGCGATGGTGAAGATCGGGTGCACGTGCACGAAGGGGTTGAAGGACATCCGCCCGTGGAGCCGGGGGGTGTCGTCGCCGAAGCGGTCCGCGAGCCATGCGTGGGCGAACTCGTGGCAGGCCGTCGAGAGGACGAGCACGGTCATGAAGTTCAGGAGGTCGAGGACCTTCTCCGATTCCATGGGGCGGATGCTAAGCCAAGGCCGCGCCGGGGGGGAGAGGGAACGGCGGGGAGGGGGGGCGCCTCGCTGTCTCCCGTGGGTTCTCCCGGGCGTTGGGGGCCGGGGGCGCGCCCGGGGGGCCCCCCCCCCCCCCCCCGCCCGGCGGGGGGCGGGGGGGGGGGGGG
>CAYJMF010000020.1:13686-52341 GCA_964370855.1 uncultured Planctomycetota bacterium | reverse complement strand
ACACGAGGGCACGCTGTTCCTGGACGAAGTGGCGGAGTTGTCGCCCCGCGGTCAGGCGAAACTGCTGCGCGTCCTGCAGGAGGGCGAGATCCGGCGCGTCGGGGAGAACCAGTCGCGGCGCGTGGACGTGCGCGTGGTGACGGCCACCAACCGTCCTCTGGAGGCGGCCGTGCGCGAGAGCGGGTACCGTGAGGATCTCGTGTTTCGTCTGGCCGTGATCCGTCTGCGCGTGCCGCCGTTGCGCGACCGGATTGAAGACGTGCCGCTGCTGGCGCACGCGTTCTGGCAGGCGGCCGCGGGGCGCCCCGGGCCCCGCCCGCCCGCCCGGGGCGCGGCGGCGCTCCCCTCCCTCGGCGGGGGCCGGGCCGCGGACGGGGCGGAGACCGCCCTCGAGCCCGGCGCTTCCGGGACCTTCGTCGCACCCGCCACGGGCACCTACACCCTCGAATTCGAGAACACGGCGGAGGCCGCCGGCGGGGTCCGTGCGCGGGCCCGGGTCCGCGCCCCCGCGCCGCCGGCGCGGCGCCTCTTCGCCACGACCCGGGAGATTCCCCCGGGCACCGACATCCGCGCCTCCGCCGTGCTCGACGCCGGGGGCGGGTTCCTCCAGGCGCCAGGTTCCGGCCCCCTCGCCGGCGCCCGCGTGACCGTGCCCCCGGGGGCCCTCGCGGGTCCCGCCATCGTCGTCCTCGGCGCGGTCCCCGATCTCGAGCCGCCCCTTCCCTCCCGATCCGTGCGGGCGACCGTCGCCGCCTTCGTCGGCCCCCTCGGCCCGGACTTCGGCGCCGCCCTCCGCCCCTCCGTGGAGGTCCCCCTGACGCCGGCCCCCGGCGCGGCGGAGGGCTCCCTCCTCCGGATGTACGGCGGCGACGGGGAGGCCCCCGTGGAGGAGGTCCCCGGGGCCGTCCTCGACGGCGGGACCTCCCGCATCACCTTCGAGGCCCCGCGGCCGGAGCGGTTCCAGGCCTGGTACGTCGCGCAGCCGGAACTCGCGGAGCCCGTCGTCCTCGAACTCCCGCAAGGGGAGAGCTTCACGATGGCGGCCGTGGGCGGGGGCTTCGCCTTCCTCGGCTCCCCGGTGGCGCCGGGGCCCGGAGGCGAGGCCCAGGCGGGACTCGTGCGGGTCTACGAGCATGTCGGTGAGACGTGGATCGAGCGGGCGCCGCTGCGCGCCCCGGCCCCCGCGGCGGGGGACACCTTCGGCATGAGCGTCGTCTACCGGCGGAGCCCGGCCGGGCCCGCCGACGACTCCCTCCTCGTCGGCCTCTCGCGCCGCGATCTCCCCGGAAAGCCCGACGCCGGCGGGATCATGGAGTTCGCGCGGTCCGGGTCCGGCTGGGCCTTCCGCACGGAGGTGATGCACCCCTTCCCCGGAACCTACGCCATGTTCGGGGAGACCATGGCCGTCGAGGGGGACCGCCTCGTCGCGCCGTCCGTGGGGCTCCAGGTGTACGCGCGGACGGCGGCGGGCTGGGACCACGTCGAGACGGTGACCTCCGCCGGCGCGTGGAACGAGGTCTACTACGCCGGCCATCCCGTCGTCATGGATGGAGGGGATCTCGCGGTGGGGGTCCTGAGCGACTCCGCGCGCTACGGCGGCGGGCACCAGGCCGGGTCGGTCTACCTCTACGCGCCCTCGGGGAGCTCCGTCGCCCCCGCGGGTTCGGTGACGGACCCGGATCCCGCCGTCCGCAACACGGGCTTCGGGACCGGGGTCGCCCTCGCGGCGGAGGACCTCGCCGTCTACGCTCCGAGCCTCGACCCGGCGATCCGCCTCTTTGCCCGGGACGGCCTCGCCCCCTCGGGCTCCATCGCCCGCCCCATCGACCCGGTCCTCCAGAACCGCTCCCCGGTCCTGACGGGGAGCATCGCCGCCCGCGGCGATCGGCTCTTCGTCGGCGCTCGGTCCGACCTCGCCGGCTACCCCTTCGCGGGGGTCCACGTCTTCCGCAAGGTCATGGGCGTCTGGCAGCAGGAGATGACGCTGGACGGCTCCCCGCTGCTGGCCCCCGACGCGCGGGAGCAGACATTCTCCTGGTCCTTCGCCGTGGACGACGACACCCTCGTCCTCCCGATGTCCGCCTACCACTACGACACGCAGCAGACCCGGGTCGCCCTCGCGTTCTTCGACCTGACGGCGGAGTAGGGGAGGGGGGGGGAGAGCCGGAGACTTCCGCCCCCCCGATCCCCCTCAGAACCGGTCCGCCGAGGCGTGCTCCCAGGCCTCGCGGTACTCCGGCGGGACCCGGCCCGCGGCGAAGGAGTCCTCCTCGACACGGGGGTGGATCTGGCCGTAGTGGAGGACCCTCGAGTCCCCGACGCGGCGGTAGATGTGGTGGGGCTCGAGGGCGGAGGGGTGGTCGTGGCCGGCGGCGCCGAGGAGCTCCATCAGGCTCTCCACGGTGTGCCGGTGGAACCGGTAGACCCGCTCCGTCTTGTCCCCGACGTCGAGGCCGGCCACGAGGTCGGGGTGCTGGGTCGCGATGCCCGTCGGGCAGGCGTTGGAGTTGCACCGCAGCGCCTGGATGCAGCCGAGGGAGAACATCATTCCCCGGGCGGAGTTGCAGATGTCCGCCCCGAGGGCGAGCCGGCGCGCCATGTCGAAGCCGGTGATGATGCGCCCCGAGGCGATGATCCTCGTCTCGGACCGGAGGCCGACGCCGCGCAGCGCGTTGTCCACGAAGGAGAGGCCCTCGCTGAGGGGCACCCCGACGAAGTTCGAGAACTCCAGCGGCGCGGCCCCCGTCCCCCCCTCCGCCCCGTCCACGGTGATGAAGTCGGGCCGGAGTCCCGTCGCGAGCATCGCCTTGCAGATCCCGAGGAACTCGTCGCGGCGGCCGACGCAGAGCTTGAACCCGACGGGCTTCCCGCCGGAGAGTTCGCGGAGGCGCGCGACGAACTCGAGGAGCCCCGCGGGCGACGCGAAGGCCGTGTGGGCGGGGGGCGAGATCACGTCCTTCCCCATGGGGACGCCGCGGATGGCCGCGATCTCCGCCGTGACCTTCGCCGCCGGGAGGATGCCGCCGTGGCCCGGCTTCGCCCCCTGGCTCAGCTTGATCTCGATCATCCGGACCTGGGGGGCGGCGGCCCGCTCCCGGAACATCCCCCCGTCGAACTTCCCGTCGTGGGTCCGGGCGCCGAAGTAGCCGGTCCCGATCTGCCAGACGACGTCCCCGCCGGGGGCGAGGTGGTGGGGGCTCAACCCACCCTCGCCGGTGTTGTGGTAGAAACCGCCCTTCCGGGCCCCCCCGTTCAGGGCCAGGATGGCGTTGCTCGACAGCGCCCCGTAGCTCATGGCGGAGACGTTCAGGATGGACGCCTCGTAGGGCTTCGCGCAGCGCCCGGCCCCGACGGCGATGCGGGGGGGCGGCGGCGCCGGCCGGGCGGCGATGGAGTGGGCCATCCACTCCGCCCCCTCCACGGTCAGGTCGAGGATGGTGCCGAAGGGGCGGGTGTCGAGGGCCCCCTTGGCGCGCTGGTAGGCGATGGACCGCAGTTCCCGGCTGAAGGGGCGGCCGTCGGTCTCCGACTCGACGAAATACTGGTTGATCTCCGGCCGGATGGACTCGAACAGGTACCGGAAGTGGCCGATGACGGGGAAGTTCCGGAGCACCGCCCTCTTCTGCTGCGTGAGGTCGAGGAGGCCGACGACCCAGAGGGCGAGGAAGAGGGCGGCGAGGATGAGGGAGAGCATGTCCCACCGCTCCCAGGGCGGGCCGGCGAAGAGCGCCGCCGCGAGGATGCCGAGCGCGACGGGCGTCGTCACGGTGTAGAACCACCGCCGGTATCCCCATTCTGGCATGACGGGGATCATGGGATCCGGAGGGGGGATTTCCGCGAGAAACTCCCGGGTCGTCCCGCCCCGGGGGCCGAATCGCTTCGGGGCGCCGGCTGCCTCCATCGTCGCGACGACCCGGTCGAAAAGGCGCCGTTCCCCCGCGTCGGCGCCTCATTGCCCCGCTCCCGCCGGCCCTGTATCGTCGGGCCGGCCCCGGGAGGGGCGAGGGAGGAACGGCATGACCATCGAGGAGCTTTCCGCGCGGCTGGAGACGGTGGAGCGGCAGAACCGGCGCATGCGGGCGGCGGGGGGCGCGGCGCTGCTGCTCGCCGCCGCGGCGGCGGGCATCGGGCAGGCGGCGCCGGCGGAGAAGACGGTGGAGGCGACCCGCTTCGTCCTCCTCGACGGGGAGGGGCGCACCGTCTCCGTCTGGGGGGCCGGGGAGAAGGGGGGGCCGGAGATCTCCTTCCTCGACGCCGACGGGAAGCCGCGGGCGACCCTCGGGCTCGACGGCCCCGACGCGCCGGCGCTCAGGATCCGCGTCCCGGGGAAGCTCGGCGAGGTCTCCGTGGGATGCGGCCCCTTCGGGGCGCCCGCGGTCACCGTCGTCGACGGGGCCGGTGAGCAGCGGGCCTGGCTCGGCGCCTGGGTCGACGGCTCCGCGGGGCTCACCCTCCTCACCCCGGGGATGAAGGAGCGGATCCGCCTCATGACGACTCCGGTCAAGGGGGCCATGGTGAGCCTCTTCGACGAGGAGCACGTGGAGCGGATCGGGGCCAGCGTCCTCGAGCGCGGCTCCGCGGGACTGATGTTCTTCTCCCGCTCCGGGGAGGTCCGGGCGTCCACCGTCGTGGAGGTGGACGACCTCCCGCGGATCACCCTGTTCGGGGCGAAGGAGAAGGTGCGTGCCGAACTCGAGGTGCGCGGGGACGGCGGCGTCGGCCTCGGCCTCCGGGACCCCGAAGGGGGGATCCGCGCGGCCCTCGGGACGACGGCCGCGGGCGACGCCGGGGTGAACACCTTCGGCGGCGAAGGGAAGCCGCTCATCACCCTCGCCTCCCGGGCCAGCGGGGACATGAACCTGGCGTTCTCCGCAGGCGGGGAGCGGCCCCTGGCCGAGGTCGGCGCGACCCTCAAGGGGGGACCCGGCGGGAAGGCAGCCTCCTTCTTCGCGCTCCGCGGTCCCGACGGCGGCGAGCGGATGACCGCGCAGGCCATCGAGGGGAAGGGGATGATGATCCGCCTCCACGACGAGCGGGGGCGCCCCCGCTCCGCCTACGCCGTCTCCGCCACGGGGGAGGCCGGGCTCGGCGTGACCGACGAGAAGGGCCGCCCGCGGCTCACCCTCGGGTGGGGCGGGACGGAGGAGGGGATCCGCGTTGTGGACGAGGAGGGGAAGGTGGTCGGGAAGTTCCCCTGAGACCGGGGAGGGCGGGATCGGGAGCGGATTCCCGTGCCGCCCCGGGAACCGGGAAGCGTCCGGTCGCATCAAAGAAGAGGGAGGTGCATATGAGCGGGGGAATCCTGAAGCGGGCCGCGGTCCTCGTCCTCGTCTTCGTCCCCGTCGCCGCCGCCGCCGGGAACGGGAGCGCCGAGGACCTGGCGGGGGACCGCGAGGCGCTCCTCGAGGACAGGGTCGCCGCCCTCGAATCGCTCCGCGGCACCGAGGCCGTCGTGTCCCTCCGGGCGCTCCTCGGCGCCCGGGCGGCGGACCCGAAGGAGGACGGGGGAGAGAGGCGAGCCTGCCTCCGCCTGTGCGGCACCCTCGGGAAGGACGCGCGGCCCCTCCTCCCCTCCCTCCTCCGGGTCCTCGCGGAGGAGGATGCCATGCCCGGCATGGGCCTCGCCCTCGACGCCGCCGACGCCCTCTCCCGCATCGCGCCAAAGGACGGGGCGGTCTTCGACGCGGTGGAGGCGAAGCGGCCGAAGGGGGAGGAGCTGTTCTCCGAGATGTGGGCCCCCGCCCTCGGGCGGTTCGGGGAGCGGGCGAAGCCGGCCCTCCTCTCGATGCTCGCGTCGGAGTCGGGACCACGGCGGATGTACGCCGTGCAGGGGCTGGCCGAGGCGGGGGAGTGGGCGCGGCCCCATCTCCTCATGGCGCTGGAGGATCCGCAGCACTGGGTCTCCCGGGCCGCGGTGGAGGGCCTGGTCCGGTCCCGGGCCCCCGCGTCGGAGGTCGTCCCCGTGCTCCTCCCGCGTCTCGACTCCCCGGACCGCCGCACCCTCCTCTCCGCCATGGACGCCCTGGGGAGGTTCGGGAAGGAGGCCGCCGCCGCGGTGCCGAAGGTGCGCGCCTTCGACCCGGCGGGGGACCCCTACGCCGCGGTGGTGGCGGCCCACACGCTGTTCCGGCTCACGGGGGAGGTCGAGGAGGCGCGGGTCCTCGCCGTCGGGGCGGCCCTCGACGGCACCACCGTCCCCGTCCAGGCCCGGGCCGCCGAGGCCCTCCGCGATTTCGGGCCCCGCTCCGCGGCGGCGCTCCCCGCCATGGCGCGGGCGATCCGCCGCACGGGCCTCGGTGTCCGCACGCTCCTCGTCGAGTCCCTCGCGGCCACGGGCTCGAAGGAGGCCGTGGGCCCGCTGCGGGGGGTGCTCCGCGGGGAGCGGGACGCCGACGTCCGGCTCCACGACGACAGGAACACCTTCGAGGACGTGTCCGGGGCCCTCCGCGGCCTCGTCGCCCTCGGCGCGAAGGAGGCGATCCCGGAGATCCGGGCGGTGGCGGCCTGGAAGTCGGAGCCGGATTCGGCACTGATGCGCCGCCTGCGGAGGCAGGCCGGAGAGGCGCTGGCGGCCCTCGGCGCGAAGTAGAAGTCCGTCCTCCCGTCCCTCGCGGCCGTGGCCGCGGGCGTCGCGGGTCGGATAGACTCGGAAGCGCCATGAAACCGGGAGACCGACTCCTCGCCCTCGCGTTCCTGCTGTCGGCGGGATGCGCCGCCGCCGGGCCCCCTCCGGAGCCGGCGATCCCGGCCGGGGAGGTCCCCGCGCCGTCGACCGCTCCGGACCGCGGGACGAACCCGCTGGTGCTCGAGGCGGGCCCGGGCGAGACCGTCCGCGGCCGGTTCCGATCCCATGACAAGTGGACCATCGTCGAGGTGGGTCTCAAGGAGGTCGTCCCCGCGGCGCCGGGGGAGGCCGCGCGGGTCCGCTACGTGGTGCGCCTCTGCACCGAGGACGGGAGGACCGAGGCCGTCCTGCACGAGTGGTCGAAGGAGGTCGGCTGGAAGACCCTGTTCACCGATTCGGTGCGCGAGAGGGCGGTCGTCGAGCCCGCACACCACCACTTCTCCTGCCCCTACGGCACGGCATGGGAGATCGATGTGACCCCCGAGGTGCTCGAAGGCGGGCGCGTCCGGTTCACCGTGGGGGGGGCTTGGACGGCCTGCACGAGATAGGGGAGCCGCGTCTGCCGTTCGAGGAGGAGGAACCCGCCGTGCCCGTGAACACATGGCAGGAGTGGCAGAAGGAGTACCGCTTCGGCGTGGTGCTGATCCACCCCCCGGAGCCTGTCCTCTCCCTGGTCAACGCGCTTCGGGAGAAGCACGATCCGCGCTCGCATGCCTCGTGCGCCGCCCACATCAGCCTCACGGTCCCGCTGCCCCGCGCCCTCGGGGAGGCGTCGCTGCGCGAACTCGAGGAGGTCGCCGCGGGCCGGCCCCCGCTGCGCATCCGCTACGGGCCGCCCCAGGTGTTCCCGTCCCACCCCGGGGTCACGCTGCAGGTGGAGCCGCAGGAGGAGATCCGCCGGCTCGTCGCCGCCCTCGAGGCGGCCCCCGCGTTCCGCGGCGCGGCCGCGCGGCGGTGGCCCTTCACGGCGCACATGACCATCGCGGAGTTCGTGGACTGGGAGGAATCCGCGGGGATCCTGATGGCGCTCCAGGGCGAACGCCTCGTCGGCACGTTCACCTGCGCGCATCTCTCCGTGGCGGTGCCCGACGCCCGGTTCCGTTTCACGGAGCGGCACCGGCTGATCCTCGGCGGGGCGGCGGAGGGTGCCCGCATCCTCTGAGTCGGAAGTCCGCCGAAGACGGGGCGGCCTCCGGAGTCCCCTACTTCGCGGGAATCTCCCGGAACGTGCCGAGCTCGAGCCCCCGCTTCGCGACCTCGCCGGCGAGATGCTCGGCTCGCGCGGAGGCGTCGGCGAGGTCGAGGACCTGCCGCAGGAACCCCGCGGGCACCTCGATCGCCTCGCTCGGGATGGGCTCCAGGTCGAGGCCGGCCATGCCGGTGAACCAGATCGGCGCCTCTTCCGATCGACCCGCCGTCGCACGGCGGGCTCCCGCCCTGCCGGTGTCGAACATCACCGAGCACGCGACCTTCGCGTCCGGGAACCAGAGTTCCTCGATCACCGTGCCCTGGCCGACATCGCCCGCGACGGGCAGGCGGAGCCGCAGCGCCTTCACGGGCTTCTCCTCCTTCGGCTCGTCACCCGCCGACGCGCGCCCGCCGACGAACGCGGCGACCGCGGTCGAGACCACGAGAGCGGCGATGAGAATGGCGTTTCGCATGGGATGCCTCCTCACCGGAGGATTCTACGCGGGGCGGGCGCCGGCGGAGGCGGGGGGGGGGCCGGAACCACGCGCGGAGGCGGGGGTGGTTGCAAACTGCAACCTCCACCGCAGGCCGGGTCCTTCTCCCGCAGCGGTGACCCGGGGGAGTGCCCGGCCCGTCCTCCGGCCCCGGCCGCCAACGCGGACGGTTACCATCGCGTCGTTCCCCGGAGGTCCCATGAAGAGGTCGACCCTCCTGTTCGCGGCCGCGGCGTTCTCGGTCGGCATCGGTGCGGGGTGGGGGCTCGGCCAGCTCACCGGTGGAGCGGGTCCCGCCGCCCCCGCGGAGCCGCGGTCGCCGCCCGCGGCGGAGCCGCCCTCCGGGAAGGAGGCGGATCGCTCCACGGGCGGGGCGGACACTTCCCCTCCGCCAATTCCCTCCACCGCGCCGTCCTCCGTGCCCGCCGCCGCCGGAGCGGAGGGGACGGCGACGGGCTCCATCACCGGCACCGTCGTGGGGCCCGACGGCCGGCCCCTGTCGGGGGTGCTGGTGCGGGCAACCCCCTTCGGGCGCGCCCGGGGCGACGAGGAGCCCCCCGCCGCCTCCCGGCCCCCGGGGAGTCCGCCACCGCGTCCCGATGTCGAGGAGGCGGTCCGCAGGTACGCCATCCGGCTGGCCCGCCATGAGGCCGGGGTCCGCGAGGCCACGACCGACGAATCGGGGGCCTACAAGCTGGACGGTCTCTCGTGGGAGAGGTACCTGGTGGACGCGTGGCGGGCCGGGTTCCTCGTGGAGAGCGCTGGCGTCGGTGGGCCGGCGTTCCTGCAACCGGGGAGCCGCTGCGACTTCCAGGCGACGCCCATCCGCCTGGTTCTCGCGAGCGTTCTCCTCCCCGACGGGAAACCGCCGGAGCGGGCGGTGATCTCCTGGGCGCCGGCCGGTGGGGGGGAGGGCGGGAGCATGGAGTGGAGCGCCGCCGTGCCCGGGATCGAGGTCCCGCCCGGCACCTTCGAGTTCACGGCCTGGGCGGGCCGGCCCGGCGCGCCGCTCCAACTCTCCGACTTCGTCCCCGGGTCGGACGAGGGGCCCGATCCCGACGGCGAGGCCCTCTACCGGAGCCCGTCCGTGACCGCCACCGTGGAGGACGACGGGGGGGCGCGCCTGGAGTTCCGCCTCGAACCGCGCCCCGGCGTCCTCGTGAACCTCACCTTCGAGGGGGCCCGCCGACCCCGTCAGGTCCGCATCGCCGCGGTCCGCCTCGAGGGGGAGCCGGCCGGGGACCCGGCCCCGCTCCTCGCCGGGAACGGGGCCCGGGAGCGGTGGCTCGAGGAGAACGCCGCCGCGGCCTCCCTTGCGGGCCTCGAACCCGGGACGTGGCTCGTGGGCGCGACCTTCCGGGGGGGCAGGGTCGGGGCGAGCGCCACCGTGGCGGTGGCGCAGGGGCTCACGACCGTGGACCTGCGCGTCCCCGACATCGACCCCATGGACTCGCTCCGGGTCCGGGTCCTCGGCCCCGACGGTCTGCCCGTGCCCGACGCGAAGCTGGAGTACGGCTGCCGCGGGAGCGAATCGAGCGACACCATGGGTGTGGGCGCCGTGCCCGGGCCCGACGGCTTCTATCTCGTCGAGCACTACGCGAAGGGGGCTTCTTCCCCCGGGGGCGGCTGGCACTACTGGGCGGATCTCGGCGACGGGCCGTTCACCTGGTTCGTCCAGGCCGCGAGCCCGCGGTACGGGGCCGTGACGGCGGACTACGATCCGTCCGTCGATCGGGAGGTGACCCTGCGCTTCGCCGCCCCTGCCCTGCTGCGGGTCCAGATCCCGGGTTTCGAGGCGAACCCACGCCGGGATCGCGCGGTCCTCGAACTGTCCTGGGAGGGGGAGGGGGATCGCCCCGACCTGGACGGGACCCTCGACGCCGCGGGCGTTGCCCGTTTCCCCCCGCTGTCGCCCGGCACCTACGAGCTCTCCCTCCACCTCGCCAAGGGGAGCGATGCGGAATCCCGGAGGCAGGCGGGCTGGGCGGGGACGACCGTGGCCCGGGTACCGCTGACGCTGCCTTCGGGGGAGACGACGGTGTCCGTGGGCCTGCCCGCGTACTCCGACCTCACGGTCACCTTCGACGGCGACGCGCCCGGACTCCAGTTCATCGGGCCCGAGGGGGTTCCGGATCGCTGGGAGGATGGGGAGGAGGAGAACGGGACGGTCGTCTTCCGGGATCAGCCCGAGGGACGCTACCGGCTCTGGGACCCGCGGCGGGGCGCGATGCGGGTGGACCTCCCGGCGTCCGGCCCGGTGGCCTTCGTCCCGACCCCCTTCGATTCGCTCCTCCTGGAGGTGACGGGGGAGGGGTACTTCCGCGAGATCGGCCTGCGGAGCGGGGACCTCGTGGTCCGCATCGAGGGGGCGGAGTTGAGGGACAAGGACTCCATGACGAAGGCGATGGCGGCGGCCATGGTGCGCGGCACGGCGCTGCTCACGATCCAGAGGGGGGCCTCGACCTTCGAGGTGACGGTGGACGTCCGGAAGTTCATGGAGGACGAGGGGAGCGACCTGGAGCCGTGGGTCAGGTGAGGCGGGCCGTGCCATCGGAGGATTGCGTGATCCAGGAAGGGCAGGCAATCGATCCGAGGTCGTCGCCAGGGCGCACCCGCGGCGCTACGATTCCAGGATGAGCGTTGCCGGGAAGCGGAGCGGGACTTCCATCGAGGCCCTCGGCCCGGACGGTTCCCGATTCCCCGTCGAGGGGACCGGGATCGTCGCCGCCCTCGGGGACGGGCGTGAACTGCTCGTGGACTTCTTTCGCCATCCCATGGGCGGGGGGGGCGTCATCCTCCGGTCCGATTTCGTTCCTCCGGGGACGGAACCCGGGCCCCAGGACCACGATTGCGGCCCCGAGGTGTTCGCTTGCCTGACCCTGCACCCCGGCGGCGTGAACCTCATGAGGGTGGGGATCCAGGCCGTCTCGCGGGAACCGGGGGGCCTACGAATCGAGGAGTGGGCCGATGCGCCGGGGCCCGGGCTGTTCTCGGCGACGGGCGGGAAGCGCACGCCCATCGCAACGAGGACGGTCGTACTCACCCTCGGGAACGGCGCCAACCTGATGGTGGGGGTGGGAACGGCTCCCGGCCAGGGCCCGCCGGACCCGCGCCCCCTCGCACCGCCGGGGATGGTCGGGTTCCACGCCGGCCTGTTCCTGACGCCCGGGGAGGTGGCGCGGGCGAAGGCGGGGGGCTTCTTCCCCTCCTCGTCCCTCCAGGTGAGCCTGGGGGCCGCGAACGTGGTCCACATCCTGGTCCAGCAGGAGAAGGAGGCCCGTGGCCTCCGTGGACTCGGCGACGTCGTCGATGCCTGGGTGGCGGAGTGGAACGGGCAGGAGACGCGCGATCGCATCGTGGAGTCCGCCTCCCGGCTCGGCCCCGGGGTTCTCGGAGAGCTCGTCGAGCGGGCTGCGACGGGGGAGGGATCCACCGGGTCCGGCGCGCGCGGGATCCTCGCCCTGTTGACCGGACTGGATCCGGACCCACCTCCCACGGCGGGTGCAGGCGGGGAGTCCCCCTGGAGGGAGTGGTGGCGGGCGTCGAAGGGGCGGTTCGCCTACGACCCCGAGACCCGGAGGTTCGTGGTCCGATGAGCCCTCCGACGGTGGGGGAGCCGCAAGGTCCGCCGTGTCCGTGGAGACGGACGTTCCGTGCAACGGTCCGCCTTGTCGCCGCAGTGACGGGCATTGCCGGGAAGCGGCCGCTTCCCGGGTCCTCGGGAAGGGAGGTTCCCATGCGCATGGTGGTTCCGGCGTCGATCCTCCTCCTCGTCTCCGCCGTCGCGGCGCCGCCCGCCCTCCGGGCCGGGGAGCAGGAGGCGGAGGGGCCGGCGGAGCCGTCCTTCGCGGTCGATCCGGAGAAGGCGGTGCTCGAGATCGACGGCCGGAGGATCCCCGCCGCCGCCGCCGTCCCCCCGCGCCCGGAGTTCCGGGTGCAGGGGCTTCGCATCGAGGTCGAGGGAGCCACCTTCCGCGCCTTCCGCGGCGACGCGAAGGAGCCGGCGTGGACCGCCTCCGCCGAGGGGGCCGACAGCATCCAGGTCCTCTCCGATTCCCCGTCCCGCCTCCTCGCGCGGTGGTGGAAGCAGGTGGAGGAGCACGACTGGACCTGCGTCGGCGGCGAGGGGCTCCTCCGCCCGCTCTCCCTCGCCGACGGGAAGTGGGGGCCGCCCCTCGTCCTGGGCGCGGGGGAGAACCAGGGCATCGGCGAAGAGGAGTTCGTCCGCGACGTCGAGGACGGCACCGCCGGGGCCGCGGTGCTGTGCACGGTCCGCGGCGGACCGGTGGGCCTGGAAGCCGGCATCACCTCCTGGCGGGTCCTCTTCCTCCCCCCGGGAGCCTCCGCCCCGGCCTGGACCGTGTCGAGGCCCACGGCGGGGAGCTTTCCCGGGGCCTCCTGGATGAGGGGCGACGGGGGCGGCTACCACCGCTCCGACGTGCGGGGGCTCTCCCTCGTCGGGGACTCCCTCGTGGTCTGTGCGGGCCCCCTCCAGGACGTCCTCGTCCTGGCGACGGCCGACGGGAAGGAGCGGGCGCGCCTGGAGCGTGCGTGGGAGTTCCGCCCCGGCCAGCCCTCTCCGCCGGCCCTGCCCACCGCCTCGCCGCCCCGCCGCGCGGATCCCCCGGGCGAAGCCGAGGCGAAGGAGGACGGGGGTCCCCGCAGCCGGATCCTCGCCGGCCCCGTCGTGGTTCCCCACCGGGAGCGGCCCGAGTACGGGGACGAGGCCGTGGACTCCTTCCGCGTGTTCGTGGCCACCGCCGTGGATCACCACGACATCGACGGGTACGCCATGGACGGCTACCTGCTCGAACTCGACGCGTCCCTCGCTCCCCTGGCCATGTCCCCGCTTCCCCGGCTCCCCGCCGGGACCCTCCGCATCGAAGGCTCCGCGTCGGCGGACTTCCGCCTCGAGGGCGGGGGGATCCTGCGCGCCACTCCGTCCTTCCAGAGGGAAGTGCACGGGAGCAAGGAGATGGGGACGGGCCACCGGATCCGCATCTCCCTCCTCCACGAGCCGGCCCCGGCGTTCCTCGACGGGTACATGACGACGGGCGGCCTCGGCGCCTTCTTCGCGGACGCGCAGGGGATGCTCACCGCCTCCGCGGGGGGCCGGATCGCCTCGAAGGACTCCGGGGAGATGGAGCTCCCCCTCGAGGTCTTCGACTTCGCCGGGAGGGGGGAGCGTAGGGCGCTGCTCCGCCTCCCGATCCGGGGGCCGGTCCCCCGGCCGGAGACGAACTACTCCGAGAGTTTCCCGCGGGGCGAGGGGGGAACTTCGCGGATCGAGTCGAAGGACCCGCACATCGCGGTCATCCGCGGGTTCCAGCGTGCCGGGAACCGGATCCGGATCCGGGTCTGGGTGCAGGGCCGGGAGAACGTCGACATCGACTTCGAGGTCGGGGGGAGCTGATCGGCCCCTACTCCCCCTTCCCGGGCCGGCGCGCGTCCTTCGGGGTCTTCCGGAGGAACGCGAGGGCCGCCTCCATGACGGGGTCCTTCGCGTCGAAGGCGCCGGGGCCGGCCCTGACGGGCACCTCCGGCGGGACGCCGTTGTCCTCGATGGGGGTGCCGTCGGGGGTCATGTCGTTCCAGCGCGGCACCCGCACGGAGATCTCCCCCGGCAGCTTCACGACCATCGGGTTGCCGCTGGACCCGCCGGTGCGGTCCCCCATGCTCGAGACGTCGGGGCAGACCGCGAGCATGAGCGCGAAGGACTCGGCGGAGGAGAAGGTCCTCTGCCCGATGAGCACGACCACCGGCCCGCGGTAGCGCCAGGGCCCGCGGGGCGCGCACTTCCGCTCGAAGGTCGGACCCATCTCGAGGCGCCCCGGGGCCCCCTCCTTGCGGTAGCAGTTCACGCTGTAGACCCGTTCCCGGTCCACGATGCGGCCCGCCATCTCGCAGGCCATGGGCTTGTCGCCGCCGCCGTTGCCGCGGAGATCGACGATCAGGCCCCACGTCGAGGCGAGCGCTTCGAGGGCCTGGTCGAAGGCGGCGACGACGGCGCGGTTCTCGAGCTTCTGCACGTCGATGTACCCGATGCCGTCCTTCGTCCGGGCCCAGAGGAGATCCTGCTTCGTGTCGGTCACCGTGCCGCCGAGCAGGTCCTGCGTCGCCGCCCCGTTGCGGTTCCCCGGACGCGGCCGGAAGAAGGTCGGAACGAAATCCTCTCCCACGGCCACACCGGCGTGGAGATCGCGCAGGGGGGCGACCAGGGCGGCGATGGCCACCGCGGCGTCCCAGTTCGTCGCGGCCTTCGCGGCCTCCGGGCGGAGGCGCTCCTTCAACGCGTCCCAGTCCACCTCGGGACGCAGGCCGAACTTCGCGTAGGTCCTGTCGAAGGCCGCCCAGGCGCCGTCGAAGGCCTTGAGAGCGTCCTCCGCGGTGATGGGCGCCATGGGGCGGGAGACGGCGCCCTTCGTGAACACCGACTGGAACGTCGTCACGCTCTTCCCGTGGACGATGAAGAACCGCGCGTCGCCGCTCGGCACGTCGGCGGTGAGCTGCATGTACCCCTTCTCCGGGATGCACGGGGCGGAGCCCGACTGGCACCAGTCGTTGATCCGCGCCCAGAAGACCCTCCAGGCCCACGGGACGGCGGAAGGATCCCCGGGACCGCGGACCGTCCTCGCGGGGAAGAGTTCCCCCACGGAGGAGGGATGAAAGCGGAACCAGACGTTGGTGACCTTCTCCTCGCCGCCGTCCTTGGAGAAGAGGCGGCCCGGCTCCTTCGGGACGATGACGGACCAGAGGACGTTGGTGTCGGAGTGGCCGAAGACCACGGTGGAGGGGCCGAGGACGACCTTCAGGCGCTTCGAGGCCTCGAAGGTGAAGCCCGAGAGCTCCCAGGCGTCCTCCGGTCCGCAGGTCGTCTCGTAGGTGACGACGTTCTTGTCGTCCCGGTCGATGGTGGCCCGGTAGACCCTGCCGAGATCCGTCCCCTCGGCGGCCCCGGCGGGGGGGGCGGAGGGGAGAAAGGGGGCGAGAATCAGGACGAGCGTCGGGACGAGCAGGACGGTTCCACGGGCCACGGGTGGTGCCTCCCTTCACGCCCGCCCCGGGCGGGCGGCGTCGCGGGCCCGGAAGGCACCGGGGCTTCGCGCATGACCCCTCCTCCCGGGCACCGCCGTGATCGTGGATCCGCCGGACGCGGGAGGCAAGGGGGGGCGGGCTCCCGAGTCACAGGGGCGGGCGGAGGACAGGATCCCCGGGGTCGGGTTCCGCCCCATGTCAGGTGGGTAACGCCCCATTGTGAGGGAGCGCCGGGCCTCCTAACGTGGAACTCCGCGATCGACATCCGGTCGCAGGCTGACCACAAGGAGGCTCGGATGATCATGACTCGAAACTCGAAGACCTGGCAGGTGCGCGGCGGGGTTCTCGCCGCGGTCGGACTGGCGCTGGCGGGCGCCTCGCTCCCCGCCGCGGCGGCGGAAGCACCGTCGCTCGGCGCGGCGAGGAGCTTCGCGGTCCTCGGCGCCTCCACCGTCTCCAGCACCGGCGCGACGGCCGTCACCGGCGACGTGGGCGTCAGCCCCGGAACCGCCGTCGTCGGCTTCCCGCCGGCCACCGTGGCCGACGGGGCGATCCACGCCGGCGACGCGACGGCGGCCACGGCCCACGCCGACGCCGTCACCGCCTACGGCATCCTGGCGGGCATGGCGAGCCTCCCGTCCAACAACCTCTCCGACCTCGATCTCGGCGGCCGCACGCTCGCCCCGGGCGTCTGGAAGTTCAACGGCGCGGCCGAACTGACGGGCGATCTCGTCCTCGACGCCGGCGGCGACTCCGGCGCGGTGTTCGTCTTCCAGATCGGCACCACCCTCACGACGGCCGGCGGTTCCACGGTCACCGTGATCAACGGCGGCGCCGACTACGACGAGTCGAAGGTGTTCTGGCAGGTCGGCGAGTCCGCGACCCTCGGCGGCACGACCGCCTTCACCGGCAACATCCTCGCCTACGCGAGCGTCACCCTCGTCACCGGCGCGTCGATGGTCGGCAACGCGCTGGCCCTCAACGGCGGGGTGACCCTCGACGGCAACGTCGTCGTCTCCCCGACGCTCGTCGTCGAGCCGCCTCCCCCCTTCATCGCGGCCCCCGTCGCCCTCATGGCCGTCCTTGCGGGCCCGGCCGGGAGCCAGGGAGCCAACCTCTCCTGGACCGACGGGAGCGACAACGAGACCGAGTTCCGCGTGTACCGGCGGGCCGGCGCCTCGGGCGGCTTCCTCCTCATCGACACCGTCGTCGCGGCGGACATGGTCGGCACCGACCTCGTGGTGACCCGCAACGACCCGCTGCTCGCCGTCTCGACGACCTTCTCCTACCGGGTGACCGCCTTCAACGCCGTGGACGGGGAGTCCCTTCCCTCCAACACGGTGCAGGTCCACACGGACCCGGCCGTCTCCACCGGACGCCCCTCCGGCGCCCGCTCGATCCTCCTGCCCCCCGACGCGGCCGCGGACCAGGACGCCGTCGGCCGGCTCTTCGTGAAGCACTTCCCCGCCAACAGCAAGCGGGCGGATCGCACCTGGTTCAAGCTGAAGCTCCGCCATCTCGACGCCGACACGGAGTTCACCCTCTGGGCGAACGACCCCGCGACCGTGAGCAACGAGCTCGTGCAGATGGACACCTTCACGACGAAGAGGTCCGGGAACTACAACTACACGAAGGACACGAAGAAGGGCGCCGTGGTGACCTTCGGCGCGGCCATCGCCTCCCTCGGCGGCACGGCCGTCGAGGTGCGGAACTCCACCGGGACCGTGGTCATCCTGGTCGGGACCATCCCCGCGACCAACCCGTAGGCTCCTCCGACGAGACGCCGCACGCCGCCCCCCGCGACCCGCGGGGGGCGGTTCGACGTCCGGGGCCCGGGGAGCGGCCGGGGAGGCCGCAGCCCCGCTCCCCCGGCGGGCACCGGGAATCGCCCGCGCGCCGGTCACGTGATGGTGGTCAGAGGGCGCGTTGCCCCCCGGGGCGGGCGCGTCCCTCTACAGGAAGGCGGAAGGTCGTTGAGTCCGGCGTCCCGGCAGCCCCCGGGTGGAGGAGTGGAGATGAACCAGGCGACGACGGTCCATGGTCCCGAACACGAAGTGCGTCCCGACACGGGCGTCCTGACCCGCGGGTTCGAGCCGAGCCTCTCCGTGGGGTCCGTCCGTCCCGCGGTCTTCCGGTCCTCGACCTACGTCTTCCGGAGCCCCGAGTCCGCGGAGCGGGCCTTCGCCGTGGCCCTGGGGAAGGTCGAGCCCGACCCCGGGGAGGATGTCGACCTCATCTACTCCCGGATCTCCCATCCGAACGCCGAGATCCTCGAGGCGCAGATCCTGCCCCTCGAGGAGGGGGCCGCGGCCGCGGCCGTCTTCAACTCGGGCCTCGCCGCGCTGGCCACGACCTTCCTCGCGACGCTCCGGCCGGGAAGCTGCCTCGTCCACACCGATCCCCTGTACGGGGGGACCCACCACTTCCTCCACGAGATGCTCGTCCCCATGGGCGTGCACGTCGTCCCCGTCCCCGCGGGGGACACCGCGGCCCTCATCGAGGCCGTCGGCTCCTCCATCGACGTCCGGATGATCCTGGTGGAGACGCCGGCCAACCCCACTCTCGTCATGTCCGACATCGCCGCCGCCGTCGGCGCCGCGGAGCACCGCAGGGAGAGGCCGCTGGTCGCCGTCGACAACACGTTCATGGGGCCCGCGTTCCAGCACCCCCTCGCGCTGGGCGCCGATCTCTCGATCTACTCGGCGACGAAGTACCTCTCGGGCGGGAGCGACATGCTGGGCGGCGTCGTCCTCGGGAGGGATGCGGAGCGCATCCGTGCGCTGCGCCGTGCGCGGGGGATCCTCGGCACGATCCTCCAGCCCGACGAATGCTGGCTCCTCGACAGCCGACTCCCGACGGTCCGCCTCCGCATGGAGCGCCAGGGCGGGAACGCCCTGAAGATCGTGGAGGGCCTCCAGGGGCACCCGCGCGTGGAGCGCATGCACTTCCCGGGCACCATCCGGGATCCGGAGCAGCGCCGCATCTTCGAATCCCAGTGCGACTCCCCCGGGGCGATCTTCTCCATGGACCTGAAGGGGGGGAAGGCCGCGGCCTTCGACTTCCTGAGGGGGCTCCGGATCCTCCACAACGCCGTGAGCCTGGGCGGGGTGGAGTCCCTGGCGTGCCACCCCGCTTCGACGGTCCACTCCGAGATGTCGCCGGAGGAGCAGGCCCGCTGCGGCATCACCCCAGGCATGGTGCGGGTCTCCGTCGGCGTCGAGGACTGGCGGGACCTGCTCGACGCCATCAAGGAAGGGCTCGATGGAATCGGCCGGCACCGGGACCCGGAGTCGATCTGGCCGGCGGCCTGACATCACCGCGACGGGCGTCGTCTCCGGACCTAGGGGAAGCGGAAGGTCCCGGGCTTCCCCTCCGTCCAGGTCTCCTCCGCCGTCCCGGAGTCGTTCCCGAACTCGAGGTCCAGGGAGAACGGGTTGCTGGGGACCTCGTCGAAGTCGAACTTCGAAGCCTTCAGGCGGAACTTCCCCGACCCGGGGTCGAGGGTCAGGGAGACCCTGGGCGTCGCGCCCCGGGGGCTCTTCCAGGTGAACTTCGCGTCCTTCACCCGCCAGCCGCCGTCCCCGGCGGGGACGGCGAGGACGAAGGACCCGTCGCCGCCCGCGACGACGAACTCCAGTGCGTCATCCTCCGGATCGAAGGAGCCGTCCGGCGATTCCCCGTTGAAGGCCAGGGTGCCGGAGACCGAGAGCCTGTCCTTTCCGGCCTTCTCCGCGTCGGCCAGTTTCCCCCTGGCGAGGGCAAGGTCGAGGGTCCCCGTGGCGCTGCAGGAGGAGGCGCTCTCCGCGGCGGAGATCCTCGCCACGAAGACGTCGTCGGAGCCGCCGGGACCCGTGGCGCCCGAAGCGGGGAAGTCGGGTGAGTTCGTCCCTCCGACGACGATCACGTTCCCCGCGGCGTCGGCGGCGAGGGAGCGGGCGAGGTCGTCTCCCGATCCGCCCAGGAAGGTGGAGTAGAGAATCGTCGATCCGTCGGCGGAGAGTTTCGTCACGAACCCGTCGGAGGAGCCCCGGAGGCAGGACTGGAGCCCCCCGGCCACGGGGAAGTCGGCGGAGCGCGTCGTGCCCGCCGCGTACACGTTGCCGTCCCCGTCCACGCCCACGCCGCCGCCGGCGTCCCCGGAGTCGTTGCCCGATCCCCCGAGGTAGGTGGCCCAGTCGAGGGCCGAGCCGTCGGCGGACAGGCGCAGGACGAAGTAGTCGTTGTCCCCCGCCCTCGCCGGTTGTGCCGCTCCCGGGGTGGCCGCCGGGAAGTCCGTGTTCTCGTTGGAGCGTCCGAAGAGGACGGCACGGCCGGAGCCGTCGATGGCGAGGGCGTTGGGGTGCTCGCTCCCCGTCCCCCCGAGGTAGGTGAAATAGGCGAACCCGTTCCCCGCGGGCAGGAGCTTCGCGACGAAGCAGTCCTGCGATCCGCCCGCGTAGGCCTCCTGGAAGGCCCCCCCTGTCGTGGGAAGCCCGTCGTCGGACGTGCCTCCCGCGACGAAGACGGCGCCCGTCCCGTCCACGGCCATCGAGAAGGCGTTCCCGGCGGCGGAACCGAACAGGGTCGAGTAGGTCACCGAGGCCCCGTCGGCGGAGAACTTCGTGACGTAGGTCATCTCGATGCCCGTGGGAGCGGCGATGGTGCCCACGGCCGGGAAATTCAACGACGCGGACTTCCCGCCGGCCCAGGCGACCCCGGTCGCGGGATCGACGGCGATCCCCTGCCCCGCGTCGTTCGAGCTTCCCCCGAGGAAGGTGGACCAGACGAGGGAGGTCCCGTCGGGCGCGATCTTCGCCACGAAGGCGTCGGTCTGCCCGCCTCCCCAGGTCCCGTCAAAGGCGCCGCCGGTCGTCGGGAAGTCGGTCGCCTCGGTCTCCCCGGTCACGTAGGCGTTCCCGCCCGCGTCCACGGCGATGGCCTGGGCTTCGTCCCACTCGAACCCGCCCACCTTCGTCCCCCCGAGGAGCGTGGCGTAGACGAGGGCCCCGTCGGGCGCGAACCGGGCCACGACGGCATCCCGGTATCCCGCGATCGCCGTCTGGACCGCCCCCGCCGAGGCGGGGAAGTCGGTGGAGGTGGTGCTGCCGGCGAAGTACCCGGAGCTGCCCGGGCCCACCGCGGCCGACGTCCCCGACTGGGCCGGCCCCTCGGGGCCGGTCCCGCCGATGAGCGATGCGTATTCCAGCGTGGGGTCGATGACGAGGGGAAGCGCCGGGTCGCGCCCGGAGACGGCGAAGCCGACGCTCCCGTCGCCCCGCAGGGTCCAGCGGGCCTCCACCGGCCGGCGCGCGCCCTCCGCCTGGTTCCACGCGACCGGGCGCGAGGCGACCAGGGTCCCCCGCGCCGTGGAGAGGGCGAGCCTTCCTTCGCCGTCGATCCGGACGGCCCTGGCGCCCCCCACGGCAAGGGCGAAGTCCGCGGGGTCCGTTCCCGGCTCGACCCGGACGTCGAACCGCGCGAGCCCCTTCTCGATCCGCCAATCGAGGCTGACCCCCTTCCCCGATCCCCGCTGCTCCGCCCCCAGGAAGTGCCTCGCCCCGCGGACCCAGCGGGAGGCATCCCCGCCGCGGAGGAGGCTCACGCGCCCGGGGCCCTCGACCGTCGGGGAGGTGCGCACCGGTTCCGCCAGGCCGAGGCGGAGGGGCACGTCGCCGCCGACGGCGACGACCGCGCCGGCACCGTCGAGGAAGAGGTCGTACCCGCTGCAGGAGGCCCTGCACGCCACGGAGGAGGGCCACTGGCCCATGTTCTCGACGAAGCCCACCCCCAGGCGCCAGAGGGGGAGGTCTCCGGAGGAGGGACGGGGATTCCCGGCTTCCCGGTCCGTGCGGGGGCCCCGTGAAGGCGCCTCCGCTTCCCCCTCCGCCACCGCTCCGAGCATCAGTGCGACCGCCAGAGTCCACGAGATCCGCATCCCCCCTCCTTCCTGGAGAAGCCCCTCGGCATCGCCGGCCCATCCCATGGGGCGACGACGGCCGCCGAGTCAGGGGCTTGACTCCTGTCAAGGTCCACCATGCCAGGCCGAAACGGTACCCACGGTGTCCCCCCGGACTCAAGGGGAAAGACGGTGGCCGCCTACGTGCGCCGGGTCCGTGGCTTCGCCCGGGGGGAGGTCGAAGGCGCGGGGGCGGGCGCGGCCTTCCCGCCGGCTCCGGGACCAGCCTGACCTGCCGCGGGGTTCCGTCCCCGCGCCCATGGGCAGTCTGCCCGATGGGTTCCACCCCATTTCGCTTCTCCCGCGGGAAGGCTACGGTCCGGCCTGACTTTGGACTCAGGGACGTTGGCGACTCGAAGGAGGTTCATGATGGATAGCAATGCGCGTCTCTCGATGGGGCGGTGGATTCGCGGATCCGCCGTGGTGGCAGCCGGTATCGCACTCGCGGGCGGGGCGCTCCTCGCCGCGACGGTCAACGGGCCCGATCTCGGCGCTGCGGGCACGTTCGCCGTGCTCGGAGGCTCGACCGTGACCAATACGGGACTCACGGTGATCGAGGGCGACGTCGGAGTCAGCCCCGGCACCGCCATCACCGGCTTCCCGCCCGGCATCGTGACCGGCGGGGCGCTCCACTACAACGACGCGCTGGCGGTCGAGGCCCATGCCGACGCGGCCGAGGCCTACCTCTTCCTGGCGGGCATGGCGAGCACCCCGGCCAACAACCTCTCCGGCACCGATCTCGGCGGACTCACGCTCTCGCCGGGCGTCTACACGTTCAACTCCTCGGCCCAGCTGACGGGGGACCTCGTCCTCGACGCCGGCGGGGATTCCAACGCGCTCTTCGTCTTCCAGATCGGCAGCACGCTGACGACGGCGACCGGCGCGACGGTCACCGTGATCAACGGCGGCGCGAACTACGACACCTCCAGGGTGTTCTGGCAGGTCGGCAGCTCCGCGACCCTCGGGGTGAACACGGAGTTCACGGGCGTCATCATCGCCTACACGAGCATCACCGTCGTCTCCGGTACGAGCATCGACGGCGCGGTCCTGGCCATCAACGGGGCCGTGACGCTCGACACCAACAACATCGTCGCCCCGGAGTACGTCGCGGGGAACGGCAACGGCAACGGGAACGGCAAAGACAAGGACGACTGCGGCTGCGAGTGCCACGGCGACGACGGGCACGAGCACGGCAACGGTCTCGGCCTCGGCCACTGCAAGGGCCGCGGCAAGGGCCACGAGAAGCACGGCAACTAGACGGTTCCTCGAACGTCCGCCGCCCCCGGATGCTGGCGGCGGACGCGACGACGGGCAGGTCGACTCGCTCCGCCCCCCGCGACGCGCGGGGGGCGGAGTCGTTTCGGCGGCGCCGCCGGGCGGTGGCCCCCGACTCTCCGGAATCCCGTGTAGGGATTTCCCCTACGGGCATCGGGAATCCTTCTGCCGATTGCGGGCCCGAATCCGGCCCACGGCGATTCCTGTTCGGTAGAGTCCCGATGGATGACGCCCACGAGAATGTCCGCCTGCATCGCCGTCCTCGCGGCCGCGGCCGCCGCGGCCGGGTGCGCGATCCACCCCGGCACCGCGCGGTCCACGACCTTCGAGGATCTCCGGCGCGAAGGCGGATGGCACCTCGTCGAGGCCGTCCCCTTCGTCGCCCAGGAGGCGGAGAAGGACTGCGGCGCCGCGTGCCTCTCCATGGTGCTCCGCCGGTGGGGCGTCCAGGTCCCGCCGAAGCGCATCGAGGAGGAATGCGCCGTCGCCGGGCAGGAGGGCCTCCGGGCCGCCGACCTGCGCGACGCCGCGAAGAAGCGGGGGCTCTCGGCCTTCCTCGTCCGGGGTGGGGTCGAGGATCTCCGGCATGAGCTGGAGCGGGGGCGGCCCGTCGTGGTCGGCCTGATCAAGCGCTACGGGCCCCTCGCCCTCTCCCACTACGAGGTCGTCGTCGGGATCCGGCCGGAGGACGGGCGGATCGCCGCCCTCGATCCCGCGCGGGGCCTCGTGGCGGATTCCCTCGACGCGTTCCGGAGCGAGTGGGAGGCGGCGAAGTGCGCGACCCTCGTCGTCTTCCGGCCGATGGACGGGGCCGTTGCGGGCGGACCGTGACACCGACAAGGAGGTGAACGATGCGCATCCTGGCCATGCTGGCGGCGCCGATCCTCGCCGTGCTCCCCGTACGGGAGGGGAGCGGGGAGGAGGCGCTCGCGTACGCGACGCGGGAGGCGGAGTCCCCCGAGGTCGCGGAGTTCGTCGGCGGGGACTGCGGCGTCGCGGTCGCCGTCGTGCTCCTCGCCGCGCTGGTCTTCCTGTTCCTCTTCCTCCAGAAGGAGAACAAGATCTAGGGAGGTGGACATGCGTCTCCTGGCCCTGCTGATCTTCGCACTGCTCGTCCTTCCCGGGGTCGCCGCCTTCGTCGCCCCGGTGGCCGCCGCCGCGCCCCCCGATCCCGCGCCGGTCGCCGCCGATGCCGGCCCCTCCGCGCCGGAACCGGCCGGGGAGGAGGAGGCCCTCGCCTACGCGGAGAGGGAGAAGGAGGCACCCGAGGTCGCCGGGTTCGTCGGCGGCCACGCCTCGGTGTTCGGGATCCTCGTCCTCGTCGTCGTCGTCCTGCTCATCGTGTGGCTGGTGAAGGCGATCTGAGGCGCGCCCCGGCCCGCCATTCCCGCCGCCGGGTTGCGGGCACGGCGACCGGGGGTAGGATGCACCCGGGCAACCGCGGGGGGCGATGCCCGGAAAGGCGGCATCATGGCCGACGCCATCCATGGCTCTCCGATTCGGTTCCGCTCCTCCTCCTCCGGCCCCGCGTGGCGGCCGGCCCTCGCGCTCCTTTGCGCCGGAGCGATCCTCGCCCTCCTCCTCCCCGCGCCCCGTTCCGGGGACGCCTTCGCCAGGGGCGCCTCCGGGATGGGCAGCGGCGCCATGGAGCCCGGGGAAGGGGCGGGGGACCCGGCTCCCGTGGGTACCTGGGACTGGGACAGGGGGGACAGCCGCCGCTGGTGGGAACGGCTCGTCCTTCGGTTCAAGGGCCTGGAGCCGCGGACCACCTACGACGTCCGGGACCGGACCTACGGGGTCCTCCTCACGCAGGTCCGGACGAACCGCCGCGGGAGGGCCCGGGTGCGGCTCTACGGGGAGCGGTACGAGACCGATTTCACGGGGCGCACGGTGGCGCTCTGCGACGCGGGCGCGGAGGACCCGATCCTGCGGATCCGCATGGAGGGATACGAGGGGGCTGTCCCCGACGAGGGGTTGAGGAGAGTGCCGTACCGCGCCGTCGAGTACGACATCCTGCCCGGCATCGACGCGAGCCTGAGGTTCGGGTCCTCGCGGTCCGTGGTGGACGGCAGCCGCCGGGATTCCATCTGGGCCCCGATCGACGGTGACGCCGTCGTCGCCCCGGTGACCCTCTGGATCGAGGATGCCGGAGGCGTGATGGTGCAGGTCGGGGAGTTCGAACCCGCCGTCTACGGTTACGAGGGTTACGGCTACGAGTGGGAGGGCGGGTACGGGCAGTCGAATCCCCTCCCGCTCGACGCGGCGAACCTGGAGGAGCTCCTCGGCCGCGCCATCGCGATCCGCAACGGGACCGGGGAGGACGTCCTCGCCACGACGGTGCCCGAGCTCCTGGGAGGGTTGTCGGGGTACGAGATGCCGGAACCGGAGTAGGGCCTCCTTCGCTCCCGAACGGACTTGACTCCGCCCCCGGGGGGATGCCAATCTCTCGCGCCGACGCGTGAACCGTGGAGGGGCGCGGGGTGAACATCCTGTTGTGGGTGCTGCAGGGTCTCGCCGCGCTCCTCTACGGGGCGTCGGGCGTGATGAAGATCTTCATGTTCGACGAGATCAGCAAGGAGGTCCCCTCCTTCGGCGCGCTGCCGCGGGAGGGGTGGATGGGCCTCGGCATCCTCGAACTCGCCTGCGTGGTCGGGCTCATCGTCCCCTCGGCCTTCCACTGGCGGCCCACGCTCTCGGTGGTCGCCGCCGCGGTCCTCGCGGTCGAGAGCCTCGTCTTCATCGGGGTGCACGTGAAGTACCGCGAGGTCCCCTCCATCGTGATGTGCTGCGTGCTGGGCCTCCTCATGGCGTTCCTCGCCTACGGGCGGATGGTCCTGAGGCCCATCGCCTGAGCGGGGAACCGGACGGGGACGGTCCGCGGCCGGGGTTCCTCCGTGCGGGGGCGCCCTCCCTCCTCCTCCTGCTCCTTGCCGTCCTTGCCTCCGTTCCCCTCAGCCCCGGGGCGGCGGCCGCGGCGGGCGGGGAGAAGATCAACGGCGTCGTCCTCGACCCGGACCGGAATCCGGTCGCCGCGGCGGAGGTTTGCGCGGTCCCCTTCCGCAGGGGCACGCTCGCGAGGATGGACTTCCACGCCATCGGCGACACGCTCCTCGCGGAGCCGGCCTGGGCCGCCCGCACCCGCAGCCGGGCGAACGGCACCTTCACCCTCGAGGGGCTCCCGCCCGGCCGCTGGACCTTCGTGGCCACCGCCCCGGGTTTCCCGCCCGCCGTGGAGGAGGATCGGCTCCTCGGGGGCGGGGGGGGGGCGGCCCCGGTGGAATTCCTCCTCCGCCCTGGGAGCCCGCTGCGGGTCCGGGTCGTGGACGGGCAGGGGCGCCCGGTCCCCGGCGCCGCGGTGGCCGTCTCCTCCCTCTCCCGCTTCTACCTCCTGCACTCCCATGGCTTCGTTGCCGCTCCCCTCCGCGCCCGCACCGACGCCGAGGGCCGGTGCGTCTTCACCGGCCCGCGGGAGGGGGACGTGGCCTTGCAGGTGCGCACCGGCCCGGGCCGGGAGACGGAGCACCGGGTCAACCTGGGCGGGCCCGGCGAGGCGACCGTCCGGACCGGCGGGTCGGCCACCCTCCGGCTCCGGGTGAAGGACCCTGCGGGCGCGGCGGTGGCGGGAGCGGAGGCGGTCGCCCTCATGGAGGATCCGGAGGGGGCGTGGGCCGCCCTCCTCCGCGGCGTGACCGACGGGGAGGGGCGCCTGATCCTCGATGGGTTGCCCGCGGGACGGGTCTCGAGCCTCGTCGTCCGGAAGGGGGAGTTCGCGCCGGCCTTCCCGCTGGGTTCGCCCGACCTCCCCGGGGAGCCCCTCCTGCTCGCCGACGGTGGGGGGGAGGACCGGGAGGTGGTCCTCCGCCCCGGCGCGACGGTCCGGGGCACGGTGGCCCGCGCCTCCACCGGGAAGCCGGTCCCCGGGGCGACGGTGACTCTCGTGGTGCGCGCCCTCCTCGGGCTCGGCGCGGAGCGCGCCGCGGTCACCGACGCCTCGGGGGGGTTCCAGTTCACGGACCTGCCCGAGGGGCCCGCCCTCCTCGAGGCGGCGGCCGAGGGGCTGGCGTGCCCGGGGCTGGGGACCCGGGACCCCACCGGGGAGCCGCTCCCGGGGGCGCCGCCGGACCCCGCCCGGCTGGAGATCACCGCCGCCACGGGCAAGGAGGCCCGGAGGATCCTCCTCGAGGAGACCGGGGCGGTGGAGGGACGGGTGACCGCGGCGGGGGCCCCCGTCGCCGGGGCGCGGGTGGAACTTCTCGCCGACGGCCCCGTGGAGCCGGTCCTGAGCGACGGGAGCGGGGCCTTCCGCTTCCAGGGAGTCCCCGCGGCCCTTGCGCTCCGGCTCTCCGCGGCGGCGCCGGGGCGGCTCACCGGGAGGTCGGCCCCCTTCGACCTCGCGCCGGGCGGGAAGGCGGCTTCGGTGGACATCCTCCTCCCCCGGGGCGGGACGATCCGGGGGCGGATCACGGGGCCCGGCGGGGCGCCGGTGGCCGGGGCGAAGGTGCGCGTGGGGTCGTGGTCCTTCAGCGGAGGCTCCTCCCCGTCCGCGGCCGACCTCGGGCGGCGCGTGGAGGCGATCACCGACGGGGCCGGGGAGTACGTGCTCGCGGGGCTCCCGGCGGCCACGGCGACCCTGCGCGTGGAGGCCGCGGGGTTCGCGCCGAAGGGGAGCGGGCGGGTGGCGGTGACGGAGGGCGGGGTCGCGGCGGTGGACATGGCGCTGGAGGCGGCGCGCGCGATCGCGGGGAGGGTGGTGGACGCGGAGGGGCGGCCGGTCGCGGGGGCGCGGGTGTCGGTGGCGGGGAAGGGGGGGGCCGGGACGGCGGTCAGCGGGGCGGACGGATCGTTCCGGGTGGAGGGCCTGGGCGCCGGCCCGTGCGTGGTCCGCGGTTCGCGGGACGGTACGCCGCCGATGCGGGGGGAGGCGAAGGCGGAGGCGGGGGACACGGGGGTCGAGGTGCGGATTGCGGCGAGGTGATGCGGGCGGGAGGCGTCTTCTACCACTCCAGCGCCACGCTCCCGCATGGCGTTCATCGCGTACGGCCGGTTCGCCCTGAAGCCGATCTCCTGAACGGCGGGCCGGCACCCGCAGCAGCGCACCGGGACCTCCCACCGGGCCCTCCCTCCCGGCTACAATGGGCTCCGTGCTGCCCCCGACGAGGGAAGGTGGACCCATGTACACGGCCGAGGCCCTCGCCGACATCCACGGGCGTTCGCACTCCACGCTTTCGAAGATCCTCGCACACGGCGCCGGCCTCGGGCCGGGGCTCGCGGATCGCCCCCTCGAGGGGTTCTCCTACCCGACGGTGCGGCTCCAGGTCCACCACGTGCTCGGGGCGGAGCGGTACTGGATCGGCGTGCTCCACGGCCGCCTCGTCGGCGACGACGACGAGGCCGCCTTCCCGACCCTGGAGACCCTGTCCGCCCTCCAGGGGGAGGTGGCCGCCGCCACCCGGGAGTACATCCTCGGCGCCGGCGCGGAGGAGCTCAACGCGCCCCGCGCCATGACCACCTGGGGCGGCCACGAGCGGACCCTCGTGCCGGCCCTCATCCTCGTGCGGGTCTCCACGCACGTCTACCAGCACGGCGGCCAGCTCCTGGCCATGTGCCGGATCCTCGGAAGCCCGGGCCAGGGGTGGGACTTCCCGATCGTCTGAGAGGCGCCCCGCGGTCCGGCTCGCCGCCGCGCCCCCCGGGGAGCGCCGCCGGTCGTTGCGGAACCTCCCCGCGGTCCCCTCCCGCCGGGAGGTAGGGATTCACCCCATGGTGGAAGCCGCGGGGATCCCCTAGGGTGCGGGCCGGAGGGATGACCCAGTTCCGCGGTCATGTCGGCGGGTGCTTGTCGATGCCGGGACACTGTCGGGAAGCGCAGGATGCCGGGGCGGACATCGGTCTCGAGCGGGGCGCATGGGGCGCCGCGCATCGAGCGGATGCCCCGGCGGGGAGGGCGTCGATGCCCGTCTCCGGGATGACGGTACGGGAGCGCGTCGTTCACGCTCGGGGCGGGGGAGAGCCATGACGGCGGACCCCCAGGGTCGTTCCGCGATTCCCTCCCCGCCCGGATCGATCCACGCCTTCACGGACGTCAGCCGGCGGCTTCTCGAATCCGCCCCGGACGCCATGGTGGTCGTGGATCGGCGGGGGACCATCGTCCTCGTGAACGCGCAGGTGGAGAGGATGTTCGGCTTCACGCGCGCGGAGCTCCTCGGCCGGCCCGTGGAGGTCCTCCTCCCCGGGCAGCACGAGCGGTACGTCGCCGATCCCGGCATCAGGCCCATGGGAACGGGCGTGGAGATTCTCGGCCGGCGGAGGGACGGGAGCGAGTTCCCCATGGAGATCCTCTTCAGCCCCGTGGAGACCGACGAGGGGATCCTCGTCTCCAGCGCCATCCGCGACATCACCGACCGGAAGCGGGCCGAGGACGACCTCCGGGCCAAGAACCTGGAACTCCAGGACGCCAACCTCGCCAAGGACCGGTTCCTGGCCAGCATGTCCCACGAACTGCGCACGCCGCTCAACGCCATCATCGGTTTCACCGGGACCCTGCTCATGCGCCTGCCGGGTCCGCTCACCGTGGACCAGACCCGGCAGCTCCAGACCATCCAGGCGAGCGGCCGCCACCTCCTCTCCCTCATCAACGATCTCCTCGACATCTCCAGGGTGGAGGCGGGGAAGGTCCAGCTCTGTCCCGGGCCCGTCCCCGTGCGGGAGGTGCTCCGGGACGTGGAGAGCGTGCTCCGGCCCATGGCCGAGGCGAAGGGGCTTCTCCTCGATGTGGCGCCCGTCCCGGCGGACCTCACCCTCCCCACGGACCGCCGGGCCTTCCACCAGATCCTGCTCAACCTCGTCAACAACGCCATCAAGTTCACGGACAGGGGCGGAGTCCGCATCGAGGTCGTGAGCCCCCCCGGCGCGGACGGAGGGCGGCTCGACGTCCGCGTGACCGACTCCGGTTGCGGAATCCCGAAGGGGGACCAGCAGAGGCTGTTCCAGGCCTTCTCGCGGATCGAGGGGGGCGGCAGCACCCGCCGGGAGGGGACCGGCCTCGGGCTCCACCTCAGCCGGAAACTCGCCGAACTCCTCGGCGGGAGGATCACGCTGGAGAGCGGGGAGGGGGAGGGAAGCACCTTCACCCTGTCGCTCCCCGCCGCGTGAGGAAGGGGCCCATGGCCGCATGCATCCTCATCATCGAGGACAACGCGAACAACCTCGAGCTGATGTCCTACCTGCTCCGGGCCTTCGGCTACGAGGTGGCCGGTGCCGTGGACGGACCCGAGGCCTTCGCGGCGGCGCGCGCCAGGGCGCCGGACATGGTCCTCTGCGACCTGCAGCTGCCGGGGATGGACGGCTTCGAGGTCGCCCGGGGGCTCCGGGAGATTCCCGGGATGGGGCGCGTCCCCCTCCTCGCCGTGACGGCCTTCGCCATGGTGGGGGACCGGGAGAAGGTCCTCGGCGGGGGCTTCGACGGCCACATCCCCAAGCCCATCGACCCCGCCACCTTCGTCGGGGAGATCGAGGCCTTCCTGCCGGAACCCCTGCGGACGGACTCCGCGAAGCACCCCGCCATGGTGGCTCCCGTCGGTCCGGAGGACCCCGCGACGGCGGGCCCCCCGGACGGCGAGGTCCTCGTCGTGGACGACGTTCCCGCGAACCAGACCTTCGTGCGCGCCGTCCTGGAGCCCCACGGAATCCGCGTCCGCCTCGCGTCGAGGGTGGCCGCGGCGCTCGCCGAGATCCGCGCCCTCCGCCCGGGGCTCGTCCTCAGCGACGTCCACCTCGGACGGGAGAGCGGGTTCGATCTCCTCCGGCAGATGCGGTCGGACCCCGACCTCCGAAGGACCCCCTTCGTCTTCCTCTCGGCGACGGGCCGCGATCCGCGGGTCCGCGAGGCGGCGTTGAAGGAGGGCGCGGACGGCTACCTCCTGAACCCGGTCGACCCCGCGGTCCTCCTGCGCGCGGTCCGCGGCCACCTGTCGCCTAAGGGGGGGTGAGGGACCGATGCCCGACATCCTGATCGTGGACGACCGGGGTATCAACCGCCAGTTCCTCTCCACGCTTCTCGGGTACGCGGGCTACCGGACGGCGGAGGCCGCCGACGGGGCGGAGGCCCTGGAGAAGGTGCGGAGCGCCCTCCCGGACCTCGTGATCACCGACATCCTGATGCCCGTCATGGACGGCGAGGAGTTCGTCCGGCGGATGCGGCAGGAGCCGGCCCTCGCCGCCGTCCCCGTCGTCTTCTACTCGGCGACCTTCCTGGCCCAGGACATCCAGAGGATCGCCCGGGAATGCGGCGTCGAGGCCGTGCTCTCCAAGCCCGCGGAGCCGGAGTTGATCCTCGCCACCGTCGCCCGCCTGCTCGGCGGCAAGGCCCTCCCCGCGCCCCTTCCCGGTCCGGGCGGCCCGACCCGCCTCGCCGACCTCAGGTCCCTCCACGACGGAGGGGGGGGCGCTCCCGCGGTGGAGGGGAGGGGCCCGGGAGGGAGGATCGACCGGGCGGGGTCCTTCGCGGGTGCGCCGTCCTCCGGGGCGGCGGCCGGGTCGCTTCCCCTGAGGCTGGCGGCCCTCGTGGAACTCGGCCTGGCCGCCGCGGAAACGAGGGATCTCGATGCCCTCGTGGATCTCTTCGCGGGCGCGGCCAGGGACATCCTCGGCGTCCGGTTCACGGGAGTCGGCCTCCTGGACGATTCCGGCGCGGGCCTCGCCCGCTTCGCGGCGCGGGGGGGGCCCGCCGGCATGGCGTCTCCCCCGGCGAGGGCGGGCGTCCCCGGGGAGGTCCTCGAGAGCGGGAGGCTCCGCCTCGTCGAGGCGGAGGGCCGATCGCCCGCGGTCCTCGGCCTTCCCGCCGGCCACCCCCCCGTCCGGAGCCTCCTCGTCGTCCCGGTGGTCTCGAAGTCCGTCGTCTACGGCTGGCTCTACCTGGCGGATCCCGTCGCGGGCGGAGGTTTCGACGGGGTGGACGAGCAGCTGGCCACGATCCTCGCCTCCCAGATCGCGGTCGCCTCGGAGGCCGCCCGCCTCTCCCTCGAGATCCAGGCCCACGCGGCGCTCCTCCGGGAGGAGGTGGCGGTCCGGAAGGCGGCCGAGGAGAGGTACCGCAGCCTCTTCGAGGAGGCGGCGGAGGGGATCCTCCGGACATCGGTGGAAAAGCGGGTCCTGGACGCCAACCCGGCCATGGTCCGGATCCTCGGTTACGACGACGAGAGGCAGTTCCGCGAGGCGATCACGGACTTCGAGGCGCAGGTGGTCTTCGACCCGGCGGACGTGGAACCCTTCCATCGGGCCATCGCGACGGACGGGAAGGTCGTGAACTTCGAGTCGAGGTTCCGGAGGAGGGACGGGAAGCCGGTCTGGGTGCGGGTCCACATCCGGGCCGTCCGGGACGCCGGGGGAGCGATGCGCGCCCTGGAAGGCATGGTCACCGACATCTCCAACGAGAAGATCCTGCAGGATCAGCTGCACCACTCCATGCGCCTCGAGGCCATCGGGAGGCTCTCGGGCGGGGTGGCCCACGACTTCAACAACCTCCTGACCGTCATCCTCGGGCAGTGCTCCCTCATGCTCCCCCGCGTCGCGGGGGACGGATCCCTCCGCAAGGGCATCGAGGACATCCAGGGTGCGGGATGGAGGGCGGCCGCCCTCACGAGGCAGCTCCTCGCCTTCAGCCGCAAGCAGGTCCTCCGGCACGGCCTCCTGGACGCCAACGAGGTGGTCCGGAACCTCGAGCGGATCCTGCGGCTGATCATCGGCGAGGACGTCGTCCTGGAGACCGCCCTCGCGGAGAGCCCCTGGCCCGTGATGGCGGATTCCGGCGAGGTCGAGCAGGTCCTGCTGAACAT
The DNA here is from genome assembly GCA_964370855.1 of uncultured Planctomycetota bacterium. Classification (GTDB taxonomy): domain Bacteria; phylum Planctomycetota; class JAJSAM01; order JAJSAM01; family JAKLKS01; genus JAKLKS01. The sequence goes on along the minus strand of CAYJMF010000020.1, from coordinate 19,956 downwards.
GGCCGTGAACGCGCGGGACGCGATGCCGCGGGGAGGACGCCTCCGGATGGAGACCCGGAACGTCCGGATGGCCGGGCCCACCCCTGTGTGCGGCGCGCCCCTCCCGCCGGGGGAATTCCTCCGCATCACGGTCAGCGACACCGGCACGGGGATGGCCCCGGAGCTGATCGAGCGGATCTTCGAGCCCTTCTTCACGACGAAGGAGACGGGGACGGGACTCGGGCTCGCGACGGCGGGAGGAATCATCCGGGCGAGCGGCGGGGGAGTGGCCGTGGAGAGCGAGCCCGGCCGGGGGACGACCTTCACCGTCTACCTCCCCCGGGCCGGCCACGCCGGAGCCCTCCCCGCCGGAGAGGTCGAGGAGTGCGCTCCGCCGCGGGGCGCGGAGACCGTTCTCCTCGCCGAGGACGAGGAGATCGTCCGGAAACTCACGCAGATCCTCCTGGAGGCCCAGGGCTACCGGGTGATCGAGGCGTCCTCGGGCCCCGCGGCGCTCGACCGCCTGGCGAGGGAGAAGGAGCCCGTCCACCTGCTCCTCACCGACACCGTCATGCCGGGGATGGGCGGGCGGGAGCTGGCCGGGAGGGCCCTCGCCGCGCGCCCGGGACTGAAGGTGCTCTTCATGTCCGGCTACACCGACGACGACGTGGTGCGCCACGGCGTCGTCGCGCGGGAGGTCGCCTTCCTGCAGAAGCCTTTCACGCCCCTGCAGCTGGCGAGGGCGGTGCGGGAGGCCCTCGACGGGAAGGGGCGGGCGCGGCAGCCGGGCGTCGATCTCCCGGACCGGGACGCGGCCCGGGCATGACGCCCTCCGGAACCGTCCGGACGCCGTGGCGCGCACCCCGGGAGCCGGGCGCCGCTACGGCAGTGCGGCGATCCTCTTCGCGTACTCCGCCACGGTGATCCGGCCGGCCCTGCAGTCCGCGACCGCCCCGGCGATGGACGCGACGTGGCCCCTGTGCCTCGCCTCCACCTCGGGGCGGTGGGCCTCGTAGAGCCTCCGCCCCTCCGCCTTCGACTCCTCGAAGGCCGCCCGCAGGACGGCGAGGCCGTCGTCGTCGAACCCGGCGCGGCCGCCGCCCTCCCCGTAGCGGTCGGCGACCTGGCCGAGCGCCCAGGTGGACGCGAAGTTCCGCGAGGCCGCGAAGGAGCCCGCGGCGCCGGCCATCCGGCTCGTCAGCCCGTGGATTGCGACGCGCGCCCCCGCGCCGACGCCGAGGTCCGTGATCATGTGCCGGGCCGCCCTCCTCGACGTCGCGCGCCCCCGCAGCCGGCCGATGGACCCGATCATCCGGACCTGGAGGGAGACGACAGCGAGGTCCGTCTCGACGGACGCGAGCGGGATCGGGTGGAGCCCGAGCACGGCCGCGAGGACGCAATGGCGGAGGACCTCCTCCCGGACCCGCTCCGGGAGGCCGTCCTCCTCGGCCCCCCTGTCGATCCGCGTCCGCCAGACGGTCCCGCACGCCTCGGAGAGGACCCGCTCCAGGTGCCTCTTCGTCTCGGGGAGCACGCTCCATGCCCTCTCGATCCTCTCCAGGATCTCCCTCTGCTTCGGCGCGCACCTGCCGTGGCAGTAGGCCATGGTGAGGCAGGCGCCGAAGGCCGTGTCGCGGGCCTCCGGGGTGGCGACCTGCGCGATGAGGGAATCGACGTCGCCGGGGCTGGCGATGAGCTCCCCGGAGGTCACGCCCGGTGGGAGATCCGCCTCCGCGAGGGCGCCGGCGATGGCCTCCCGCTCCCCGTGGGTCAGGTCCCCGTCGGCCATGGCGACGGCGACGAGGAGCTGGAGGCCCGCCAGGGATTCGAGTCCGGTGATGGACATGGGTTCGCCTCCTGGATCGCCGCCCTGCGCCGGAAGGCGCTCCTCGAGGCTACGTCGGCCCCGGCGCTCCTTCCATGGGGTGGATCCCCCATGGGGGGGCCGCGGGCCGCGCACCGGCCCCGTCCCGCCCGCGGTGCAGGAGGGTGGACGAACGGCCGGAGGGGCGGCGGAATGGCGGTTCGAGGAACGCCGTCTCCCCGGCATCATCCGGATTCCCCGCCGGGAAGCATCTACTGCGGGATGTGGCTCCCCAATGCCTTCGCCCGGAGATACGAGGAGTCGGCTTCCTTCCGCGACGAGGTGAAGGAGAGGACCCGTACGGGAGAGGCGACCCGGGAGGAGATCCGAAGGTTGATCGCGCTGGATCGCTGGCCGAGTCGGTCCCGGCCTCTTCCGAAGGGCACACATGCCCTCCTCCTGCGCGCAGGCGCGTGGCTCGGGGAACCCGTCTGGCCGGAGATCCGCGAGGAGGAGTGGCCTCCCGAGAGCGGCACCTGATCGGGGGCACGCAACGGAGGAAGGACGCCCCGCGCACACTGCGGGTTCGTGGAGCGCTCAGGAGGTCCCGATGCCCCGGCCGCCCGGAGGCTCGGAGGGCCTTCCCCCTGCCCGCCTGTCCGCCCAGGAGGAACGTCCTCGGGTACTTCACCCCGCCGCAGACCTTGAAGGACCCGAAGGCCGTGAACCACGGTCCGTCGAATCTCCGGCATCAGCCGCCGAAGGTGAGCCGGGCCAGCTCCTCCTTCAGGCGCGCCTGCTCGGCGGGATCGTCGGACCCGGCGAGGCGATCGGCGAGGTCCAGGAAACGCCGCTTCGCGGCCTCCTTTGCGGCGAGGCCCGCCTCGACGAGGTCCACGAGGACCCGGCTGGCGCTCCTCCGCCCGGCCTTCGCGAGGGAACGGACTCGTCGGGCGGTCCTGGGGGGCAGGGTGACGCTCAGGCGGACGGCCTTCCCGGTGGTGGACATTGCACCAGAATACACCACGGTGCATCACGGACGTATTCCGCACGTGGATTGCAGGTGGGGGCCCCATGCAACCCACCTCGGAGTGCGCGTGCCGGGATGGGCAGGGACGGGGCTGCCCTGACAGTCGGGCCACCAGGCCGCCGCGACGGCCATCAAGGTCGGCGCGAGCAGGCGGGTGTACCCTCGGAACCCATGAGGCTGCGCACGTGTCTAGTGCTTGCGATCTGCATCCTCGGGCCGCAAGCACTCCCGGTCCGCGCTGAAGATCCCCCGACACCCGCACCGCCGCCTGCCCCTCCTCCCGTCCCCCTCCCCCCCTCCGCCAACCTCCAGGCCCGGGTGGACGACGCCATCGACAGGGGGGTCGACTGGCTGCGCCGTGCCCAACGGCCGAACGGGTCCTTCGCCATGGACGGCGACGACGGCGATGGCAAGTGGCCGGGCGGACCCTGGGCGGTCGGGGCCAACGCCCTGGCTGTATACACCCTCGCCGCCTGCGAGGTCCCCCTCGATGACCCGGTCATGGTCAAGGGCTTCGCGCGCATCCGCGAGGACTGGAGCACTCGCAAGGAGCCACCGAAGGACCTCCATGAAGCGAGGGTGGAGAACCTCGCCGGCCGGGGCGACGGACGTACGACCTACTTCGTCTCGCTCTGCCTCATGGCGCTCGACGCCGCCCACAACAGGGGTGCCGCCCCCATGGGGAAGGGCCCCCCGGGGGGCAGGCGGCCGGCCTCGCTCTCGAAAGAGGACAGGGCCTGGGCCGCGGAGATGGTCGCCTGGCTCGCCCGGACCCAGGACGACGGGGAGGTCCAGGAGATCCCCTCGGTCCCTCCTGGCGGTCGGAAGCGGAAGCCCCGACCCCGTCCCGTGGCCACGGGAGACCGCCCTTCGGTGGACGAGGGTGGAGGGTGGGGGTATGGCAACGTCCTCTACCTCCGGGCGGGCTACCACGACCACAGCAACTCCCAGTTCGCCCTCCTCGGGCTCAAGGCGGCGGCGAGGCTCGGCGCCGATGTGCCGCGGGAGACGTGGATCCGGGGTCTCCGCCACTTCCTCGCCGCACAGGAGCCGAAGGGGCCGGAAGTCCCGAGGGTGGATGCCCCCGGGGCCGCCGACCCGGGGAAGAGGCCGCGCACCGGGGAGGTCGTCACCGTGGGGGCGACCCGGGAGAAGGACGAGGCGCGAGGGTGGGGCTATCTCTGCGGGAGCGCCGACCTGGCCGGGATCGGGGACCCCTCCGGCGTCTCCCGGAGGGCCTATGCCAACATGACCGCGGGGGGAGTCTCCTCGCTCATCATCGCGCGGTCGGAACTGGACGGCGGCCAGGGGTTCGGCCCGGGACTTCGGGCCCTCTCGGAGAAGGGGATCCGGGACGGCCTCGCCTGGCTCGCCCACCACTGGGGGGAGATCGACGGGTCCTTCCGCGGGCAGGCGGGCCTCCCCATCGTCGGTTCCGGGGCACTTGACGACTTCTACCTCCTCTACGGGGTGGAGCGGGCCTGCATCCTCGGCGGCGTCTCGCTGATCGGCTCCGCGGACTGGTACGCGATCGGGGCCCGGGCGCTCCTTCCCTGCCAGGGACCGGAGGGGGAGTTCCGGAGCCGCCTCTGCCCGTACGGCGCCCTCGTGGATTCCTGCTTCGCCCTCCTCTTCCTCAAGCGGGCCGTGTTCCGCGTCCCCTCACGCGCCGTCGCCACGGAATCGGGCGCGAACTCCCTCGACCTCTCCGGGGCGAAGGACCTTGACGACGCGTCCTTCCGGGCCGTCCTCGAGTCCGTCCTGCGGAGGTTCATGGCCGCGGGTGCCGAGGATCGGCATGCCCGCGCCGCCGAGTTCGTTCAGATGGGGGTGCGCGTGATCCCTCTGCTCATCCTGAGACTCGATGACGCGGAGGAGGGGGTCCGCGCCGCAGCCATCGAGGTTCTCCTCCGGACGACGGGCGCTTCACAGGGGTATGACCCGAAGAGACCGGAGGAGGCCCGATCCGCGGCCATCCGCGCCTGGGAGGACTGGTGGATGGCCAGGGGGAAGATCCTCGTCGCGGACGTCGATGCGGGGCGGTTCCGGGAGTAGTGCCACCTCCCCCCCGCGCCCCGGGCCTCCCGGGAGGGCATCAACCCGTGCTGATGGTCTGCCTCTCCATGAGCTGGGTCTCCTCGTGAAGGAAGACTGCGCCCAGGCATGCGACGGTGAGTCCGAGGATGACCATGTGGAGGCCATAGGGGAGGAGAACGGGGCCGAAGCACCCGCACGCCGAGACGTCGGCAGCCTTGAGGTTCCAGTAGTGCCCGAAGAAGTGGAGGAACGTCAGGACTCCCATGGCGCCGAACATGAGGGGCGCCCCGAAGAGGCTCGCCAGCCGCCTTCGCCGGCCTGCCAGGAGCCCGCGAATGGAGCCCTCCCCCGGGACGAGTAGGCTCCACGCCATCCAGACCTCGGCAGGCCACATGACGAGGTTCGCCGCCTCCCATGGGTCCTCCCCGCAGAGATAGTTCCCCGCGAACGGCTTCAGGACGGCAGAGATCGCAAACACGAGTCCGGGAATCATCCGAACCCAGGCAGGGAGCTTTCTGATTCTCCAGGGCAAACGGAGTCTCGTCGGGGCCATCCTCCCCATGATCGCAGGGTCCGTTGAGATCCGCAACGCGAAGACCGCATCGTCTCTCTCGGACACTCCCCTCCCGCGCCCCGGGCCTCCCGGGAGGGGGGGCACATCCCGAATCGGAGCCGGACTCGAGTTCCTAGCGATGAGTAGTTCGAGTCCAGTGGACCGTCTCTCCCCGAATCGCCTCATCGTCCGGGAGCGCCGGGCGGAGGCCGAGGAGGGACACTCTCTCGGAGACTGTGGCGGTCGGCGCACTCAGCACGAAGCCCGTCTTCAGGTTGGCATACGCGATCACGGAGCCAGGGAAGACATCCTGACGTTTGGTCTGGCCAAGCGTGTAGTCGAGGAAGTAGGACGAGTCGCCGGAGACCGCCCCTACCTCGCCGATGAGCGGGGGTTCGTGCGCCAGCCAGATGCGCGCCCAGTTGGCATCGGTCGACAGGTCGACGCGTAGCTGGTCTCCGAAACGGCCGTTGATGTCGAACTCGAGAAGGGGGGTGTCGGGTGATGCCAGAGAGCGCACGAACACGTTCTCCTCTCCGTCCCAGGCCGTTGGCATGCGCTGGATCCCCACGATCTCCACTCCTGCCCTGGCCTCGGTCGACTCGAACCGGCCGTAGTCCCTTCTGTGTCCAACATCCGTCAGGAGTCGCCAGGCAAGGAACGGTGCGGAGACGATCAGGAGGACGAGGGCGACAGCGAAGAGTGCGGGGCGTACTCCCGAGGACGAGGTTCCGGAATCCACGGTAGGTCGCATCCAGGAGAGCATACCTGGAGCCTCGCTTCCCCCCCCCCCCCCCCCCCCGGCCCCCCCGGGGGGGGGGGGGCCCCCGGGGGTGGCAAGGGGGGGCCCCCGCCCCCACGGGGGGG